>NZ_LR655731.1 GCF_902168065.1 Mycobacterium tilburgii | reverse complement strand
GGTTGGGGGTGAAGCCGTCCGGGGCGGCCACCGTGACGTGGATGCCGGCGGTCACGCCGCCAAGCATCAGGGAGTGCGCCATGTTGTTGGCGCCGTCGCCGAAGTAGGACAGCCGCAAGCCGGCCAGCGGTCCCTTGTGCTCGGAGATGGTCTGCAGATCCGCCAGCACCTGGCAGGGGTGAAAGTCATCGGACAGCGCGTTGACCACCGGAACGGTCGCGGTCTGAGCCATCGCCTCGAGCCGGTCCTGGCCGAAGGTGCGCCAGACGATCACCTCGACGTAGCGGGACAGCACCTGCGTGGTGTCCTGCAGGGTCTCGTCGCGGCCCAGTTGGGTGCTGCCGCTGTCGACGACCACGGCGTGACCGCCCAGCTGGGCGACGCCGACCTCGAACGAGAACCGGGTGCGGGTGGAGTTCTTGTCGAACAGCACCGCCACGCCGCGCGGCCCGTCCAGGGGGCGACGGCTGAACGGGTTCTTCTTCAGCTCGGCGGCCAGCTCGAGGACCTCGGCCTGTTCGGCCGGGGACAGATCGTCGTCGCGCAGAAAGTGTCTAGTCATCAGCGCCCACCGTGTCGAGGATCCCGGGCAGCGCGGTGACGAAGGCGCCGATCTGGGCCTCGGTGATGATCAGCGGAGGCGCCAACCGGATCACGTCTGGCGCGGCGGCGTTGACCAGGAACCCGCCGTCGCGGGCGGCGGCCTCGATGTCCTTGGCACGCGGCGCTGTCAGCACCACCCCGCACAGCAGCCCGCGGCCGCGGACGTGGTCGATCAGCGGGTGATCCAGCGATTCGATGCTGTGCCGCAACACCTTTCCCATTTCGTCGGCGTGTCGCATCAGGTCGTCGTCGACAATCACCCGCAGCACGGCACGGGCGGCTGCGGCGCACACCGGGTTGCCACCGAAGGTGCTGCCGTGCATGCCGGGGGTCAGCAGATCGGCGGCGGGCCCGACGACCAGCACCGCCCCAACCGGCAGCCCGCCGGCCAGGCCCTTGGCCAGGGTGACCACGTCGGGGGTGATGCTGTCCTGCTGATGGGCGAAAAACGTTCCGGTGCGCCCGATTCCGGTTTGCACCTCGTCGAGCACCAGCAGCGCGCCGTGGCGCGCGGTGATGTCGCGAGCCACGGCCAGGTACCCCGGGGGCGGGACCACGACGCCGCTCTCCCCCATGATCGGCTCCAAAAACAGCGCCGCGGTGTCGTCGTCGACCGCGGCGGCCAGCGCGTCGGCGTCACCGTAGGGCACGTGGGTGACGTCACCGGGCAGCGGCTCGAACGGCGCCTGCTTGGCCAGCTGGCCGGTCAGCGCCAGCGAACCCATCGTCCGTCCGTGGAAACCGTCTTGCGCCGCAACAAGTTTGGTGCGGCCGGTGAGCCGGGACAGTTTGAACGCCACCTCGTTGGCTTCGGTGCCGGAGTTGCAGAAGAACACCTGGGCCGGGGTGTCGGCGCCCAGCTGCGCGACCAGCTCCTCGGCCAGCGCGATGCCCGGTTCGGTGAGATACAGGTTGGAGGTGTGGCCCAGCGTCGACATCTGCCGGGTGACGGCCTCAATGAGCGCCGGGTGCCGGTGCCCGAGCACGTTGACCGCGATGCCGGCGAGCAGGTCGAGGTAGCTCTTGCCGTCGACATCGGTGACCACGGAACCGTCACCGCTGGCCAGCGCTATCGCCGGGGTGCCGTAGTTGTTGGTCATCACGGCTTCCCAGCGCTGTCGCATGACAGCCGTCTCGGTTGTCTCGGTCACGGGCACCCGTTCCTTCCCCATCGCCGGCATCGGCGTCACGCGGGCACCACCTTGGTGCCGGTGCCCGCATTGGTGAACAGCTCGACCAGTACGCAGTGCTTGACCCGGCCGTCGATGACGTGAGCGCTGGGCACACCCCCCGAGACCGCCCGCAGGCAGGCTTCGATCTTGGGGATCATCCCGGCTTCGAGCGTGGGCAGTAATTGCGCCAAGGTGGCGGTGTCGATTTCGCTCACCAGCGAGTCACGGTCCGGCCAGCTGGTGTAGAGCCCCTCGACATCGGTGAGCATCAACAGCTTTTCGGCGCCGAGCGCCTCGGCCAGCGCGGCCGCGGCGGTGTCGGCGTTGATGTTGTGCACCACGCCCTCGGCGTCCGGCGCGAGCGTCGACACCACCGGGATGCGCCGTGCCGCAATAAGATCCAGCACTGCGGCGGCGTTGACCTTGTCGACGTCGCCGACCAAGCCGATGTCGGTGGCCACGCCATCGACGGTGACGCTGCGCCGCACCGCGGTGAACAGCTGCGCGTCCTCGCCGGTGATGCCGACGGCGTACGGTCCGTACGCGTTGATCAGGTTGACCAGCTCGCGGCCCACCTGACCGAACAGCACCATCCGCGCGACGTCGAGCACTTCCGGTGTGGTGACTCGGAACCCGCCTTTGAAGCCGCCCTTGTCAATACCCAGCCGGCGCAGCATCGCGGTGATCTGCGGGCCGCCGCCGTGCACAACGACGGGATGAATGCCGCAGTTACGCAGGAAAGCCATGTCGTCGGCGAACGCTTGCCGCAGCGACTCGTCGGTCATCGCGTTGCCGCCGTACTTGACGACGACGATCCGGCCGTGCAGTTGCTGCAGCCAGGGCAGCACCTCGGCCAGCACCTGCGCCTTGACCTGGGTGGGGAGCTCGTCGGCCGCATTGGTCGTCATGAGCTGTAGGCCGAGTTCTCTTCGACGTAGCTGTGCGACAGATCGGTGGTACGGATGGTGGCCTCGCCGTCGCCGAGCCCGAGGTCGACGACGATGGCGATGTCGGGACCTGACAGATCCACCTCGCGCGAGTTCGGCGTACCGATGCCGTCGGTTAAGACCACAAACCCGTTGAACGACACCGTGATTCGGTCGGGATCGACGAACACCCCGGGGGCCAGGCCCACGGCGGCCACCACCCGGCCCCAGTTGGGATCCGAGCCGAACATTGCGGTCTTGACCAGGCTGTCGCGGGCGACCGCGCGGGCGGCCAGTTCGGCGTCGGGCTCCGAGCGGGCCCCGGTCACGGTGACCGTCACCCGCTTGGTAACGCCCTCGGCGTCGGCCTGTAGCTGCACGCACAGGTCGTCGCAGACCCGCAGCACAGCGTCGTCGAGCTCCTCCTGCGACGGCGCGATGCCGCTGGCGCCCGAGGCCATCAGCAGCACCGTGTCGTTGGTGGAACAGCACCCGTCGATATCGAGCCGATCGAAGGTGCGGGCGGATGCGCGGAGCAGCGCGCCGTCCAGCGCGGCCGCTTCGGCGACGGCGTCGGTGGTTAGCACGCACAACATGGTGGCCAGCGAGGGCGCCATCATGCCCGCGCCCTTGGCCATGCCGCCGACGGTCCAGTTGTTCTGATGATGCAGCGCAACCTGTTTGGGCACCGTGTCGGTGGTCATGATAGCCTGCGCGGCCTCGTCGCCGCCGCTGAGCCCGCCGTGCATCTCGTGCACGATGGTCGTGACCCCGGCGAGCACCTTGTCCATCGGCAGCCGGTCGCCGATCAGGCCGGTGGAGCAGACTGCAACCTCTATGGCCCCGGTCTTGGTGCCCCAGTCCGACAGCGCGGCCGCGACGGCTCCGGCGGTCGCGTGGGTGTCCTGAAAGCCACCGGGTCCGGTGCAGGCGTTCGCGCCGCCCGAGTTGAGGATAACCGCCCGCAGCTGGCCGGTGGTGAGCACCTGCTGGGTCCACAGCACCGGCGCGGCCTTCACCTGGTTGCGGGTGAACACACCAGCGGCCGCGTAGTCGGGTCCTTCGTTAAACACCAGTGCGAGGTCGCGGCGGCCGGACTTCTTGATACCGGCGGCGATACCGGCGGCGCGGAACCCGCCGGCCGCCGTAACACCCTGGGTGCGGACCAGCCGCGTCCCGGACGCCGCCGACTCGCTCGCGGGGACGAGATCGGTCATGGCGCCACCCCGACCACCGACAGACCGTCCGTCTCGGGCCAGCCCAGCGCCAGGTTCATCGACTGCACCGCCGCGCCACCGGTGCCCTTGGTAAGATTGTCGATCGCGGCGATGGTGACGAACGTCGCGGCGTCCTCGTCCACCGCGACCGCGATCTGCGCGGCATTGCTGCCGATGACCGAGCCGGTGCGGGGCAACTGCCCTTCAGGCATCAGGTGGATGAACGGCTCCGCGTCGTAAGCCTTTACGTATGCCGCGCGCAGCTGCGACAGCGGCGCCCGGGTGCGTGCGGTGCAGGTGGCCAGGATGCCGCGGGAGGTCGGGATCAATACCGGAGTGAACAACACCGTGACGTCGCGATTGGTGACGGCCCGCAGCCCCTGGGCGATCTCGGGGATGTGCCGGTGGACGCCGCCGATGTCGTAGGCCCGCGCCGAACCGATCACCTCGGCGCCGAGCAGGTCGGTCTTGGCCGCACGGCCCGCGCCTGAGGTGCCGCTGACGGCGACGACGGTGACGGCCGGCTCGACCAGGTCCTCGGCCACCGCGGGTAGCAATGACAGCAGCGCCACGGTCGGAAAGCAGCCGGGCACCGCGATGCGGCGGGCGCCGCGCAGCCGTTCCCGGGCGCCCGGCAACTCCGGCAGGCCGTAGGGCCAGCTGCCGGCGTGCGGGGAGCCGTAGAACCGTTCCCACGCAGCGGGATCGGTGAGCCGGAAGTCCGCGCCGCAGTCGATGATCAGGGTGTCCGGGCCGAGCTGCTCAGCCAGCGCGGCCGAATGTCCATGCGGCAGGCCCAAGAAGACGACGTCGTGACCGCGCAGCAGGTCCGGCTCGATGGGCTCGACCACGCGGGCGGTCAGCGGCGCCAGGTGCGGGTGGTGTTCGCCGAGGGTGCTGCCGGCGCTGGCCGCGGCCGTCACCGCCCCGATCGTGAGCCGGCCGTCGGCGTATGCCGGATGCCCCAGCAGCAGGCGCAGGATCTCCCCACCCGCGTAGCCGGTGGCGCCCGCCACCGCCACCTGTATCACGTCGGCCATTTCACCGATTGTACATGATTATGCAGTTGATTGCAAATCAATGCTCACTGCTCAGGCGCGTATTTCGGCGCCGACGGCCTCGGCGGCGCTGCGCACCGCGGCGTCCCGCGCCGCGCTGGCATCGTCCTCGGTCAGCGTGCGGTCCGGCGCCCGGAACCGCAGCGCTAACGTCAGCGACTTGCGGCCCTCGCCGATCTGCGGGCCGGTGAACACATCGAACAACTGCAGGTCTTCCAGCAGGTCGCCGGCACCCTCGCGGACGGCGTCCGCCACCGCCTGCGCCGGTACGTGCGCTTCCACCACCAGGCTGACGTCCTGGAACACGGCCGGAAACGGCGACACCCGGGGCGCCGGCAGCGTCACCGTGATAGGCAGCGCGTCGAGGTTCAGTTCCAGCGCGCAGGTGCCCGTCGGCAACCCGGACCGCTCGATGACCCCGGGATGCAGCTGACCGGCATACCCGACCACCGTCTGTCCGACCAGCACCTCGGCGCACCGCCCGGGATGCCACGGCAGGTGCTGCGCCGCCCGCAGCGTGACGTCGATCTCGCCGGCACGCGCGATGGTCCGCACCGCGTCGAGCGCGTCCGCGGCGTCGGTCGCCCGGCCAGGGCCCCACGGTCCGCGCGGTTCGCGCAACCCGGTGAGCACGGCCGCGACGTGTTGCGGCTGCCGCGGCAGCGACGCGTCGACCGCGGCGATCTCGGCGTCGGTAGGGCGCCGGTGGACCGGGATAAGCTCGATGCCGCGGGTGTGTTCGGTCGGCTGGACCACCTGGGCGATTGCATACAGCGCCGCATTGACCAGCCCGCGAGACACGTTGCGGCTCAACGCCTCCAGCAGGCCGGGCAGCAAGGTGGTGGCCAGCTCGGGGCGATCCGCGTCCAGCGGATTGAGCACGCGGGTGGTGCTGCGCCGCGGGTCGTCGGCGGGCAGGTCCCACAGGTCGAACACGCCGGCGGGCAGAAACGGTGTGGACAGGATCTCGACGAACCCGGACTGGGCCAGCGCCTTGCCGATCGCGCGGCGGCGCTTCTGCACCGCCGTGAGCCCCCGGCCCGCGGGCGCCGCGGGCAGCACCGCCGGGATGACCTCCAGCCCCTCCAGCCGCAGCACCTCCTCGACGAGGTCGGCCGGTTGCACCAAATCGGGCCGCCAGCTCGGCGGTGTCACCGTCAGCGTTCCGTCGGATTCGGCGACGCCAGCACCGATTTGGGTCAGACGACGGACCGTGGTGCTCGGTGGGTAGCCCACCCCGGCAACCCGGTCCGGCAGATCCACGGCCATCGAGATCGGCGGCCCCTCCCAGTCGTCGGCCGACGTGCCGACCGGCGGATCTCCACGCCAGTCGGTCAAGGTCGGCGACACCGTTCCGTTGGCGATGTTAGCCAACAACGCCGCGCAGTGGTCCAGCGCGGCCACCGAGATGGCCGGGTCGACGGACCGCTCGTAACGGCGGGCCGCCTCGCTCGGCAGATGCAGCCGCCGCTGGGTGCGCGACACCACGGCCGGATCCCAGACCGCCGACTCCAGCAGCACGTCGGTCGAATCGCCGCGCACCTCGGTGCTGGCGGCACCCATCACGCCTCCGATCGCGGTGGTCGTGACGTCGTCGACGATCAGCACATCCGCCGGATCGAGTTTGCGCTCAACATCATCGAGCGTGACGACGGTCTCGCCGGGCCGGGCGAACCGCACGGCGAAACCGCCGGTGATCCGGTTGCGGTCGTGGGCGTGCATGGGGTGGCCGAGTTCCAGCATCACGTAGTTGGTGGCGTCCACCGCCGGGGATGTGGCGCGGATGCCGGACAGCAGCAACCGGCGCTGCAGCCACCACGGCGACACCGCGGTGAGGTCGATACCGGTGACCGAGCGCAGCGCGAAGCGGCGCACACCGGTCTCGGGCTGCACGGTCAGCGGCCAAGCCTCCCCGTCGGCCGGCAACGGCTTGACCACGGCATCGGACGCCGGGTCGACGAAGTTGAGGTCGTAGGCGCAGGCGATCTCGCGGGCCACGCCGCGCACCGACAGGCCGTATCCGCGGTCGGGGGTGATTGCCAAGTCGAAGACCACGTCGTCGAACCCGAGCACCTCGGCCGCGGCAGCGCCCGGTTCGGCGGTGCCCGGTGGCAGCACCAGAATGCCGGAATGGTCGGCACCCAAACCGAGTTCGGCCGCCGAGCAGATCGTCCCGTCGGAAATCCGGCCGTAGGTCTTACGGGCTGCGATCGCGAAACCGCCGGGCAGTATGGCACCGGGAAGCGCCACCACAACCAAATCCCCGGCATTAAAATTCGTTGCACCACAAACTATTCCACGATCATGACCGTCACCGACGTCCACCAGGCAGGCGCGGATCGGCTTCTTGAATCCGGTGAGCTCCTCGATGGCGTTCACCCGACCCACGGTCAACGGCCCATCGACCGGGCCGAGCGCTATGACGTCCTCGACCTCGTGACCGATACGCACCAGTGTCTGCTCGACCTCGCCGGGTCCGGGATCCCAGCCTGGCGCGCCGAGCGCGACGACTTCGCGTAACCAGCTGTACGGAATGCGCATTACAGGCCCACCCCAAACGGCAGCGAAAAGCGGATGTCTCCCTCGACCATGTCGCGCATGTCGAGGATGCCGTTGCGGAATTGCAGCGTGCGTTCCAGTCCCATCCCGAACGCGAAGCCGGAATAGGTCTCCGGGTCAATTCCCGCGGCGCGCAACACGTTTGGGTGCAACATGCCGCAGCCGCCCCACTCCACCCAGCCGGCGCCGCCCTTCTTGCCGACGAACCACACGTCGACTTCGGCGGACGGCTCGGTGAACGGGAAGAAGTGCGGCCGGATCCGGGTTCGGGCCTCGGGCCCGAACTCCGCGCGTGCGAACGCGTCCAGCGTGCCGCGCAGGTGCGCCATGGACAGGCCGCGGTCCACCGCCAGTCCCTCGACCTGGTGGAACACCGGCGTGTGCGTGGCGTCGAGCGCGTCGGTGCGGAAGGTGCGGCCGATCGAGATGATATACACCGGCAGCTCGCGGGCCAGCAGAGTGCGCACCTGCACCGGTGAAGTGTGGGTGCGCAGCAGCTGGCGGGAATCCTCCGGCGCGATGTAGAAGGTGTCCTGCTCGCTACGTGCGGGATGGTCGGGCGGGAAGTTGAGCGCATCGAAGTTGAACTGCTCGGCCTCCACCTCCGGGCCCTCGGCTAGCTCCCACCCCATCGCGATGAAAGTGTCGGCGACGTGTTCGGCCAGGATGGTGATCGGGTGCCGGGCCCCGGGTGGCTGCCGCGTGGACGGCAGTGTGACGTCGATGCTTTCGGCGACCAACACGGCCGCGTCGCGCTCGGCCCGCAGCTCGGCCAGCCGCTCGTCGTAGCAGCGCTGCACGTCGCCGCGGGCGCTGTTGACGCGCTTGCCCGCCTCGGAGCGTTCCTCCTTGGGCAGCGTGCCCAGCGCCTGCCGGGCCAGCGCCACCGGCGAACGGTCGCCGAGGTGCTCGGACTTGACGAGGGCCAGCACATCGAGGGTTTCGGCGCGGCCGATCGCCTGCCGAGCAGCGTTGACCGCTTCCGCCAGTGCTTCCGGCGACAAGTCGACGGGTTGCTCACCCACGCGGCGACACTCTACCCCTTACTTACGACGCTGTACGGGCAAAGGCCGCGACAGCTGGCCCACGGCGGGCACCAGAACGTCGGCCTCGTGCACAGCACCGGTCGACGTCGTGACTTGCCAGGTGGTGGTGTTCTCGTCGTAGCAGGCCGACATGACCTCCACTCCGGTCCGTACCATTTTCCGCAGCCCGAGCCGGTCGGCGGTGTCGTGGATGTATAGCCGAGGATGTCGGCCTTGCTCGGCGTACCGGCGTCCCCGGTCGGTCTTGCGGGCGAAGGAGTACGAGTACAGGTTGGACGGGACATCGCAGGCGGCACCGGAATAGGTGTTGTCCCGCCCAGACGCCGCCGACGTCATCGGCCTTCTCCAACACGGTCACCTCGGCCAGACTGTCCCTAAACAGCTCGTAGGCGGCCCCGAGACCGCCGAAGCCGGCGCCGATCACCAGCCCACGCGAGGGCGAGTTATCGAAGTCATGACTCCATCGTGGCCGTCCGCGTCGCCGGACCCGGACACTGAATCAATAATTCCGGCCACGAGTCGAGCGCGGGGCGTCATCGAACGCTGATATCGGCGGGCGTGGTGCCGGTTCAACGTTTGAAGGTGGCGATGAAGCTGGTCGCCTCCATAGCCCAGCCGCAGCGCGATGTCGTCCACCGACAGCGCGCCGGTGCCCAGCAGCTCCTCGGCCAGCACCCGGTGCACCTCGTCGGCCAGTTCCCGGAAGCTGGTATTCTCCTCGGCCAGCCGTCGCCGCAACGTCCGCTCGCTCACCGCCAGGTGCCGAGCCACGGCTGCGATCGTGTGGGGCTCGCCGTCGATCGACGCCAGTCGCTCGCGGACCCGCTGAGCCGCCCCGGTGCGTTTCGCGTTGGCGTTCCAACAGGTCTCGGCACTGCTGTTCGCACATGGCCACGCTCATCTCGCTGGCCCGCGGCAGCGGGCTGTCCAGCTGTGCTGCCGGCAAACGCGCCATGGCATCGCCCAGCGTCGAACTGATCAGGCAGGCGAAGCCGAAGATGCCGAGCGATCCGGCGTGATAGTTGTTGCCGACTCGCACCCCTAGGTCGGCCGCGCCGTGCTCCTCGCCCAGCAACCGCACCAGGTTGGTCGCGATCGCCAGCTCTTGCGCCCCACGATCGTGCGAGTGTGGTCGTGCAGGCCCTGGCGGTCAGGGGCCGGATCCCTCGAACAGATCGGCGACGGCAAGCCCGTTCTCACAACCGAATTCGGCTATCGACGCGGCGCTGGCGGTGTTCCGCGGGAAGTCCCAGTGGGACACCTGCGATCCGACGAACACCCGCACGCTTCCAGTATGGCCAACCCGCGGAAACGCCGAGCTAAAGCTAGGCCACCAGTCCCCGGGGTCGGCTGGCGGTTTGGCTGCGCCGCCAGCCGCGCACGGTGGCGATGGCGGTCTTGAGCCCGCGCCAGCGCCCGGTCGCGGGGTCGGTACCCGCAAAACCCGGCCCCAGCGCTTCAAACATGCGCTCACTGCGGGTCTCCGGCGCGTTGTCGGCGTCGTCCCGCAAGTACCTGTTGGGCAGCGACAACTTGGCCAGTGTACGCCAGGTCTTCCCATACTGCACCAAGAAAGAGCCTGTGGTGTAAGGCAAGTCGTACTTGTCACAGACCTCGCGCACCCGCCCCGAGATCTCGTGCAGCCGATTGCTGGGCAGGTCGGGGTACAAGTGGTGCTCGATCTGATGACACAGGTTACCGCTCATGAACCGCAGCGCCGGCCCGGCGTCGAAGTTGGCGCTGCCGAGCATTTGGCGCAGGTACCACTGGCCCTTCGTTTCGCCGATCATGTCGGTCTGGGTGAACTTCTCGGCGCCGTCCGGGAAATGGCCGCAGAAGATCACCGCATTGGCCCACACGTTGCGGATCACGTTCGCCAGTGCGTTGGCCTTCAATGTGGATGTGTAGGTCGCGCCCGGGGACAACGACGTCAGCGCCGGAAACGCGACATAGTCCTTGACCACCTGGTGCCCGGCCTTGCCGGAGAACTCCCGCAGCCGGCTGCGACGCTCCTCGCGGTCCAGCCGGCCCTTGAGGATCTTGCCGACCTCCAAGTGCTGGACCGCGACTCCCCATTCAAAGCCGATGGTCAGCAAGGTGTTCCACACCAGGTTGAGGGCGTTGTACCGTCGCCACCGCTGATCGCGGGTGACACGAAGCATGCCGTAGCCGACGTCGTGATCCATGTCGAGGATGTTGGTGTACTTGTGGTGCACGAAGTTGTGGGTGTAACGCCAGTGCTTCGACGACCCGGTCATGTCCCACTCCCACGTCGAGGAGTGGATCTCCGGATCATTCATCCAGTCCCACTGGCCGTGCATGACGTTGTGGCCGATCTCCATGTTCTCGATGATCTTGGCCACGGCCAGGGTCACCGTGCCTGCCCACCATGCCGAGCGCCGCGAGCTCGCGGCCAGCAGCAAGCGTCCGGTCACCTCTAGCGCCCGCTGTGCCGCGATGGCGCGACGGATGTAGCGGGCATCGCACTCCCCGCGTGAGTCCTCCACGTCTTGGCGAATGGCATCCAGCTCAACGGCCAGGGCTTCGATATAAGCGTCCGACAGATGCGCAAATACATCGACGTCGGTGATCGCCATCGTTCTCACTTCCCGGCGTTCGATCTGCGGTCAGTACCTACGCTATCGTAACCTACGACTCCGTCGGTTACCTATGAGTAGCCTCTAAATGTCGAGTACGCAATCGCCGGACGCGGCCGATATGCACGTCTGCACCCTGCTCCCGGGCTCGTGTTCCTGCCCCGTGCGCAGGTCCCGGACGTGACCTTCGACGAGGGGCACCACGCAGGACTGGCAGATACCCATCCTGCAGCCGCACGGCATCTGCACCCCGGCGCCCTCGCCCGCATCCATCAGTGAGGTGGCGGCGTCGGCGATCACTGTGCGCCCACTTCGCGCGAACGTCACGCTGCCGCCCGTCCCGGCCGGCGCGGCCTTGGTAGCGGCGAACCGCTCGAGGTGCAGCCGGTCGCTGAGGTTGGCGGCCGCCCACACCTTCTCGGTCGCGGCGAGCAGGCCCTCCGGCCCGCAGGCCCAGGTTTGACGGTCACGCCAGTCCGGCACCTCGTCGTCGAGACGGCCCAGGTCAAGGCGGCCCTGAGTGCGCGTCTCGCGAAGCTGCAGCCGGTACCCGGGGTACGTGGACGCCAGCCCGGCGAGCTCGGCACCGAACATCACGCCCGCCGCGACAGGCGCCGAGTGTACGTGCCGGATATCGCCAATCTGGTTGCGGCGCACGAGCGTTCGCAACATCGATATCACCGGAGTGATGCCGGATCCGGCGGTCAGGAACAGGATCGCCTGCGGCGCCGGGTCGGGCAGCACGAAATTGCCCTGCGGTGCGGCCAGACGCACGATCGTCCCCGGCGCCACCCCCGCCACCAGGTGCGCGGACAGGAAACCCTCCGGCATCGCCTTGACGCTGATGGTCACGGTGCGCTCGCGGCCGGAACCGGGCCCCGCCACCGGGCTGGACGTCAGCGAATACGACCGCCAGCGCCAGCGCCCGTCCACCAACAGGCCGATCCCGATGTACTGACCCGGCTCATAGTCGAAGCTGAAACCCCAGCCGGGCTTGAGCACCAGGGTCGCCGAGTCCTCAGTTTCCCGTCGGACCGCCACGACCCGACCGCGCAATTCCCGCGCGGACCACAGCGGATTGGCCAGATGCAGGTAATCGTCGGGCAGCAGCGGCGTCGTGATGCGCGCGGCAAGCTTGCGCAGCGCATGCCAGCCAGGATGCCGCTCCGCGCCCGCAACCGTCGGCCGCGTGGTGGCGACGACATTCGCGTTGAGCGCTTGGTATTTCTTGGCCATAACAAAGTCTACGGTACCGTAAGTTACTGGTACCGTAGCCAGACTGGCGGCCCAGATTGGGTCACATTCGCCGGTCACAGCAGCTCGAGAAGGAACGGCAGCTCCTGGTTGGCGTACCAAGCCAGATCGTGGTCCTGCGCATCGCCGACGACCAGGTCGGCGTCCTCGTCCCCCAGATCGGCCGCATCGATGGCCTCGATCGCCCGCTGCACCGCCGGTTCCGCCTCGGCGTTGTCGACATAGGCAGCGATTACCTGGTCTATCGTGACGGGGCCGGCGAGTCGGACCACGGCGTCGTCGAGATCCGGCCGGAACGTGGCCCCGGCTTCACCGGGGTTGACCTCGGCGGCCAGCACGGCGCGGCGTACCCGAGTGACCCCGGCGCCATCAGCCCCGCCGTCCTGGGCTTCGCTGTCTTCGGTGGCCAACAGGCGCAGCGAGGCCAACGTGGCCTCCCGCAGTGCCACGTCGGCGAGTTCGTCGTCGTCGCCCTCGGCGTAGGCCTCGCGCAGGGCCGGCGTCACCGCGAAGGTGGTGCCGTTGACGGGCCAGAGCGAGCCCTCGGCGACCAACCGCTGCAGCATCGACAGGGTGGCAGGGATATAGACCTGCAGTGCGTCCGCGCCCACGGCTAACGACCAATCAAGGTAGCCGCGTAATCGTCGACGTATGTCGACAGCTCGCGCGGACGCTGGTAGATGCCGCTTACCACCGGACGGTCGGGCAAGTCGACCTTCGACTCTTCGACGTCGTAGTACTCGACGCTGGACAGCAGATGGTTCATCATGTTCAACCGCGCGTACTTCTTGATATCGGATTCGACGACATACCAAGGGCTGACCGGCGTGTCGGTGTGTACCATCATCTCGTCTTTGGCGCGCGAGTAATCCTCCCACCGATACACCGATTCCAGGTCCATTGTGGAAAGCTTCCAGCGCCGGACCGGGTCGTTGCGGCGCGCCTTGAAACGCCGCAACTGTTCGGCCTCGGAAACCGAAAACCAATACTGGCGCAGCAGAATTCCGTCGTCGATCAGCATCTGCTAGAATATCGGCGTCTGCCGCAAGAACAACGCATGTTCTTGGGGCGTAAAGAATCCCATGACTTTCTCGATACCGGCACTGTTGTACCACGACCGATCGAACAACACGATCTCGCCTTTGGCGGGCAGGTGGGCGATATAGCGCTGGTAATACCACTGGCCGCGCTCCCGCTCGGTGGGCACCGGCGACGCCGCGATGCGCGCGACACGGGGGCTGAGGTATTCGGTGATCCGTTTGATGGCACCACCCTTGCCCGCCGCGTCCCGGCCCTCGAAAAGGACGACGATTCGCGCCCCGAAATGGCGCACCCACTCCTGCAGCTTCACGAATTCCGTTTGCAGCCTGAATAATTCGGATTCATAGACGGCATCGGAAATCTTTGGCCCGCTCGATGCGGCCGATTTCTTTTTCTTGGCCTTACCCGACGCGCCGTCGTTGGAGGTACTCACAGGAACGCATGATATATCCCCCAGCAATTTTCAGTGCCAACAACTAACGGGAAGCGCCGAGCAGCTCCTCAAGCTATTTTGAGCCAACAACCCCGGCAGCAGATCGACATCGCTCATCGCGTCGCGGTCGGCGTTGATTCCGAAATACAGCGTGCCGTGATAAGACGTCACACCGATCGCCAGGATCTGATTGTGCAGTAGCTAGTCGCACCACGGCGTTACCCTCACCGACCGGCAGGTCGACCAGCAACGGGGTGACCTGACCCATCATCTGGCCCGGCCCCGTCGAATCGTGTTGACCATCGGCGTACGCCGAAAGCGGAGCCATCGCCCGGATCGTCGCGCTGGACCGCACTGTTTCGCCACGCGACATCAGCCAATTGCCCAGCGCGCCGGTCACCACGGCCAAGACCACATCGTTGATGTCGCAGTCATACCGGGCCGAGTTGGAGAGTGTCGCTTGCCCGTAAACCCTTTCGACGTGGTGCCCGTCGTCGAGTACGAGCCGCCGATGCGCGAAGTGTCGCGATCGCGATCGCCTGCCACCAGCCGCCCGTGGCGCGGCGGGCCGGCCACGGGACCCGCCGTCCCTATAGCGAGCGCGCCGTCCGGCAACCGGAGCAAACACCGGCATGTTCGGCGGCCATGCGCAGGCGGCGATGTTCGCCGACGCCGCGCTGCGGCGGGTGCTCGAGGTCATCAACCACCGGCGTCCGGTGGCCCAGCTGCGCCGCTGCCGGTGCCCGCCCTGGTGGACTCGGTGCTGGCGATCAGCCGGTCAGCGCCCGAACACCGGGGCGCCGCGGTGCTGCGCCGGATGCGGCTGCAGCCGGCGGCGGACCTGGACGGGAGCACCGCCGCGGAGATCTCCGGCTGCTACAGTCGGGGAGAGCGCATGCATGCCATCGCGGCGCGGGTCGAGGCCGCTACCCACCGGCGACGGAACACGGTGGCAGGTGGTGGCCCTACACATAGGTTAAGGCGCGGGGCGCACACGCGGGGTTGACGCGCAGGGCTCAGTGCTGGCCCGCGGTCGCGCTCGGGTGCCGGCGCGGCCACGGCAGCAGCGCCGGGACCTCGCTGCGGTAGGCACGGTATTGATCACCGAGCGACTCTATGAGGTCGTGCTCTTCCAGTTGCACCGCGAGCAGGATGTAACCCGTTATGGCAACGCTGAACAGCAGGTGCCCGACCGTCATCGTGGGCGCTGCCCAGAAGGCGATCAAGAACCCCAACATCAGCGGGTGGCGCACCAGACGGTATAGGTATCGGACACGGAAATCCAAGTTGCGGTAAGGCTTTCGCTGCCAGGCCAGGTACACCTGGCGCAGGCCGAACAGGTCGACGTGGCTGATCATGAAGGAAGGACGAGAGGAATACCGTGCCCCAGCCGATCCAGAACAACGCCCACAGCACCGTCCGCCCCGCCGGCGGACCCACGTCCCAGACGACGGCCGGCAACCGTGCAACGCACTATCGCAATCGGGTGACGCTCCCCAGAAGTCGGCCAGTCGGGCCTGTGCGAGCAGCGGCCGAACGTCGCCGAGGTCCTCCGCCCCGCCACACCGCGCGCGACCGGGTCACCGCCCAGAAGCGCTTGGGCGCGATCATGAATCGCTGACCGTTCGGCGACCGTCCAGCCAACCGCACTCGCCCGGCGCCCAGCATCGGCCCGGCGGCCCGCCCGAGGACGCCGAGCGCCAACCGGTTGGTCCATGCCCAGGCCGGCAACCGCGAACCGACTCCTCATCAACCACGTCGACACGGTACAGCCCAGATCGAGATGCCATTCGAGCACGCCGGCTATTCCGACGAACAGCGACCACGGTGTGGACCACGCGACGTCGATGGCGCATTGCACCGCGTCTTGCGCAGTGGCGTCACTGAAATAGCGGACGCAACTGCGCTCCCCTGAGTTGGTCGCATAAAACGCCCACACCGCCGGCGGCGTCGCGATGCCACACCGACCGGTAGCCCGGGGCGAACGCCGCACCGGAGATGCAGCGCAGGGCAAGGTAGTGCCCGCTGGCGAAGGGCAGGCTCAAAACCCCGAAGCCAACGAACCGTTCGTCGTCGCCGACGGGCAGGGTCGGGTTGCGCAAGACCACCAATGCGGCGTCGGCAGGTGTGAGCGAGGTGTTCATGCCTCGATGCTGCGCTCCGGCAACGGATCACCGCATGAGCTGATGCCTCAATTGGTCGCGGCCGCGCTCGCGCGTTCGGTGTCCTATTTATTGCGCCTACTGTGTTGATGATTCCGCCAGTCCGCAGGAATCATTTTGGCATGAAGCTCGAAGTCACATGACGGCCGAGTTCAGCGCACAGCCGCAACTCGCCGTCGAACTCGATGTCTTCTCCGACATGCCCCGCGGTCCCTACCCGTTGTTCCCGATCACCACTGCAGACGTTAGATCCCAGCAGTTTTCGACGACCATACGTGAGCAACGTCTCGGGCAGATGTGGCTCGTCGACGAGGTGACGCTGCCCCATACGGGCACCCGCACGACACGTCACCAAGGCACCACCGCGCGGGACGTCGTCGACCTGCAGTACCCGATCGCCGGGGCGCGTGTGCATCCGCCAGGGCGAAGAGGCCCTCGTGTGCCGGCCCTGTGATCCGATGGTTGGGACAGCAATTTCGCGGGCTCTACGAGATCACGGAGACGGCGCGGACACAGACCCTGGTACTTCCCCATGTCTTAGCAGTCGCGCTGCTGCCCGCATTTCACCAGCCCGGCGTCGCGCGGGTGGCGCCCAGCCGTCAGCTCGTCGGGGTGAAGCCGTTGTTCGATCTGTTGCCCTTGCTTGCGTCAACGGTGCGGCGATGAGCCCCGACGACGCCGCGAAGGCGACGACGTTGATGATCCAGATGGTCGCCGACATCGGCGGCTCACTGCCACCGAAACTGTCCGCCGGCCATCTGGGCAACCTGCGTAACGGGTGCTCTGGTATATCGAGTAAAACCTCAGCAACCCGGAGTTGAGTTCCGTGACAATCGCTGTGGCGCACTATGTTTCGGTGCGAACGCTGTACTACGTGTTGCAGACGCTAGACGTGCCGCTGGCCGCGCACATTCAGTGCCGCCGACTGGCTCGCTGCTACGCCGACCCGCTCAACACAGACGATCCGGTCGGCGACATCGCCAAGCGGTGAGGATTCGTCAGCCCACCGCCTTCAGCCGCGCGTTCTCCCGCCACTACGGGATCTCACCCAGCCGCGTGCGCTCCACCCAGCCTTAGCGCTTCTTGACCGACTTCGGCGGCTTGGCTCCGCGCCCTTGCTGGCGCGCGGCGGCCCGGCGTTCACGCCGACTGGCACCGGCGGGCACCCCGGCCGGAGTTTTCTGCGCCCCGCCACCGTTGCGTTGCACTTCGGCCGAACCATCTTCGGTCGGGCCAGAGTACGTCAGTGCGGGCGCGTCGTTGTCGATGCCCTTGGCGCGCAAGGTGCTTGGCACAGGTTCCCGCGGCGCGGCCGGCGCCGCACTGGAAGTGCCGTCCTGCTGTTCGGCGGCCGCCGCGCCCAGTTCCGCCAACCCCTCCGGGATTTCGATCGGGGCGACCTGGGGCGGGGGCACCGCCTCGACGGTGACGTTGAACAGGAATCCGACCGACTCCTCTTTCATGCCGTCGAGCATCGCCATGAACATGTCGTAACCTTCGCGCTGGTACTCGACCAGCGGATCACGCTGCGCCATCGCCCGCAGCCCGATGCCCTCCTTGAGATAGTCCATCTCGTAGAGGTGTTCCCGCCACTTCCGGTCGATAACGTTGAGCAACACGTTGCGCTCCAGCTGCCGCATCGCCCCCTCGCCGGCCAGTTCCTCTAGTTCGGCTTCCCTTGCGGCATAAGCCCGTTCAGCATCCTTGATGAGCGCCTCGAGCAGCTCTTCGCGGGTGAGGTCGTCCCGTTCGGATTCGTCGTCGTGATGGGTGAGGCTTTGGTGCTCGATCCCGACCGGACAGAGCGTCTTGAGCGCCGTCCACAACGCGTCCAAATCCCAATCCTCGGCGTAGCCTTCGGATGTCGCGCCGCCGACGTAGGCGGTGATGACGTCGCGGACCATGTCCAGCGCCTGTTCCTTGAGGTTCTCGCCCTCCAGGATACGGCGGCGCTCGGCGTAAACCACCTTGCGCTGCTGGTTCATCACCTCGTCGTACTTCAGGACGTTCTTCCGGACCTCGAAGTTCTGCTGCTCGACCTGGGTCTGGGCGCTCTTGATCGCCCGGGTGACCATCTTGGCCTCGATCGGCACGTCGTCGGGCAGGTTGAGCCGGTTGAGCATCGCCTCCAGCGCGGCCCCGTTGAACCGGCGCATCAGCTCGTCACCCAGCGACAAGTAGAACCGCGACTCACCCGGGTCGCCCTGCCGGCCGGAACGGCCGCGCAGCTGGTTGTCGATGCGCCGCGACTCGTGCCGTTCGGTACCCAGCACATACAGGCCGCCAGCCTCGATCACCTCGGCCGCCTCCTTGGCGGCCTCCTCCTTGACCTTCGGCAGCTCCTCGTGCCAGGCCGCCTCGTACTCGTCGGGCGTTTCCACCGGGTCCAGGCCACGCTCACGCAGCCGCTGGTCGGTCAGGAAGTCCACATTGCCGCCCAGCACGATGTCGGTGCCGCGACCGGCCATGTTGGTGGCCACCGTGACCCCGCCCCGGCGGCCGGCGACGGCGATGATGCCCGCCTCCTGCTCGTGGTACTTGGCGTTGAGCACGTTGTGCGGGATCCGGCGCTTCTGGAACTGCCGGGACAGGTACTCCGAACGTTCGACACTGGTGGTACCGATCAGGACCGGCTGACCCTTTTCGTAGCGCTCGGTGACGTCGTCGACGACCGCGATGTACTTGGCTTCCTCGGTCTTGTAGATGAGGTCGGACTGGTCGGTGCGGATCATCGGCTTGTTGGTCGGGATGGGCACCACACCCAGTTTGTAGATCTCATGCAGCTCGGCCGCCTCGGTCTGGGCGGTACCGGTCATGCCGGCCAGCTTGTCGTAAAGCCGAAAATAGTTCTGTAGCGTGATGGTGGCCAGCGTCTGGTTCTCGGCCTTGATCTCGACGTGCTCCTTGGCCTCGATAGCCTGGTGCATGCCCTCGTTGTAGCGGCGCCCGATCAGCACCCGACCGGTGAACTCGTCGACGATCAGCACCTCGCCGCTGCGGACGATGTAGTCCTTGTCGCGGTGGAACAGCTCCTTGGCCTTCAGCGCGTTGTTCAGGTAGCTGACCAGCGGCGAGTTGGCGGCCTCGTAGAGGTTGTCGATGCCGAGCTGGTCCTCGACGAACTCCACGCCCTTCTCGTGCACGCCGACAGTGCGCTTACGCAGGTCGACCTCGTAGTGAACGTCCTTTTCCATCAGCGGGGCCAGCCGCGCGAACTCGAGGTACCAGTTGGACGCGCCGTCGGCGGGCCCGGAGATGATCAGCGGGGTGCGCGCCTCGTCGATCAGGATGGAGTCGACCTCGTCGACGATGGCGAAGTTGTGGCCGCGCTGCACCAGGTCGTCCAGCGAGTGCGCCATGTTGTCGCGCAGGTAGTCGAACCCGAACTCGTTGTTGGTGCCGTAGGTGACGTCGGCGTTGTAGGCGACCCGCCGCTCGTCGGAGGTCATGTTGGCCAGGATCACCCCGACCTGCAGGCCGAGGAAACGATGCACCCGGCCCATCCATTCGCTGTCGCGTTTGGCTAGGTAGTCGTTAACGGTGACGACGTGCACGCCTTTGCCGGCCAGCGCGTTGAGATAGGCGGGCAACACGCAGGTCAGGGTCTTGCCTTCACCGGTCTTCATCTCGGCGACGTTGCCCAGGTGCAGGGCGGCGGCACCCATCACCTGAACATCGAACGGCCGCTGATCCAGCACACGCCAGGCGGCTTCGCGAGCCACCGCGAACGCCTCGGGCAGCAGGTCGTCGAAATCCTCGCCGTCCGTGAGGCGCCTACGGAACTCGTCGGTCTTGGCCCGCAGCTCGGCGTCGGTGAGTTTTTCGACGTCGCCGGATAAGGTGTTGACATAATCGGCCACCCGCTTGAGGCGCTTGACCATGCGACCTTCACCGAGGCGCAGCAGCTTTGTCAGCACGGTGTTGTCCCCTTTTGGGATGTTCGCTGTTTGGTAGGAGTCTTCTTGTATTAAGCGACTCCCATGTTAGGGGACGGGGACGTGCCGACCGCCGACGCAGCGATCCTCAGGACAGCCTGATCAGTTCGTAGTCGTAGGCGTGGCGGCGGTAGACCACCGACGGCCGCTCGCTTTGCTTGTCGTAAAACAAGAAGAAATCGTGTCCGACGAGTTCCATCTCGTAGAGCGCCTCGTCAACCGACATCGGCGTAGCCTGGATGTTCTTTGGTGCGCACCACGCGGCCGAACTGGTGATCGTCCTAGGCGCCGTCGTGCTGATGGGACTCCTTGCAGTTGGCGGCCACCTTGTCGAAGGCTTTGTCCGCCGGCGGAACCACCGCGGTGGCCTCGGCCAGCGAGACGGGGGTCTTCTCGCCGTAGTGTACCTTGCGGCGATCTTTCCCGCGGCGCAGGCGACTCTCCAGGCGGACCACCGCGGCCTCGAACGCGGCGTAGAAACTGTCGGCGCACGCCTCGCCGCGAACCACCGGCCCCCGGCCCCGCGCGGTGATCTCCACGCGCTGACAAGACTTACGTTGGCGGCGGTTGCGTTCGTGCTTGAGTTCGACGTCAAAGAGATAGATGGTCTTATCGAAGCGTTCCATCCGGGCGAGTTTCTGCGAGACGTACACCCGGAAGTGGTCGGGAACCTCGACATTCCGGCCTTTGAAGACGACCTCGGCGGTCGTGGCGGGTTCCTGGGTGTCGGCGCCGACCGGCGGCTCGTCCAGAAGCTGAGTGGAATCCACGGTAAGTCTTGACATACGTGACAACTCATTTCTATTTCGCGTCGCACGCGCCAGCGTGCCGGCTTCGTTGAGCATGCGCCGACGGGGTTGGAGATGGATGACGGAACAGTCACCACCGCAGGCAGCCCGCCGGTGCTAGGTTAATACTCACCCCCTCCGCACATGGTGTCTCGGCCTGCAAATCGCGACCCGAGAGTCGGAACCAGTTTGGATCCCGAAGAGTTCTTGAACGTTGTTCTCGACGTTAGCTCGTGTTCGGCTCGCCGTGCCACCGATTTGATAACTCCGTAGCGAATTCTTCACACCTTACTTGGCTATTTCACGGTTTGCGGCGAGATTCGCCGATCATGCAGCCGCCAGGGCCAGCACCGCGGCCACCCCGATAGGACACGACGTCAGCCGCCGGGTGGGCCAGGATCGAGTCAGCCAGTCCTTCAGCGGACAGCAAGCCTGCGGCCAGAAAGCCCAGACCACCGCTGTTGAATATCGCAGCCGCCAGCGCCGGTGTCGACGGGCCACCGGCCATCGGCGCACCCAGCACGCGAACACTTAGATCTGTCAATGCAAATCGGGCAAACATCATTGATTCCCCCGCACTCACCTGTCGTAGCTGGCTCAGTGCGTGCCCGTGACGATGACGATGCCGCGCCGCCCGAGGCGGATCCAGCCGTTGGCCTCGAACCCGCGCAGCGCCGCCGCGACTCCTTCCGGATCGACACCGGCAAGATGTGCGATCGTCGATGGTCAGCCCATGTTCCACCCGCACTACCTCGCCATCCTGGTGTCCGAATCGTTGTTTGAGCAGCAACACCCGGCTCGCAACCCGGCCCTGCTCGTCGGCGAAACCAAGTCGCTCAACGAGTTCGTCATCGCCTTGACCCACCGGGCGAACAGCCGCAGGACTTTTTCGCAGACCTCCGGGCGTTCTCTCATCCAGGCCGCGAGCTGGTCGCGGGTGATCGATACCACCACCACCTCAGTAAGAGCGGTTATTGTCATATCTTGTGGCTCGGAATCGAAAAGTGTTACGGTGCCGAAGATTTCCGGCGGCCCCAGCAACATCAGCACAATCTCGCGGTCCGCGTGTCGCTGGTAGGACACCTTGACTTTTCCCGAGACGACCAGGTAGAAATATCCCCCGAAGTCGCTGTGCGTAGCCATCGCCCGGCCCGCCGGGAAGCGCTCGGGCACCAACTTTTTGGACAAGGCGGTGATGGCCTCGGGGCTTGTCCTGCTGACTATTCCGCAGCCGATCAATGCGCGATGCACATCGGTGTACTGCGGTGCGCCTTTTCCTCGAAGATCTCGATCGCGGCGCGAATAGCGCGCGGCGCGATCATCCGGGTGTCCCGGGCCAGCGCGTCGCGGAGGCGATGCCCGGCGGCAAGAAGAAACCCGCGCACCAGACTGTGGAGGAACGGCGATCCGACCAGCGGTTGGTTCAGCAGGCTGTCGGGCCGGAAAACCTGGTCTTTGAAGAGCGCCACCATGTTGATCCAAATCCGGGTCATCGGGGTATTGGACGGCAGCACCTGGCGCTCGTGCCGAGCGAACCGAACATCGAAACCGGAAGTGTGCCTATGGTCGGCGCTGAACATGCTCTTGCTCAGCGCTTTTCGGATCGCCAGCTTGCCGCGCTGGATACCCAGCTAACCGGTGACATCTTCGATTGTCGACATCGGGACTATTCAGCCGCACGACGCTTCTGGAACGCCATGGATCGATCGCTACCCCACATTGATCGTCCAATGCCACACCAATGACGATGTGGCGACCGCGATCGCGTCACGGTGTTGCGCTGAGCGTCAAAGGCGACGGGCACAGTGTCGCCGGCCATTCCATGATCGACGACGGGGTGGTGATCGACCTCAGCCGGATACGCGCGGCGGCCGTCGATCCCGACGCCGGAACCGTACGCGTCGGTGGCGGCTGTTTGCTCGCCGAGATGGACTGGGCAACGCAGCTTCACGGTCTTGCCACGCCGGCCGGGGTGATGTCGGAGACGGGCGTGGCCGGTCTCGCCCTCGGCGGCGGTGTCGGCTGGCTGAACCGCAAACACGGGCTTACCTGCGACCACTTCCTGTCGGCCCGAGCGGTGTTGGCCGACGGCAACGTAGTGACCGCCAGCGCGAAGGAGAACCTGGACCTATTTTGGGTTTTACGCGGAGCCGGAGCCAACTTTGGCGTCGTAACCGAGTTCACATTCTCGACACACGTTGTCGCCCAATCGATTTTAGTGGGCACCGCGATGTATCGCCTGGAGGACGCGACCGATGCGATCGCGCACTACGACCGGACGATGCGGCGCACGTCGGACGACTGAGGGTCGTGCTGTATTTGCGGCGTGCGTTCACCGAGCCGGGTGTCCTTGACGAACTGGTCAACGTGCCGGTGTGCTTGCTGGTGAGCGTGGACCGGCGACAGGGCCGACGCCGAAGCCGTCAACCGGGAACTGTGGAGCGCCGCGGCACCGGTCTTCGCCTGATTGTCCATGATACCGTTTGTCGAGCTGCAGTCGGTCAACGACGTCCTGCTAGGTGCCGGTGCGTGCAATTTCACGAAAGGCGGTTACCTCGGCGAGTTTTCGGCCAACTGCATCGGCGCGCTAGTTGACTCGGCGCACCGGATGCTCGCAGGGATCTCGGGAATGGAAATCGGCTATCAGCATGGCGCCCAAGACCGGCTGGCCGAAGATTACACCGCATTTCCCGATTGCCACGCCGATCATTTTCTGAACGTAATCACCCGCTGGTCCCCCGGCGACGGGGCAAACCCCACATCGATTGGGTACGAGAAACTTTCGCGACCACGTCTCGCATGGCAGAGTGATGGGACCTATACGATTTCTTCGCCTACGACGACGCCGCCCGGGTGCGAGACGCCTACCGTAACGGCAAGTACGAACGGCTGACCACCATCAAGGCGAAGTACGATCCCGACAATGTCTTCAACAGCAACCCGAACATCGCCCCCGCCAACGTCCGAGTACGACGCCCCTGACATGCACATCGGGATGATTCCGGATGACACGTAGGAATGGAAAGCGGGATCGTCCCAACAACTTCCGTTGCCGTTTTCGAGACGCACTTCGCCCTGAGCCGGGCTCGCGCGATCATGGTCGCGACCAGACTCAGCGGGTTCGAGTCGTTGGCCGAGGGCGCGGCAACGGTCGCCGAGGTCGCCGATCGTTACGGAACCGACGCGGCGGCAACCCAACAATGCTGCTGGCACCGGCCGGGTCGGGCTACTTGGTTTACCGCGAAAGCCGCTACGCGTTGACCCCGTCCGCACGGACCTGGCTGCTCGCAGACAGCACCACCTCGATCGTCGACGTGGTGCTGTTCGCCTTCGACGAATGGCAACTCATGGCTCACGTCGAAGACTATGTGCGGACCGGTATTCCGCTCGAGTTGCACCAGACCATGACCGGGACGCAGTGGGCGCAGTATCTGCGATCCATGCGGGCGTTGGCCCGCCTGACGGCCCAAGAGGTCGCGGAGGTCCTCCCAATCTCCAGCGGAGACACCGATATGATCGACGTCGGTGATTCCCGCGGGCACTATTCGGTTGCGCTGTGCCGCCGCTATCCGCGATTGCGGTCGGTCGTGCTGGGGACACCCAAAGCCGGGGGTCGGTGGCGCCCCCGGCCGACGAAGTGGACGCACGCATCGTGCACCTCGATGCGGACGCACTATTGCACGATTTCAGTGCCGGGCGCTGCGACGTGGTGCTGCTCTCCGACCTGGGCCGTCACTTCAGCGCGACCGAAAACCTCCAGTTGCTCCGGCGGCTGTCGCGTACCCTGCGGCCGCGCGGCGTGTTCGCGGTCATCGAGACGGCGCGCCAGGAAAAGCCACCACACAAGTCAATTCGTCAATTCGCAACACTCAACGAACTCTACTTCGGCACGATCAGCAACTCGTCCGCCCGGACTCCGAGCGATACCGCCGCATTGCGCTGCGCGAAGTTGGCCTGCAACCGACGGCCAGGCCGATTACGCTGAGCGGTGGCGAGGTCGCCGTGCAGATCGCGACGAAGAACTCAGCCCGGTAGCACCGGAGCCGCGCCGGGCACCATCAACCCCGGAACCTCCGACCAGCTCTGCTGGCTCTCCGGGGCAGACGCCGAATACTGCAGTACGCCTTGCGGTGCCGCCAGGTAGACGGTCGACGGGTTGGCCGCGATCGCCGTCAACGGGATTTGCAGACCGTGGGCCGGCGCGTCGGAATTCACCCCGTCGAGGTTCACATACGACACCGGATGGGCAACGTCGTTGCGCGTCACCACGATGTCGTCGCCGGTCCGCCAGTACAGGGACACCACGGTGTTGCCCAACCCGAAACCCAACCGCCGTGGATAGGTCAGCGCGTACTGACCCGCCTGGGTCTGTTCCACGCCGGCAAGGATGACCTCGCCGCCGATCACCATCGCCGCCCGGGTGCCGTCCCGGGACAGCTGCAGGTCGGTGATCGGTCCCGGGAACTTACTCGCCACCGCCCCGGAATCCACTGGGAGCCGGGCGGGTTGCCCGGACGCCGGCTCCTGAATGGCGCGCAGCACGTTGTTGCCGTCGACCACCACCCAGACCGCGTCGTCCAGCGCCCAACTGGGCCGCGTCAGGCTGTGCCCGTCGGCGGATTGCACCGCCTCGCCGCCGAGATCACCGATCCACAGCGACTCGGTCATATCGGGGGCGCCGCGATGCAGGGTCACCACGGATGCCACCTGCCGCCCGCTGCGGGACAGCGTGGCCAGCGTCTGATTGCCCATCCGGCCGAAAGCTCCGGGCACCGTGACCGACCGCTGCCCGTCCAGACCCACCAGCGACCCGTTCACCAGCGCGTGCAACCCCGCACCGGCGCCGTCGGCCACCCCCGGGTCGGTGGCCGCGACGTCGGAGGTGGTCCAGCCTTCGGCGAACCTGTCATCTAGCGGCGCCCCATCGGTGTTGATCACATACGGGCCGCGGATATCGGCCCGGGCCATGGTCCAAATGATCTGTGCAGCAAGCAATTGCCTGCTGTGTGGATCGGTGGTCGACAGCTTCTGCAGATCCCGCCAACCGGCATCTGGCCGCCCGGCAGTTCCTCACCCAGTCCGCCTCGAACTTGTGGGACGACGCCGGTAGCGCGTTGCTGATCGACCATGTGGTGTTCGTCGAAACCCGTGGCGCCG
>NZ_LR655730.1 GCF_902168065.1 Mycobacterium tilburgii | reverse complement strand
GTGGACGGCAGCTTCACGCCGCTGGTCACCGACGAGGACGTGCACGCGGCGCTGGAACGCGGCCTGATCGACCGGGTGGGCGCCGACTTGGGTGGCCGGCTGCGCGCCGGGCGGTCCCGCAACGACCAGGTGGCCACGCTGTTCCGGATGTGGCTTCGCGACGCGGTACGACGGGTCGCGGCCGGAGCCCTCGACGTCGTCGCCGCGCTGGCCGGTCAGGCCGGCGAGCACTCGACCGCCATCATGCCCGGCAAGACCCACCTGCAGTCCGCCCAGCCGATCCTGCTGGCCCAACACCTGCTCGCGCACGCCCACCCGCTGCTGCGCGACGTGGAGCGCCTCGCCGACTTCGACAAGCGTGCGGCGGTGTCGCCGTATGGTTCGGGGGCGCTGGCCGGCTTGTCGCTGGGCCTGGACCCCGACGCCATCGCCGCGGACCTGGGTTTTGCGACCGCCGCGGCCAACTCCGTCGTCGCGACGGCCGCCCGGGACTTCGCGGCCGAGGCGGCGTTCGTCTTCGCGATGATCGGTGTCGACTTATCCCGGCTGGCCGAGGACATCATCCTGTGGAGCTCTACGGAGTTCGGCTACGTCACGCTGCACGACTCCTGGTCGACGGGTAGTTCGATCATGCCGCAGAAGAAAAACCCCGACATCGCCGAACTGGCGCGCGGCAAATCCGGGCGGTTGATCGGCAATCTCGCGGGGTTGCTCGCCACGTTGAAGGCCCAGCCGCTGGCCTACAACCGGGACCTGCAGGAAGATAAGGAGCCGGTGTTCGACTCGGTCGCCCAGCTGGAGTTGTTGTTGCCGGCCATGGCCGGTCTGGTGGCCAGCCTGACCTTCCACGTCGACCGGATGGCGGCATTGGCCCCGGCCGGCTACACACTGGCCACCGATATCGCGGAGTGGCTTGTCCGCCAAGGTGTTCCGTTCCGCTCCGCGCACGAGACCGCCGGGGCGGCGGTGCGCGCGGCCGAGGGGCGCGGCGTCGGGCTCGAGGAGCTGACCGACGAAGAACTGGCCGCCATCAGCCCCGAGCTGACACCCCAGGTTCGTGAGGTGCTGACCATCGAGGGCTCGGTGTCGTCGCGGGACGCGCGCGGTGGCACCGCGCCCAACCAGGTCGCGGCTCAGCTGCGCGACGTGCTGGCCAGTTGCGAGCAGCTGCGGGCATGGTTGTCCGACCAATTCGGGCGCTGATCCGCGTCCGTGACACGCGGTTTGCTGTGGCCAACCAATCGGGCCTATTTACCGCCGCACGGGCCCGTTAAGATCGTTTAACTCCCAGTTAAAAGCGCTAAGGTTGAATGGCTCAACATGCGTGTCATCACCAAGGGGCCAATGAGCGTCATCGCGGGCGTCTAAGGTGCCCTACCTCCGTATCGCTACTCCCAGCGAGAACTACGGACTTCTTCGTGAGCGTTCCTGAGTTCGAGGGCTATGAGGACATCGTTCGGCAGCTGCACACCAGCTCGAAGGTCAACAGCCGCCACCTGGTGATCCCGCTGGAGCGGTATCCGTCGCTGTCCGACTTCGGTGTGGCCAACCCGATCTACATCGACAATGCCGTTGAACTGGGCTGTGAGGCGCTGACGGCGGCCCTCGACGAGGCCGGCGTGCAACCCGCGCGACCTCGGCATGCTGATCACGGAGAACGGTCACCGGGCTGGCAATTCCGTCGATCGACGCCCGGATCGGGGGGCGGGTCGGGCTGCGCGAGGACGTGCGCCGGGTCCCCGCTGTTCGGGCTGGGTTGCATCGCCGGCGCAGCCGGCGTGGCCCGTCTCAACGACTATCTCTGCGGCGCCCCCAACGGCGCGGCCGCGCTGATCTCGGTGGAGCTGTGTTCGTTGACTTACCCGGGCTACAAACCGTCGCTGGCCGGGCTGGTCGGCAGCGCGTTGTTTGCTGACCGGGCCGCCGCGGTTGGTCGCGGTCGGCGATCGTCGGGCCGCGGAGATCGACGCGTACGGCCCGATGTCCTGGATTCGCGCAGCCACCTGTACCCCGATTCGCTGCGCACGATGGGGTACGACGTCGGTACCACCGGTTTCGAGCCGATCCTGTCCAAAGACGTGGCCGCCGTCGTCGAACAATACATTGAAGACGACGTCACCCGGTTCCTTGGGGCGCACGGCCTGACCGCGACCGACATCGGCGCCTTCGTCAGTCATCCCGGTGGCCCCAAGGTCATCGAAGCGATCAACGCCGCTTAGCCTGCCGCCGGAGGCCCTGGAGCTGACGTGGCGGTCACTCGGCGAAATCGGCAACCTGTCGTCGGCGTCGGTGTTGCACGTGCTGCGCGACACCCTCGCCAAACCATCGCCCCAGCGGCAGTCCGGGCCTGATGTTCGCGATGGGTCCCGGCTTCTGTTCGGAGCTGGTATTGCTGCGCTGGCACTGATTGCAGTCGAGCGTGATGTCGCTGCATCGCCCACGGCCGGGCAGCATGAAGGCCGGGTTGGATGACTAGGCAGTTCCGACGAGCTGATCCAGGCACTACGTGCGTCGCTGAAGAAAACGAGCGGATGAAGCGGGAAACCGCGAGTATCTGGACGCGCGAGCGAACCGATGGCGCTGGTGGGCATGGCCTGTCGCTACCCGGGTGGCATCGATTCCCCGGAAGCGTTGTGGGACATGGTCGTTGACGGCCGCGATGTGGTGTCGGACTTCCCGGCCGACCGCGGGTGGGATCTGGCCGGATTGTTCGATCCCGACCCCGATGCGACCGGCAAGTCCTACACCCGCAGCGGCGGATTCCTGGCGCGGGTGGCCGACTTCGATACTGCGTTCTTCGGGATCGCGCCGAGTGATGCGCTGGCGATGGATCCCCAGCAGCGGCTGCTGCTGGAAGTGTCGTGGGAGGCGTTGGAACAGGCCGGGATTGACCCGATCACGTTGCGGGGCTCGACGATAGGGGTGTTTGCCGGGTTTTCCACGGGTCGTACGGGGGACAGGGCCGGGTGCCCGGTGACCTGGAGCGCTACGGGCTGCGCGGCTCGACGCTCAGCGTCGCATTGGGGCGCGTCGCCTATTCGTTGGGCCTCGAGGGTCCGGCCGTTTCGGTGGACACCGCGTGTTCCTCCTCGCTGGTGGCCTTGCATCTGGCGACCCGCTCGCTGCGGTCGGGCGAGTGTGACCTGGCACTGTTCGGCAGTGTGACGGTGATGGCAACCCTGGCGATGTTCGTGGAGTTCAGCCGGCAGCGCGCTGTCTCCCGACGGCCGGTGCAAGGCCTATGCGGGTGCCGCCGACGGAACCGGGTTCTCCGAGGGGGTCGGCGCGCTGGTGCTGGAGCGGCTGGCCGACGCGCGGCGGTTGGGCCACCGGGTGTTGGCGCTGGTGCGTGGTTCCGCGGTCAACCAGGATGGCGCCTCCAACGGGCTGGCCAACCCCAACGGGCCCGCGCAGCAGCGCGTCATCCGCGCGGCGCTGGAGAATGCCCGGTTGGGCACCGCCGATGTCGATCTGGTGGAGGGGCACGAGGCGGGGACGACGCTCGGCGATCCCATTGAGGCCCATGCGATCCTGGTCACCTAAGGGCAGGACCGCCCGGCCGGTCGGCCGTTGTGGCTGGGAATCGATCAAGTCGAACATGGGTCACACCTCGGCCGGCGGCCGGGGTGGCGGGTGTGACCGACGGATCCGGGCTGCCGGTGCTGTCGGTGCGCGAGTTGGTGGTCCGCCCGATCTCGATCGGTGCGCTGTCGGCCGCGTTGGCCGTGGCGGCCGGCGGGTCCGGCGGACTCTACGAGATCGCCTGGTCGCCGGTGTCGGTGGAGTCCAATGGGTTTGGTGGCGGGGTTGTGCGGGTGTGGGAGCACCGCCGTCGGGGGATTCGGTGGAGGCGGTGTATGCGGCGTTGAGGGTGTTGCAGTCGTGGTTGGCTGGTGCCGGTTGGGCAAATGGTCGGGTTGTGAGGTGCCGAAGCTGGCCTTGTAGTGCTCGAAGTAGATCTCCGCCATCGTGACGAGCGCCGCCACCACGGTCAACCCGGACAGCGACCGTTCGAAGCGGCCATGCGCGACGTCGTAAAGCGGCCCGCTCGGTCAGATGTTCGGCCTTGGCGGTCCCCTTGGAACCGGCGCCGCCGTTGCCAACCAGCAACATCGGGTCTGCTCCCTGGCTATGTGTGCAGCGCTCGGCCGTGCGGCACAGCGTGGCAGTAGGCCGCGAGGCACTCAGGAACCCCAGATTCGCGGTCGACATATCCATGCGGGCCACCTCCAGCACGCAGGACGGCTCGGCACCCAGCGCTCGACGGCGTCGTGAGTAGACGCGTTGGCATGGCTGCTCAGGCTCTGGCAGAGCGCCCAGCTGCGTATTTCAACCGAGGTGGCGACGACGACGCGCCGCGACCGATGCGAAGCTGCGTGCGTACCCGCTTCCCGCGGCGTAATCACGGGGCGGCCAAACCGCTCCGCAAGAGCAAACTTCCTGACCAGAACCGCCAAGCCCCGCGATGTGTCATGATGTCCAAGCTGTCGAGAGTGGGGAGCAGCGGTGGACCTGAACTTGTCGATGATCACTCGGCCGGTGGAACGGCTGGTCGCGACGGCGCAGAACGGCTTGGAGGTCTTGCGGCTAGGCGGCCTCGAGACCGGCACCGTTCCGTCGCCGTCGCGGATCGTCGAGAGCGTTCCGATGTACAAGCTGCGGCGCTATTTCCCGCCCGACAACCGCCCGGGGCAGCGTCCGGTCGGCCCGCCGATGCTGATGGTGCACCCGATGATGATGTCGGCCGACATGTGGGACGTCACCCGCGAAGACGGCGCGGTCGGCATCCTGCACTCGCACGGCCTGGACTGCTGGGTCATCGACTTCGGTTCGCCCGACAAGGTCGAGGGCGGCATGCGGCGCAACCTCACCGACCATATCGTCGCGCTCAGCCAGGCCATCGACACCGTCCGGGACGCCACCGGCAGAGACATCCATCTGGTCGGCTACTCGCAGGGCGGCATGTGGTGCTACCAGGTCGCCGCCTACCGGCGGTCGAAGAGTCTGGCCAGCATCGTGACGTTCGGTTCGCCGGTGGACACCCTAGCCGCCCTGCCGATGGGCATCCCGGCAAACTTCGCCCCGCCCATCGCGGACTTCATGGCCGACCACGTCTTCAGTCGGCTGGCCATCCCGGGCTGGTTGGCCCGCGCCGGCTTCCAGATGCTCGACCCGCTCAAGACCGCGAAGGCCCGGGTCGACTTCGTGCGTCAGCTGCACGACCGCGAGGCTCTGCTGCCGCGCGAGCAGCAGCGCAGGTTCCTCGAGCGGGAGGGCTGGATTGCGTGGTCCGGTCCGGCGATCTCCGAGCTCCTCAAACAGTTCATCGCGCACAACCGGATGATGACCGGCGGTTTCGCCGTGAACGGTCAGATGGTCACGCTGACCGACATCAGCTGCCCGATACTGGCTTTCGTCGGCGAGGTCGACGACATCGGTCAGCCGGCCTCGGTGCGGGGGATCCGGCGGGCGGCGCCTAACGCCGAGGTGTACGAGGCCCGGATCCGCACTGGGCACTTCGGTCTCGTCGTGGGAACCAAAGCGGCAGAACAGAGTTGGCCCACCGTCGCGGCATGGGTGGAATGGTTGTCCACCGGCGGCGACAAACCGTCGGGCATCGACCTGATGGCCGACCAGCCCGAGGAACACACCAACAGCGGCGTCGCGCTGAGTTCGCGGATCACCCACGGCATCGGTGAGGCGTCGGAGGCGGCGATCGAGCTGGTGTGCGGCGCCATCACCGCCGTGGTCGCGGCCAACAAGTCCATGCGCACTCTGGCCGTCGAGACCGCACGCACGTTGCCCCGGCTGGCCCGGCTCGGGCAGATCAACGACCACACCCGAATCTCGTTGGGCCGCATCATCAGTGAGCAGGCGCAGAGTGCGCCGCGCGGTGAGTTCCTGCTCTTCGACGGGCGGGTGCACACCTACGAGGCCGTCGACCGGCGCATCAACAACGTCGTGCGCGGCCTGATCCAGGTCGGCGTTCGGCAGGGCGACAGGGTGGGTGTGTTGATGGAGACCAGGCCCAGCGCCCTGGTCGCCATTGCCGCGCTGTCGCGGCTCGGGGCGGTCGCGGTGGTGATGCACCCGGATACCGACCTGGCGGCGTCAGTGCGGCTGGGGCGGGTTAGCGAGATCATGACCGACCCCACCAATCTGGAGGCGCTGCGCGACTGGTCCGGCCGGGTGCTGGTGCTCGGCGGCGGCGAGACGCGTGACCTGCATCTGCCCGAGGACGGGAACGTCATCGACATGGAGCAGATCGACCCCGACTCCGTCGAACTGCCCGCCTGGTACCGGCCCAACCCGGGCCTGGCCCGCGACCTGGCGTTCATCGCGTTCAGCTCGGCGGGCGACGAGCTGGTCGCCAAACAGATCACCAACTACCGGTGGGCGGTGTCGGCGTTCGGTACAGCATCGACCGCCTCCCTCGACCGCCGCGACACGGTCTACTGCCTGACGCCGCTGCCCCACGAGTCGGCATTGCTGGTCGCCCTGGGCGGCGCCGTCGTCGGTGGCACGCGGATCGCGCTGTCGCGGGGGCTGCGGCCGGACCGGTTCGTTCACGAAGTGCGCCATTATGGCGTCACCGTCGTCTCCTATACGTGGGCCATGTTACGCGACATCGTCGACGATCCCGCGTTCGTGTTGCATGGCAATCATCCGGTGCGGCTGTTCATCGGGTCGGGGATGCCGACCGGGTTGTGGGAGCGCGTCGTCGAGGCGCTCGCGCCCGCGCACGTGGTCGAGTTCTTCGCCACGACGGACGGTCAGGCGGTGCTGGCCAACGTGTCGGGCGCCAAGGTCGGCAGCAAGGGCCGGCCGCTGCCCGGTGCCGGGCGCGTCGAGCTGGGCGCCTACGACGCCGAAAACGACCTGATCCTGGAGGACGACCGCGGCTTCGTGCAGGTCGCCGACGTGAACCAGGTCGGCGTGCTGCTCGCGGCGTCGCGCGGGCCGATCGATCCGACGGCCTCGGTCAAGCGCGGCGTCTTCGCACCCGCCGACACCTGGATCTCCACCGAGTACCTGTTCCGCCGCGACGAGGACGGCGACTTCTGGTTGCTGGGCCGCCGCGGCTCGGTGGTGCACACCGCGCGGGGGGTGGTCTACCCCGAGCAGGTGACCGATGCGCTCGGCATGATCAACGGCGTCGACCTCGCCGTCACCTACAACGTCCCGTTCAGGGAGACGGAAGTGACGGTCTCGGCTGTGACGTTGTTGCCCGGCGCCGGCATCACCGCCGCGGATCTCACTGAGGCGTTCGCCGACCTGCCCATCGGGCTGGGGCCCGACATCGTGTGCGTGGCGCCGGAGATGTCGCTGAGCGCCACCTTCCGTCCGACGGTCAGCGCGCTGCGCGCGGCCGGGATCCCCAAGTCCAAGAAGAACGTCTGGTACTTCGACATCGCCAGCAAGCAGTACCGGCGGCTGACTCCCGCGGTGCGCGCCGAACTCGCGCGATGTATCAAGGGAAGCGATGATTGACCAGAACCTGCTGAACATCCTGGTGTGCCCGCAAGACCGGGGTCCGCTGCTGCTGGTGTCCCCAGAAGACGGGAGCGAGCTGCTCTACAACCCGCGACTGCGCCGCGCCTACCGCATCGAGGATGGCATCCCGGTGCTGCTGATCGACGAGGCGCGCGGCGTCGGCGACGCCGAGCACGCGCGTCTCATGGAACGCAGCCGTCCACCAGATCCCCGGTGAGGTAGCGCTGCAGCGTAGGCGCGATGGTCGCCGCGATCTGCTCGGCCGGCAGCGACGCGAACGGCTCGATCTCCATGATGTAGCGAGCGGGCCATCACCACACTCATCAGTTGCGACGCGACGAACTGAACTCGGATGCGTCCCGTTCCGGGCGGATTGTCCACCCGCGGACCGACTTCCGCGATGATGACGTCTTGCAGGAACGTTCGCACCAGACCTCACCTCTGCCCCAGAGATCAGCCACCGCAGGGTGGCGATCAGGCCCGCACCCAGCTCGGAATCCCAGATCGGCAACAGTATTTGTGGCACCCGCTGCCCGAGTTCGTCCACCGGGGTCTCCCGCAATTGGATCAGCACCGTCATCGGGCCGATCGGCAGGTGGATCGCGGCGGCGAACAGCGGCTGCTTGGTGCCGGAGTAGTGATGCACGAGGGCGGCGTCGACCCCCGCGGCGGCAGCCACCGCGCGGATCGAGGTTAGGTCAATCCCGTTGTGGACAAAGAGTTCTCGCGCGCTGGACAGGATGCGGTCCCGGGTGTCGGAGGTTCCGGCCGGGCGGCCGGGACGGCGGCGGCTGGTGTTGGTGGCCGGGTCCGCCGCCGCAGAGTCACCGCGGCCAGGCACAGCGCCGCCAGGGCGGACCCGGCCACCACGATCATGTCGCGCACGGCGACACCGGTCAGTTCGGGGTGAGCATTGACCTGTTGCAGCGCTTCCAGTGCATAGCTGGCCGGCAGGACGTTGCTGATCCATTGCAACCAGTCTGGCATCGCGGCGCGCGGGATGATGATGCCGGCTCAGCAGCAGCTGCGGCACCAGCGTGATGAACTGCACGGCCTGAAACTCGGTGCGGGCGAACGCACTACACAGCAGGTCCCAGTCCGACACCGAGCACCGTCGGCCCCCACACTTAGTGCGCGACAACCGAATACACGCCGATCGCCCACAGCGGCACGAACACCATCCAGGCGGCGAACTTGACGCGCTCCGCGATCGCGCCGCTGACCAGGGCGGCGGTGAATGATCGCGAACGTCAGCTGGAAGGTGGCGAACAGCAGGCTCGGGCACCGCGCCGTGGACGGTGGTCGGGGTGATGCCCAGTATCCCGACGTGGCGCAGCCCGCCCGTGCCGCCGTCGGTGAAGGAGATCGTGTAGCCGACCAGCAGCCGCGCGACCGTGACCAGCGGGATCGAGATGAAGCTCATCATGATCATGTTGAGCACGCCGGTGCGGACCATGCCGCCGTAGAAGATGGCCAGGCCCGGGGTCATCAACAGGAACAGCGCGGTGCTGGTCAACAACTGGCGGGGTCGATTAGCTTGCATGGTTGGGCGCCTCTTTGCGTCCTGGGGGTCCCGGGACACCGGGATATTGCCATGGCGGAGCGGTCGGTAGGTTCGCTGGGGTGTCCGCAGGACAGCTCCTTGTCGACCCGGTGGAAGCCGCGCACCGATTGCTGGGTGCCACCCTCACCGGGCGGGGCGTCGGCGGCATCGTCGTCGAGGTCGAAGCCTACGGTGGGGTGCCCGACGGGCCGTGGCCGGATGCGGCGGCGCACTCCTACCGCGGCCTCAGTGGGCGCAACGCGGTGATGTTCGGACCGCCCGGCCGGCTCTACACCTACCGTAGCCACGGCATCCACGTGTGCGCCAACGTCTCCTGCGGCCCCGACGGGACGGCCGCCGCGGTGTTGCTGCGCGCGGCCGTCGTCACCGACGGTGTCGACGTTGCCCAGGACCGGCGTGGTCCGGCCGTGCGCACCGCCGGGTTGGCGCGGGGGCCCGGAAATCTGTGCTCGGCGCTGGGAATCACGATGGCAGACAACGGGATTGACCTGTTCGACGCCGATAGCCCGGTGCGCCTGACGCTGCGCGCCACTGACGGCGCGGTCGGGGGTCCGCGGGTCGGTGTCAGTCAGGCCGCCGATCGGCCGTGGCGATTCTGGCTGGCCGGACGGCCGGAAGTCTCGGCGTACCGGCGAAGTCCGCGGGCGCCCGCCGCCGGCGCCAGCGACTAGCCTCTTACCCCATGATCCTCGACGAGCTGGGCTTGCGTGGGCTGATCGCGCAGTCCACCGACCTCGACGCCCTGGCCGCCGAAGCGCGGCGCGGGCCGATCACGGTGTACTCCGGATTCGACCCTACCGCGCCGAGCCTGCACGCCGGCCACCTGGTGCCGCTGCTGGCGTTGCGCCGCTTTCAGCAGGCCGGGCACCGCCCCATCGTGTTGGCCGGCGGGGCCACCGGCATGATCGGGGACCCACGTGAGGTCGGGGAACGTAGCCTCAACGAAGCGGACATCGTCGCCGAATGGACGGAGCGCATCCGCGGTCAGCTGGAGCGCTTCGTCGATTTCTCGGCCGCCGGGGACTCGCCGACCGGCGCGATCGTCGTCAACAACCTCGACTGGACGGGCCCGATGTCGACGATCGAGTTCTTGCGCGATCTCGGCAAGCACTTCTCGGTCAACATGATGCTCGACCGCGATACCATCCGGCGCCGCCTGGAGGGCGACGGCATCTCCTACACTGAGTTCAGCTACATGCTGTTGCAGGCCAACGATTACGTCGAGCTGCACCAGCGGTACGGCTGCACGCTGCAGATCGGCGGGTCGGATCAGTGGGGCAACATCATCGCCGGGGTGCGGCTGGTGCGCCAGAAGCTCGGCGCGGCGGTGCACGCGCTGACGGTGCCGCTGGTGACGGCCGCCGACGGCACCAAGTTCGGGAAGTACACCGGAGGCGGCAATCTGTGGCTGGATCCGCAGCTGACCAGCCCTTACTCCTGGTACCAGTACTTCGTCAACACCGCCGACGTCGACGTGATCCGCTACCTGCGCTGGTTCACCTTCCTGACCGCCGAGGAGCTCGCCGAGCTGGAGCAGGCCACCGTCGAGCGTCCGCAACAGCGTGCGGCGCAACGGCGGCTGGCGACCGAACTCACCGTCCTGGTGCACGGCGAGCAGGCCACCGCGGCCGTCGAACACGCCAGCCGGGCACTGTTTGGGCAGGGCGAATTGGGCCGTCTCGACGAGGCGACGCTGACCGCCGCGCTGCGCGAAACATCGGTCGCCGAGCTCAAACCGGGCGGCCCGGACGGGATCGTCGACCTGCTGGTGGCCACGGGACTGTCGGACAGCAAGGGCGCGGCGCGGCGCACCATCAGCGAGGGCGGCGTGTCGGTCAACAACACCCGGATCGACAGCGACGAATGGACACCGCAGGCTTCCGATTTCCTGTACGGCCGGTGGCTGGTCCTGCGGCGCGGCAAGCGCAACATCGCCGGCATAGAGAAGGTCTAGAGGGGTTTCAGCGGGGACCTTGTCATCGGCGGGGAAGCCGATTGTCGAGTAGGGGAAGCCTCGTGAAGGAACGACGAGATCCCCGCTGTGCCAACCAGTTTTCCCGCATCCGCGGCATCCGGCTATCCCACAACCGGCGGATTTGTGGGCGGATGCCGGGTGTCCGTCGGTTGGGGGACAACCCGATCAAATCGCCTGCATGGCAAGGGGCATGGCATACTGCCCCCGACCCTGTCAAGAACCTCGGAGCAAAACACGTTGGTGTGCAAACCTTTACCGGGCCGTGCCCTGAACGTGACACTGGGTGGCCACTGTAGTCACAGTGATTTCGCGCACTCACCGAACCTTGCCCGCCGCGGGGCAGGCGAAGGTTGTCGGATTTGTCGTATTGACCGCGAGCATGATCACCGCCGCCGCGACGATGGCGGCTCCCATCCGTGCGGACATGACGAGCAACCGGTTTCTGTCCGCGCTGACCAATGCCGGCATTGCCGTCACCCAGCCGGCCACGGCGCTGGCGGCGGGTCAGTCGGTCTGTCCCATGCTGGTCCAGCCGGGCCAGTCGTTCGACTCGGTGGTCTCGGAGATGGCCTCCGACAGCGGCATGACCGAGAAGAACGCGGGCATCTTCACGATCGTCGCGATCGCCACGTTCTGTCCTTCGATGATTGCCCCGCTGGTCCCGGACCGGTTCAAGGCGTAGCGGGATCGCCGCCCGAGTGCCCGTATCCTTTCGGGGGAGTCCGGGAGCAATCGAGGTGAACAACACGAGTGGGTGATGACAGGCAGCGCCACAACGGTGAACGACGCGCGCGGCCGGCGTCCGGGGGTGCGCAGAGAGGTGGGCCACGCACGCCGCGGGCGGGCAATTGGTCGGGGCCGGGCCGAGCGCGCCCGGCGCAGCTGCAGACCGGCGGCGAGTCCGATCGCGCGGCCGACGCTGGGCCCGACAGGGGGCCCGCGATACCTCCTGGTGTGGACACCAAACAGCTGGCACCCGAGATCCGCGGCGAACTGAGCACGTTAGACCGCGCGACCGCCGACGCGGTGGCGCGCCACCTGGTCGCCGCGGGCGAGCTGATGGACGAGGATCCGGAAGCTGCGCTCAACCACGCACGCGCCGCCCGGGCTCGATCCAGCAGGATCGCCGCGATCCGCGAAGCCGTCGGCATCGCCGCCTACCGCTACGGCGACTGGGCGCAGGCGCTGTCGGAGTTGAGGGCCGCCCGCCGAATGGGCAGCAAATCGTCGTTGCTCGCGTTGATCGCCGATTGTGAACGCGGACTTGGCCGTCCAGAGCGGGCGATTGAACTGGCCCGCGGCGACGAGGCGGCGCAACTCACCGGCGACGACGCCGACGAGCTGCGCATCGTGATCGCGGGCGCGCGGTCGGATCTCGTGCAGCTCGATCAGGCGCTGACCGTCTTGTCCACGCCGCAACTGGACCCGAGCCGCACCGGCTCGACGGCCGCTCGGTTGTTCTACGCGTATGCCGACACGCTGCTGGCGCTCGGCCGCGCGGACGAAGCGTTGCAGTGGTTTTTGCGTTCCGCGGCCGCCGACGTCGACGGCATCACCGACGCCGAGGACCGCGTGGCCGAGCTGGGGACGACCGAAGAATAGTGAAAAGTATTGCGCAGGAACATGATTGCCTGCTTATTGATCTGGACGGCACGGTGTTCTGCGGTCACCGTCCCACCAAAGGCGCGGTGCAGACGCTGGACGAACTTCGTATCCGCAAACTGTTCGTCACCAACAACGCCTCCCGCAGCGCCAACGAGGTGGCGGCGCATCTGCGTGACCTGGGCTTCACCGCCGCCGCCGACGACGTCGTCACCAGCGCCCAGAGCGCCGCGCGGCTGCTTTCGGTTGAACTGCCGCCGGATTCGCGGGTGCTGGTCGTCGGCACCGACGCGCTGGCGAATGAGATCGCCGCGGTCGGACTGCGCCCGGTGCGCCGCTTCGAGGACAACCCCGTCGCCGTCGTCCAGGGCCTCTCGATGACGATCGGCTGGGCCGCGCTCGCCGAGGCGGCGTTGGCCATTCGCGCGGGCGCGTTGTGGGTGGCCGCCAACGTCGATCTCACGCTGCCCACCGAACGCGGCCTGCTGCCCGGCAACGGATCGTTGGTGGCCGCGCTGCGGGCGGCCACCGGCGCCCAACCCCGGGTCGCGGGCAAACCTGCTCCGACACTGCTCAACGATGCGGTCGGGCGCGGTGACTACCGCGCGCCGCTGGTCGTCGGCGACCGGTTGGACACCGACATCGAGGGCGCCAACGCTGCGCGGCTGCTCAGCCTGATGGTGCTGACCGGTGTGAACAGCGCCCGCGACGCGGTGTACGCCAAGCCGGAGCAGCGGCCCACCTACATTGGTCACGACTTGCGGGCATTGCACCAGGGCCGCGACGTGCTGGCGGTCGGGCCGCAGCCGGGCTGGCGGGTCGACGTCGGCGACGGGGCCATCACAGTCCGCAGCGACGATCACGGGGACGGTGACGACCTGTCGGTGGTGCGCGCGCTCGCCAGCGCGGTATGGGGCGCCGAGGGCCGACCGGCCCGTGTCCGGGCCGGCGACGACCGGGCCCGCGACGCGCTCGAGCGCTGGTCTCTCGTGCATGAGGGCTGACCGGTGACTAGCGTGGAACCGCAATGAATATCGATCCTGATCAGATTCGCGCCGACATCGACAACCTGCTGGCGCAGCTGCCCGATTTGACCGATCCGCAGAACCGCGAGAACGGGCCGTCGCTGGCGAGGCTGGAAGACATCGCGCGACGCCTGTCCGAGGCGCATGACGTGCTGCTGCAGGCGCTGGAGTCGGCGGATAAGGGCTGAGTGTCGGCATGGCGCGACGCGCCCGGGTTAACGCCGAGCTGGCGTGGTCGCTGCGGTCGGATCCCCGGGTGCTGGTCGTCGAGCGGACCAACGTCCGGCGACCTGTCGCCGGACGCGATCGGCGGGCGTGTCGACCTGATCGTCGCCGACCTGTCGTTATATCTCCTTGTCGACCGTGTTGCCCGCGCTGGCTGGTTGAGCGTGGCCGGGCGTGGATATCGTTCCCATGGTGAAGCCGCAGTTTGAAGTCGGTAAGGGCCGGGTCGGTGCCGGAGGGGTCGTGCACGACCCCGTGTTGCATGCAGACGCGGTGCCGGGGGTCGCCAGGCGGGTGGGCGAGCTGGGCTGGCAGACCGTCGACGTGACGGCCAGTCCGCTGCCGGGCCCGTCGGGCAATGTCGAATATTTCCTGTGGTTGCGCGCCGAAACCGATCGGGCGTTGTCGGCGGACAGATTAGTCGACGCGGTGCGGCGTGCGGTGAGCGAGGGCCCGCAATGACCGGCGAGCGGACCGTCCTGCTGGTCGTGCACACCGGGCGCGACGAAGCCACCGAAACCCCGCGCCGGGTTCAAAAAGTGTTGAGCGACAACGCTATTGGACTTCGAGTATCGGCTAGCGAGGCCATCAACAGGGGACCGCTGAAGTTCGTCGCCGAGGATATGCGGGTGATGAGCGCCGAGATCGAGGTCGTCGACGCCGAACCGAACGTCGCCGAGGGGTGCGAGCTGGTGCTGGTCCTCGGTGGCGATGGCACCTTCCTGCGCGCGGCCGAACTGGCCCGCAACGCCGACATCCCGGTGCTGGGCGTGAATCTGGGCCGCATCGGTTTTCTCGCCGAGGCCGAAGCGGAGGCCATCGACAGCGTGCTCGAACACGTCGTCGTGCGGGACTATCGGGTCGAGGAACGCCTCACCTTGGATATCGCGGTACGCCACCGCGGCCGCGTCATCAACCACGGTTGGGCGCTCAACGAAGCCAGCCTGGAAAAGGGTCCGCGGCTGGGAGTGCTGGGGGTGGTCGTCGAGATCGAGGGACGACCGGTGTCGACCTTCGGGTGCGACGGGGTCCTGGTGTCGACGCCGACCGGATCGACCGCCTACGCGTTCTCCGCCGGCGGCCCGGTGCTGTGGCCGGACCTGGAAGCAATCCTGGTGGTGCCTAACAACGCTCACGCGCTGTTCGGCCGTCCGATGGTGACCAGCCCGGACGCCACCATCGCGATCGAGATCGAGGCGAGCGGCAACGATGCCATGGTGTTCTGCGACGGCCGCCGCGAAATGCTGCTGCCCGCCGGCGGCCGGCTCGAGGTGAAACGTTGTGACACGGCGGTGAAATGGGCACGCTTGGACAGTGCACCCTTCACCGACCGCTTGGTGCGTAAGTTCCAGTTGCCCGTATCCGGTTGGCGCGGAAAGTAACGGCGCTGCAGCGGTGCTGATGCAATGCTGACCGAAATCCGCATCGAGTCGCTGGGTGCGATCGACGCTGCGGTCGGGGAGTTCGACCGCGGCCTGACCGTGCTGACCGGCGAGACCGGCACCGGCAAGACCATGGTGGTGACGGGCTTGCATCTACTCGGCGGCGCCCGTGCCGATCCCAATCGGGTGCGCTCCGGTGCCGACCGGGCCGTCGTCGAAGGACGTTTCACCACAACCGATCTCGATGATGCGGCAGTTGCGCAGCTGGACGAGCTGCTGGCGGCCTCGGGTGGGGAGCGCGACGAGGACGGCAGCGTCATCGCGCTGCGCTCGGTCAGCCGGGACGGGCCGTCGCGGGCTTACCTCGGCGGGCGCAGTGTCCCGGTGAAGTCGTTGGGCGACTTTACTGCCGAACTGCTCACGCTGCACGGCCAGAACAATCAGCTGCGGCTGATGCGGCCGGAGGATCAGCGCGGCGCCCTGGATCGTTTCGCCCAGGCCGGCCCCGCCCTGGAGCGCTACCGCAAACTGCGCGACGCCTGGCTGTCGGCGCGCCGCTACCTGCTGGACCGTCGCGGCCGGATGCGCGAACTCGCACTCGAAGCCGACCGTCTCACCTTCGCGCTAAACGAGATCGACGCGGTAGACCCCCAACCCGGCGAGGACGAGGCCCTGGTCGCCGACATCGTGCGCCTCTCCGAACTGGACACCCTGCGCGAGGCCGCGGCCACCGCACGGGCCGGGCTGTCCACCGACGACGTCTCGGGCGGCAGCGCCGCCGACAGCCTGGGATGGGCAAGGGCCGCACTGGAATCCACCGACGACGCGAGGCTGCAGGCGCTGGCCGAGCAGATCGGGCAGGCGCTGACCATTGTCGTCGACGCCGCCCAAGAACTCGGAGGTTACCTGGACGAGTTGCCGGTCGACGCGAGCGCGCTGGAGTCCAAGCTGGCCCGGCAGGCCGAGCTGCGCACGCTGACCCGCAAGTACGCCGCCGACATCGACGGCGTGCTGCGCTGGGCGGCCGAGTCACGCGACCGGCTGGCGCAGCTGGACGTGTCGGAGGAGGGCCTGGCGGTGCTGCAGCGCCGGGTCGACGAACTCGCCCGTGAATTGGCCGATGCGGCAATCGATCTCAGCAAGTGCCGGCGTAAGGCCGCCAAGCGACTGGCCAAGGAGGTCACCGCGGAGCTGTCCGGGTTGGCGATGGCCGATGCCGAATTCACCATCGACGTGCGCACCGATATCGTCTCCGACAAGGCGGAGCAGGACGATTCCGCCGCCCTCAGCGTGTCGCTGGGGGAGTCCGGGCCGACGCTGGTCCGGGCCGGCAGCGACGGCATCGACGAAGTCGAGTTCGGTTTCGCCGCGCACCGCGGCGTGACCGTGCTGCCGCTGGCGAAGAGCGCCTCTGGTGGGGAGCTGTCCCGGGTGATGCTGGCGCTGGAAGCGGTGCTGGCCTCCTCGCGCAAGATCTCCCACGGCACCACGATGGTGTTCGACGAGGTCGACGTCGGGGTCGGGGGCCGGGCCGCGGTACAGATCGGACGGCGGCTGGCGCGGCTGGCGCACAGCCATCAGATCATCGTGGTCACGCACCTGCCGCAGGTCGCGGCGTACGCCGACGTGCATCTGGTGGTGCATGCCGCCGGTCCGCGCGGGACCAGCGTGGTGCGCCGGGTGAAGGACGACGAGCGGGTGGCCGAGCTGGCGCGGATGCTGGCCGGCCTCGGCGAGTCGGACAGCGGCCGTGCCCACGCGCAGGAGCTGCTCGACGCCGCCCAGAACGACCAGATCTGATTCGCCCAACGTCGAGTTGTTGCGGCGGAGCGCGCCTGATCCGCTCGACAAGTCGACGTTCGAGACCTGATCGCGACCCGGCTGTTACTGATGTGACTATATATAACTTCTGGGACGGATGTTACGGCGCGCCTCCCCGCCTCCGCCGGGCATCACGGCCAGAATCGCCCCCATGAAGATGTCAGGGCTGCTTACTCGTAACGCTTCCCGACCGGGCCTGACCGGCACCGCGCGGGTGGACCGGAACATCGACCGCTTGCTGCGGCGGGTCTGCCCCGGAGACATCGTGGTGCTCGACGTCCTAGACCTGGATCGCATCACCGCAGAGGCGCTGGTCGAAGCCGACATCGCCGCCGTCGTCAACGCCTCACCGTCGGTGTCGGGTCGCTACCCCAACATGGGCCCGGAGGTATTGGTCAACAACGGCGTGGTGCTGATCGACGAGACCGGACCGGACATCTTCAAGAAGGTCAAGGACGGCTCCAAGATTCGCTTGTACGAGGGCGGAATCTACGCCGGCGACCGCCGGCTGAGCCGGGGCACCGAGCGTACCGACCACGACATCGCCGACCTGATGCGCGAGGCCAAGAGCGGCCTGGCCGCACACCTGGAGGCGTTCGCCGGCAACACCATCGAGTTCATCAAGAGCGAGAGCCCGCTGCTGATCGACGGCATCGGGATCCCCGACATCGACCTCGACCTGCGCCGCCGGCACGTGGTGATCGTCGCCGACGAGGACAGCGCCGCCGACGATTTGCGCTCGCTCAAGCCGTTCATCAAGGAGTACCAGCCTGTGTTGATCGGGGTGGGCAGTGGCGCGGACGTGCTGCGCAAGGCGGGCTACCGTCCGCAGCTCATCGTCGGCGACCCCGAACAGATCAGCACCGAGGCCCTCAAGTGCGGCGCGCACGTGGTGTTGCCGGCCGACGCTGACGGGCACGCGCCGGGCCTGGAACGCATTCAGGACCTCGGGGTCGGGGCGATGACGTTCCCCGCGGCCGGGTCGGCGGTCGACCTGGCCCTGCTGCTGGCCGACCACCACGGCGCCGCGCTGCTCGTGACGGCCGGCCACACCGCCAACATCGAGACGTTCTTCGACCGGACGCGCACGCAGAGCAACCCGTCGACGTTCCTCACCCGGTTGCGGGTCGGGGAGAAGGTGGTCGACGCCAAAGCGGTCGCCACCTTGTACCGCAACCACATTTCGGGCGGCGCCATAGCGCTGCTCGCATTGACCATGCTGATCGCGGTGATCGTCGCGCTGTGGGTGTCGCGCACCGACGGCCTGGTGCTGCATTGGATCACCGACTACTGGAACCACTGCTCGCTCTGGATCCAGCACCTGGTCACCTAGTCATCTCGGGGAGATGCGCTCATGATCTCGTTACGCCAACACGCCTTCTCGCTGGCCGCGGTGTTCCTGGCGCTGGCCATCGGTGTGGTGCTTGGGTCCGGATTCCTGTCCGACACCCTGTTGTCCAGCCTGCGCGCCGAGAAGCGTGACCTCTACTCGCAGATCAACGGGCTCAACGACCAGAAGAATGTGCTGAACGAGAAGCTCAGCGCGGCAAACAATTTCGATAACCAAATGGTCGGACGGATCGTGCACGACGCGCTGGCCGGTAAATCGGTCGTCGTGTTCCGGACCCCGGATGCCAAGGACGACGACGTGGCGGCGGTGTCGAAGATGATTGGCCAGGCAGGCGGCACCGTGACGGGCACGGTGGCGCTGACGCAGGAGTTCGTCGACGCCAACTCCGCGGAGAAGCTGCGCACCGTGGTGAACTCCTCGGTACTGCCGGCCGGCCAACAGCTGAGCACCAAGCTCGTCGACCAAGGGTCGCAGGCCGGCGACCTGCTGGGCATCTCGCTGCTGATCAACGCCAACCCGGCCGTCCCGCCGGTCGACGACGTGCAGCGCGACACCGTGCTGGCCGCGCTGCGTGACACCGGGTTCGTCACCTATCAGCCCGGTGAGCACATGGCCGCGGCCAACGCCGCCCTGATCGTCACCGGCGGCTCGCTGCCCCAGGACGCCGGAAACCAGGGCGCCAGCGTGGCCCGCTTCTCCGCGGCACTGGCACCGCACGGCTCGGGCACGCTGCTGGCCGGGCGGGACGGATCGGCGACCGGCGGGGCGGCCGTCGCCGTCGCCCGCGCCGACGCCGGCATCAATTCCGCGATCAGCACCGTCGACGATGTCGATGTAGCGCCCGGGCGCATCACGGCCGTGCTCGGCCTGCACGACCTGCTCAACGGCGGGCACGTCGGGCAGTACGGCACCGGGCACGGGGCCACCGCGCTCACCGTGGCGCAGTAGCGGTTCGCGGTAACTGCCGAGTAACCCCAGGCGCCGCCGGGCGTGTTCACCACGGCGCGGTGTCGTGGGTGTTAGGGTGGTGTTCCGTGGGTCGGCAGGCCCAATTCGTTAATGGCAACACACATCGACGCCCTGCCCGTCTTCACGGAGGCCGCCTGTGCGCAAGCACCCGCAAACCGCCACCAAGCACCTCTTCGTAAGCGGTGGGGTTGCTTCCTCGCTCGGAAAGGGCCTGACCGCCAGTAGTCTTGGTCAGCTTCTGACCGCTCGCGGGTTGCACGTGACGATGCAGAAGCTCGACCCGTATTTGAATGTGGATCCGGGCACCATGAATCCGTTCCAGCACGGCGAGGTCTTCGTCACCGAGGACGGCGCCGAGACGGACCTCGACGTCGGCCACTACGAACGATTCCTGGACCGCGACCTATCGGGTTCGGCGAATGTGACTACCGGCCAAGTGTATTCGACCGTCATCGCCAAGGAGCGGCGCGGTGAATACCTCGGTGACACCGTTCAGGTGATCCCGCACATCACCGATGAGATCAAGAGCCGGATCCTGGCAATGGCCCAGCCGGACGCCGACGGGCACCGCCCGGACGTCATCATCACCGAGATCGGTGGAACGGTCGGCGACATCGAATCGCAGCCCTTCCTGGAGGCGGCCCGCCAGGTGCGCCACGATCTGGGCCGGGAGAACGTCTTCTTTCTGCACGTGTCCTTGGTGCCCTACCTCGCCCCATCCGGTGAACTGAAAACCAAGCCGACCCAGCACTCAGTGGCGGCGCTGCGCAGCATCGGTATCACGCCGGACGCGTTGATTCTGCGCTGCGACCGCGACGTCCCCGAGGCGCTGAAGAACAAGATCGCGCTGATGTGTGACGTCGACATCGACGGGGTCATCTCCACGCCGGACGCGAAGTCGATCTACGACATTCCCAAGGTGCTGCACCGTGAGGAACTCGACGCCTACGTGGTGCGCCGGCTCAACCTGCCGTTCCGCGACGTCGACTGGACCGAATGGGACGATCTGCTGCGCCGGGTGCACGAGCCGCACGAAACCGTGCGAATTGCGTTGGTGGGCAAATACATTGACCTGTCCGACGCCTACCTTTCGGTGACCGAGGCGTTGCGTGCCAGCGGGTTCAAACACCACGCCAGGGTCGAGATGGTGTGGGTGCCCTCCGACGACTGCGAGAGCGCCGCAGGGGCGACGTCGGCGCTGAGTGACGTACACGGCGTGCTGGTCCCCGGCGGGTTCGGCATCCGGGGCATCGAGGGCAAGATCGGGGCCATCCGGCACGCCCGGGCGCGTGGCTTGCCGGTGCTTGGCCTGTGCCTCGGGCTGCAGTGCATCGTGATCGAAGCCGCCCGATCGGTCGGCATCACCGAGGCCAACTCCGCGGAGTTCGAGCCGGGCACACCGGATCCGGTGATCTCCACGATGGCCGATCAGGAACAGATCGTGGCCGGCGAGGCGGATCTGGGCGGGACCATGCGGCTGGGGGCCTACCCCGCGGTGCTCGCGCCGGATTCGATTGTGGCGCAAGCCTATGGATCAACGCAGGTGTCCGAGCGGCACCGGCACCGCTACGAGGTAAACAACGCTTACCGTGACCGGATCGCGGAAAGCGGTCTGCGGTTCTCCGGGACCTCGCCGGACGGTCACCTGGTGGAGTTCGTCGAATACCCGCCGGACGTCCACCCGTTCGTTGTCGGCACCCAGGCCCACCCCGAACTGAAGAGCCGGCCGACCCGGCCGCATCCGCTGTTCGTCGCGTTCGTCGGCGCGGCCATCGACTACAAGAAGGGTGAGCTGCTTCCGGTGGAGGTCCCCGAGCACTCGTCCAACGGCAACCAGCATCGAGACAGTGTCGAGCGGTCGATACCCGAACCCGCCACCCGTGGCTGACCACGTTTTTGAAACGGAATGCGCTGGGTGCTGCTCACGAAGACGGCGCGCTCGGTGTTGCGCGGCGAGATCGTGAATTCCATTGCCGCGGCTGGCATTTTGGCTGACCACGCGGCGACGACGGGCCTAGTCCCGGCGCGGGCGGTGGACGACCCGTGGCCGGACAAGCCGACGGCGTTCGCAAGGCGTAAGGCCGCGCAATGACTACCGCGCTCACCCTCGAGACCCAACTGCAAGGCTACATCGATCACCTGACGATCGAGCGGGGGGTGGCGGCCAACACCCTCAGCTCCTACCGGCGCGACCTGTGCCGCTATTCAAAACACTTGTCCGACCGCGGGATTCACGATCTGGCCAATGTCGGTGAAGACGACGTCAGCGACTTCCTGGCGGCCTTGCGCCGTGGTGACCCCGAATCCGGAACCGTAGGCCTGTCGGCGGTGTCGGCGGCGCGGGCGCTGATCGCGGTGCGCGGCCTGCATCGGTTCGCCGCGGCCGAGGGCCTGGCCGAGCTGGACGTGGCGCGGGCCGTGCGACCACCCACGCCGGGCCGGCGGCTGCCCAAGAGCCTGAGCATCGACGAGGTGCTGGCGCTGATCGAGGGCGCGGGCGGGGACAGCCCGTCGGATGGCCCGCTGACACTGCGGAACCGGGCGCTGCTGGAGTTGCTGTATTCCACCGGGGCGCGGATCTCCGAGGCCGTGGGGCTCGATGTCGACGACGTCGACACCCAGGCGAGGTCGGTGTTGCTGCGCGGCAAGGGTGGCAAGCAGCGGCTGGTCCCAATCGGGCGTCCGGCGGTGCAGGCGCTGGACGACTATCTGGTGCGCGGACGCCCGGACCTGGCGCGCCGGGGCCGCGGCACGGCGGCCATCTTCCTCAACGCGCGCGGTGGGCGGTTGTCGCGGCAGAGTGCCTGGCAGGTGTTGCAGAACGCGGCCGAGCGAGCAGGGATCACCTCGGGTGTGTCGCCGCACATGCTGCGGCACTCCTTTGCCACCCATCTGTTGGAGGGCGGCGCCGATGTGCGCGTCGTGCAGGAGCTGCTCGGGCATGCCTCGGTGACGACCACGCAGATCTACACCCTGGTCACCGTGCACGCGCTGCGCGAGGTGTGGGCCGGTGCCCATCCGCGCGCCCAGTAGCGTCGAGCGTCCACCGTCGACTTGTTGCACGGATCGGGCCGAAATCTCGACAAGTCGACGTTCGAGGACGTGCTCAGCCCAGATAGTCCGATTCCAGCACAGGCGGATACCAGTGACTGGTATTCCAGATGGGTCTTGTGTTCGACGGTATTCCAGTGCCGGCCCTGCTCGCCACGCATGTACTCGCGGTACTTCGGGGCGCCGGGCACCCGGACGTTGTCGGCGACCACGATCGAGCCCGGGTGCAGCCCCCCACTCCATGATGCTGTGCAGGTCGTCCAGGTAGGCATCCTTGTCGTGATCGAGGAAGTCGAAATCGAGTGCGCCAGAGGTGAATCCGTACTCGTTGGCCAATGCGTCCAGGGTGCACCCGCCGTCACCGATGGTGCCGACGACACAGGTCACCCGGTCGGCGACCCCGGCGTGCGCCCAGATCTGGCGGGCGTTGGCGGCGTTGGCCTCGGCGAGCTCGACGGAGTAGACTCGCGCGGTGGGAGCGGCCCGGGCGATGCGCATGACATTAGTCGACGGCTGCGGCTTCGCTCCCGTCGCCGATCTGGCCCGTCGTGGTGATGTTGCGGTTCCCGACGGCCAGCCGCCAGACCGACCAGCGCAACGGGACAATGCGTGCCTTGAGATTCACGGTTTCCAGTTTACGTACAGCGTTCATTAAGCCGCGCAGACGGGAGAACACAGGTACCATTTTGCCTGAGACGAAGTTCTGCGATTGAGGTACCGGCGATGGAGCACAACGCCGACACGACGGGACCACGTTGTGGTCTTTGGCTCACTGGGGCCCGAGGATCGGTGGCAACCACCTCGTTCGTGGGCCTGCATGCGCTCAACGCTGGGCTGATAGCAAACACCGGTTGCGTGACCGCCATGGCGGACTTTGTCGATGCGCCGCTGCCGGAGCTTTCGGATTTCGTGGTGGCCGGCCGCGACATTTCGACCACCCCATTGATGAAGCGCGGAGAAGCTGGTCGAGGCAGGCCTGTTGCCTTCTCAGGTGGTGTCCGCGGTATCGGATTGACTTGCAGCCACCGACGACGAGCTTGTCTGGCCGTCATGCGTGGCGACTGCGGATCCGGCCAGCGCCGGTACCTCCACCCAAGCTGAGCTGGTCGATCGGCTCCGCGACGCCATGGCCTCCTTCATATCGCGGCACACACTGGACGTGTTGGTGGTCATCGACGTGGCTCCACTCAACCGCCCGCGATTGACATCCCGGAGAATCACAATGCTGAACTGCTGCTGCGATCGTTGGTCGAGCCGAACCGCATTGTGCTGTCGGCTAGCGGCCTGACTGTCCTTGCCGCCATCCGCAACGGCGCCGCGTACTTGTGCTTCACCCCGTCACCGAGCCTCGGCCTGCTGGCGTTGCGCAGCATTGCTGAAGACGCGGGTATCCTCTACCTCTACGCCGGCCAGGATGCCAAGACCGGTCAGGCCTTGCTGCGCACGGTATTGGCGCCGATGTTCGCCAGCCGCGCGATGACGGTCTGGTCCTGGTCCGGGACTAACCTGCTCGGCGGCGGAGACGGCGTCACCCTGGCCGATCCGGTTACCGTCGCATCCAAGCACGCTACCAAGCGGCGCGGTCTGCAGCAGATGCTCGGTGGCGTGACCGCTCCGCTGCACATTGACTATATGCCCGATCTCGGCGAAACGAAGGTTGCGTGGGATTACATCCATGCCACCGGGTTTTTGGGTGGCCAGGTCACCTTGCAGACGATCTGGTCGGTACCGGATTCCGCGCTGGCCACGCCGCTGGTCCTCGACGTCGCGCGCCTGTTAGCGGATAGGCCGGCTGCACGGCGTGCGAGGTGTCGTACCCGAGCTGGGTTTCTTCTTCAAGGAACCCTGGGGATCTGAAATGCATTCACTTGCAGCGCAATACAAATCACTGCTGCGGTAGATCACGTCGTTTACGGCTGAGCGGTGAAGGTCAAGGCGTACCTCGACTTGATGAGGGCGCCTCCTGCGCTCACGGTCTTGGGCGACAGCGCCGTGGGCGCCATCTGGTCCGGACGTCCCCTGGCCAGGCGACCCCTGGCGGCCCGAACTTGGATTGATACAGCCGTAGCAGAGGTTGGCCGCTCTCCCGAGAAGATTGTGGAACTCCTCCCCGGCGCGATGCGAGGAGTCGGGGAATCACGACGAAACCGCGGTGTTCGAAGCCCAACTGAAAATTGCGGCCGAACGAGGGATGCCTGCGCTGGTTCATACGCCCCATCGCGACAAGCTTGGCGGGACCCTGGCCAGTGTCGAAGTGGTGAAGCGGGTGGGAATCGATGCCGGCATGGTTTTGCTGGATCATCTGAACGAGGTCACCATGAGCTGGCACTGGAAAGAGGTTGCTGGGCCGGTTTTTCGATCTACCCGGACACCAAGATGGACGAGGACCGGATGGTCGCGTTGATGCAGCGCTACGGCCTGGAACGAATCATCGTCAATTCCGCCGCGGACTGGGGCCGATCCGATCCGCTCAAGACGGCCAAGACGGGGCAGGCAATGCGGGCGGCTTCCTTCACCGAAGATGACGTCGACCGGGTGCTGTGGCGCAATCCGGTCGAATTTTACGGACAGAGCGGGCAGCTGCTGCTGAGCGACGAACAGGAACCCGCCTTCGCCGGCAACATGATTCAACACGGGGAGAAGCGGTTATGATGCAGTCCTACTGCAGCAATGTCGTTGCGGCCGACACGCTGCTGGTGCTGGAACGCCAATTGCTGTCGGTATTCTCCCCTGCCCGCGAGCAAGCGGGCCTGGAGCAACTCGGCATCGGACTGTGGTTGCCAGCTCGTACCATGGCCCGGCTGGCGGATGATTGTCTTTCGCGCCACCGGCTGGCCGCGATGCTGGACGATACCGGGCTCTCGGTTACTAACATGAATGCCTTTCCCTACGGCGCCTTTCACGGTAGCTCAGTGAAACATGCTGTTTATCAACCAGACTAAACCACACAACAACAATTTCAGTATACAAGGGATTGTTCAGTATACAAGGGATTGCGCCGCGGTGCTCAGCGATCTGTTGGGCGATACCGAGCACGGCAGTATCTCGACGCTGCCCTTGGGGTGGGGCGACCCGTGGAACGAGATGGCCGATAGCAAAGCTCGCTAGGGATTGTCCGCATTGTGCGATGAGCTGCGGCGTATTTGAAGATGGGACTGGGAATCGGATCAGACTGGCCATCGAACCCGAACCCTGCTGTGTCATCGGTTAGTGTGGTGACGCAATCGGCTGGTTTGCCCATGCCGTCCAGGCAGGTGATGTTGATACACGCTATGTAGGCGTGTGCTTGGACACATGCCACCTCGCGGTCATGTACGAAGATCCGCCGCGGTCGTGTCGGGCCTGGCCGACATAGGAATCGAGGTAGTAAAGATACAGGCCTCCAACGCGATTCAGATCGATGATCTGTAGGGCGACGGGGTGGCCGAATCCTTCGCCGAATTCGCGAATTCCCCTACCTGCATCATGTCAACGGAGTCGACGTGAACGGTTACCGGTGGTTTCGCGATGACCTGTCCTTCGCGGACCCGGCGACACCCCGGTCGGATAGCGTGCGTGCACTACCACGTGGCGTTGCATGTCAGTCCACCCGAACCGCTAGCCAACACCGCACACATCCTCACCGATGTCATGGTTATGCTGCACAGCGGGACGCTCGCGGGACCTATCGACGTCGAAATCGAAACCCATACCTGGGAAGTGCTTCCTCGGTCATTGCGCTTGGCTGGCCTGGGACGAAAGCATTGCGGGCTAGATCCGTTGGCTCGATGAACTTGTTTCCGCGCGGGATCCAGAATGACGCAATCGGTGCTCCTGATCAACGTCGTCGGCTTGACGCAGCCGCTGCTGCAACACATGCCGAATCATTCCACGCTGGCCTCCCAGGGAACCATGAAACCGCTTGCGCCCGTTTTCCGGCGGTTACCTGCTCGGTGCAATCGTCTATGGTGACCGGCCTGATGCCCAACCAGCGTGGAATCGTGGGTATCGGTTGGTATTTCCGCGATCTCGGCGAAGTGCTGCTGTGGCGCCAAAGTAACAAGCTGGCCCTGGGGGAGAAGGTCTGGGAGACGGCAGCGGGCCGCTTCGATGACTACACGTCAGCCAACGTCGGCTGGTGGTATGCGATGAACGTCAGCAACGACGCCATCATCACACCACAGCCAGTTTATCACCAGGACGGACGCAAGTCGCCAGACTGCTACACCGTCCCGCCGGATCTGCATGACATTCTGACCGAAAAGCTCGGAACATTCCCACTTTTTCAGTACTGGGGGCCGACGGCCAACATCACCTCGTCGCGCTGGCTGGTCAATGCCTCGATTGAAATCATCCAGCGCTATTCGCCGACCCTTTTCACCGCTTAAATGTCTACACCCAGCAGGGCCGGGAGTACCTGTACCCATGGACATCGCGGGCCTTCGCCGTCGTCGACCACCAGGCGGTCCATATCTACGTGCGCGACGATTCCGACGTCCCCCGGGTAACCGGCCTGGTCAAGGGTCTGGACGGCGTCGATGAGGTGCTCGATCGAAACGGCCAGCAGGCGTTGGCCATCGACCACCCTTGCTCCGGTGAACTGGTGGCGATCGCCGAACCAGGCGCATGGTTCACCTACTACTGGCTAGACGACGACCGTGCTCCCGAGTTCGCGCCGTGCGTGGATAACCACTGCAAGCCCTGCTATGACTTCGCGGAATTGCTGATAAACCCCGACGATTGCGCGGTGGAAGCCAAAGTCGCGGGTAAAGCCTTTCCCGGCAGATTCGACTGTGACGGGGTACGCCACCGCCCGGCGCAGCACCTCATTCTCCTGCTCCAACAACCGATTCCGGTGACGCAGCTCCCGCAGCTCGGCCGATTCCCCGGTCGTCTTACCCGGTGTGGCCCCGTCGTCGATGTCGGCCTGGCGTAGCCACTTCCACAGCGTCATCGGATGCACTCCGAAATCA
>NZ_LR655729.1 GCF_902168065.1 Mycobacterium tilburgii | reverse complement strand
CCGGTGCCGCCCCCCCCCCGCCGCCCACCCGACCCCCCCCCCCCGCGGCCGGCCGCGATCGGCGTAGTGCAAGGCGCCGGCGCCGTCGTGGTCGCGCAGATGGATGCGGGCCAACTGCGCGTCGGCAGCGCAGCAGATGATGACGATGCGGGCGAGGTCGGCACCGCCGGGTTCGTTGAGGACGAAGCCGGTGACGGTGATCAGCCGGTCGTTCAGCGATCCGGTGGTGTCGTTGGCGGCCCGCATCATGACGTCGGGCAGCGAGACCTCGGGAGCGCGCCCCCGCGGGAGCGGTGGAAACTCTTGGCGCAGAACGTCGTTGGAGACGTTTGTCACGGACCCGCGGGCGGCCTGCGGCCGTAGCGCGGGTGGGGTGACGAAGATCAGCACCACGACGGGCACGGCCAGCAACCACACCACGCCGCCGCGGTGCGAATGCCCGTGGTCACGGTGGTCATCGTGGTGCGCCCCGCCGCGCCGGATGTCGCCGACAATGGCGACCAGGGCGAGGCCGATGAGCAGCGCGGCGGTCAACCCGAGCCACGGCAGCAGCGTCGGCTTGACGTAGCGGGTGAACACCCCGGTGGCCAGGATCATCGCGACGCTCAGCCCGACCAGCAGCAGAACGGTGTTTTCGGTTTCGCGTTTCATCCGGTGCCACCCAACAGAAGCAGGCCGACCAGGGTGGCGACCGCGGCGGCGACGACGAAGGTCGCGGGGCCGAAGCGGGTGGCGAATGGCCGGCCGAACATCCCGGATTGCATGGCCACCAGCTTGACGTCGATGGCCGGCCCGACGACCAGGAACACCAGCCGCGGGATCAGCGGCACCATCGTCAGGGTGGACGCGACGAAGGCGTCGGCCTCCGAGCACACCGCCAGGATGACCGCCAGCGCCGCCATCGCCACGACGCCGAGGATCAGCCGCGCACCGACGTGCTCGAAGATCCACGGCGGCACCAGCACATGCAGGGCCGCCGCCGCGGCGGCGCCGAACACCAGGTACGCCGCGGCCTGCAGGAAGTCGCGCCGTGCCACCTCGCAGAACAACACCCACTTGGATTGCGTTGCCGCGCCGTGTGATTCGTGCGGGGGCAGGCGGCGGGTGATCCATTCGGCGCGGCCCCACCGGGACCACGCCCAGCCCATCACCACCGCGGTCAGCAACGATGCGACCACCCGAGCGACGACCATCTTCGGCTGCCGTGGAAACGCAACGGCGGTGGCGACCACCACCACCGGGTTGATCGCGGGCGCGGCGAGCATGAAGGTCAGGGCCGCCGCGCCGGCCGCGCCGCCGTCGCCGAAGAGCCGCCGGGCCACCGGCACCGAGCCGCATTCACAGCCGGGCAGCGCGGCCCCGACCACGCCGGCGGCGAGCACGGCCGTCGCCGGCCGGCGCGGCAGCCAGCGCAGCAGACGCTCGCGCGGCACGAACGCCGCGATCAATCCGCTGACCACCACGCCGAGGCCCAGGAACGGCAGGGCTTGGACGAATACCCCGCAGAACACGGTGCCCGCGGTGGCCAGCGCGGCGCTGTTCGCCACGATGCCCCGCAGCCACGTCCCGGTGATCGCGAAGATCACCATGCCGCAAACCAGGACTTCCATCGACCCGAAACGCGCTCGGCGTTCGACCCTCATCTAACGCACCCGAACTGGAATCTCATGACAGTTGAAAATGATTATCACCGCAGCGCTGCCCGGCGCGCATCCGGGCCGCCGAGGCGGGCTCAGCGAGCTAGATGTACAGCTAGGACGCGTTCTTGGCCACGCCGATGAGCTGCACCACCGGCGTGCCCTTTTCGCATTCCAGCACCCAGGGTTCACCGCCGTTCACCGGCTCGGAGGTGAGAGGTGAGTTTGAACTGATCGGCATGCCGGCCCGTTGCGACATCTGTGTGCATACGACCTGGAACAACCTGTAGTCGCCGTCTTCGTGAACGGCCAGCGAGAAGCCCGGCCGGACGAATTCGACCGGCACCTTCTGCAGGTAGTACTCGATACTCATCCCGACGACATTAGGGTCCTGAACGTATCTAATTCGTTGCCGCCACGCGTTCTTAACGAAAGTTCAGCTGAATTTTGGCACCGCATCAGGCTGGCAACCTTATTGAAAATCATTATCATTAACCAATGTCCTCCCCGAGCACTGGCCTGCTACCCGTGACCGTGCTGTCCGGATTCCTCGGAGCAGGCAAAACGACCCCTCTCAACCATGTCCTGGCGAACCGCGACCGCCGACGCGTCGCGGTGATCATCAACGACATGAGTGACGTGAACATCGACGCCGCCCTGGTCGCCGGCACGGGCCACTTGGACCGCACCGAAGAGAAGCTGGTCGAATTGACCAATGGTTGCATCTGCTGCACGTTGCGTGAAGACCTCATCAAGTCGGTAGCCTGTCTGGCGGCGATGGGCCGGTTCGACTATCTGCTGATCGAATCGACGGGCATCTCCGAGCCGATGCCCGTGGCGGCGAGCTTCAGCTGGACGTTCGACGACGGCTTCAGCCTGAAGCAGCGTGGCCCGGCTGGACACGATGGTCACGGTGGTGGACGCGTCGACGTTTCTGCCCGAGCTCGTGCGCGGTGAGGCGTTGGCGGCGCGTGGCCTCGCCGTCGACGACAGCGACGTGCGCACCATCGCCGATCTGCTCGTCGATTAGGTGGAGTTCGCCGAAGTCATCGTGCTCAGCAAAGCCGACCTGGTCAGCGAGGATTCCTGCGCCAGGGTGACCGCTGCGACGGCTGAGTCCGTCGGCGCACCTCGTGCTCGCCGACCATGGCCAGATTCCGTGTCGGAAGTGCTCGGCACGGGGCGGTTCGATCCGGACCTGGCCGCCGAACTGCCAGGCTGGGAGCAGGAAGCGGCCGGCGGCGGCCACACACACACGAAACCGAGGAATACGGCATCAGCAGTGTGACGTTCCGCGCGACCCGGCCGTTGCACCCCCAGCGGCTGCACGCGGCACTGGGGTCAGTTGTTAGGACTGTTACGCAAAGGCTTCTGCTGTCGCCAGCCGTCCCGAGCTCGCCGCCATCTGGTCCAGGCCGGACCCAACTTGACGATCGAGCCGGCACAGTACTGGTCGACCGCCGACTTCCCACCCGGGCAGGAGATCGTGTTCATAGGGGTCAAGCTCGACCGCGACCGGGTGCTGGCGCTCATGACGTCGGCACTACTGACCGACGCCGAACTGGCCGAAGGCCCGCAGCGGTGGACCGGCTATGCCGATCCGCTGCCGGCGTGGAGTGTGCACGCGCACTAGCGGGCGGTTGCCGCGACCAGCCCCGGCTACTGGGTGCCGGTTGATCGACCGCGGTTGCCGTAGCGGCGGTGGAACTTCTCCACCTGTTCTCCACCTGCCCGGCGGTGTCGAGAATTCGGCGCGCCCCGGTCCAGAACGGATGCGAGTCGGAAGTGACCTCCACAACGACGAGCGGGTAGGTCTCGACGCCGTTCGGCGTCTGCCACTCGATCGTGCGTAAACTCGTCAGGCTCGACCGGGTCAGGAACGTCGCGCCGGTCGTGGCGTCCTGGAAGACCACCGGATGGGAATCGGTGTGGATGTCGGGCTTCATCCGCGGCCTCCTGCAGCGTTGTCGATAATCATTTTCATTAGGGTCAGCCGCAAGATACTGGCACGCGGAAATCTTGTCGAAAATGATTGTCAATAACGGCCGTCGGGACCGTCATGCCGTGCTGTCGGTGGCGCCGAGGCGCAGGTGCTCGATGTGATAGACGGCCTCGTCGAGCAGCTGGGCGACGTGGTTGTCATAGAGCCGGTAGACGACGTTGCGGCCGCTGCGATCGCCCGCGACCAGACCCAGCGCGCGCAGCAGCCGCAGCTGATGCGACACCGCGGGCTGTTCCATCCCGACCGCCGCGGACAACTCCCCGACCGAGCACGGCGAATGGCGCAGCCGGTTCAGGATCATCAGCCGGCTGGGCGAGGCCAGCGCCTGCAGCGTCTCCGCGATCTTGACGGCGGCCGTCGAGTCGAGCATGGCCGGTGGCTGCACCCTGCCGTCGACTCCGTGTCTCATCTCCCAATTGAAGCACGTGCACCCAAAATGATAGTAAAATATGTAGTAGTTTACATGTGTTTATGTAGTGATTCTATTGTGGGGAAGGACGTCGATGAGCAGCGCCACCGTGCAGGCGAGGCGGACACTCTCAGCCGATGGTCGAGGCCCTCCCGGTTGTGGTCGGTCCCTTCGGTGCGCTGGGCGGCACCCGCGCTGGCGCTGTTCGCGGCCAAACTGGCCGCGCAGCTGCTGCACGCGCCCGCGTGGAGCTGGTGGGCGCGCTACCCTGGCGTGCTAACTGAGCGGCGGCTGGCAACCGGCGCGACAGGACTGCGGGCGTTACATTCTCGCACGCTGGACGTGGATCTGCTCATGGTCGTGGCGGCCGCCGGCGCGGCGAGCATCGGCCAGATTGTCGACGGCGGGCTGCTGATCGTCATGTTCGCCACGTCGGGCGTGTTGGAAGACGCCGCGACCAAGCGCACCGAGGATTCGGTGCAGGGCCTGCTGGACCTGGCACCCGAGCGCGCCGTCCGGATCGGCGCCGGCGGCAGTGAATAATCGGTCTACGCCGAACACCTCTGTGTCGGTGACATAGTCAGCGTACGCCCCGGTGAGCGCGTCGCGGCCGATGGCGTTGTCGTCGTTGGCGCCTCCAACGTGGATCAATCATCGGTAACCGGGAACCCTTGCCGGTCGGCAAGTCCGTCGGCGACGACGTGTTCGCCGGCACGCTCAACGGCGCTGGCACCCTTCGCATTCGGGTCACCAAAGACCCGTCCGACAGCGTCGTCGCACGCATCGTCGCCCAGGCATCGGCCACCAAAGCCACCGCCCAACTGTTCATCGATAAAGTCGAGCAACGCTATTCCGTCGGGGTGATCGTGGCCACCGTGGCGCTGTTCGCGGTTCCGCTGATGGTCGACGCTGCTTCGGGCGATGACGTTCATGATCGTGGCCTCGCCGTGCGCGGTGGTGCTGGCGACCATGTCGCCGCTGCTGTCGGCGATCGCCAACGCCGGACGCACAGCGTGCTAGTCAAGTCCGCCGTAGCGATGGAACATCTTGCCGACAGGACGCAGGTGACCTTCGACTAAACCGGCACGCTGACGACCGGAACGCCGCACCTCACCGGCATCGTCGTCCTCGACGAGCGCTACTCCGAGGCCGCCGTGTTGCGGTTAGCGGGCATCGCGGAGCAGTTCAGCGAGCATCCGCTCGGGCGCGAGGTCGCGGCAGCCGCGCTCAACCGAGGACTTGAACTGTTGCACGCCAACCATTTTCAGGCGATTCCCGGACGCGTGTCGGAGAGCAGACGGTGGAGGTACTGAGTCCACGTTCGTTTCACCGTGATTCGCCCGCCGCGCGTGATCTCGAAGGCCGGAACCTCACCGCCGTTCTGCTCATCGTCGAGGCGGCGCCCATCGCGGTGCTCGGACTCGACGACACCGTGCGCGCGGGAACCGACGCGGTGGTGCGCGGCATCGCCGCGCACACGTCGGGTCCACCCGCCCTGCTGACCGGGGACACTCGGGGCGCCGCACAGCGTCTTGCCGCACAGATCGGCATCACCGATGTCCGTGCCAACCTGCTGCCCGACGGCAAAGTGGCTGCGGTGCGCTCACTTTCGGCCGAAGGTCACCGCGTGCTGTTCGTCGGCGACGGCATCAACGATGCCCCGGCTATGGCCAGCGCGCACACGTCGATCGCGATGGGACGCAACGGTGCCGACCTCTCCCTCGACACCGCCGACGCGATCACCGTTCGGGACGAACTCGGGACTATCCCGGCCGTGCTGGCACTAGCCCGGCGCCCGCCGCGTCGTGGTGGCCAACCTAGTCCTCGTGGCGGTCTTCATCACCGGACTCGTGGTGTGGGATCTCATCGGTCAGCTACCGTTGCCGCTCGGCGTCGCAGGTCACGAAAGCTCGACGATCATTTTCGCCCTGAATGGGTTGTGCCTGCTGCGCGAGCGCGTCTGGGACTCACCGCTATCGTGTCGATAGCGTCGTCGATCGGTAGATAGGGGTCAGTATAGTAAACGCCGCGGGCAGGGTGGCCGGCAAGGTCGTGTTCATCACCGGCGCCGCGCGGTCAAGGTCGCGAACACGCGGTTCGCCTCGCCGAAGAGGGCGCCGACATCATCGCCGTCGATCTGTGTGCCGACGTCGAGGGTGTCCTCTATCCGGGAGCGAAGGACGACGACCTCGACGAGATCGCGGCGCTGGTCGAGAAGCTGGACCAGCGCATCGTGACCGCCAAGGCCGACGTCCGCGACCTGGCCGGGCTGCGCGACGCGCTGCAGCGGGGAATCGACGAGTTGGGCCGGCCCGACGTAGTGATCGCCAACGCAGGGATTAGTGGCAGTCCCGCGTCCTCCGCCATGCTCGAGGAAGACGCCTGGCAGACGATGATCGACATCAATCTCACGGGGTCTGGCACACCACGAAAGTGGCGGTGCCGCAGATTTCCGACAGGCGCGGCGGCTCGATCATCCTGGTCAGCTCGATGCTGGGACTCGCGGCGGCGGGTACATGGTCCACTACGCCCCATCACCACCACCCGCACGCGCACGACCATCCGAAAGGATTGCGCGGGCGATCTAAGGAGGTGTTCGCGTCGCATTCGCACTACGCGGTGGACAGCGTCGACAGCGAGCTGGAATCCAGCGCCGACGGTATCCGCACCGTCAAGCTCAGCCTGCTGGTCATGGCGATCACCGCGATCGCGCAGATCGTCATCGTGGCGCTCTCCGGGTCGATCGCGCTGGCCGCCGACACCATTCACAACTTTTCCGACGCGCTCACCGCCGTGCCGCCGTGGATCGTATTTGCGTTGAGCACCAAGGCCGCAACGCGTCGCTACACCTACGGCTTCGGCCGGGTGGAGGACCTCGCCGTACTGTTCGTGGTGGCCATGATCGCGCTGTCGGCCGTCATCGCCGGGTATGAGGCCGTGCAGCGGCTCATCACGCCGCGCCCTATCGACCACGTGGGCTGGGTTGCCCTGGCCGGCATGATCGGGCTTCGTCGGAAACGAATGGGTGGCGCTCTACCGCATCCGGGTCGAGCGTCGCATCGGTTCGGCCACACTCGTCGCCGACGGCCTGCACGCCCGCACCGACGGCTTCACCTCACTGGCGGTGCTGATCGACGCGGGCGGTGTGGCGCTGGGCTTCCCGCTCGCCGACCCGATCATCGGCCTGCTGATCAAGGCGGCCATCCTGGCCGTGTTGGGCACCGCCGTCCGGGATGTGTTTCGCCTGCTGATGGATGGATCCACGCCTACCCGCCCGCAGCGCCGACGCGCCGCACGCCGGGTATCAGATCGGCATCCGGTAACCGTAGAACTCGTGGTCTTCGTTGTAGCCCTGCCATGCCCGAAGCCGAGGTGATCGAAGCTTTCCACCAGCTCGATCGCTTCGATCCACTTGACCTGCTTGAAGTCGATCTCGCGCTCGTTGCGTAGCCGCAGCGGCGCGCCAGTACGACTTGGTGTCGGTGCCCAACACGATGTGGTTCAGGTTGCCGACCAGGCCGGCGGTGAACACCATGACGGTGTGGACAAAAATGAAAACACCATCCACACCAGGACTGCGAAGTGCACCGTACGCGCGACCTGACGGTTGAAAACGCCTCGCCCCAAACCGAATCGGGCGGCGATCGCCGGCGCCTGCAGTAAGCCGGTGACGAAGGCCAGCGGCGCGGCGATGAACACGGTGATGAAGTAGGCGAACACCTTCGCGCTCCCCCGGCCGCGCATTCCGGCGCCCCGATACCCGCCCATGTGCAGCCGAAAGGTATTGCGCTGATGAGCTTTATCACAACCATTGCCGGTTTCTACCGCGCTGAGCGTTCCCTCAACTCAGCCACGGCGACTGGCGGTTGCGCATCCACGGTATAGTCGACCGCGAAGCCACCTACAGCTTCGCCGATCTCAACGGTTTCGAGGTCGTCGAAACGGTGGCGGCGTTGACGTGTGTCTCGAATCCCGTTGGCGGCGATCTGATTTCGACGGGAACTGGACCCGGCTCGGCTGGGCGGCGCGCGCACCCATCAAGACGCAGTCGCGCATCGATGTGCCCAAGGTCGGCCAGCAGGTGGCCCGGGGTCCCGTGGTGTTCGGCGGCGTGGCGTGGGCCCAGAACCGCGGTGTCCGCGCGGTGCAGGTTCGCATCGGCGACGCCGACTGGCAGCCCGCCGAACTCGGCGCGAGCTATTCAAACCAGACGTGGCGGTTGTGGAGCTTTCCGTGGCAGGCGAAAAGCCCGGGTACACAGAGCATCACGGTGCGCGCCATTGACAACACCGGTGCGGTGCAAACCAAGGAGGAGGCCGGCAGCCTCCCCGACGGCGCCACCGGCTGGCACACGGTCGAATTCACCGTGACCTAAGCGCTAATTGCGCCCTATCGCGACAAGAATTTCCGCCAACCGAACACCGCAATCGCCACGCCGATGACGGCCGTGATCGGTCCGATGATGGACCAGGTCTCGGTGTTGCTCATCGGGCTGCCCTGGAGAACGCCGAGGCCCTGCAGCGCCCAAATCGAGCCGAACACCCGCGATCAGCAATCCGACGGCGAATGTGGCGACGATTGGGTGTCGAAAACCGTACCGTGGGACGCTCATGATCCGGCCTGACTGACCAACGCGCTTCAGTAACGTGTCCTGTGATGAAACCCAATGCACGCAACGCAAATAACCTCCCGGACGTCGAGAGCGGACCGATCCGCGAAACACTTCTCAACGCCGCACTAATCAAGTTCGGCGCTAAGGGATTCGACGGAGCCTCTACCCGAGCAATTGCGGCGCGCATCGACGCGCACCAACCACAGATCAACTACCACTTCGAATCCAAGACGGCGCTGTGGACTGCCGCCGTCAACCACCTGTTCGCGTTACTCGACAAAGAAGTGATTTACGCGTTCGCGGCTACGTTGTCGAACGCCGAGACCGACCGACTCGTCTGGATGACCCGGACCCACGTCAAGCCTCTTTTCGAGGCCATCAGTCTGGCGTGGCGTACGTTGCGTGACGCCCGCGTGGCCACGCCCATCGGCAGCGAAGTCTACTACTATCTGCTCGTCGGTGGCGCGTCGATACCGTACGTCAACGCCCCCGAAGTGCGTCTCCTCACGGGCCGCGAGCCACACTCGGCACGATGGACAAGCAGCCCACGCGGAAGCACTCATCACGATCCTGCTGTCCGGTCTCTCACCTGCAGACGGCTAACGGCCGCTTCGGCGATCATTCGTCCTGAGGTGAAACAACCCAGGCGAGCAACCCCTGAGCTGCTCAAATGTTGTGGAGCTAAGGGGAATCGAACCCCTGACCTACTCGATGCGAACGAGTCGCGCTACCAACTGCGCCATAGCCCCTGACCGCTAGCAGGCTACCAGTTCTTCGGAGGCGCCAGCACCACCAGGCTCTACTGACCGACGGCGCGCGGCAGGTCCCGGGGCCAGCCGAAGTTCTGCTGCGGCATCGCGTAGTCGAGATGCTCGAAGATCGGGTCCTCGTCGTCGATCTCCAGCACCACCGCGCCGGGGCGACGCAGCCGCGACGGGACGACGTCGTAGCCGCGGTCGCGGGCATTCTCGACGCCGAGGCGCGCGCGGGCCATCCGCTGCGCGCGGCGGCGACGGACCTTCTCCTCGATGCGGGTCTGGCGGCGCAGATAACCTAGGTAGAGCACGGTGATCGCGGTCGCGAACCCGCAGACCCACCACGCGGTCGGGGTGATTTCGAACGCGGCCGTCGCGGAACCGATCAGGATGACCGCCATCACCATTAGCGCCTTCTTGCGGAAGGCGTACTTGCGCGCGGTGACAGCGGCCGCGGTCCTGGCGTCGAAGCGACGCCGGCGCTGGGCGCTGACCGGCGCGATCCGCTCGCGGGGAGCTTCGTCCTCTGCCTCGGACTCTAGCCCGGACGAGTCCTCGACGTACTCGTACTCGTCGTCGAGGTGATCCTCGGCGGTCTCGGCTTCATCTTCGCCCTCGTCGTCGCGAGCCTCGTTGTGGTCGTCCTCGTCGACCGTCGCAAGTTGGGGCTCGGTGGCCTCGACGCTGTAGCCGGCGTGCAGGGCACCGGAGTCTTCGACGACGTCGACATTGAGGTACTCGGACTCGGCCGGCTCGGCGACCGCCGCCTTCACCACCACGGGTCTGGCGGGTCGCAGCTCCTCGTCCTCGGCGTCGTGATCGTCGTCGGTCTCGGTCTTGCCGGCCCGGTGGTCGGCCTCTTCGTTGGCCTGGTCGAGCCCGTCATCGGCCACGTCTTCCCCCGGCTTCCAGTGCGGGTCGCTGGGGTGCCCCGTGGCCGGGCCGGTGCGCCGCAGCAGCCGGGAGCCGGCTCCGCCGTTGAGCACCCGCGTCGCCAGCGCCACGTCGCTGGTGCGTCGCACGGCGTCGCGTTTGCTGATCAGCATCGGGACCAGCACGAACAGCCAGAGCACCACGAGGGAGATCCACAACAGCGACTGCGGGATGGTTGGCATGATGACCTGCTCCTTCTGGCCGGAATCCCCCACGAGGTGACCCACGCGGTCGGGACCTGTGACCAGCACAATTACACACCTGTAATTTGCGTCAATCAAGTATTACACGCCACATATGTCACGTTGGCAACATATTTATCGCGATTTCCCAACGGCGGCGGGCCGGGAGCGCAGGCAAGCGAGCAAGCGCACGCGCCAAAAACTAAGCCCAGCTTGCGTGCCCGGCGCGGACCAGCATCGACGTCACCGATCCGCACACCTCCTCGGTGGTGATGGCCATCAGCAGATGATCACGCCAGGCGCAATCGACCTCGAGGTAGCGGCGCAGCAGGCCCTCTTCGCGAAACCCGACCTTCGCCAGCACGGCGCGGCTCGCCACGTTCTCCGGACGCACGGTGGCCTCCACGCGGTGCAGCATGACCGGCCCGAAGCAGTGGTCCAGACCCAGAGCCAGCGCGCCGGTCGCCACACCGCCACCGGTCGCCGAGCTGGCCACCCAATAACCGATCCACGCCGAGCGCAGTGCGCCATGCGTGACGTTGCCGATGGTCAGCTGCCCGCAAAACTGCCCGTCAAGCTCGATCACATAGGGCAGCATGCGGCCACTACGAGCCTCGGCACGCAGCCCGGAACATAGTGCCGGCCACGCCGCGACGGTGTGCCGGGTCGTCCACTCGCCCTCGGCCGTCGGCTCCCACGGCTCCAGATGCGGCCGGTCGGCCAGTCGGTGGCGACTCCACTGGGCGCCGTCGCGCATCCGGACCGCACGCAACCGGATCACGCCGGCCGCGACCCGCAGCGGCCCGACGGACAGGGGCCAACCGGGATGACGGGAATTGGAGCGCAAAAGATTCACAGGTGTGCGCAGTCGTCAGGGTCAACCGCGCTGGGCCAGAAACGCCACGTCGACGATCTCTCCGGTCCGGATCTGTTCAGCCCCACTGGGCACCACAACTAGACAGTTTGCCTCAGCCAGCGTTGCGAGCAAGTGCGACGATGTGCCCGGCCCTCCGCCCAGCGCCTGCACCAAGTATTCGCCGCTGTCCTGATCGCGCATCAGCTGGCCGCGCAGATAGCCCTTACGCCCGGCGACCGACGTGATCGGCGACAGCGTTCGGGCCTGCACGATGCGACGCATCGGCTGGCGCTTGCCCAGCGACAGCCGGATCAGCGGCCGCACCATCACCTCGAAAACCACCAGCGCGCTGACCGGGTTGGCCGGCAGCAGAAACACCGGCACACCCTCGCGGCCCAGCTGCCCGAAGCCCTGCACCGACCCGGGGTGCATCGCGACCCGGACCACATGCATGTCGCCCATCTCGGAGAGCACCGCCTGCACGGCCTCGGCGGCCGCGCCGCCGACTCCCCCGGCGATCACCACGATCTCGGCGCGATTGATCTGACCCTGGACGATCTCGCCGAGCTCCTTCGGGTTGTTGGACACGATGCCGATGCGGTTGACATCCGCGCCGGCGTCCCGGGCCGCGGCCGCCAGCGCGTACGAGTTTACGTCGTAGACCTGCCCGTGGCTCGGGGTCCGCGAGATGTCGACCAGCTCGCCACCCACCGCCATCACCGACACCCGGGGCCGCGGATGGACCAGCACACGCTCCCGGCCGACCGCGGCGAGCAGACCCACCTGCGCCGCCCCGATAATCGTTCCGGCGCGGACCGCGACGTCGCCGGGCTGGACGTCGTCACCGGCCCGCCTCACGTAGGCGCCCGACGGCGCCCCGCGCAGAATCCGCACCTTCGACGTGCCGCCGTCGGTCCAGCGCAGCGGCAGCACGGCGTCGGCCAGCGTGGGCAGCGGCGCCCGGGTCTGCACCCGCACGGCCTGCCGCGGTTGCAGCCTGCTGGGCGTGCGGGCGCCGGCCTCGATCGTCCCCATCACCGGCAGCACCAGCCCGCCGATGTTGTCGGCGTCGGCCATCGGCTCGTTGGTTTCCTCGGGCGGCAGGTCGCCGCCCACCTCGCCGACTCCCAGCACGTCGACGCTGCGCACCGCATAGCCGTCGATCGCCGCCTGGTCGAAGCCGGGCAGCGGCTGCTCGGTCACCACTTCTTCGGCGCACATCAGCCCCTGCGCCTCCGCGATGGCCACACGTATTGGGCGCGGCGCTACCGCAGCCGCCGTAATCCGGGCTTGCTGTTCTTCCACCGAACGCACTGGACGCGCCTCTCTGCCGTCGGTCCTGACGGACGCCGTATCGGTCCTGAGCCCGACCGCCGATCGTGCGTCGGCACCGGCATGCGGCCAGCTACTGCTCGTTCAGGCCCAATCGCGCCACCAACCACCGCCGCAATTCCGGGCCGTAGTCGTCACGATCCAATGCAAAGTCAACCGCAGCCTTGAGGTAGCCGCCGGGATTTCCCAGGTCGTGTCGAGATCCGCGGTGCACGACGACGTGAACCGGGTGGCCCTCCTTGATCAACAGCGCGATCGCGTCGGTGAGCTGCACCTCGTTTCCGGCGCCGCGATCGATGCGATGCAGCGCGTCGAAGACGGCCCTGTCCAGGACATAGCGGCCCGCTGCCGCATACATCGACGGGACGTCTTCGGCCTTGGGCTTTTCGACCATGCCGTTGACCTTGAGGACGTCCGGATTGTCGGCCCCGGCAACCGGTTCGACGTCGAACACTCCGTAGGCGCTGATCTCCTCGGGTGTCACCTCGATGGCGCACAGCACCGTGCTGCCGTACTGGGCGCGCACCTTGGCCATCGTCTCGAGCACACCCGTCGGCAACACCAGGTCGTCGGGCAGCAGCACCATGACGGCTTCCTCGTCGGCGGCCAGGGTGGGCTCCACGCAGCTGATCGCGTGGCCTAGCCCGAGCGGTTCGGCCTGCACCACGGACTCCACCTTGATCAGCTGCGGTGCGCGCCGCACCTTGTCGAGCATGGCCTTCTTGCCGCGTGCCTCGAGAGTGCCCTCCAGCACCAGGTCCTCGACGAAGTGCGCGACGACGCCGTCCTTGCCCTCGGAGGTGATGATCACCAACCGCTCGGCGCCGGCGGCCGCGGCTTCCTCGGCGACCAGCTCGATCCCCGGCGTGTCGACGACGGGCAGCAGCTCTTTGGGCACCGTCTTGGTGGCCGGTAGGAAGCGGGTGCCCAGACCGGCTGCCGGGACGATCGCCGTGTACGGGATCGGGACTTCATCTGGCCGTGACATCGTTCACACCTTAGCGCTCATAGGGTTTGCCGCCACTGGTTAACTGGCCGAATTCCCGTGCTGTCATCGTTAACACATGACAGGCCCGACCAAAGCCGCCCTGCGCGAGCAAGTACTGGCGGCCCGCAGTCGCGTTGCCGTGGAGATTCGCGCCGCTGAGGCGCAAAAGCTCAAAGAGCACTTGCGGCTTGCGGTGAGCAGCGGCAGCACCGTCTGCGCCTACGTGCCGGTCGGCACCGAGCCAGGCTCGGTGCCGATGCTGGACATGTTGCTGGCGCGTGCGCGGCGGGTGCTGTTGCCGGTTGCCCGTACCATCGGCGACGGCACGCCGATGCGGCTGCGCTGGGGCTTGTACCGCCCGCGCGAGCTGGTCTCCGGTCGGTGGGGGCTGCAGGAGCCGCCCGAGCCGTGGCTGCCGGAGTCCGCACTGGCGGAAGCCGAACTGGTGGTCGTCCCGGCGCTGGCCGTCGACCGCCGGGGCGCCCGGCTGGGCCGCGGCCGCGGGTTTTACGACCGCTCGCTGGACGCCAGGAACCCGCAGGCCCGCCTGATCGCGATGGTGCGTGACGCGGAGTTCGTCGCTGAACTTCCGGCCGACCCGCACGACGTTCCGATGACCCATGTGATCACGCCTACCCGGGGAGTAATCGCGCTACGCGCTGGGGAATGAGACGGACTTCATCACCGTTTTAGCACTCAAGCACTGTAGAGTGCTAACGAGACTTATCTGACGGAGGTTTCCAGTGCCGACCTACAGCTATGCGTGCACCGCGTGCGGCGACCGCTTTGAAGCGGTGCAAGCCTTCACCGATGACACGTTGACCACCTGCCAGAAGTGTGCGGGCCGACTGCGCAAGCTCTTCAACTCCGTGGGCGTGGTGTTCAAGGGCAGTGGTTTCTACCGCACCGACAGCCGCGAGTCGGGCAAGAAGTCAGCCTCGAGCAACGGCTCGTCGGCCAACGGCTCGGGATCGAGCGAGAGTTCCAGCTCCAGCGACAAGTCGACCTCCAGCGAGAAAGCCGGCTCCAGCGAGAAAGCCGGCTCCAGCGAGAAGTCGTCGTCCACTGCGGCCGCGGCGAGCTAGTAGTTACCCACAGAACGAAGTCCTGACTGGCAGCCTCGCGGCCGCGCGGCGCTTACCGTGATGGCGTGGGCAAGCCGTCGCTGAACCCAACGCTGTTACGCCGGTTGTCGGCGGCGCTGCGGCCGGACCCGGAGGGTGACCGGGCCGACGCGGTGGTGGCCACCCACGATCCGCCCCCGGAACGGCGTTAACGACCGACGACGTACGGGTAGACGTTTGGCGACAACGCTTTCCGACGGTTCGCAGCCCGACCTGGGTGCGGTGCTGGGGTCCACGCTGACCAGTCCGACGCGCCGCGGCGAGGTGCTCACCGACGTCCGGCTGCTGGGCAGTCGGCTGGCCAAGTTGACGGCCGGGCCGGGCGCCCGGATCGTGCCGCTGCACCTGGCCGACTGCGCACTGATCGACCTCATCCGCGCGAGCAACGTCATCGAAGTGCTGGCCGCGCCGCCCAACGCCCCGACGGTCAGCAGGGTAGTGGCGACCGACGCCGTCGTGTTACTCGTGTCGCCGCGGCAGAAAGTCCAGGCCGGTGACGGTGACCGCGTAGTGTTGGTTGCGCTGCCGGCTCGCGTAGCGAACACGGTGGCAGGCTCGGTCTTGGGGCAGTCGGTGACCCTCACCCTGCACTGAAGTGCCTGGCTCCGGCGCCACACCTGGCAGCAGACTGTGTCCAGCCCAGAAAGGACGTCGGAATGCTCAAGGGGGTTCAAGGAGTTTCTCGCGCGGGGCAATATCGTCGACCTGTAGGTCGCGGTGGTCATTGGTACAGCGTTCACCGCGTTGGTCACAAAGTTCACCGACAGCATCATCCAGCCCTTGATCAATCGCATCGGCGTCAACGAGAAATCCGACGTCGGCGTCCTGCGGATCAGCATCGGCGGCGGCCAGACCATCGACCTCGACGCTGTGGCCGCCATACAACTTCGTGTTGGTCGCCGCGGTGGTGTACTTCCTCGTTGTGTTGCTATACAACACCTTTCGCAAGCGCGGCGAAGTCGAACAGGCCGACGACGCTCAGATCGTCTTGCTCACCGAGATCCGTGATCTGCTCGCGCAGACCTACGGCGCCGCCACGTCGGGCAAACACGGCGGGACGGGCACGACACCGCCGCCCCAGCACGTGCCACGCGCCGACGCGGAGTCCCAGCAGAGGTCGCCATAGCGCGACCCTGGGGGGCCCGGACTTTAAATCTCGAGGCTCGACAACTGCCCGATGATTTGGGCTGCGAGCGGATTCAGCGTGGCCATCCCGTCGCGCACCGCGTACCGCGAACCGGCGAGGTTGACCACGAGCGTGCTGCCGGACACCCCGGCCAGACCGCGCGACAACCCCGCGTCGATGATCCCGGCGGACAACCCGGAGGCGCGAATCGCCTCAGCGATACCCATGATTTCGCGGTCCAGGATTTCGCGGGTGGCCTCCGGGGTGACATCGCGCGGCGTGACGCCGGTCCCGCCGACGGACACGACCAGGTCCACGCCGCCGATCACCGCGGTATTCAACGCGTTGCGGATCTCCACCTCGTCGGCCGCCACGGCGACCACACCGTCGACCACGAACCCGGCCTCGGTCAGCAGCTCGGTGACCAACGGCCCGCTGTGGTCCTCGTCGCCGTGCGCGGTGCGATCGTCGACCACGACGACCAACGCCCGGCCGACTACCAACTCCGCACCCGTTCCCATGGGTGCCACCGTATATCCGAGCTCCGAAATCGGCTCATCTACTCTCATCACGAATCCGCCTTGCCGAGGGTGACCTGCACGGTTCGGCTACCGCCGCCGGGGTCGGAGAAGGTCAGCGTTACCTTGTCGCCGGGTGCCTTGGACCGCACGGCGGCAACCAGCGCGTCGGCGTTGTTGATCGGGCGATCATCGACCTTGGTGACCACCACATTCTTGGGCAGGCCCGCGTTGGCGGCCGCCCCGCCCTGCACGACGTCGACGACCTTGGCGCCAGGTGTGCTCTTGTCGCTGGTCACCTGCACACCGAGCGAGGCGTGGGTGGCCTTGCCGGTGCTGATCAGCTCGTCGGCGATGCGCTTGGCCTGGTCGACGGGAATCGCGAAACCCAGTCCGATCGAACCGCTTTGGGCGTCGGGCGAATCGGAGCCCAGGGTAGCGATCGCGGAGTTGACACCGACCAGCTGCCCGCTCAGGTTGACCAGCGCACCGCCGGAGTTACCCGGGTTGATCGCAGCGTCGGTCTGAATCGCATCCAGCACCGTGTTCTGGTTACCGGACTCGCCGGTCGTTGACACCGGACGGTTCAACGCGCTGATGATGCCGGTGGTCACGGTGCCCGACAGACCCAGCGGCGAGCCGATCGCGATCACCGGCTGACCGACCCGAACGTCCAACGACGAACCCATCGCGATGGGGGTCAGCCCGGACACGCCCTGCGCCCGGACGACGGCGATGTCGCTAGTGGGATCGGCGCCCACCACCGTGAACGGTGCGGTGCGGCCGTCGGAGAAGGTGACAATTGTCTTCGGGGTGGGATTACCCGGCCCGCCGGGCGGCAACGGCACCCCGCCAGGCCCGCCCGGTCCCCGCTGCGGGCCGGCGGCGGCCGCGATGACGTGGTTGTTCGTCAGGATCAAGCCGTCCGAGGACAGGATGATGCCGGAGCCCTCTTCCGATGCGCGGCCGAGATCAGTCTCCAGCATCACGACGCTGGGCACTACCTTCGCGGCGACCTGTTCGACGGTGCCGCGCGCCATGTTGGCCGCCGGAACGCCGGGAGTGGCGCCCGAGGACTTGCTGGCGCCGCTGGCCGTGGCGGAGTGCGTGTTGAGCTCGACGACGATGGCCGTGGCGCCGCCGATGCCGGCCGACACCACCGCGATCGCGACCGCGCCCACGGCCAAGAGGCCGGCGCGGGATCGCTTCTGCGGGCCGCGCGGCGGGCCCATCGGCGGCAGCATGCCCGGGATCCGGCCCAAGCCGGTGCCGCCGGAGATGGGACCCGACCCGGTGTCGCCGAACGGCTCGTAGGGCCGGCGGTACTGCATCGTGTGCGACGGCTGGCCCTGCTGGTACCGCCAGTCGAAGGGCTGATTGAACGGTTGCTGCGGCCCCTGACCGTACGCGAGCGCTATCCCGGACTCAAAGGGCTGGTTCGGCGCGCTGCGGTATCCCGGCTGCTGCGGCGGTGGCGAATACCTCGGGTCATTCGTCATGTCGCTAAGTCGCTCTTCCTTTAAATGGGGTGCAATCGAGCTCAACTGGCTCGATTTCCAACAGTAACTGCAACTACCTTGCGCGCGCGGACTGAGAGTCCACTGATATAACGTTCGTCGTATCCCGAGAGTTCGCCGCGGGGACGGCGGGGTCGGTCACGGCGTCGCGGTGGGCTTCGCCAAAAGCTTCGCCCCCGCCCCGGGAATACGTCGTCACCGGCAACGGCCGACCCAGAAGCAGCACGTAGATCGACGTTCCCGGCGGGTGGCCGCCCGAAACCGTGTCCTCCACCCGCAACATCCCGCCGTGGTTGAGCACCACCTGCTTGACGATCGCCAGGCCCAGGCCCGAACCGGGCATCGCCCGCGCCGTCGTGGACCGGTAGAACCGCTCGAAGACCAGACGCCGCTCGTGCGGCGGGATTCCCGGCCCGTGGTCGGAGACGATCAGCTCGGCATGCGTCGGATCGAGCTGATGCATCCGCACTCCGACACGACCACCGGGCGGACTCCACTTGGCCGCGTTGTCCATCAGGTTCAGCGCCGCCCGCGACAGTCCGGCCGCGTCGCCGTAGACCTGCCATCCAATCACGTCGACGTCGAAGTGAATATCGTTGCGGCGCCGCTTGACTCGCTCCAAGCTCCGGTAGATGACCTCGGACATGTCGACCGGCTCGTGTACCACCTGACCGACGTCGTCGCGGGTCAGGTCGACCAAATCGCCTACCAAAGTGGACAATTCCTCGATCTGTGCGAGCACGTCGGCACGCAGGTCGATCATTTCCTGTTCGGGAAGTCGCGGGGCCCCCGGTTCCATCGACGCCATCAGCAGCTCGACGTTGGTCCGCAACGACGTGAGCGGGGTGCGCAACTCGTGTCCGGCGTCGGTGACCAGTCGCGCCTGCCGTTCGCGCGACTCGGCGAGTGCGCGCAGCATCAAGTTGAATGCCTCAGTGAGCCTTGCCAATTCGTCACTACCGAACACCGGGATGGGCCGCAGATCGTCGGTGCGGGCCACCCGCTCGGTGGCCTCGGTCAATCGCTTGACCGGCCGTAGTCCCGCCCGGGTGACCATCCCACCCGCCACCGCAGCCACCGCGACGCCGACACCGCCGACGATCAACAGCACCCAGCGCAGTTTCGTCATCACCGCCTCGGTCGGCTTGAGGCTCTTGGAGATCAGCAGCGAAGTGCCGTTGGGTAGGTGGATGGCCAGGATGCGCTGGTCGGCCGCGGTGCGCCGGGACATGAACAGGTCGCCCCGGATGACCGCCTTCTCCGGCGAGTCCACAGGCAGAGTCTGCCCGGGCTGCTGTGCCGTGTAGATCGAGTGCCCCGGGTTCACCAGCATCGCGTTGACGTCCGAGTACGCCGTACCCTCGATCGCCTTGGCCGGGTCGGCGGCCAGCGAACCGCTGGCGATCAGCAGCTGCGCGCGGCTGTCCAGCTGGTTGTCGATGTCGCTGTGCAGGGCGGCCGCGATCACCGCGTAGACGGCGAAGGCCATCAACACCACAACCATGGCCACCATCGACATCGCCAGCAACATCACCCGCCACCGCAGCGACAACGAACTGGGGGCTCGCAGCGGCGCGTGCCGGCGTCGTTGGGACCCGATCATCAGGGCGGCGTCTCCCGCAGGACATAGCCGACGCCGCGGACCGTGTGGATCAGCCGCGGTTCACCGTCGGCCTCCGTTTTGCGCCGCAGGTACCCGACGTACACCTCGAGCGCATTGCCGGAGGTGGGAAAGTCGAAACCCCACACCTCTTCGAGGATGCGGCTGCGGGTGAGCACCCGACGCGGGTTGGCGATCAGCATCTCCAGCAGCGCGAACTCGGTGCGGGTCAGGCTGATCCGGCGCTGGCCCCGGGTCACTTCTCGGGTCAGCGGGTCCAGCGTGAGGTCGGAGAACCGCATGGCCACCGATTCGGCGTCGTCATCGGGTTTGGTGCGGCGCAGTAGCGCTCGCATCCGGGCCAGCAGCTCTTCGAGCGCGAACGGCTTGGGCAGATAGTCGTCGGCGCCGGCGTCCAGGCCGGCGACCCGCTCGGACACCGAATCGCGGGCAGTCAGCACCAGGATCGGCAGGTCATCGCCGGTGCTGCGCAGTTGGCGGCAAACCTCGAGACCGTCCAGCCGCGGCATCATCACGTCCAGGACGAGCGCGTCCGGTCGATCGCTAGCGATCAGTTCTAGTGCCTCGACACCGTCATTCGCCAGCTCGACCGAGTAGCCGTTGAAGGAAAGCGATCTGCGCAGCGACTCGCGGACCGCGCGATCGTCATCGACGACAAGAATGCGCACGGCCACTAGTTTCGTCTTGGGGCCTGAGAGCGGTCTGAGAGGTGCACCGGGTATTTCCCGAGATCTACGCTCGGCGACGACGCGCGCCGACACGACCGGGAAAGCGCGCGAACAATCCAGCTAGCGACGGTCGAGATCGATCAGGCCTAGGCGCGCGGCCTTGAGCAGCCGGCGCGGCACCTTGTGCTTCTGACCGGCTACGGTCACGCCGACGAGCTCGGTCTTCTCGGCCTTCCACTGCGAGCGGCGGCTGCGGGTGTTCGAGCGCGACATCCTGCGCTTGGGTGTGGCCATGGTCGGGCCTTACTCCTCGTGTGGGTTTCGGGTCGTGCATCGCACGGCATAACCTAAGGGCCGAGGCGCGATTATATTTTAGTATAGTCTGGTGATCTGTTGGCCGCCAAATGGGCGGTGCGGCGACCCGGCCGGGACCGCCATCAGGACCGCGGCTATAGCCAGCGGCGCCGGGGCGGGCATACTTGACGTGACTCCGGCGGTACCGCTAACCAACCGGGTGGTTGGTTGGTTGAGCGGTAATCGCTGAATAGAGGACGCATGCCAATGGCCTCTGCTTCTGGTGGTCCGCCTGGCGCCGTCCGGATCGCGAACTGCTCGGGGCTCTACGGCGACCGGCTCTCCGCGATGCGCGAGATGCTGACCGGCGGTTCGGTGCACTACCTCACCGGCGACTACCTGGCCGAGCTCACCAAGCTCATCCTGGGCCGCGACAAGATGAAGCATTCCGAGCGCGGCTACACGAAGACGTTTTTGACCCAGCTCGAGGACTGCCTGGGCGAGGCCCGCGACCGCGGGGTGCACATCGTCGCCAACGCCGGCGGCGCAACCCGGCCGGCCTGGCCGACGCGATCCGTGCCCTGGCCGAGCAGCTGGGCATCCCGGCCCGCATCGTCCACGTGGAAGGCGACGACCTGCTGCCCCGCGCGGCCGAGCTGGGGCTGGGCACTCCGCTGACGACCAACGCCTACCTGGGCGCCTGGGGCATCGTCGACTGCCTGGCGACGGGGCCGACGTGGTGGTCACCGAGCGGGTCACCAACGCCTTGGTGATCGTCGGCGCGGCGGCCGCGCACTTCGGCTGGGGTCGCACCGACTACGACGAACTCGCCGGCGCGGTGGATCGGGCTTGCCGCACAAGCGTATTCGAGCGCGCAACGCTGCCTAGACATCACCGCGCAGTGGTGCCGCGACCGTGAGACGTTCGGCCGGCCTCTGATTTCCCGGCAGTCCGTGCAGAACACCCTGGCGGAGATGGCCCGGCGCATCGACGTCGCCCGAGTCTATGCCCGCAACGTCGTGGAACGCCAACTCGCCGGCGAGACCAACCTGATCGCGGAGGTGTGCTTCGCCAAGAACACCGCCGTCGAGGCCGGCGAGTGGGCGGCCAACCAGGGCGTCCAATTGTTAGGCGGCATGGGCTATATGGCCGAATGTGAGATCGAACGTCAATACCGCGACATGAGAATCATCGGGATCGGCGGCGGCACCACCGAGATCCTCACCGCGCTGTCCGCCAAACTGCTGGGATTCCAGGCGTGAGCGCAGCACCGCACCGGGACGTGCCCGACCGCCGTCGCCGGAGCTGGCCATGACCGTGCAGCAGTCCACGCTCGACCCGAAAGCCGAGGCCTACGCCGACGCGGCGGAAACGATGCTGGCCAAGTTCGCCGAGATCGACGGCGAACACGCCAAGGGCCCTGGCGGGCGGTGGGACGAAATATGTGGAGCGCCACCACGCACGGGGCAAGCTCACCGCACGGGAACGCATCGAACTACCGCTGGATCCCGATTCGCCGTTCCTCGAGCAGAGCCCGTTGGCCGCGTATGGCAGTTCCTTCACCCTGGGGGCCAGCGTCGTGGTCGGCATCGGCGCGATCGAGGGTGTGGAATGCCTTGTCGTCGCCAATGATCCGACCGTCAAGGGCGGCACCAGCAACCCGTGGACGCTGAAGAAGATCCTGTGGGGCAACCAGATCGCGCGGGAGAACCGGCTGCCGGTGGTGTCGCTGGTCAAGTCCGGCGGCACCGACTTTCCTACCCAGAAAGAGATTTCGTGCCGGACGGCCGGATGTTCCGCGACCTGACCCGGCTTTCGGCGGCGGGCATCCCGACCATCGCGCTGGTCTTCGGCAACTCCACGGCCGGCGGCGCCTAACCATGTCCGATCACGTGGTGATGATCAAGGAACGCTCGAAGATGTTCCTGGCCGGCCCACCGCTGGTGAAGATGGCCACCGGCGAGGAGTCCGACGACGAATCGCTGGGCGGTGCCGAGATGCACGCCCGCACCTCTGGTCTGGCCGACTATTTCGCCATCGACGAGCTTGACGCCATCCGCATCGGGCGGCGCATCGTCGCCCGGCTCAACTGGGTCAAGCAGGGCCCCGGCCGCGGCCCGTGGTCGAGCCGCTGTTCCCCTTCGACCCGCGCGACGTCATCGCCCGCATCGTCGCGGGCTCCGAATTCGACGAGTTCAAACCCATGTACAGTTCATCGCTGGTGACCGGCTGGGCGCGGCGCGGCGAGGTGCCGGCCATGACGTCCTGCCCGATCTACTCGAGGGCCTCGCGCAGGTCCACCGGCGGGGCCAGCGGGTCCGGCCCACCGGTATACGCCGAGTAGCGCTACGAGTGCCCGCGTGAAACTGGCTTAGCCATAAACCGTTTGGTCTTCCCCGGACACCTTGTCTATGCGTTTGGCCAAATACAGCGCCTAGAGCGCCAGCTCCAGCGCCGCAGCGCGTTCGCCCTCGGATTCGACGTGCAGCCGGTCGGCGATCTCCTCCACGACGGGCAGCCCGGGAACCGCGGCCAAGACGTCCTTGGCCGAGATCCGTTCTCCCGTCGCCACCGCCGAGCCGCCCCTCCACGGCGACCACCAGGGAGCCGACGTCGATGCCGCCGAGCGCCCGCGCCGCGGTGTCGGCAGTGGCGCGGCGCAACAGGTGCTCGAGCACCGCCTGTTCCGCGGCCTTCCCCACAGGATTCGAATTCCAGCTTGCCGCGCAGCACGTCGATCACGGTGCCCAGATCGACCACCCGGGCCACCGGTCGCTCTCGCTGAGCACGGCGCCGCGATGACGGTCGGCGGCGGCGACGGTTTCGGCAGCGGCGATGGCGAACCGTGCGGACACCCCGGAGCGTTGGTCAACGAAGTTGGACTCGCGCAGATAGCGGGCGAACCGCGCGATGACCTGCATCAGGTAATCGGCCACCTGCGTAGTCAGGTGCGCCTCCTGGGCGATGACGCCCACCTCGGCGTCGAGCTCCAGCGGGTAGTGGGTGCGGATCTCGGCGCCGAACCGGACTTTGAGCGGGGTGATGATGCGGCCCCGGTTGGTGTAGTCCTCGGGATTCGCGCTGGCGACCACCAGCACGTCCAGCGGCAGGCGCAGCGTGTAGTCGCGGACCTGGATGTCGCGCTCCTCCATCACGTTGAGCACGGACACCTGGATGCGCTCGGCCAGGTCGGGCAGCTCATTGACCGCGACGATGCCCTGGTGCGCGCGGAATCAGCCCGTAGGCGATGGTCTCCGGATCGCCGAGGCTGCGGCCCTCGGCCACCTTGATCGGGTCGATGTCACCGACCAGGTCAGCGACGCTGGTGTCGGGTGTGGCCAACTTCTCGGTGTACCGCTCGCTGCGGTGCCGCCACTCCACCGGGAGGTCGTCGCCCAGGGTGGCGGCACGCCGGATCGACTCCGGCGTGATCGACGTGTACGGGTGCTCCCCCAGCTCCGCGCCGCCGATCACCGGCGTCCACTCGTCGAGCAAACCGACCAACGTGCGCAGCAGGCCGGGTCTTGCCTGGCCGCGCTCGCCGAGCAGCACGACGTCGTGCCCCGCGATTAGCGCCCGCTCCAGCTGCGGCAACACCGTGTCCTCGAAACCCCAGGATGCCCGGCCAGATATCGTCACCCTCGGCCAGCGTGGTCAGCAGATTTTCTCGGATTTCCTGCTTGACGCCCCGTTCGCGATGGCCGCTCGCACGCAGTTCGCCGACGGTTCGGGGCAGATTGCTCGCTGATGTCACCACTCCAAGTTACGCGCCGTTGACCTGCGTCACGCGGTGAGCGGTTCAGTGCGCGAAGTGACGCGCCCCGGTGAGGTAGACGGTGACACCGGCCGCGGCCGCAGCGGCAGTCACTTCGTCATCGCGCACCGAGCCGCCCGGATGCACGATCGCCCTGACGCCGGCGCTCGTCAGCGTCTCCAGCCCGTCGGGGAACGGGAAGAACGCGTCGGACGCGGCCACCGCCCCACTGACTCGGTCAACGCCTTGTGCATTCCCTCTTTCGACGGCCAGGCGGGCGGTGTCGACCCGGTTGACCTGCCCCATGCCGACGCCGACCGTGGCGCCGCCGGAGGCGATCACGATCGCGTTGGACTTGACCGCCCGGCAGCTACGCCACGCAAAGACCAGATCGCTCAGGGTGGCCGGGTCGGCCGGTGATCCGGTCGCCAGCGTCCAGTTGGCCGGGTTGTCGCCGTGCGCGTCGAGCTGGTCGCGCTGCTGCATCAACAGTCCCCCACTGATCGACCGCACTTCGGAACCGCCGGCCAGCGGTTCGGAGGCCACCAGCACCCGGATGTTCTTTTTGCGGGTCAGCATGTCGAGGGCCTCCGGCGCATACGCCGGGGCCACGATCACCTCGGTGAAGATGGTGCTGACGTACTCCGCCATTTCCAGGCTGACTTCGGTGTTGGCCGCAATGACACCACCGAACGCGCTCAGCGGATCGCACTCGTGCGCCTTGCGGTGCGCGTCGGCGACCGACACCGACGAGATCGCGATGCCGCACGGGTTGGCGTGTTTGATGATGGCCACGCACGTCTCTTCGTGGTCGAAGGCCGCGCGCCAAGCTGCATCCGCATCGGTGAAGTTGTTGTAGGACATTTCTTTTCCGTGCAGCTGCTCGGCCTGCGCCAGTCCCGGCCATGCCCCCGGATCGATATAGAGCGCTGCCTGCTGGTGCGGGTTCTCGCCGTAGCGCAGGGTCGCCGAGCGCCGCCAACTGTGGCCGAGCCAGCGCGGAAAAATCGTCTCCGGATGCTCGGGCGCCAGGGTGATTTCCATCCAGCTCGCCACGGCGATGTCGTACTCCGCGGTGTGCTGGAACGCCAGCGCCGCCAGCTTCTTGCGCTCGGCGAGGGTGAATCCGCCGTTGCGGGTCGCGGTCAGCACACCGTCGTACCCGAGCGGGTCGACGACCACCGCCACGCTGGGATGGTTCTTCGCTGCGGCCCGCACCATCGACGGTCCGCCGATGTCGATCTGCTCGACACAGTCGTCCAGACCCGCCCCGGAATCGACAGTCTGGGTGAACGGATACAGGTTGACGACGACCAGTTCGAAGGCCGCGATTCCCAGCTCCTCGAGCGCCGCGGCGTGTTCGGGCTTGCGCAGATCGGCCAGCAGACCGGCCTGCACCCGCGGGTGCAGGGTCTTGACCCGGCCGTCGAGCACCTCCGGGAAACCGGTCAGCTGCTCTACCGGCGTCACCGGAATTCCTTTGTCGGCAATGGTTTTCGCTGTGGAGCCGGTCGAGACGATCTCGACGCCGGCCGCGCTCAGCCCCTGGGCGAGTTCGACCAGACCGGTCTTATCGTACACGCTGATCAGCGCACGGCGAATCGCTCTCCTCGACTCGTCGGTATTCACAGGAGTGCTCATCCCAGGGTCGCCTTCCGTCCGATCGTGGCTGTTCTTTCGACCACCGTGACGCCGCGCGTCGCGATCGCGGCCACCACGTCCACCAACAGCCGCCGCTCGACAACCTTGATGCGTTCGTGCAAAGTCTCCTCGCTGTCGCCGTCGAGCACCATAATGGGCTCCTGCGCCAGAATCGGCCCGGTGTCCATGCCGGCGTCCACCAGGTGCACCGTACAACCGGTGACCTTGACACCGTAGGCCAGCGCATTGGGAACGGCATGCGCTCCCGCAAACGCGGGCAACAGTGCCGGATGGGTGTTCAGCGTCCGCCCGAAGTATCGTGAAAGGAATTGCGGGCCAAGGATTTTCATGAATCCCGCCGAGACGATCAGATCGGGCGCGTGCGCGGCGGTGGCCTCGGTGATGGCAGCGTCCCACGCCTCGCGGCTCGGATGGTCGCCGAGCCGCGCGGTGAAGGTCGGCACCGCCGCCGCCGCCGCGATCTCGGCGGCCTGGCAATCGCGATCCACACCGACGGCGACGACGCGCGCCGGGAAGTCGTCGACAGCTGCGGCCAGCAGGGAACTCAGCAGCGATCCGGTGCCCGACGCCAGCACCACCAGTCGCGCCAGCGCACTGGGGGGCACGCACAGCGGTTCGACCACATTGCGAGCCTACTAATGCCAGTGCCGGGCCGACGATACGACCGGCCGACGTCGTGTCGTCGCCCGCCGGCGGGAGTTCGGCTAACCCTCGGGGTCGTGGTCGCGGGCGCGCCGCTCGGACTCGTCGGGTCCTTCGGCCACCGGTTCCCGGACAGCGGGGGCGTCGTCGGGCACCGGTTCCTCGTTGAGGGGCTCCGTGGGGACGGGCTCCTCGACGGGAGACGGCGGCGCGGCCGGCCCTTCCCGTCGAGCCGAGTTCCGCTTCGGTGTCGGGCGTCGGGGCCGGCGCCTAAGTCCACCGGTCATCATGACCGTGACCCAGCCGACGACTGCGAACCAGAAGAAGGTGCCCATCCACAACGCGCCCTGGTCGACGCCGACGTCGCCGAAGTTGCCCAAACGTCCGCTGCCGCCCAGGGCCAGCAGCGACATAACCGACGCACCGGCGACCGCGGCGACGAACAGCTTGAGCAGCGCCGGAGCCAGGGGAAGCGGATATCGGGAGCATTGCTGACCGACCGCCACGCCCGAGGACGCCCCGACGATCAGCAGCGCCACCCACACCGGGCCCAGCGGCGGCGTCGGTACCGCCGCCAGGATGGGCAGCGCCGGGATGTCACCGCCGAAAACGGTGAACGAACTGAACGTCGCGAACCCGAGATGGGCACTGGACCCGACCGCGACCGCCGACGTGCCGACGACGACGTTGGGCGCGTAGAGCACCGCTAGCACGGTAAGGCTGAACTGCCCGAAGATGGAATCGGTGATTCCGAAGAGGTCTTGCATCGTCGACCAGTGCACGACCAGCGACGCGGCCGTCACCAAGCCCGACAGCCCGGTCAACGCCAAGACCCCGGCCACCGCGCCCCGCAGTGAATCGCCCAGCCACCAGTGCAGCGA
>NZ_LR655728.1:21256-27654 GCF_902168065.1 Mycobacterium tilburgii | reverse complement strand
CCTCCCCCCCCCCCCCCCCCCCCCCTACCCCACAGGCCTCACCCATCCGCTTGCGCAGCGGGCGCGCCCACATCGCCGAGGTCGCGGAGCATGGCGGCACATGGCCCAGGCCATCGACGACGGCGTCCCCAAACTACGCATCGAGGAGGCCGCGGCGCGCACCCAGGCGCAGGATCGACTCCGGGATCCAGCCGTTCATCGGGGTCAACAAGTGCCAGGTCGAAGAGACCAGGAGGTCGAGGTCCTAAAGGTCGACAACACCCGGGTGCGGGCCGAGCAGTTGGCCAAGCTCAAAGAGCTTCGGGCAAACCGGGATTCGCACGCTGTGGAGGCCGCCCTGGCTGAGCTGTCCCGTGCGGCCGCCGCGCACGGCCGTGCCGGGGAAACGGTCTGGGCAACAACCTGCTGGCCCTGGCTATCAACGCCGCACGCGCTAAGGCCACGGTCGGGGAGATCTCGGACGCGCTGGAAAAGGTGTACGGCCGTCACCAGGCGAAGATCCGTACGATCGCCGGCGTCTACCGCGACGAAGCATCGGGAGGCGGAAACAAGACTTCCTTCTCTGACGCCATCGAACTCGTCGAGAAGTTCGCCGAAGCCGGATGGCCGCCGCCCCCGGATTCTGGTGGCCAGGACGGCCACGACCGCGGGTAGAAGGTGATCGCAACGGCGTTCGCCGACATTGGTGCGACGTCGACGTCGGATCGCTGTTCTCCACTCCCGAAGAGGGGCTCGCCAGGCCGCCGACAACGACGTGCACGTGGTGGGCGTGTCCTCGCCTGGCGGCCGGTCACCTGACCCTGGTGCCGACGCTGCGCGACGCGCTGGCCGAGGTCGGCAGGCCAGACGTCATGATCGTGGTCGGCGGCGTGATCCCGCCCGGCGACTTCGACGAGCTCTACGCCGCAGGGGCGGCCGCTATACTTCCCGCCCGGGACCGTGATCGCCGAGGCTGCGATCGGCTTGCTGAACAAGCTCGCCGAACGGTTGGGCTACAACCTAAGCTAGATGGCGACCGATGCCGGCAAGGCCGACAATTCCGTCGACGGGTTAGCCGAGTCCATTCACGGCGGTGATCGCGCCGCGCTGCCCCGAGCAATCACAATGCTGGAGTCCACTCGTGCCGACCACCGCGAGCGGGCCCAGCAATTGCTGCTGGATCTGCTGCCCGACTCCGGAAATGCGCACTGGATGGGCATCACCGGGGTTCCGGGGGTAGGCAGGTCCACCACCATCGAGGCGCTGGGCATGCATCTGATCGACTGCGGCCAACCGGGTGGCGGTGCTGGCGGTCGACCCGTCCTCGACGCGCACCGGGGGCTCGATCCTGGGCGACAAGACCCGGATGGGCCGGCTGGCCCGCGCACCCCGACGCCTACATCCGGCCGTCCCCGACGTCGGGAACCTTGGGTGGGGTGGCAAAGGCCACCTGCGAGACGGTGATCCTGCTGGAAGAGGCCGGTTTTAACGTGATCCTGATTGAAACCGTCGGCGTTGGACAATGCGAGGTCACCGTAGCGAACATGGTCGACACGTTTGTGCTGTTCACCCTGGCGCGCACCGGCGATCAACTGCAGGGAATCAAGAAGGGCGTCCTGGAACTGGTCGACATCGTGGTGGTCAACAAGGCCGACGGCGAGTACCTGCCCGAGACGCGTCAAGCCGCGCGGGAGCTGTCGTCGGCGATACGGTTGATTTATCCTCGCGAAACCCTCTGGCGGCCACCGGTTCTGACGATGAGTGCGGTGGAAGGGACCGGACTGACCGAGATGTGGGACGCCGTCGAGCGCCATCGCCAGGTGCTGACCGAGGCCGGCGAGTTCGACGCCAAATGCCGGTCGCAGCAGGTCGATTAAACCTGGCAGATGGTCCGCGACACCGTCCTGGATCGGGTGTTGTCCAACCCGGCGGTGCGCGCCATGCGTGCCAATGTGTAACGGCGGGTCAAGGCGGGGGAACTGACCCCGGCCCTAGCGGCCCAGCAAATACTAGACGCAGCGTCGCGCTAACGGAAAGGTAAATTAATCCGTGTTTGCCCGTGTGCCCGGCCGATTCGACGTAAATTCGAAGTCGTGACGGTAGACAATGGGGTCGATCGCCGCGAACCCCTCCCACGATCCATGACGCAGGTCATCGTGTGTTCGGCGCGGCGGACCTAAACTTCTCGTGCGTCGTTCGTGGCTTTTCCAGCATGTTCTCCGGCCGTCGCTTCGGCGGGGGAGCGCTGGCGGTCTATCTTGACGGTCGACCGGTCGTCGACGTGTGGACGGGCTGGTCGGACCGTGCCGGGCGGGTGCCCTGGACGGCCGACCGGGCGCCTATGGTGTTCTCGGCGACCAAGGGCATAGCCGCGGCGGTCATCCACCGGCTCGCCGATCGCGGGCTGATCGACTACGAGGCCCCGGTGGCCGAGTACTGGCCAGAGTTCGGCGCCAACGGCAAGGCAAAAGCTCACCGTCCGCGAGGTGATGAGGCACCGCGGCAGTCTGTCCGGCCTGCGCGGAGTGACCCAGGAAGACTTGCTCGACCACCTCGTCATGGAGCAACGGCTCGCCGCGGCCGTCCCCGGGACGGCTGCTGGGCAAACCGGCGTACCACGCGCTCACGTTCGGCTGGCTGATGTCCGGCCTGGCCCGGGCGATCACCGGAAAGGGCATGCGGCAATTGATCCGCGAGGAGCTGGCCGCACCGTTGGACACCGACGGCCTGCACTTGGGTCGGCTGCCCGGCGGCGCCCCGACGCGGGTCGCCGAAATCATCATGCCGCAGAACGTGATTGGCAATCCCGTCATCGGCTACGCGGCGCGCAAGGTCGTCACCCAGCTGTCCGGCGGCTTCCGGTCCCTGTACTTCCGCGGTGTGATGGCCGCCGTGCAGGGCGAAATCCCGTTGCTGGACGCAGAAATGCCCGCGGCCAACGGCGTGGCGACCGCCCGCGCCCTGGCGCGGATGTACGGCGCCATCGCAACGGCGGTGAGATTGACGGGCACCCGGTTCCTCTCGCCCGAGATCCTCGACCGGCCTGACCGGGCGGCGCAGCCTGAATCGGGACCGAAACATCATGGTGCCGTTTACATTTCACCTCGGCTACCACACCATGCCGTTTGGCAATGTGATGCCCGGCTTTGGGCACGTCGGCATGGGCGGTTCGTTCGGCTGGGTCGACCCCCCGCGTCCGGGCTGGCGTTCTCCTTCGTGCACAACCGGCTGTTGTCGCCGTTCTTGGTGCTGGATCACTCGGGTTTGGCCACGTTGGGCACCTGCTGCGGGCGGGCGTCGGAAAGGCCCGCAAACGCGGTTTCCGGCCGGTGACGGAATTCCGGGCCGAAGCGGACGCCGCCGCCGGCTGACGCGTATCGAAGTCGTTGCGGCGCCGGGTTTTCGCGGAAAATCCGGCCGATGCTCGGGCAGGTCACCGATATGATCAACCGTGACCGCGTCCCGGCAGCGTGCCGGTAAACCATTTTGCTCCGCAGACCACAGGGAGATGTCGGCTCTTGTCAGCATCCGTGCTAATCACTGGTGGAGCAGGATTCATCGGTTCCGCGCTGTCACACCGGCTGGTCAAGGCCGGTTACGACGTCGCCGTGATGGATGTCCTGCACCCACAGGTGCACGCGCAAGGCCAGGCCCCGGACCTGCCGTCCGCCGTGCGCCTGTTCACCAGTGACGTCACCCACGGGCCCGACTGCGACGCCGTGCTTCGACTGTTCCGCCCCATCCAGATCGTCCATCTGGCCGCCGAAACGGGAACGGCGCAATCACTGTCTCAGGCCACCCGCCACGGGTCGGTGAACGTGGTGGGCACCACCCAGCTGGTCGACGCGCTGAGCCGAGCCGAGTGGGTGCCCCAGCAACTGGTGCTGGCGTCATCCCGGGCCGTTTACGGTGAGGGCGCCTGGCAGAGCGGCACGCAGGTGTTCTATCCGGGCCCGCGTAGCCACGCACAGCTGGTGGCGGGCGTGTGGGATCCGCCGGGATCGGGCGGGGAACCTGCGGTCTCGCTGCCGAGCTGCGCGGCGCGCACCGAGCCGCGGCCGAGCAACATCTATGCCGCCACCAAGCTGGCCCAGGAGCACATCCTGGCGTCCTGGTGCGCTGCGCACGGCAGCAATCTGAGTGTGCTGCGGCTGCAGAACGTCTATGGGCCGGGCCAATCGCTGAGCAACCCGTATACCGGGGTGGTGCCGTTCTTCGCGCGGGTGTCCCGCGAACAGCGCCCATCCAACGTCTACGAAGACGGCCGCATCGTCCGCGATTTCGTATATATCGAGGATGTCGTTGACGCGCTGTTCGCTGCCGTGCAGAACCCCGCGCCCGGCTCGCGTCGCCTAGACATCGGTTCGGGCGTCACCACCACGATCCACGAGCTGGCCCGCAAGATCGCCGCGAACTTCGGTGCTCCGGAACCCGTTGTCACCGCGCAGTTCCGCGACGGTGACGTGCGTGCGGCGAGTTGCGACATCGGCCCGGCGCAAAGCGAGTTGCACTGGCGGCCCAAGTGGTCGCTGGACGACGGCTTGCGGGTGCTATTCGATTGGATCGTCAGGCAGCTCGAATCACCCTCAACAGCAACCTTTCCCCCCTAAATAGTCCAGCGTTCGACAGCACCACGCGCCGACATCGGCCAACGCTTCGCGTCGCGCACACGTCGCTAAAAGCCGGTAACAAGCGGCGAGGTTGTTCGCCTGTTCACCTAATCATGTGATGCAATAATAATCCAGGCTGGTTCGACTTAATCTAGCCCAAGAACAGGGAGGTGAACCGGTGCGTGGTGTAGAGGTCGACAGGCGGGCAGTGGATCGGACGACCGTTCATCGTCTGTGGAAGACGACGCTTTTTGCGGTTGCTCTCATTACCGCCACCGCGTGCTTCTTCGTGCCGATCCTCGCCGCTGTGCTGGGTGCACTTCTGGTGCTGCTCTTTGCCGCGCGCCTGGTGTATCCGGGGCGCGATCGCTACATCCCCCACTTGTATGCGCGTGACATCCGGATCTATGACGAGGGCTACCGCGACTTCATTCGCCGCACCATGGCCGAGCTGCGCAAGCGCCGCATCCGCGGACACACGCTGTTGACCGAATCGTCGGCCCTGGCGGGGCCGACCCTCGGGGATTCCGATGAGCTGTTGCTCGACCTCGGCGTCTGGATCGGCTGGTCCACGCGGCTGATCTCGGACGCAAGCGGCCGCATGGTCTATGGGTTCGACAGTTTCGAAGGCCTGGTCGAGGACTGGAAGCTCGAAGACCAAGTGGTCAAACGGGGCACCTTCTCGCTGTCCGACCCGTTCGCGCAGCGCTTCATCCGCGACACGGGCGTGGTGTTCCAGGAGGACGGCCTGCCGGCGACGCTCGGCCGGAAAGTGCGGTTTATCAAGGGCAGCACCTACGACACGCTGGCGCCGTTTTTGGCCGAGCATCCGGGCGCCCCGATCAGGCTCTTCCACATGGACCTGGACACCTACGAGAGCTGCCTGCACGCCCTGGAGATCTGCAAGGAGCGCTTCGTCCCGGGGTCCATTCTGGTTTTCGACGAGTATCTGGTCACCAACGGCGAGATGCGGGCGTTCTACGAATTTCAGAGCCGCTATGAGCTGGAGTGGAATTACCGCGCGTGGGGCCTGGAAATGATGGAAATGAATATCGAGATGGTCCAGTCGCGCTGGATGTGCATGCTGTACTACTCCGTCGCGATTCCGATTTTCTGGTTGTTTGGGGAGGGGCGGTTCGCCTCGATCTGCTTCCGCAAGCCGTTCTGGCGGTTCTGGCTGGGAGCGCCGCTTATAGACATGCTCTTCCTGCTCGGCGCCGTCGGCTCGCGCAAGTCGGTCAGCCTCGAGATCACCGGCCTGGGAAAGCTGGGGTCGGCACGCTAACCGGGGCCGGCGCCGGCCGAGGCGGGTTTTCCCTGGACCTGGAACTGATTAGGTATTTTGGCTTGCGCGTGACCAGGCCCATAGCCGCCCGCGCTGGCAGGCTTGCTCACATGCCAACGCCTGCATACCGGTAGGTGATGGACGCACGCTGAGCCAAGCGGGGACGGCGACCAAAATCCGTGAAACGCGTTCTCCGCGCGGTCAGGCGTCTGGGCGCATGACTAGGAGTTAGTGGTATGCGAGGAGAGGGGCAGTTTTGACCGTGGCGGAAACCGACTCGCGGTCCGCGTACCTTGATCTGCTCCGTCGTGAACTGACTCGTTATGGTCAGGATGAGTTGGTGCCGGTTGGCTGGTATCGGCTGGGACGGCCGATTTTTAATACGCGCAATTTCTTGCTGGTGCGCAAGCGACCGTTTAACGCCTACGCCCGGGATCGGGGGCTAGATTGGCCGGCCGATGCGCTGACGATGATCGGGATGCAGCGGCTGACCAGCTTGCAGCATTGTGTGGAGACCGTGCTGG
>NZ_LR655728.1:0-21146 GCF_902168065.1 Mycobacterium tilburgii | reverse complement strand
GTGTGGAGACCGTGCTGGCCGACAACGTGCCGGGCGATCTGGTCGAGTGCGGTGTGTGGCGCGGTGGGGCGTCCATCTTGATGCGCGGAGTGCTGGCGGTCTACGGCGATTGGAAACGGCAAGTCTGGCTGTGTGATTCGTTCGAGGGTGTGCCACCACCCGACACCGTGAATTACAAGGCGGACAAAGGGATTCGGTTGCACCGGCATGCGAGAGTGCTCGGTGTTCCGGAAACTGAGGTGCGGGCGAATTTCGAGCGTTACGGTCTGTTGGACGATCAGGTTCGTTTTCTGCCGGGGTGGTTCAAGGACACGTTGGCCGATGCGCCGATCGAGCAGATCTCGGTGTTGCGGCTCGATGGTGACTTGTACGAGTCGACGATGCAGGCCTTGGATGCGTTGTATCCGCGGTTGTCCTCCGGCGGTTTCTGCATCATCGACGACTACCACGCGCTCAAACCATGCGAGCAGGCCGTGGCCGACTACCGCGAAAAGCACGGTATCACCGCCGAAATCGAGGAAATCGACGGCACCGGTGTGCTGTGGCGCAAGCCCTAGCCATCGCGCACCAGTAATCTCGCGAACCAGTTCCAAAGGGGCACGATTGGCACCCGCCGATCATCTAAAAGCCCTGCCTGAGTACATGTCTTGGTCCTCCGTATCGCCGGACACCCATCCGATGGGCGCAACAACGGTGTGCGTCAGTGCTATGGTTGCCGCCGTGGCAACCGGTCTAGATGCTAAGACTCGCCTGTTGATGTGGTGGGTGCGCACCGAGTATTGGCTTGCGCGCGCCCTGCTGCCTGATGTCTACGCGAGCGACGGGCTGATCAGTTTCCACAACGACGCCTTCCTCGAGGACCCGGCGTTCCAGTGCGCATACCAACGCGGCGCGCGTGCCCTGCCCGACCCGGATTGGTATCAGTGGCAATGGCGGGTGCACATCGGGCTGTGGGCTGCGGAGAATGCTAGCAAGTTGGACGGCGACTTCGTCGAGTGCGGCGTCAGCTACGGATTCTTGAGCAGCGCCATCATGGAGCATCTGGACTGGGATCGGCTCGGCAAGACGTTCTATCTGCTGGACACCTTCGCGGGGATCGATCCGCGTTTTGTCACCGACACCGAGCGCCAATCGGGAGAGGTCGAGCGGAGCCAGTCAAAGCTGCGTAATGGTATGTATGTCAGCGGAGTCGATGGCGTGCGGGCCAATTTCGCGCAGTGGCAAAACCACCGCATCATCGTCGGTGCCGTGCCGGAAACGCTTGATCAGGTCGAGGCCCGCACGGTAGCTTACCTGCACATCGACATGAACTGTGCCCCACCCGAAGTCGCCGCGCTGCGCTACTTCTGGCCGCGACTGACGCCGGGCGCCTTTGTGCTCTTGGACGACTACGCGAACCGGGGACGCGACGAGCAGCGTGCCGCGATGGATGCGCTGGCAGCCGAATTGGGTGTGCCGATCTGTTCGCTGCCCACCGGGCAGGGACTGCTGATCAAGTCAGCGCAAGGATCGCCTTAGCCAGACGGTTTCCGTGTCGCCGCGTCCTCCAGCAGATCGGCGGTGTGGCTGATGCTGTCGGCGGCCGCGGTCATCTGGGTCGCGAGTTCGCGAGCACGAGCGGCGTATGACGGGGCGAGGATCTCCCGCAGATCCGCAACCAGCGTCGCCGGTGTAGTGGCGGAAAAACGGCGGGCAACACCGACTTTCAGTCGCTTTACCTGGGCACCCCAATACGGCTGATCGGCCGAGCTCCACAGGATCAGCGTGGGGATGCCCGCGCGCAGACTCGCGGCCGTGGTGCCCGAACCGCCGTGGTGAACGACCGCCCGGCACGCCGGAAAAATGGCAGCATAGTTCACCGGTTCCACCAGCTTGACATGATGCCGGGGTCGAACCTCAGCGAAGTCCGTGCCGCCGAAGCACACCAAAGCGCGCTCACCCAACTGCGCACAGGTCTGGGCGATTATCGCCACCAGTTCGGTGGGGGATTCGACCGGAATGCTGCCCGAGCTGAAGCAGATCGGTGGTGATCCCGCGGCGATCCACGACATCACATCGTCGTCGGCATCGGTGGCGAGTTCCATCGTCAGCGCACCGACAAAGGGTCGGCGGTCACCCCATTTCGCCCATTCGGCAGTCAGACCCGGATAACACACCGCGTCGTAGCCCTGGATTTCCAGCGATCCGCGATCAGCGATTCGGCGTTGCGACCGCGATGTGGCTTTGGGCAGGCCAAGTTCACGGCGCTGCTCGTCTTCGACCTTTTTCGTCGAGCGCCAAAACAGGCATTCGATCGCCGTCATCGACGACCGGACCAGTGGGGCCGGCAGCGTCGGAACCAGCTGGCCGTTGGCCCGCATCGGAAAGTGATGCAAGGTGGCCAACGCAATGCCGTAATGCTCGGCCACGTTGGCGGCGGCCTGCTCGAAGTTGATGCCGGTGGACAGCAGGTCGGCCCCGTCCGCAAGTGCTAGCAGCGTCTTGTTCACCTGAGCCCAGTGCACGATGATGGGCTCCCATATCTTGCGCACCAGGTTGATCGGTCCGTGGATCGTCCACGCGCTGCGCAGGAAATCCGTCCACATGTTGCGCAGAAAATCCTCGTCCAGGAATTCCTCGATCGGAGGCCCGTAAGGCACCGCCGACAGACCCGCCGCCTCGGCGAAGTCCAGCAGTCCAGGGGGGACGGCCAGGCAGACGCCATGACCTCGCCGTTGAAGTTCGCGGCCAACCGCAGCGGAGGGTTCGATGTCGCCACGCGTTCCATAGCTGGCCAGAACGAATTTCATTGCGCTTAACCTTCCAGTCGTCTAGTTGCTCGTCGCCGGTACGCGGGCGAAATTCTCCAGGAGATCGGCTGTCTTGATGGCACTTTCGGTGGGTATGGTCATCCGTTTAGCGATCTCGCGGGCGCGAGCAACACAGTCTGGTGCCAGTATTTCGCGCAGGTCACTGACCAGGGTTTCCCGGGTGGTTGCCGAAAATGGCCGGGCCGCACCTACTTTCAACCGTTTCACCTGACCCGCCCAGATCCGTTGATCGCCCAGGCTCCAGAGGCTTAGGGTGGGAACCCCGGCACGCAGGCCCGCCGCCGTGGTGCCGGCGCCGCTGTGGTGCACGACCGCACGACAGGCGGGGAATACTTCCGCGTAGTTGACCGGGCCCACCACCTTGACACGGTCGAACTGCGGGACGTCGCTGAAGTCGCTTCGACCGGAGGCAACCAAAGCGCGCTCGCCCAACTGCGCGCAGGCCGCGCCGATCATTTCGATGGTCTCGGCCGGAGAACGCACCGGGGTGCTGCCGAAACCGAAGAAGATCGGCGGTGTGCCGGTGGCGATCCAGGATGCGACCTCCTGGTCGGCTTCCGTCGCCATCTCGATCGTCAGCGTACCGACGAACGGGCGTTGCCTGCCCCACTTCTTCCACTCGGCCGCCAGCCCGGGAAAGCACACCTCGTCGTAGGCCTGGATCTCCAGCGCTCCGCGTGCGCTGATCCGCCGGGGCACCGGACCCCTCGCCTTCGGCAGACCCAGTTCGCGGCGCTGGGCGTCTTCGGCCCGTTTGGTGACGAACCGCTGCGGCCAGTCCAGCGCCCTGACCGCGGCGCGCACCAGCGGCGCCGGCACACCCGGAGCGACCTGGCCGTTGGGTAGCATTGGAAAGTAGTGCATCGTGGCCAGTGGAATGCCGTAGTACTCCGCCACGCTGGCGGGAACCCCGGGAAACCCCGGGCCCGTGACCAGCAGGTCGGCCCCGTCGGCGAGCGACACCAGGGTGGTACTCATATCCTCCCACGACTGCGCCAAAAGTTCCTGGACTTCGCGCCAGGACGCAATCACCTCGTTGACCTTCCAGAACTTGCGCAGGAAATCGACGTCCCAGAACCCTTCCTGCTGGTCAGGTCCGTACGCGACAGCCCGCAGCCCGGCCGATTCGACCAGGCCGACCAGGTTGGGCGGGACGGCCAGGCGAACGTCGTGACCCCTGCGTTGCAGTTCGCGCCCGACCGCGGTGCTCGGCTCGATATCGCCGCGGGTCCCGTAGCTCGCCAGGGCAAACTTCACGACTCTCCTACTCTCCGTTCGGGCGGTCGGCCACAGTGCAAGCCATTGTCTCTGCTCGACCCGTTGCCGGTCGGCCGTTCACGGTGTTTCTCGGGGCGTCCGGGGGTGGGACGTCGGCTACGCGAAACAGGGGCGATTCACCGGTTCTTCAAAACCACGGCGTCCTGATAGTTGCCGATACCGCGTTCCACGTAGTCGATGATCTCAAAGTGTTTCGACCACTCGCAGTAGACGTAGTCTTTGGTGTGGAACGCTGTCTGATAGAAGTCCGGGAAACCGTCCACTTTCAGCTTCCCGTTCGCCCAGTTGAAGAAGAGTATTCCGCGTTCTTTAATCTCGTCGAGATAGGAATCGTCCAGCATTCGAAGGCCTTTTAGGACGTGTTCGCCGTGGACCGTCAAGATCAACGTCGCTCCCGGTCGCGCAACTCGTTGCAGTTCGGCCAGCCACACATTCTGGAAATCCTCGTCCAAGTGCGTGAAGACGGAGATCCCATAAATCAAATCGAAGGAGTTCTTCTCGAATGGCAGGGGCGGCCGGTGGGGGTTGACACTCCAATTGATCCCGTCGAGGTTGCTCCGGCCCCAGGCTACCAACTCAGGATCGATATCCGTGGCGTACAAGGTGTACGGGCGCGGTTCACTGCGGAAATTTTGGATAACCCGCCCGCACCCACAGCCGAAATCCAGAATGTCCTTACAGGAAACAAGGTCTTGGCCGGCGGATTCGGATAGATCGCGGACATTCTGCGCAAGTAGCTTGCCGACCGCCACATACGATTCCTTGTCCAGAGTCCCATGGACCCGCCACCGGATTTTGGCGGGCGGAACAGGCTCTTGCGTTTCGTCCGTATACGCTCGGCGTTCACGAAACGTCACCACGAAAAGCCGGGCCTGAAACAGCACATATGTAGCGGCGTTGAACGCTATGCGTGCCGGTTTGAATTCGATCAGACGCCTGCGAATTCCCACTACACCTCTCCGATCTCGTCCAGCTCGATGGAATCTAGCCCGCGGGTGCCGGCTTCAGGGACTGAAAGTGGTCATATCTCGGCACCCAACCACGGCTACGAGCGAACTGCGGCGCCGGAATCATTTGCTGGGCACCGTTAACCGCGCCGTGCGCGAGTCGCGCCAATCATCTCGGCCATTCAACCACATGGCTCGCGAGGCGATGGGCTATGCACGAGGTGAGTACGCGGAGTCGGTCCCGTCCGTCAGTTCGCAGGCAAACCTGCTGCCATACTTCATGCGGTGCGAGATGACTCGTGACGGCCGCATGTACCGGAAGGAGATTCGCAGTGACCGATGGGACGGCAGCGACTCCGCCGAAAGTGAGCATCGTGGCGACCACGCACAACCAGCAGGGTTACGCTCGCCAGGCTTTCGACAGCTTCCTCGCCCAGCGAACCGACTTCCCGGTGGAAATCATCGTCGCCGACGACGCGTCGACCGACTCCACCGCGTCGGTCATCCGGGAGTACACCGACAGGTACCCGCACCTGTTCAGGCCGATCTTCGGACCTGAGAACGTGGGTCTCAACCGGAACATGACCGGGGCCCTGTCGGCGGCCCGCGGTGAGTACATCGCGCTGTGCGAGGCGGACGACTACTGGACCGACCCGCTCAAACTGAGCAAGCAGATCGCCTTCCTCGATCGGCATCCGGCCGCCACGGTGTGTTTCCACCCGGTGCAGGTGGTCTGGGAAGACGGCTACGCGAAGGACTCGACGTTTCCCCCGCCCCACTTGCGCGGCAACTTGACAGTCGACGCGCTGCTGCTGATGAATTTCATTCAGACGAACTCGGTTGTCTACCGCCGCCTGGACCGCTACGACGACATCCCCGCCGACGTGATGCCGTTGGACTGGTACCTGCATGTCCGGCATGCGGCCCGCGGCGACATCGGAATGCTGCCCGACACCATGTCGGTCTACCGTCGTCATTCAAAGGGTATGTGGCACAACCAAGTTGCGGATCCGCCAAAATTTTGGCTGGCACTGGGTCCGGGGCATGCCGCGACGTTTGACGCGATGCTCGACCTCTTCCCGGACGATCCCGAGCGCGAGAAACTCATCTCCGCGATGGCCGACTGGATCTTACGCCAGATCGCCAATGTTCCCGGTGCTCAGGGGCGCGCGGTGCTGGAAGAAACGATCGCGACATACCCGCGTATGGCGGAATTGGCAATGAAGTATCGCTGGGCGCCGCGTTCGGAGCGACTCCTGCAGTGGTGGCACAGGTTTGCTCTGGTGGCACCCCACCGCAAAGGTCTGGTGGGTGTTTGGCCGTTCAGCCGTACGCATCAGCCGACGCAAAGCAGCGACAACGCCCTTCGGCCGCTCGGAGATCAGGACGCTACTGACGTGTGAAAATGAAGACGTGATTCTCGAAGTTCGGTAGCCGGCCGAATCGGCCGCAGTTCTTCTTGTGCAGCAGAGTGAATCCCAGTTCGGCGACCTTCGTCTCGAGATCCACGTCGGTGATGCCCCACTGCCAGATATGGTGCACATCGCGCCACGGCCGGTTGTGGTCGGGATGAATTTCGTCCAGTTTCCCGAACAAATTCTTGTAGATCTCCTGACGAGGATTGTGCGGGACATTGCGGAAGTACTCGTCTTCGCCCAAGTCCAGTAATCGGACGTTGCTGCCCGGCCCGGTCCACTGCTGGTTGTAGATCACCAGGGCGCGCACGTTCTTGCCGTACATGTCGAGGATCTTGTCCCAGTCGGGGGCCACCTGGTGCAACAACACGTCGAAGAGCAACACCGCGTCGACGTTGCCCACTTGGTCGGCAATCGCGGGGTCACCGAAGTTGCCCTTGATCAGGCGAAGTTGCGGATACGACTTGGCTTTGTTTATGGCCTTTTCGGTCGGATGCGTATCGACCAGTGCGGCGTCTTTGATTTTGTGCTTGTCGAGGGCGTGGAAGGTATAGCCGCCTTCCACTCGCCAGACGCCGCCGAGGTCCGCGAACGACTCAATGTCCAGAGATGTGAATGCTTGATCGATGATGTCGACTTTGTCTTGCAGAATCTTCCGAAAGAGACCAAACATCGTGACCTCCAACACCTCCTGATCGCGCGCTTAGCCAGCCGATGGCACAAGGCGCTTCTTTGTGGGATCAGGTGCTCGCGATCCGACCCACGCTATCACCCTACAGGTCGGCCGGCCAGCCCAGGCACGGGCGTTTGGTTCGCCGTGGTCACAGAGCCGATGCGCCGTTTCAGCAACCGGATGATTTCACGTCGACCACGGTTTAATGTGATCGATACCGGAATCAGCAGGGCTTCCCGCCGAGGGTATGGGGGACGCGCGGGGTGGGCCGATGCACCGGTGCGGGAAGGTTTCGCAGGCACGCGGAGGTCGGGATCATGTTGTCGCGTCGAGCAGCGAAACCTGCGCGAGAGGGAGACCCGTGACATCAGCTCCCACCGTGTCGGTGATAACGATTACCCTCAAGGACCTCGACGGGCTGAAACGCACCGTGGACAGCGTGCGAGCCCAGCGCTACTCGGGGCGCATCGAGCACATCGTCATCGACGGAGGATCCGGCGATGAGGTCGTTGAGTACCTGTCCGGCGTGGAACCGGCCTTTGCCCACTGGCAGTCCGAGCCGGATAGCGGACGCTATGACGCGATGAATCAAGGCATCGCCCGGGCGTCGGGAGATCTGTTGTGGTTCATGCACTCCAGCGATTGCTTCTCCGACCCCGATGCGTTGGCTGACGCGGTTGACGCGATCTCACGGCACGGGTCCGCCCGCGAGGTCTGGGGCTACGGGATGGACAATCTCGTCGGTCTAGGGCGGGTGCGCAGCCCGATGCCTTTCAGTCTGCGCAAGTTCCTCGCCGGTTGGCAGGTGATCCCGCATCAAGCCTCGTTTTACGGGTCATCGGTCATCAAGCAGTTGGGCGGCTACGACCTCGACTTCGGGATCGCCGCCGACCAGGAATTCATCCTCCGTGCCGCCTTGCTGCGCGCGCCGGTGACGCTCCGGCGCGTGCTGTGTGATTTCGACACCAACGGAGTCGGCACGAATCGCGCACCCAATGAGGTCTTCGACGATCTCCGTCGCATGTGGGACATGCATGGCCGCTACCCGCTGGGCGGGCGCCGACTGTCGCGTTCCTATCTGCGCGTGTGTGAATACTACTTCACGGCTTTGGCTTTCGTCTTCCGACGGTAAGCAACGCGTCCGGCGGTGAGCAACGCGGGGTTGGCTACGCCCGCCTGAGCCAGAACGAGCCGTGCTCGCGGGATTCGAGTTGGGCCCGCAAACACTGGGAAGACCGCGGTTAATTCGTTCGGGTAGTGGTGCTTCAAAAAGTTCAGCACCCCAATCTATTGTGAACTCTAAATTATAGCACTGGAACGCCTCGAGCAGATACTGCTCGTTCCAGAAGCAGACTGACTGTACCCACTCGTACAGGTCGTCCTTCGGGCTGAAGATGTCGTGAATGTGAATCAGCACACCGGATTGAGGATCGGGAGGATCTCAAAGCGCTCAAACAGGACGTCGCCCTGTGGCCGGATCATGTGCGAACCAATCGACTTCGCATGGTTTGATGCAGAACGCGGCCACACCGGTAGCCGGACCTTCCCCGCATTTGGTCTGCAGGGCGTGTCCGTGTTTAGCCTTGCCCCGATTCCGCAAGGCGCGAGACGCCAGGCGGACCAGCTGTTGCTCGTAGGTGTACCACGTTCATACACGGGGAGTGAGCCTTGCGGGATTTGGCCAGTTCCCTCGTCTCGTAGCGCGCCTCACTGGCACCTTGAGCAGGGCTGCGTATTTGTTTGCCTCCTTTTGGAACCCTTCGCCCGATCAGCCCGGATTTTTGCCTCGAGCTTGTCTCTGTCAGAGCTCGCGAGAAGAATCGCCGGATGGGTAAGAGGCAGGTCCAATTCTTTGCTGGCTAGCGACGCATGCGAAGAGTACACAGGGTCCCATTTCGTATGGGGGGGGGGGCCTCATCGTGGAAGCCAATATTTCGTACCAAGTTTCGGGCTGGCGCGATGCTGAGACCCGAGTTGGCCCACATGCTGTAGGTCCACTGGTAGGGCCCAACTGTCGATCTTGCCCTCGTAAAGATATTGCAAGACTGGACTCCCAGTAGTAGCCGGTCGAGAGTCGTAGCGAAATAGCGGTCGAAGAGGTGTCTGTCTTTAAATATCCGGCCAATGGGCCATCTCGGGGTCGAATTTCGTCCAGATTCGCCTCCAGGTGGCCCAGCCCCAAACGTGCGCATGCCGCGAAAAGTAATAGTTATGCTCCACCGGATTCTGATCAAAGAAGAAGTTGTTGCCCGAGATCATCATGACGCGGTCATCAGCCCCGTAGCTGAGAAGGTCTTCGCAGTAGACGAAAAATGAGGCGGACGGGATGCAGTTCGTCCTCAAGTATTATTGCCTTGTCGACGAGGCCGAAGGCCCAGGTGAGGCCTGAGGAGGTCCGACGCTGGCAGCCCAAATTGGTTTCCGAGAAGTTCCTCAGGACTTCGCAGTCCCAGTCAACCTCGTCGAGGATCGAACGTGTGGCTGTAGCAGACATTTGCTCTCGACCCATCAGGCTTCTACCTCTGATGAGGCGTTACCACGTCCACTATCGTCTTAAACGATGTGTAATCTGAGGACCGGAAGGGGTCTGCTGTTGGCCGCTTCCCGCGTTGACAACCCAAGTCCTCAAACGATTTGTCGGTAGATATCTGCCGTCGCGGCCGCGCACTTATCCCAGGAGAACGTGTCGACGCGGTGGTAGCCGCGTGTGCGTAGATCTGCCCGCAATTCCTCCGACGTCACTACGCGTTCCAGAGTTCCACGCAGATCCTCGGGATCTGAGGGGTTGAAATACAACCCGGCGTCCCCGACCACCTCTGGAATCGAACCCTCGGTACTACATACCACCGGACAGCCATAGCTCATGGCCTCGAGCGGGGGAAGTCCGAAGCCCTCGTATCGAGAGGGGCAGACGAACGCGGCAGCTGCTCGGTAACGTGCGGCCAACGCCTGATCGGATCCCGTCTCGAAGTGGACCAGATCAGCAACTCCCCATCGCCGAATCTCTTCCCGCTCGTCGGGCAGGGGTGCGTGCCCGCCAAACGCAATAAGTTCGAATTCGCGCAAAATCGGTGAGTCGGCATAAGCCTGCAATAGGAGCTTGAAGTTCTTGTAGCCTTGGCGATTTCCAACATATAGGAGCGAGGGCTTGCTGTTACCGGTATGCTCGACCTCGACGTCTGCCGTTCGGCTTATTGAGTGACCCAGATAGACAACGCTCGTTCGTTCTGGATCAACGCCGAACAGACGGACGAGGTCGCGCTGCGTATTTTCCGAAATGCAGATCACATGGTCGGCGCGATCGACCGCCGCACGTTTGGCGGCGGTTACGTGCATGGCGTCGGGGAACTCGTCGGCAAATATCTCGTGGATCATGTCGTAGACCGTCACGACGCGGCGGCGGCCCCTGCCGACAGGCTTGGGCGTGAAGTAGGTTTCGTGGATAATGTCCGGGTTGGTTTTCCGCCAGGCCAGCGGTGCCGCCAACTGATCCAGTAGGGGAACTATAGGAGTTCCTGCGATCGCGTACGGCAGCGCGCTCACGTATCTACCGTTTGTCAGCGGACGCGCGGATTCACCCTTGAGGTAGTTGTTGACGTGCAACGGGGCTACGACGCGCACTTCCGACACGCCATAGGAGGGCAGTCGGGTAGCAAGTTCGAAGAAATACCGCGAAACGCCTCCATATCGCTGGAAAGAGAAGACCTGGTGATCGAAGGCGACTTTCATACGCGGCGCACCCGGTCCCGCTCGGCTTCGACCATCGCCTTAACGACGTCGCTCATGCGGTACGTTGCTGTCCAGCCGAGAACTTCCCGCGCCCTCGAGGCGTCTCCGCAACCTTCGTCGAGATCCGAAGGGCGCCGTAGCTCCTCTGAAAGGTCTGTGTGCTGTTGCCAGTCGAGCCCTACGTGGCTAAATGCAGCCTGCGCGAACTCTTGGAGGGTGTGGCTCTCGCCCGTCGCAATCACAAAGTCGGAGCCAGTGGGCTGCTGAAGCATCCGCCACATTGCGTCGACGTATTCGGGCGCCCATCCCCAATCGCGCTTTATGTGAATGTTCCCGAGCGTCAGCCGTGATTGCTCGCCTGTGGCGATTCGAATTGCAGCTGCCACAATTTTCATGGTGACGAAACGCTCTGGACGCAAAGGGGATTCATGATTGAACAATATCCCTGTGCTGGCATGTAGACCATACGTGGCCCTGTAGTTCGCAACCAGCCAATGTGCTGTGCTCTTTGCCACGGCGTATGGGCTGCGTGGTCGGAAGGGGGTCTCTTCGTTGGCGGCACGGCCTTGGGTGTCTCCGAAACATTCGCTTGAGCCAGCACTGTAGAAGCGGATTGGGACGTCCAAAAAGCGTATTGCTTCGAGCAAATTCACCGTGCCCAGAGCGATGCTTTCAAGCGTTTCGACCGGCTGCTCGAACGAGAGACCGACCGAGCTTTGTCCGGCCAGGTTGTAGATCTCCTGGGGATCAGTCCTTCGAAGCACATTGACTACGCTGCGAAAATCATTAGCTGACATCGATTCCAGGTGCACGCGATCGCGGATTCCAAGACGCACCAAATTCCCAAAGCGGCCGATCTGCGCGTCGCGTGAAGTGCCGAATACCTCGTAGCCCCTGTCGAGTAGCAGACGCGCAAGGTAGGCGCCGTCTTGGCCCGAAATGCCGCAGATGAGCGCTCTCATCCCGCCTTCTCTATTATCTGTTCGACGTCCGGTCTATGAGCGGGACGTCGTATGGGATGTTCTACTCCCCACTGGTCTGTATCAGCCTCTCATGGTCAGCCATAGTCCGGGATCCGAGGGCCCGGCGTGGCAATCCATTGAGAAGACTCACCGCACTCGGCGAGGTCAGCAGGCGGAACGCAAGTGGGTTCAGTTTTGCTCGCGTCCAGACGTGTAGCATTCCGGAGCTGTAGAAGCGCAAGCCGAATCGATTTCCAATAAGCTCCAGCGTCGATCGTTGAAAGAAAGTTATGTGCTGCCCGGTGGGGAAAGCGTAATACCACCATTCGTCGGGGGCCGGCGGTTCGCCGGCGAAGAGCTCGGTTGTAAAAATGATTGTGTCAGTACCAGTGTTCTCTAGTAGCTCGGCAACGAATCCGACGGGGTCGGGCAAGTGCTCCATTACTTCGAACGCGGTGACTGCCGTGTACGGTTCCGTTGGGACCGCATCTGACTCGAAGCCTCGCGCGGTTAGGTTGGAGCAGTATTTGTCAGTCCAATAATAGTCAAAGCCAGCGTCCCGCATCAAGCGGGTGAAAATGCCGTAGCCTCCAGCCGCGTCCAGAAAGCGCCCCCGGCGATCGAACAGGAAATACAGCACCACCGACGTGACGCGAGCAAGGTATAGATTCCGCCAAAGAACACCGGTGTCGGCCGCCGCCACAGGACTTGAGTACGCCTCATCTAGCCAGTAAGGCTCTTCTGACTGCAGCCCACCGCACTTTGCGCAGAAGTAAAAGTCGCAATCATATTTGTTCAGCACCTTGTGGGTGAACGCCAGCGTGCTGCTGGAATTGCAGATACGGCACCGCAAGTCATCAAATCCTTTCAAAGCGTTACCCGCGACCTCGACGGCGACGGACACCCACGCCAGCTCCGTAGCGATGATGAGTTCGAGGGAATGTCTACGTGGTACTGCGCGTCGACTCCCACCATCGGTTGACCTCCTAGACCGCGAAGGTTACCTAGTCACCCTCCTAAAGCAAGACGCGAGCGTTGTGAACATCGCCCGGAAGTTTTGAGCAGGCCGCGTTAGCTAACCTGGCTACGTCGCGCACGCGCAGCCCCTCCGGCGAGGAACCTGGCGAAATAAGCCGCGTACCTCGTCAACGGATACCCGAGCGCGTTTGACCCAGCAACCCGCAGCCTCGACTCGAGCGCGTCTTTGTCACTGCTTGCCAGGACGGTTGGGGGGTGGCTGAGGGGAAAGTCCAGGTCCTCGGCCCGCAGCGAAGAGTAGACAGTGTCGCCTGTCGTATGCGTCGCTGCTGAATGAAAGCCGATGTTCTGCACAAGATTTCGGGCAGGAGCAATGCTGAGGCCCGAGTTCGCCCAGATCGTATAGACCCACTGGTAATCCCAAGTATCGATGTTGCCGTCGTAAACGCTCTGAAAGAGAGACTTCCAGTAGGAACGCTCGCTCGCCGTGGGAAGATACTGGTCAAAGAGCTTTCGGCGTCTGATCTCGGGCCAGTTGGTCATGTTGAGATCGTATTTCGACCATGCTCGCCTCCATGTCGCCCAGCCCCACCCGTGCGGATGCCTGGAGAAGTAGTAGCTAGTGGCGGAAGGAGCGTGTCCGAACAGAAAGTTGTTCCCCGAGACCATCATGATCCGCTCGTCATTTTCATACCGATCGAGGAGATCAGCGCAATACGTGAAGAATGACGCGGATGGCACGGTGTCGTCTTCGAGGAGTATCGCCTTATCGACGAGATCGAACGCCCAGGTGATCCCGGAGGAAACGCGTAGGCGGCAACCCAGATTTGTTGGTGCAAAGTTCCTTTGGACGTCGCAGTCCCAGTCGACTTCATCGATGATCGCTCGTGTCGCGGCACACAGGTCAGGCTCTCCGGGCCGATCCGCGCGAGGGCCATCGGCGATCACAAGGAGTTGATCCGGCTTAGCGGCCCTGATCGTCCGAAATACCTCATACGTGGTGTCCGGGCGGTTGAAGATCGTAAAAATGATCGGGATGTTCGTTGCCACTGTACCATTGTTGCAGGGTTTCCCCGGTGTGTCAGCGAAATGCAGATGATCCACGAAGAGTGTGGTGCGGGTTGTCTCCCACTGTCCGAAGTGTGAGAGTAATCCGCGACTGAGAGTAAGCTAGTCGCGACCCGTAGTGGTTCTGCACGCATTTCCTACCAACACTCTAACTGTGACTCTAATTTCGCACAACGAGAGCGACGAGGTGTTAGTCAGTCACAATCGGAAATCATCGATCTCGACCAACCGACCAGCATTTCTGCAGATTCTTCGGCCGCTGCAATCGCGCGCACGATCGCAACATCGGATTCAAGCTGGCGCGGATCCAGGTTTCTCCCGCGCAGTACGTGTATGGACGCACGAATTTCGCGCGTCAGCGGGCGTTCTGAACCAAGGTGGGGTATGATGTGCCTGCGTAACTGCAGAGTACGAGTTTTCGTTCAGCGATATCGTTGAAAGTGAGAGAACTGTTTTCGTCCACAACGGTCATGCTATGACTCTTTGAGTGACCAGATCCAACTCGCATTCGCGATCAGCGGTATCCCCTTGATCACAAAATTAGCTACTGCCGCTTTCGACTCCGAGTCTTCGCCGATACACCACAATTGCACTGAATTAGGTTCCCCGTCAATCAGCGCACGGCTCATCGAGAGCGCGTAAAGGAGCCACTCCCATAATACCGACGAATCAGCACGCTGATAATTGTTAATTCCCTCCCAAAACACCGCTTGCACAGGCTCAATTTCGGAAAGAAGACTTTTGGTGGCCTCGAACGCTGGATTATGCAGTTAAATGTGCCCTACAATAACGGGCGCACCCGAACGTGACCCAGCTTCACGGATACGGATAGCATCGGCCTGTGATGTGGCCATCGGCTTTTCAATAAATTTCGGTATGCCAAATCTTATAAACGGAAATGCAACCTGGGCGTGGGTTATAGAATGTGTCGCGATGAGGACCCTAGCAGGCCCCTTACGCAGAATGAAATCAAGGTCCTTGGATTCGTCGATTAGCTCAATGTCACTCATGGCCATGAGCGTACGAACAATGATCTCCCCCCATTTACCGCGGCCGATAACAGCGATTCGCATACAGTCTTCCGATAAGCGTCCTGGTCTTTCGCCCAGATAATTTGTCAGTCCCTCTTGAATATCGACTTGTGGTTGGTAGTTCAATTACACCTGGGCCTTAGACAGGTCAGGGCAGCGACGCTGAGGCTCGCCCGCTGGGTAGGAATTGGGATAGTCGATGTGCTGAAAGGCTGAGGCTGGAACAAGATTTCCGTATAATTCAGCTAGGCTGAGCGTGGAGATTTCGTTGGTCGTATTACTAATATTATAGGGTTCGCCGCGCCGCCCATTGAGAAGCACCTTTAAAATCTCCAAGTGATCGCATCCGTCGTGTAGCAAAATGTACGTGTTTGCAATCCGTCCCATGTAGTGTCATCGGCTCTTCTAAGATTGTGTCGTTAAGCCGCTTGAATACACGGAGAAAGTGCTTGCCAAGGAAGCCTGTCCCGCCACTCAAAAGTACCGTTCGTCCGGAAAGCAGATGAGCGTCATCGCCGAGCCCCTTGACAATCGCCTCTGTATAGCGGTGAATGATGAAATGTTTGGGTATGCGAGAGACCTTCTTAGTTATTTTAGTTCTGACGGTGGGATGGGTTTTATATAGCGGTATTCTCCACCGGTTTTCTTCTTGATGTCGTCTAAGTATTAATATGCAAAGAGGACAAGTACGTCAGGTCTATCCTCGTCTAAGAAGCTTCTCAGGACAATTGGTATGTGTGTACCCGGAGTGAACTTGTTTTGTTTTAACGGGCTGTCATCGACGGTGAACTAAATTTCGCCAGGTCCACTGTAACCGTAATTGTATATCGTTTTTACTCGCGCTGGAAAACCATAATCGGCAATTCGCAGACCGGCTTTCCGGTATTTAGCTACCTAATTTTTGAAAGCCGAAATCTGAACGTCCACATTCATCTGAAACTCGTGTAAGGTTGTCAATGTCAGCTCTTTTCTTCGCGCGCGAGGAATGCGGAGCGTGTCTTCAGAGGTAGTGGATTGCCTGCCCGCTCGCTACACTTTCACCTGTAGGGATCCGCCGTGCGGTGTAATTTCGCTGGCGTCGGAGATCGGCATGCTATGCGCGGCAAATAGTTTTTACGATGGACGTGAGCTAATAATAGAAGACTCGATCTAAATAGAAGTGCTCAAATTGCAACGTCGCTTGAATCGTTCCGATGTATTCAACCTCGATGATAAATGTGTTATTTTCCGTTAACAATCGCTTGACAGCTTCAATAAATTTACCAGGATTCTCAAGATGAGTAAAGATACTACTGGCCACTATTACGTCTGCTTCTCCGTAGGACGCTTTAATCTTCTCGGCGGCCTGAACGTTAAAGATGGTTGTAACTGTCTCAAGGCCGTGATAATTAGCGATTTTTGATACGTTGAGCTAAGGTTCCACGCCGAGTGCCTTCGCCCCCGTTGCTGAAGAGGTTTCAGGAGGATGCGATCGTTAGATCCGACATCGACGACAAAGCGCACTGATGCCAGCTGTTGGTCCCGACTTTCGAAGTGCTCGACCAGTCCGCGGTTTACTGAGTATAAGTGGTGGTGGTAGTAGTAGTAGTTGAACATCCTCTCCCGCGAAATGATGGTGCCAAGTTGCACGTTTTTAAAAGTTAGGCAAAAAATACTTTAAGTGGTAAAATTATTTGTTGGAATAATCTGCGTCCGTAGGATATTTGTTCGCAAGCGATTGCCTTCCGATATTTAGAAACTCGACTGCGCCGGGGTCACCGCACAATCGACATTTGATAGTGGTGGTCAGCGGCGCGGGCATACGAGGCCCTGCTCCCATCAGGTGTAGAGATTTGAAGGCATTGTGTCGACCGATCGGATTCCGGTCACATGTACTGGCACGCGTTGGTCCTCCAGATACGGCACTGTACATCCGATTCCTGCTTACTTCGCCGACGACAGCAGCAAGCCCCTAAGCAGGATAACCAGAACGTGTGGTTTGTTACGGCTGTTCGGCACAACGTGCAAGACAACTTTCAAAAATTCGCCTAGGTGCGGCTTAGGTGTGGATAGGCGAATGAGCAGCGCTGCAGGCTGTCCGGATCTGGACTCGTTCGTCTTGGCGGGTTGAGGCCTGAGCGTCCTCGAGTCTGACTTTCTGGCGCAGCCTAAGAGGATCTTCTCCCGATAGAGGCTGGAGCACCTTAGCCGTTGCATTGCAAGTCTGTGGGCAAATCGGTTTGAAAGGCGTATGTGGCGTATTCGATTTCTGTGATTCTCTGATGAGCGTGTCGTAGCCCCCTGATCGAGCGACAGGGGGTAACGAGGATTCGTGGCAATCCTTGCGCTGCTGTTCCGGATAGCCCGCTCGAATGTTCCTGCGTCTGGCCGATATTCTAAATGCCCATGATCACGAGTTCTTGGGGGAGCTTCTCAGAATCTTGTCTTCGAAATATTCAATTGTCCGCGCGATACCTGATTCGAGGGGGATCTCAGGACGCCAGCCGAGTGCGGACTCGGCGAGTGTAATGTCCGGCTTGCGTTTTTGTGGGTCGTCAGACGGTAAGGACTTGTAGACAATCGCCGAGGGTGAATTAGTGATCTCCTTGATCACCCTGGCGGTCTCCAAGACGGTGAGCTCCGTGGCGTTGCCAAGGTTGACGGGCCCGGTGAGCGACGGGTCGCTGGTAGCCATTCTCACGAGCCCATCGACGAGATCGTCGACGTAGCAAAATGATCGAGTCTGACTGCCGTCTCCAAAGACGGTGATCGGTTCGCCCCGCAGGGCTTGTGCGATGAACGTTGAGATGATTCGGCCGTCTCCCTGATCCATCCTCGGACCATACGTGTTGAAAATGCGGACGACCTTTATTTGGAGCTTGTATCGACGCGCGTATTCGAGCATCAACGTCTCGGCAATTCGTTTGCCTTCGTCGTAGCAGCTCCGCGTGCCAAAGCAGTTGACGTTACCTCGATAGCTCTCGACCTGGGGATGAATTTCGGGATCGCCATACACTTCGCTGGTCGACGATTGAAGTATTGTCGCGCTATTCTCCCGCGCCAGTTCCAGAAGGTTTCTTGTTCCGATGTAATTGGTGTCGAGGGTATACAGCGGGTCCCGCTGATAGGTCAACGGCGACGCCGGACATGCCATGTTGTATATGACATCCACGGGGCCGGCCGCCTTGACATCTATCACCCGAGTGATGTCGTGCTCGAAAAAGCTGAACCCAAGATCGCCTTCTAGGTGCGTGATGTTCTCCCGATTCCCCGTGAAGAAGTTGTCGATCCCAAGGACTTCGGTACCTTCGCGACGAAGGCGATCGCATAGGTGGGAGCCTAGGAACCCAGCGGCACCTGCGACGAGGGCTCTCACGTGGTGTCCTCCCCCTAGTTCCTGCCCATGCCGTAGTACTCGAAGCCCTCGGCCCGTAGGCGCTTTGGATCATAGATGTTTCGACCGTCGAAGACGACACGGCCACGCATGACCGATTTGACGCGCTGCCAAGACGGCCGATGGAAGTGCTTCCACTCGGTCACTAAAAGTAGGGCGTCGGCGTCCTCGACGGCCTCGTACATATTGGTTGCATATTCGATTGAGTCTCCAAGCGCGTTCTTCGCCTGGTTCGCCGCTTCCGGATCGAAAGCTCTAACACTCGCCCCGAGCTCTACCAATCTCTTGGCGATGACCAAAGATGGGGCCTCGCGCATGTCGTCCGTTTGCGGCTTAAAGCTCAGGCCCCACAGACCGATGCGTAGCCGGGAAAGATCATCGCTACAATTCGCGGACTTGCGGCCGAAGTGGCTGACAATCTTTGACACCAGGGCAGCCTTCTGTTCGCAGTTGACGTGCTCGACCGCACGCAGGAGCCGCATATCTGAGCCCAGATCGGCGGCAGTATGTATTAGGGCCTGAACATCTTTGGGCAAACACGACCCGCCATAACCAACGCCAGGAAACAGAAATTCGTAGCCGATGCGGGCGTCCGCACCGATAGCTTCTCGAACCGCCGATATATCAGCTCCAGTCTTCTCGCATAGATTGGAGATTTCATTTATAAATGAAATCTTGGTCGCGAGGAAACAGTTGGCGGCGTATTTTGCCATCTCAGCACTTCGGATATCCAAAGTGATCAGCGGGTGGAAAGTGCGCAAAAATGGCTCATAGAGTTCGCGCATGATGTCGAGAGCGCGTTTTGAGTCGCTCCCGACTACAACACGGTCGGGCTTGACGAAGTCGGTGATCGCCGTACCTTCTTTTAGAAACTCTGGGTTTGAGACGATGTCAAAGGCATGCCTTGTCTTCTTGCGTATTATCGCGCGAACCTCATCGGCAGTACCGACTGGGACAGTCGACTTGTCGACTACGACCTGGTAGTGGTCCATGTACGAGCCGATGTCTTCTGCTACGGAGTAGACATGGGCGAGATTAGGTTCGCCACTCTCGCTCATGGGTGTCGCGACAGCGATGAATATCACGTCTCCGTGTTCTACCGCACGCCGCATATCAATTGTGAAATCGAGGGTCCCGTTTTCTCGGTTCCTCGATATAAGCTCGGCCAGGCCGGGTTCGTAAATCGGTACCCCGCCCGCAAGTAGTAGCTCGATTTTGTCGTGGTCGACATCGACGCAGACGACGTCGTTGCCGCTGTCCGCTAGGCAGGCTCCCGTGACCAGACCAACATAACCGCATCCGATAACCGAGATCTTCAAAAGGAACCCTTCATTGCACTTTCGATCCAGTGGCCACGGGCGCCTGCGCCAGCCTACGAGCAACCGCTTCCGCGCCGTTTAGCTAACAAGTCATTTTCGCGATACTTTACTGTTGAGGCCAGTTAGTTTGCGGGTCGCGGTGACAGCTGGTTCAGATGGCGTAATGGGTCGCTGCCCAAGTCTTTAACGCCGCAGCGTGTTTGGCCGTTGTTCGGCTTTCCGGAATGTTGGACAAGGGTGACAGCGGAGTTTGCGATCGAAGCTGCCCGCAGCGACCGCTGGCCTCGCACATCTCGCCCCGTGGCTCGACCCGAAGCTGCCAGTGCGGGGTGTAGAGTACGATACGTCGCTGTCCCACTCATCCATACGGAATGTTAGGACAACTTAGTCCGGTCATCGGCAGCCCCTCGCGGAGCCTGCTACGGCTGCTAAAAACATTGGAGTCGTTCAAGCGAGGCCAAATCAAACCTCCAGGTCGTGAAAGTCGCGTGGGAGTAATCGTTTGCTCTTGAGTAATTCGGAAAATCCGAGGTCATATGTATGGGCACATATTAAGTTGACGGAATTTTGACTTGTAACAACTCGGAGCGCTATAAATTTGCTGCCCATGGCTGGTAAGCGCCTGAGGCTGAGCCATGGAACAGGATGGGCGGCTCGGTGTGAATGCGCATAATATTAACGACATTTTCTCCGACGGCTGCCATAGCATGGTGGTCCAGTCCACACTTTTCAAAGCACCACAAATTGAGAATTTAGCACCTATCTCAGCCTCCTGCGACATCAATATAGAATACCTTATCGTTGTGTCGGTCTCTGTTGAGCCAGGTGGTTAAAAATAACCAAGCTTAACAATGGACTCTTCGCGAAATACGGTATCGCTCTCCATAACAATCGCCAAATTACCATCCTCGAAAATTAGCCGCCAGAATTCAGCGTGGCCAGTCATCACATCTTGCTCAATGGTTATCGGTCGTTGATATGGATCATCTGCATAAACATCTTTAGACCGATTTTTATATTTGTTGTTCGTTTATTAGGCACGGGCGTGCTTCGTTGCATTTTCCGAGAATAGCCGAGCCGCGTCTTTCGCCCTTCGCAGTCGGTTGCTCATGTTGTTCAGGACCAGATTCTGCTTCTGCACTACGCTCCTCGGGTCCGATTAGCGCCAGTGTGCACGATCCTACAGCCTTCACGAGACCTTCAGCGCGAGGAAGCAGATAGTCTAGCTGCTCGGCTTCCTCGTTGTGGATGATAAAAATGTTCATAGGATCGGCTTCCTCCCTCGCATGCGAACAACAGTGCCGTCGGGAGTGTGCTGTGTGTTGGTGACTGGCGCGAGGCTGGGAAACAACCGGGCATGGTAGCTCTGCCGGAATTCGGATGGCGCCCTAATGACACTTCCAACCACCTTCGAAGCATCACGCCGCGCACCGGTCGGGTCTGTTGCACGGATGGGTGACAACCGAGATCGCTTGCCCAGGGTGGGCGGGCTGGAAGGATGTCACCATGGCAAGCCCTATCCCAAGGAGTTGTGCGACGACGTTGTGCGGGTAGCCCGCAACC
>NZ_LR655748.1 GCF_902168065.1 Mycobacterium tilburgii | reverse complement strand
CTCTGGAGCCGACTGCGTCGGCTCTTAACCCCTTTCCCTCGGGCCGGGCAAGCCCGCCCGAAATTAGCTAGCCCCGCTAATCGCTTACGCGATTAGCGTATTGTATTCACCTCGTCACGATCGGCTTTCCACTTGGCGCAACCGCTGCCGCGGTTGCCTGACGCGTACGCCTGATCAATGCCACCGGTTGCTCTGCTGATGTGACGGTTGGCCTTATCGACAACCGTTCTGTCACTCGGGAAACCCGATCATCCGCCATCAATGGACTTGATGACACAGATTAACCGCGACGAGCGATGACACAGATTAACCGCGACGAGCAAGGCCCCGGCTTAGGCCCGCATATCACTACTGTGTAGCAGAGTCGGGAGGTGGTAGTCGGTAGGTGTGGGAACGCTCGACCGACGCTACCCGGGGAATGGTTTCGAGAGACTGGGCGGAGGCTTCCTCGATCGATCCGGAGATCACACCGATAGCGGCGTGAACTTCATTGACTTGCATGCCGTTAGCGCGCAACTCCGTTACTACGTCGGTGATGGCGTTACCGAGGTGTTCATCGTCGACCGCCACGGTGATTTCGATAGTTGGTGGAACCACGGTCGCTCCGTTACTGCGGCGCTTGAACTAACCCGGATCCGACGTCGACGGAAAGCACCGGTATTCGGCGTGCGTGCTGCACGAGCGAGCCCCACAAGGCTAATCCGTGCTGGCCGGTGGCCTCCGCCCACAGGGCAGCGATGCCGGACACGTGCGGGGTGGCCATGCTGGTTCCGCTGATGGTGTTGTAGCGGGTGGGCATTGGCCAAGACGAATACACGGCAACACCCGGTGCTGCGATGTCGACTTGGCCGCCGTTGACTGGGTTGCTGCGAGCCGAGAACGAGGCGATGTTCAACTGAGAGTCCAGCGCACCGACCGCCATGATCGACGGGCTGTTTGCGGGTACACCGACGAAGCCGGGGTCGCCGGGCCTGCGCGCGTTGTTTCCGGCCGCGGCGACGATAAGTGTCCCCGCCGCGAGGGCACGACGCCCGACACGCTCATAGGCTCGAGAAACTTGCGGGACGTCGGCGCCGAGCGACATCGAAATGATATTGCAACCGTTAGTGACGGCCCAGTTGATCCCGGCAAGAATTCCCTGATCGACGCCGGACCCGCTGTCGTCGAGCACCTTTCCGACGTAGATGTCCGCGCCGTATGCGACGCCGTATCGGCGGGTATCCGGGGGCGTTTGCGGCCCGCAAGAGGTGCCAATGCAATGCGTGCCGTGCCCGTGTCCGTCCTGGGGGCCGACTCCAGCGACGAACGACTGGGCATTGATCGGGCGACCGGCAAAGTCCGGATGGCTCAGGTCTAACCCAGTGTCGAGGACCGCGACGCTCACGCCGTGACCAGATCGTGGTGACGTGCTCACCGCGGTGGCCTGCAATCCCCATGTGAACTGTGCGGTGTCCTGAAATGCGGGCAGCGCGGCCGCAAGCGGGGCTGTGGTGTCGTTGATTCGCCCGCTCAGGTCGGTGACGCCGTCGCGGTAGCCGCGCATGTAATCGATCGATGGCCCCGCTGAATCCGCTAACACGTGATGGACAAGTTCAGGCTCGACAGCCCGGATTGTCTCCGGCGTTGACGACGCCGTCTGGAGTGCGGTGAGTTGGTCGGGGTCCGCGCTCACCACAGCAACGCCGAGCGCGTCAAACACGGTGCCTTCAGTGGCCCGGGTCCGCTCCAGATCCATCGCGTGGGCCTCAAAGTCGCCGCTCCGAACCACATTCGACATGCCCGCGATCGACTGAAGAGCACGTGCAGGGGCGACTGGGCTATCGTCTGCAAATACGACCACGTAGCGGCCGGTCGTCTGTGCCGGTTTGGATCCAGCGGAATTTCCTGGCTGTATCACGACAAATTACCTTTCCTTAGGTGCACCACGGGTTGTGTGTTGAGCCGCCGAGCCGCGCGAGGGGGAAGCAATGAGCCTAAGCGGGCTCCAGCCGGACCACACTCGACGAACCCCTGGTGCCGCCGTCGACAACTTTCGGCGGCGGCCACGCAGAGTCTCTGAGTTGTGTCGGGCTCAGAAGAACGCGAACGCATCGACTTGGCCGTTGTCCCTTACGCTGAAAACCGCCTCCCTGGCCTGCTGCGCCGGAGGGGAAGTTCACAAAGTTGACAGCGGCCTGTGTGCTGGGCTGGAGCGAGTAGCACCATGTCTTAGCTTGCACGCCGACTTGGGACTTGGCCTGGGCGGCCTGGTCCTCAGACACGATTTGCTCGGTCTGGGTAGTCATGCGGAGCACTCCGATCTGCTGAAGAGCCCTAAAGAGCCCTGTGAGAATTTTACCTCGCCGCGCAGCTTGCGCCACACAACAAACCCATTACTCGGCCTTTATGTTTGAGCCGGCGCGCTTTGGCCCGGATCAGCCGCTCACGATTTCTGATTTGCTCATCTCCAGGCTGAAGATGACGCTGGCCGTACCATGTTTGATGGAGCAGGATCGCATAATGTCGAGTTGCTAGTGCGGTTTTGCCTTGGCCGGGTCTGCCGGCGACTATGATCATTTGCCCGCCGTGCAGCCCGGTGGTGACCTCGTCGAGCTCGACGAAACCGGTCGGTACGCTGTGGGTGCGCCCGGAGCCGGAATGTATGGCGTCGATCTCGTCCATGGTGTCTTGCGGTAGATCGCCCAGCAGCGTGTAGTCCTGGCTGCCTCGGTTGTCGGTGACGTCGTAGATCTCGGCTTGTGCCCGGTCGACGACCTCGGCCACATCAGCGCCTTCGGCGCCGGCGTAGCCGTACTGGACTACCCGGATGCCGGCTTGCACCAGGCAGCGCAACACCGCCTTTCTTTTCAGCGACAATTCCGACGCAGTAGCCGGCGTTGGCGGCGGTGGGCACCATGAAGATCAGGGTGTGCAGATAGGGGGCGCCGCCGATGCGACGTAGCAGACCGCGCCGGTCGAGCTCTGCCGCAACCATAACCGCAGGTTCTCCGCGCCCGTACAGATCCAGGATGGCCGCGTAGATGGCTTGGTGGTTGGGCCGGTAAAAGTCTGCTGGTCGCAGCTTTTCGAGCACGTCGGCGATCGCGTCCTTGCTCAGCAGCATTCCGACCAGCACTGACTGTTCGGCATCGAGGTCCTACGGTGGTGACGGGCATCTTCCAGGTCGGTGTGGGCCTGGGCGCGTGGCCGGCCGCGGCCGCGCACCGGTGCGACGGTTGTCTAGATCGGTCACGCCGCCACCCAGTCGTCGACACCGGTGCCCTGCTCGTCCAGTTCAGCGGCGATGAGCGGCCAGCACTGGTCACACACAAATGATTTCAGCGGCAACTGCGCGCGGGCGATCGCTTGCCGGGATCCGCACACCACGCACTGGCATCCACCGATCGCCAACTCGATCAGCAGGTCATTGCTCGCCGCCCCAGCCGGACTCGGCTCTGCCTCAGCGTATTTGGGCTGGTTGTCCAAGATTTCGGCGGCCCATCGCGCCAACGCGACCCCCAACGGCAGATTTGGGAACAGTTGAGACGCTCGCCGACCTGCCCCAGCCAACGCCGCGACCGGATCTGTGGGCTGCTGCCTGAACTTCACCTCATGGGCGCGCAGCAGATCAGTACGCTGATCAGCGTTGGTCGCTGCAAACACGTCGCTGTACCAGCGTGTGGTGGTGTTGTCGGCGGCGGCTTTCGCCTCGGCCGCCGCGTGCGCGTCCCAGGCTTGTTGCAGGAGCCGCAGCCGCGGGCCGGTGCCAACCATGTTGTGCCGTAACCGCCACAGCGCTAACCGCCACGGACGCTGCACTTGGGTAGGCATCGGCGCTGAGAGCACCTCGAGGATTTGATCCGGGCGCCATCCAGCTTGTAGCCGCTGGCGGATTTCCCTGCCCAGCATCCACCGCAGGTGTTTAGGCAGTTCCGTCATCGGGGCGGGGAGGTTTTGCAGCACGTCGCGCAACTCCTGCGAAGAGACATCGACTTCAGTCGGTCGGGTAACGCGGGGCTGCGTTCGGTTGCGGAGGGTAGGGAGGTAATGAGATTGGTTTCTATAAGGAGAACAGCTTGAAAGGGTGACGGAATCATGGTCGAGGCGGTTGCTGTAAGCGGTGATGACCCGGCCCGAACTGTCTCGGTCGAGCACCGCGATGTCGCCGACAAAGCGGTCATGGATGGCGATGAATGCCCGGGTGCCGCGGCCTTGCGCCGGTCGGTAGACGATGACATCGTCGGCGGCCAAGTCCGCCAAGGCTCGCCCAATGGTCTTGAGGTTGTAGCGATGCCCACAGGCTGACGCGACCAGATCGACCAGTTGGCTCAGCGCCACCCGGTCGTCGGTGATTCTGCTCCAGCCACACAGCAGCCCAAGCACTGCGGCTAGCACGTGGCGGCGCGCTCCCCGAAGTCCTAGCCGGCCTACGTGTGCCTGCACGCGTTCACGCACCAGCGCGGCATCGACAAAGCCGACTCGAGGCCGGTGCCGGCAACCTTTACGTGCCGGGTTTGCGCGGTCGCGACACACACATGACTGTCCTGTGTTCGCCCAGCTCGCCGAGCGGTTTTGTGACACTCCGCGAGGCTGTGTTGAATCATGTCCAGGGTAAGCAGTACCCTGAGAATTACCTTCCACGGTGTTCTCCCTGTTCACATGGGGGACCGAGACTCTAAGTTGGCGCTTCAGGTCTCACGAAACTCGGAAACTCGGAGTTGGCGCTCCGAGGATTCGACCTTTTTGATCGATTCCCAGATCCCCCTCCTGGGGGCATCTGTCTTCTTAATCCCTGTATTTCGTTGTCATAACCCCTATATGGGGGTAGCAGCTGCGGCGGTCCTCCCTTCCTCTACCGAGTCGACCGGTTCATCGGACCACGCCAACGGCCGCAGAACTGAGATCGACACGGCTCCCCACCGTTACTTTGTTGTTTGCTGGCGTTACTGCTTGCGCCGGCAGGGATCGCGGGGCCGCTCTCGGCAACCTTTACAACATGTTTGCTGGCGCAGCGTACTGTCGGTTGACCAGGGATAACCATCTGGGCAACAGGGGTTTATGTGTACCGACAGCAAAGGCGTCGCCGTGCTAGCAATTGCAAGCGTCCAGATGGCGCGCCGCCCGGCCCACCAACCGCGCTAACAAAACAAGCACCATGGATGCAATGGTCGCCGGCCGACCACCATCAAGTGAGTCGCTGATCGCCGACCCTTAACGCTCATCCCTGGCTTTTGCACCGGTCCGGTGGGTTGTGGAGACGGCGACGCCTCTCATTCCGAGCCCAGAGGCCACCGCAACCCCCAGTAGCCGCTATCACGGTCGGCGATCAGATCCACGCACTGATCCGCGACTAGTTGGCGAAACCGCCTGCTGTTGAGCATGGCCCGCATTCGGCCGGCCCTTTTGGTCAGGATTTGGAAGTCATGTTGGCCAGCAAGCGCCATGACAGCGATGCACATGCCGACAACCCTGAATTGCCGAAACAAGTTCGACAGCATGCCCCGGTGGTGTCGGCAGGCCGGCACCACCGCTGACGACGGTGGTGTGGGCCCGAATCGAACCCAAAACCTGGTAGTGGTCGAAGTTGCGAAGGCTGGGTAAAAAAGGCAACCGTCTGGCGCCGCACATCATGTGGGTGCAGCCGTCCCAACACCGCGCCAAGCCGCCCGGACACTCCAAATCAACCTCGGTCTCGACATCCAGCGGCTTAGGCCGCGGCAACATAACGACTGACCGAGCGCTTGGTGACCCGCAAATGTCGGCGATTGCATTAAGCGACTGGCCCCGATCACGCATCCGGTGCGCCGTCAGGCGGTGATTGATCCATCGCTGTTTCTGTTGTCCAACAACCGCACTCACGACTGCTCCCTCATCGCGTCGATGTTGGCGTCATGTAGGCGCCGATCGGCGTGAATGTCAACAGCGCCGCCACGTTGCCGGGCCCGCACCTCGGGGCACTCACGCACCACGCACAGCCTAAGCCGGGCATCCGACAGCACCGAAGCGAACCCGTGCTGGCGCGGCCGCCGCGGTGTCGCTACCTTGGCCGTCCTCATGCCGAGACCCCCAGTGCGGCAAGCCCAGCCATGTCGGGGTCCGGGCCGGCGATGCGACGTAGCTCGTCCATGGCCGCGCCGTTCTCTTTACGTTCGGGCACCCACATGCCGGCGTACATCCTCGTTTCGCGTCGAATCCAACGCCCAGCAGGATTTCCTCGCGATCACGTAGGCACTTGGCCCACTAGTACAACGGCCGAACAACCTCGACCGGCTGATGCGCCCGCAGCGCGGGAATGACGTCGAAACGAGGCTCAAAGCCGGCAAGTGCCGGCATCTGAGGTGTCGGGCGCTGCGCCAAGTGTGCGAAGCAGTTTCACCGAATCCCTCCGCATCACGCCGTACGCTCCAACTTAATAAGACAACATTCTATGACAGCTAAGTTAACAGAAAAGTGGAGACCTCGGTGAATCTTTTTGACTATGAACCGCGCTGCAGGTCCGGTATGACGCGGCGCGTGCTGCGCGGATTCAATCCGCAGGCCTTCGCCGAGGCTCGCCGGCGCAAAGACATCAGCGTCGCCGACCTGGCCCGCCTCGCCGATGTCGGCCAGTCGACCGTGCATGCATGGGAAGCTGGTCGTGGAACCCCCCAAGTGGATCTGCTGGCTCGCGTTATGCGCATCCTTGACACCGCCATCGAGCAGGTCGTCAATATCCCTGCCCACGAGCGCTACCCTGGCGACTGGCGTGTCATCAAAGGAATGACTCAGCCCGAGCTGGCCGCCGCCGCCAAAATCGCCACCACCACTCTGCGGGGAATCGAACGCGCCGACATCGGTCTGACCGACGCCAACGCGTTCGAACTCGCAAAGCACCTCGGCATCAGCGTCGAGGAATATCGGGTCGCCTACCAGCGCGCCCGTCACCGCCCGGCCGGCGCCCCGGTATGAACCTCGAGGAAATTCCAGCAGCCGGCGCAGCGGTCACCTTGCAAACCGCGACCGTCCAATCCGTGAACAGGCGACGGCGCGCAGCTAACCAGCCAAAAGACACAATCCGATATAGTCCGATTCCCAGTCCAAAATAGTCTAGATGGGTGTCGTAGATGCGACGACCTTGGGCCTCAAGGCGTAAACCGTTGCAGGCGATCCAGTGCCGCCGGCGCTGATGAAGCCGCCAACCGCAAGCCAAAACCCGCGCGCAGTAAGCTGGTCGAGGTCCGCAGCAACCATTGTACGGCCTCGACAAAAAGTCTTCAGGCTCCAGCTCGTCGGCAGCAGCTTCACCTTTATTGAAATGGCACGGCGCGCCCCAATGGGTTCCGGTATGTTCCCCGACTGAAACATATTTGAGCGCATAGCCCTCGCTATCGAAGCTTGCCATAGGCTGCAACCGGTACTGGGGACCGCCGGGGTAAATGACATACTTCTCCGGGCGCCAAGCGGTGTGACAAACTGACAGCCTCGATTCCGTCGCCAGGCCTGCTGCACGAGTAGGTGACAGTTTCGGTTACGCGGTCTGGCTGGTTGGTGCAGGATTTTAATTGCTTGCTCGACGGCGCGCACCAACCCCGAATAGCCACACCACCAGCGTTAGGCGACACTTGATGGACATCCCACTGCATCCCGCTGTGGTCGCCGAAATGACGTGCGGGCGTGAGTTTCTCGAACAAATACACGCCGCGCGCCGCAATATCGAGCACCTGCGTGTGGAGGTTGCTTGCCCGGACGGCGACAACGCCATCGTGTTCGCCGGAGATGGCATGGTCGTCGACGCCGCCACATTCGCCGAGGACCTGTTTGACCGCTATCCTGGTGACAAGCTCAGCGAACTGCTGCTGGCCATGTCGGAGGCAGGTTTTGCCCAGGTGAACAGGAAGGTCAGCGAACAAGTGGCCGCGGTCCTGGAGAAGCGATGACCAGCAGCGACGTGCTGGACTTGTTTGTCAGTAGCTGCGCAGCAATGGGAGCAGAGGTCTACGGTTCACCGCCAGGTCGCCGACAAGCGGGCCGCACGCAGCGGATTCGAGCGGCTTACCGCGCAACATCCCGACCAGTGTGACGGGTGGCCTGGTCTGGCCGCCAACGGAGCGGTCAGCCGCGAGGTCCTCGAAAACGCCTACGCACGATTGGCACGTGCGGTGAATTGATGTCGGTCGCCGACTTCGTCGCGGACGCTGTGGATTTCGTGTTCGACATCGGCATGTACATTCAGCTGCACGCCCACGGCGCCAATGGAGTGGCCATGGCCTGCGCGGTCGCCCGTGCCGCAACCGGTGACTACGCGGGTGCCCGCGAGCTGCTCGACGACCGGATCCTGGCTGCACAACCAGGTCCTGCCAGTCATCTATTTTCGAGCCAAGCGTTGGCATGACGTGCGCCGTGTGCTAGCGCCGCTTAGCAGCCAGGTGCGCGACTACCCTTATTTATCTGCATCAGTCCAGTGCAGGTTGCTCACGGTTTAGCCGGCTCCTATTTGGGTTTGTGGCAGCAAGTATTTGACCAATTAAGCATCCAAGGGCAAGGGCCTATCGCGGCCACCAACGCTGAAGCACTCCTGGGTGCGAGGCTCGAGCACTGGGCCGCGCCGAAACGGACACCGCGCTGCTCAACGAGGCCTACGCTGTTGTGGGAATTTCTGAGAATCTGCGCTCCACGATCGGCACGGCGCTAAGCGACCCGGGTTTTAGCATCCACCTCACCACCGCGGCGCGTATTGACGCTCGCAACGACATGTACCTAACCTCGTTTAGCGATCGGGGAACAGTCTTGCGGGCTCCCACATTGTTCTCGGCGCGTAACGTGTAGGTCAGCCTGGATGGCCGAATGGATCGCCGAGGCGTCGGCGATGTCCTCGACCACCGGCGGTGCAGCCAGGCCGGGCGGCAACTTACACAGTATGAGTTGCTCGCCGTAGTCGACGCCCAACGTTTTCAGGGTGGCGTCCAGGATAAACGGTGTACCTCTAAGTGGCGCAAGTGAATACGGCCGCGGTCCGTCTTCGTCGAGGGTGTCGTCCACCAGCTCGTCGTCGCGGCCAGAGGCCAGCGTGGCCCGGATACGTGGGATCAGCTCTCTGATCGACAAGGTGGTCGGTTCCGCAGTCGAGCAGGATCATGTTGTAGTGCAGCTTCGAGATCTTTATCGTCGCCTCGAAGTCCTGGCTCTTGAGGATGTATGACGTGCGGGGATCATTTTGGGCTGCAATCATTTCCAAGCTGTCGTCGTTTTGCACGGTGAACGCGAGGAACCACGCCTGCTAGGCACGGGCTCCAATGCCCGCTCAACGATGAACGACATCGTCGTCGACCAGCGTTTCTCCTGGGTGCGCAGCCTCTTCAGCGTCCGTCTGTTAATGCGGATCGTGGTGGGGACTTTGTCGTCCTGGGCCCGCTGCGAAAGGGGTAGCCGATGGCCGAATCAGACCTGGTGCGAGAACTAATGGACCGCGTTCCCGGCCCTTGCCCGCGTGCTCGCAGTAGAGCACACAAGGTGGACACGGCAAGTAAATCGCCTATCCCGTTCGCTAATACTGCCTGTGCGTATGCGTATGAGCATGCCGACAACGGCCGAACGACAGATGCGACACGTACGCGCTGACAGTGCGTCAGTACACATATCGCGCATTACGGTATATGCGCAGACGACATAGACAGCTATGCGGAGCCGATGCACACGTGGGCAACCCCGGCCTCCCAGGTGGCACGCAAATCCTTTGCTCGGTGTCGAAATGCCTCCCCCGCATCAGCCCCTTCCATCGTTTTGGTGCTGCTGGAGCCCGGCCTGGCTCGGCAAGCCACCCACTCCCCCAAGCGCCGTTGCCAACCCGACTTAGCGCGGATGATGCAGCCTGCATCACTTCCAGAGGCACATGAATACTGGCCGTCAATTTGGCGACACGCCGTCGCCAACGCGTGCCCCACGACACCGATCCAATACCCTAATGCCGGTATTTCGAGAGGAGCCCCCGTGGCAGAGACGATCACATTTCACACGCCCCGCCGCCCCAAGCCTGGCAGCCGAAAAACTGCCAACAGGTTCGCCAAACTCGCCGGCGGAGACACCGTGCCAGACGCCGATCTCTCCCCCACCACCGGCGACTCCCCCACTGAGAACAGCGGCCTCATCGCAGGCATATCAGCCGTCGCCACCGACGAAGCCCACCATGTGGTGCAAATCCAGGTCGCCGAAATTGCTACGCACCCCTTCAACGACCCAAGCCGGTCACAACCGCAGCCGGGTGACCCCAAATGGGAAGAACTACTCAACGGCGTGCGCGCCAACGGCGTGCGCCTACCGGTGTTGGTGGTGCCGCGCGAGGCGTTCCTGGTGGCCAGACCATCCGTCGCTGCACATCTCCCCCCGCAGGCGCGTTACGTGCTGGTCTACGGTCACCGCCGCCGCGCCGCAGCACTGGAAGCCGGCCGCGACACCGTGCCAGCGGTCGTCGACGAGGCGATCATGGCCGACGACGGTGACCTCGACGCGATGGCCGCCGAAAACCTGGGTCGCCAAGACCTTTCCGATCTCGCCCAGGCCAAACTTTTCGCCCGATACTCCGAGCTAGGACTGTCGCAGCGCGCCATCGCTGAGCGCCTAGGCATTGACCAGGCCACGGTGTCACGCCGACTGGCGCTGCTGCTATTGGCACCCGAACTACGCCGAGCCGTCGACGCCGGCCAGCTGCCCAGCGCCGAGGCAGCCGCTCTTGCCGGCGCACTGCCCTATGGCCCGTCGCGGCGCTGGCAGAAAAATAAGGATCCCGACCAGCTATCCGAGCAGCGTAAGGCTGAACAAGTCCAAGCTCTAGAGCTAGTCCTAGACAGAGGAATGCTGGCTACCCGGGCCGCCGAGCACGTCATCGCCGAACGCAAGGCCCGCGCCAAAGCCACCGTGCTGGGGATCCCGCTCGTCGACAACCCCCGCACCGAACTGGGGGAGAACTGCCACCAGTACCGCGCCGCTGACTACCAGCCCGGTGTCGACGTCATCGGAGCCATCAACCCCGGTTCAGGAGCGCTGGACCTTTACGCCCGACCCGCGGCCGCCGGACATGATGCACCGACAGACAAGACGCCCGCGGATGCCGCCACAGCCGACGACGATCACGCCGCATTGGCGCCGCCCAATGACGCGGGACCCGACACAGTCGACGATGGAAGCGCCGCGCTCGCAGAAAAGCAGCGCGCCCAAACCGCCGCCGCGGAAGCCCAGGCGCAGCGCCGGCAGTTCTGCGCCATGTTGATCAACCATCAGCCCTCCAACGCAGACCTGCTCAAAATCCTCGTAAACCAGTACCTTTCAGGTGTCGCCGCCCGCAGCGCGACATCAGCGGTCGGCGCCCTGCTACGAGACTGGGACGCCGGCTCCGACGGCACAGGGGATAAGGCCCGCAATGCCCGGGCATGGCACCGAGCCGTCGCCGCAGCCGAACTGCACACCGCAGAACTAAAGGACAAGACCTGGGACAACGACGCCGTTGCCCACGTCGAATTGCTCATGAATCGGGTCGGCTACCAGCCGACTCCTTGGGAACGCAGCCAACTCGACGCCGCCCGCCCGTGATGCAGCCTGCATCACCCGCCGCAACAACCCCAACCGATGCAGCCTGCATCACTGGCCCCGCCGCAGCCCCGAAGCGATAGGAGATCAAATTGTCCACCTACGCGGTCGCCAACCTGTCCGGCAGCGTCGGAAAAACCACCACAGTCGTGACAACCGCCGTCCAACTGGCCGCCACGGGGCTGCGGGTCCGTGTCATCGACCTCGACCCACAGGCCAACGCCAGCACCTGGTTAGGCTACCCCAACATCACCGGCACGACCATCGCCGACGTGCTGCGCCTGGAAGCGGACATCAACGACATCGAACGGCCTGCCCGCATCATCCAGGGCTACACCCATGACGGTGGTGAACCGGCCTACATCAATGATCCTGACGGCCTCATCGCTAACCTGACCGTGGTCCCAGCGGCTCGCTCCACCCTGGACAAACTGATGGTCGAATTGCCGGCGGTGGTCGGGGGAGTGATGCGGCTTAGAGATGCACTCGAAGGAGCGGCGCCGGTAGATGTCACGCTGATCGATTCCCCCGGTTCAAACAGCGCCCTGGTGACGACAGCGTTGATAGCGGCCTCAGTCGAGGAGAACGGCCAAGCAGGCTCATGGGGACTGATCACCTGCACCAAACCCGCAGGCAAAGAATCAGAAGGTATTCAGGATTTGCTGCGCGAACTGGCCATTCTTAAAAAAAGCTTCCGGATCGACGTACCGCTGATCGCAATCGTTCCGTGCGCCGTGCCGGCCACCGGTGCCGTCTACCGCGAACAGATGGAATATCTTCGAGAAGGCTTCGGCGACAAGGTCACTCCGCCGGTTCGCCGCAGCTCGATCGTCGACGAGGCCTACACCAACTACCTGCCGGTTCCGCTTTACGGATACCGCGCTAAGGACGTCAATCAAGACTACGAGAATGTGATCGACCACATGAAGCGCCACGGAATGTTCCGCCCCGCGGCCATCAATGTCTAAACCTGTAGATCAGCCCATGCCTGGCGACGTCAGCAAGGTCAACATTCCCACCGATCTACACCAGCGGGCCCGCGCAGCGGTGCGCATCGTCGAACGCGCCACCGGCCGTCGCTACACCATCGCGCAGTTCCTCCGCGAAGCCATCATCGCCCAACTGCAAGTCATCGCACGCGACTACAACTTCGACCGAGAGATTTTTCCGGACAGCCAGCGTTTAGATCCAGGCCGCCGTTGAGTTGTTTCACTCAAACTGCTGCAGACGACTCAAAATTCGTGTCTAATTTTCATCTGAAACGTCACCCGCTGTCCAATTGGAAATCCCCGTGAGACGAGGTCCAGGGACCGACGGCTGAGGAGCTCGGAAACGGATGGCCGTCTCAATCGGTCAGCGCTTCACTGTCAGAGCAACTCACGGCTCTGCGATACGCAGAGCAGCCTACGCGGTGTCGAGATTGTTAGACCTCCGGCAGAGCGCTATTGTTGCCGTCCTCGCGTAATGTGGGGAGTGCGCGACGACGCGGCTACCCGTACCGTTAAAGACCCGTATTCGTTTCCGGTGCGTTTGTGTCGCAGCTGTGCATCGGTAAGCAGTGAAAACGTTGACACCGACGCCGAATTCACGACCAAACGACGTCACAGATCCTGATCAATGCTCCCGCCGCTGGAAGCGACTGACTTCTTTTCACGCGGCGTGCGCATAGTGGGCCAGACCGGCCCGAAAGATGTTTTGTGCGGCGTGCTCGTCGACCTGCTACAGGCCGATGACCGCAGCATTGGGGCACCAGCGCGATGAGTTCCGCCGTGTCGAGCGGTCTATGCCAAGATGAGAAAGATCAAGGCAGGCTTGTTCGTCGCTCTCGACGGTGTGGTCGAGGCGCCCGACCAGTGGTATTTCCCGTTCAACGATGAGACGGGCGCGGCCGTCGATGCCACGTTCAGCGGGGCCGACACAATGTTGTTCGGCCGAAAGACCTACGACAGCTTCGCCGGCGCCTGGCCCGCCCGAGAGGGCGCCGAATTCGCCAAGCAGCTCGGCGACGTCCGCAAGCTCCTGGTCTCCCGGCAGGACCTGGACTTCACCTGGCGCAATTCCGAGCAACTCCCCGCAACACCTACATCTCCGCCAAACAAGAGATCTACACGCAAGCCCGCCACACGATCCAACGAAATCAACGCGGCATGTACGCGCATCGCCAAGCAGGTCTACTGCCGAGAACTGGCCCATGAACGCAGTTTCGGCGGCACCGCCGCCAACTTCACTTTGTCCAACAACGCCAAGATGACTAAAGCCGACCGCGCCATGTTTACTGCCTCCACTGCCCTCTACCCCGACGAAATGGTTGAACACGCAGCCTCTTTGGGCCATATGCTCGCCAGACGCTCCAAAGGGCGCGCCCACTACAACGCCAGGGCGCGGCAACGCACCCGACTTACCCGCTCAGAAGTGTTCGACCTCAACGACGCCTTGCAGTACGGGCGATTTCGCTTCTCGCACTACATCGACTCTGCCTACGCCGCCGCATTCAGCAAAGGCTCCTTGCGCGACCGCTACAGTACCGCCCCGGTGTTCGTGACACGCACGCCGGACAACGAGCGCCGAGTGCGTGCACTGGTGGCCCGGTACAACTAAGGCCGACGCCAACATGCCACGGTCGAATACATAACCGCTGTCGGCGACGGTGGGGCAGATCCCCGCGAAATGATCTACGTCAAGGGAAAGTGGGTCACCATCGAGGTGGCTGGTGGCGTATCACCCGCTCGCCACATCCGTTCTGAGTCGATGTGCACAAAACGCACTTGTGCCGTAGAACAAGCAGTGGTTGTGCGTGTCAGGCTAGCTGGCTAGCATCCCGGACATGCTAAGGGCTTATGCAGGACGTAGGTTTGCATGATGACCAGCTACCTGACTGTCGCCCTGATTCAGGCTGCGGCACAACGGGATACCGAAAACTTCGCCGCGAAGATGGCAGACGTTTCACTTGAGGCGGCAGTGGATATCTGGCTGCGGCGCGTGGCTCGACGCAAAGTCACACCCACGCAACGTGCCCGCCTGGTGGGAGCCGTGCAACGGGGCAGCACCGGAGAGACAAAAGCCGTGCAAGCAACGCTATTGCGCGCCGCCGGCCTCGATGAAAGGGTGGCCGCCGTCGCTGCGATAACGGCCGGAGCGACTTACACCGAAGTCGGGGCCGTTCTCGGCATGACCCAGCAAGGAGTCAGCGCCCGCATCCGCCCCTACATTGCCGCACGCACCCACGCATCCGAAGGCGGCCCAACATGACTGGTCTGCCAGCATCAACGGCTCTCGTTGACCGTCATGTCGTGATCCTCTCTGCCGCGGGCTCATTTACGGTTGCCGGTGACCGGCTCACCGGGCCTGTGGACGGCGCAGACAAGCTGGAGAAACTGATCCAATGGGCGCATAAGCGTGGCCTGCTGCAGCCGATACCCTCCGGAGCCACGGGGGAGGGCAGTTCTGAACCCGCAAGGGTGTGGTTGGTTGGCGCTAGCTGTCATCAGTTGATCGGCCCAGAACACAATGCGGGCGACAGCGATGCCCAGCTGGTTAAGCAGATGGGGCAGAGTTTGGCGGCCCTCGTCGGCCGCGGTTGGGAACTGCGGCGCGCTCCCGGTGGGGTAGTGCTGTCCCGTGGTATTGGCCCCCAGCGCGTTTCGGTCGAAGTCGTGGCAGAGCAACACCCCTGGCTGGCCGGTAGCAATGATGGGGTGGCAGAGGACGTGATTGAACTCGGTCGTCGGTTACGGCGGTGGTACGCCACGCTAGGCGGGCTGCCGGCGACCAATGCGGCTGCCTGCGGAGCAGTCATAAATGACCACATCATGCGGAATCGTGTCGAGCGTCGCGGTGCTGTCGTCATAGCCCCAGGGGTATTGCCAGCTCAAGTTATGCCCGAGCTGCGAGTTCAACCGGCCTGGTGTCCGCCGGCATCAGAAGTAGAGCAAGAGTTCGAGCACTGTGACGAATTGGTGTGGCTGACCCAGGAGTGCCCCCAGCTCGCCTCGGCGGGAACCCTGACATTCGGGCACGGAAACCCGCAGATACTTGACGCCGTGGCCGCGACGCGAGCCGCCCACGAGGCGAAGCGGCCGTTCGGTCTATGGCACGTGACGCTGCCCCCGGCAAGCACTTTGCAAGTTCCTCACATGCTGCCGCCCCCGCACCCCCAGATGAAGGTCGACCAAGCCGTGCAGGCATGGGTGAGCACCGAAGATCTCGACGGACTAGCAAACGACGTTCGCGACGGGGGCGCCGAACTCGGCGCGGAGCAACTGGCGATCGACGGCGCAATCGTGTGGCCCCAGCACAGTCGCATCTTGGAAGCCTGGGCGACGCGGCTTCGCCAAGCCAGGGAAGAGTTCGCCGACGATCCGCCAATGCGGGCCCTGGTCGAGTCGGCGGCCGCCAACTATCTCGACGCGCTCGCCGACCCCCGCGCCTGGCTCGACCAGAGCTGGCGTCATCACTTCCAGCCGGCGTGGGCCGCGACAATCGCCGCGCGCGTGCGATTCCGCGGCCGGCGCGCCGCGATGCGGATCTCTCGCGAATACCGGGTCTGGCCGGTGTACGCCCGCGGTGCCGCAATGATCTACGCCCTGGGCCGCGACGAGGCGACAAACGCCCGAATTGACTTGTCTGATACTCATTCTCGGCTCGGACGCATGACGGTCACCGGGCGCACAAGCGTGACTGACGACACCATCTTGGCGGTGCTGACCGCCGAGACGACGACCCAGGTGGTCGAGGCTTTGACCGCGGCGCTCGACGTTGCCGCCAACACTGAGCCCATCGATTCCGGCACTGTCCCACAAACCAGTAGTAGCGGTGGGAGCGCCGAGGGCCAGGCGTCCGTAGGAGAAGCTGCCGGGCGCCGCACCGCCGATGCGACCGCCCCGGCCGCGCAGACGGAGCCAAGTCAGGACAGCAACCCAAAGCCGCAGTCGCCGGCCAAAGGTGCGCGAACGCGCCGCACCGCAGGGTCCAACGTGGTGTCCGGTGGTTCACCTGCCGCGGTCCTCCACACCGACGGGTTGTGGCTCGCCGACGGAACCCGCGTCGAGCTCACCGAGCCGATCGCGCATGTCGGGCAGGTCGCCAAGCTGGCCTACACACATCACCTCGGCTATCGACTCAGTCCGACCTACAGTGAGCCAGGCCAGATCTGGATCACCGACGCAGCGTGCCTGGCTTTCGGCATCGACGTCGACGCGATTAGCCGCCGCGATCGCGCCAAGTCGCTGCGCCAACTCACCGAAGGCATCGACTTCGTCACCCTCGCCGTCAACGACGGCTGGAACCTCGGCGGAGCGGGGGGGGACCCCCACGCTCAACGGCTCGGCACATGGACCCGCGTTTATCGCGACGACAAGCGCGGCGTGATGATCGCACTCATCCCCGGCATGGGTTGCGGGCCCGACGAGATGCCGATCCTAGCTGACGAACCGACACCGGCCCAGATCGCCCACCGACTCAAACTGCTCGCCGACACATTGCGGTTTCCATGGAAGATCAACGCCGGAGTATCCGCCGTGGACCTGATGCTGCAGACCAGAACCAAGACATGGTCACCGCAAGAGTGGCGAGACGACGTGTTCGCACCATCGACGACCACCCCGCCGTTCGGCATTGGTGACGTCGAATCAGACTTCGACTGGTCACGGCAACCCACCAGCGAGGAAAGCCAACGCCGCTACGTGCATGCCTACGACCGCGGCGGGTCATATGTGGCTGGCATCGCCGGCCTGGAGTTGCCGATCGGCGATCCGGTCCACCACCCCGACGGCGCACGCTTCGATGCCAAGACGCCCGGATACTGGCTAATCGACATCCCTGAACCGTCCGACTGGCGGCTCCCATACGTGCTGAACCCCAGGGGACTTCATTTCACCGGCCCTAAATGGGTGTGCACCCCCACATTGGAACGCGCCGCAGCACTCGGCTACCAGCCGGAGGTCCTCGAGGCCTGGCTGTGGTCGCGGCACGGTCGAGTGCTGCTCGGTTGGTACGAACGATTCCGCGACGCCAGTACGATGCTGGACATCGATGATGCCGACGCCCAGGCCGCCCGCGATCAGGCAAAGATCATCCGCACCCACGGAATCGGCATCATCGGCTCCGACGAGCACCTCAAAGGAAAACCCGCCTACAGCCCAGAACGGCGACTGCATGTGCTTTCCAAAGCCAAGGCCAACATCGTCTACCGGCTACAGCAGATCGGCGAAAAGATTGGACAGTGGCCCTTGGCGGTAGCCACCGACACCGTGCTGTACGCCTCCGACGACCCAGATCCTGTGACAGCGTGGCCCGGCGGGCCTGAGTCGCTCGGCCGCGGCTTCGGACAGTACAAACCGGAGGCCTCCGGGCTGCTTGCCGAGCACCTCGAGCACCTCAACGGGCGCGACTATCGCGGCAAACGCGATTTAGTTCCCGCCGCCGACTGGCGCGCATCCCTGCCGAGCACCGTTGACGATGATGACGGGAGCCGCTGATGGCCAGGCAAGGTCGCCGGCGCAGCCGGATCAGCGCCGGCGACCTGGCCGGCTACGGTTCGGTCGCCAACGACACGGTCGACGTCGAGCGCGCTGCGCATGGTCTAGGTGTATCGAAAACAGAGGTGCGCCAAGCCATCAGGCAAGCACAAGCATCCCAGAGCAACACGTTCGTGCGGCGCATCTCAGGGCGGCGCGAGGCAGACTCCGCTGAAGGCGCCAGCATGCGGGGCATGCTGCAAGCCGCATTCGGCCGCGGCCCCCGCGGCGGCGCGGTCAACGCGAAAGCCGCCGCGCAGTCATTGGGAGTTTCCCCAGTCACGGTGCGCCGCTGGGCCGCCGGAACCCAGAAACCGTCGCCGGGTCGACTGGCGGCGATCCGTGCTGCCGCGCGGCGCGTCACGACCACCAAACGCGGCCGTCGCGCGGCGACGTCGGACTTTCGCGCCAGCCCGCAGGGAAGCCAGGCGCTGTGCACCGGCAGCAAGATCTGGATCAGCGGCGAACAGGGCGTCGGCGGCTACGACCAGGGCTACGCGCGCGATCGCCGCGTGGCCACCGACATCAGTCCCGAGGAACTCGAGGCGATGCTGCGTGCCTACGAGGACGGCGGCGACAGCGGGCTGCGTGACTGGATGAGGGAATTCTTCGACGACAAATACGTCGCCGGTTGGGATTTCGTCACCATCGACGATTTCGGTATCGTCACACCCGAATGAGCAACGCAGCCAAAGCGATACGGTCTGCGAGGGGACCGCGCTGGAGCCGCAAAAGGCTCATCGGCATGCTTTTGGACTGCTACGGCCCCACTATCCGCGGTGGCGTCAATGTCGCCGCTGTTGCGGAGTATGCGGGCGTCTCAGTGTCCACAGTGCGGCGCTGGATCTCTCGCCGGCATCCGCCGTCTCGCCGGCTGGCGATTCCCAAGCACCGAATCACTCAGCTGCAGCGCGGTCCAGCCGAGGTCGAGCGCCGAAACGAACAGCAGTACCAATACGCGCTCAATGCGCTCAAGGCGATCAACGACGAACGCTCGATCTTGCCGGCCTGGCGTGAACAAGGCTGGCTCAACCCGCACACCGTCGCCATCATGGAAATCCACGGTAAGCCATGGCGTCAGGTTGCCGTCACCAACGCAAGCAGGCGGGCTGTGGGGGAGTTGCGCCGTCGCGGTAGGATAGTGGCCAAGCTAACACTGGCGACGCGGTTTCACGCCCAGTTCCTCGCCTATGCCGTGATGACCCGACAGCTGGCATGGCGGGTCCATCCCATCGCGAAGTGCCTTTCTGCTGGCCGTACCCAGGTATGGATGGCGGATGCGCCACCAGTAGATCTGGCTGCGTTAGCGAACGAGCTTGGATTCGAAAGTTGCGAGCCCTTAGGTTAGGCTTCAACCGGTGGCATTGATCAGGCGTACGCGTCAGGCAACCGCGGCAGCGGTTGCGCCAAGTGGAAAGCCGATCGTGACGAGGTGAATACAATACGCTAATCGCGTAAGCGATTAGCGGGGCTAGCTAATTTCGGGCGGGCTTGCCCGGCCCGAGGGAAAGGGGTTAAGAGCCGACGCAGTCGGCTCCAGAG
>NZ_LR655747.1 GCF_902168065.1 Mycobacterium tilburgii | reverse complement strand
CTCTGTACCCGTGGGGTTCGGCGACGATCATCGGTCGTTCATCGGCACCGCGGCCGCGCTGGCCGCGTTCGTCTGGGTCGAAACCCGTGTTCCACAACCCATTCTGCCGACCCGGTTGTTCGGCAGCCCGGTGTTCACGGTCTGCCGCGTGCTGTCGTTCGTGGTCGGGTTCGCGATGTTGGGCGCAATGACATTTCTGCCGACCTACATGCAGTAACGTCAACGGCGTCTCGGTCACCACGTCGGGACTACACACGTTGCCGATGGTGGTGGGCATGCTGAACACCTCCACCGGCAGCGGCACCCTGGTCGGCCGGACCGGCCGGTACAAGGTCTTTCCGGTGCGGCAGCGCGCTGATGGCGCTGGCGTTTCTGCTCATGTCGCGGAATAGCCCCGTCCCACGTCGGCGTTGGTGCAGTCGCTCTATCTGGTTATCCTGGGCGCCGACATCGGTCTGTCCATGCAGGTGCTGGTTCTCATCGTGCAAAACACCTCGAAGTTCGAGGATCTCGGCGTCGCCACGTCGGGTGTGGACGTTTTTCCGCACCATCGGGAGTTCGTTCGGCGCGGTGTTTTCCAACTTCCTGCAGGGCCGGATGTCCGGCCCTGGCCGCCAGCGGCTCCCCGCCGATGCGGTCAGTTCGCCGAGTGCCCTGCACCGGCAGCCCGCCAAGCGTGGCCGCCCCGATCGTGCAGGCGTATTCGGAGTCGCTCAGTGAGGTCTTCTTCATGGGCCGCCGGTCGCCGTGCTCGGCATGTCCGTAGTCGCCATGCCGAAGCCGTCATCGAGATCGACTGCGCTGTTGTGGATGTCGCACACCGGGATCACCGCGCAGCATGCGCGCAATTGCGTTCTCCAACAGTCGTTCCGGGGTCGCGGGTATGTCGTCGTGCCAATCGCGTTGGGCCAGAACGCGTTGTGCGATGTGCTGCAGCGCGGTTTCGACCTGGCGGCGGGGCCGGCCCGCGAAGTGGGGCGAGCGGGACAGCTTGTCGACGATCCAGCCCAACAGCAGCGAGTAGACATAATCGACCTGCTGGGCGCCCGCGGGCGTCAACCACATCTGGTTGCCGTCCCGCTGCACGTAGCCGGAGGCGACCAGCCGGGCGAAGGCCGGTTCGAGAACCTCGAACGGGATTACGCAGCGAATCACCGATATCGTTGAGCCGCGCCGTCCCGTACATCTGCGCGAACCGGCAGATCCGCATCACCCCCCACAAGCCGGCGACGTCATGCCTCAGGCCGTTTCAGCGTCAGGGTGCGGACCCGATTGGTGTCGTTGAACAGCAACAGCTTCACCGCTGCAGCCTAACCTCGCACCGCCGCCCGGCCGGAGCTCACCCGTTGCTGTAGACTCAGGTCGGTGCGATCAGCACCACGGCTCGTCGCTCCAGTGCCATCACCCGGTCGTACTCGTCCCAATCGTCGTGGGTGCCGCCGGCGGCGGTGAACCTCACGCAGCAGCCGCAACCGGTCAGAGTCCGTGTCAGGGCGAAGCCAGGGTCGCGGGTCCATCGGGACCGACCACGTTCCGCGCCGCCCTCCACGGTCGCCCACTGCAGCCGTTGCGGAACGTGATCGCCAGTTGCGGGCGGGCGCGCAAGTTGGCGAGTTTGACCTTGCCGTAGGTGGTGAAGCCGAGCACCGGCTCGCCGGTGTCCGGGTGTGGCAGCCGGCCGACGTTGACCCAGCGGTGCCTGCACGGTGCCGCCGGCGCGAACGGTCGAGATCACCGCCATCCCGCTTTCTGCGGCGCAGAGTGTTACGGCGTCTTCGAGTGTGGTCATGTGCGGTCCGCATGCAGGATAGGCGGTCTTGAACAAGTAGCGGCTGGTCGCCTGGTCCAACTCCGGCGGTCGGCGCAGCAGCGCGATATTGGCCAAACCATTTGTGCGAGAGCCCGACTCGATAACGGGCGCGGCGAGTGGAACGGACTCGGTCACCAGATAGACGGCCAGTTCATCGCATTCGGCCTCCAGCAGCGCCAAGGCCGCGGTCAGCTGCTTGCCGTAGCACTGCTGGGTCCACATGCTGACCACCGCGCCGACCGGCGGATCCAGCGTCGTCAATGTCATCAACGAATGCCGCACCGCGCCATATAGCGGACTTTGACGGCCAACCCGGGCAGGCCCAGGTCCAACTTCGGCTCGCACGCCCGCCTTCTGGCAGACCTCCAGGGCCTGGTCGCGCAGACAGTGGCCGTTGTCGAGCAGCAGCGGCAGGTCCGCCAAGGCCGACTCCGGCACCCGGCGTTTGCCCGACATCGGATGGCCGGGCGGCACCACGAGCAGAAAGTCCTCGTCGTAGATGGGCACCTCTGTGATCCCGCCGGCCGCGGCGAGCAACGCAATCAGGGCCGCGTCCAACGCGCCGCCGCACAACGCGGTCAGCAGGCGTTCGGTCTGGTATTCGATCACGCGCAGGGTGAGGGCGGGCAGGCGCTGGGCCAGTCCGGCCAGCACCACGGGCAGGACGTAAGGCGCGACGATGGGGATGATGTCCAGCCGCAGGGTGCCGCGCAGCGGATCCGCGGTGCCCGCTGCGGCGGCGGTGAACGCCTCGGCTCGACGACCGTCTGAGCCAGCGGCAACAGCTGGGTCCCCTCCGGTATCAAGCGGACACGCCAGGGTGGAGCGCTCCACGAGATGGGTGCCCAGACCCGTCTCCAGCGCCGCTAGCGACTACGAGAGGGTCGACTGACTGACGCCGAGAGCCGTTGCGGCACTGCCGAAATGACGCTTCTCGGCCACCTCCGCGAAAGCCCGCAGCCCCGGCCAGGGTCGGCTGAAAGCCTTATCGGTCATACTTAATGAGTCTAGTGTGATATATCACCTTTACTTCAAGTCTCACTCGCGGCACCATGGTGAGTGCACACCTAATCTTGACTAAATCCAGATAAGGAGCGGAGATGTCATTGCTCACTATCGGCGACCAATTTCCCCCCTACGAGCTCACGGGCCTAATCGGCGGCGACCTGTCGAAGGTCGACGCGCAGCAACCAGGGGACTACTTCAAAACCTTCTCCAGCGACGACTACGAGGGCAAGTGGCGGATCGTGTTCTTCTGGCCGAAGGACTTCACCTTCGTGTGCCCGACGGAAATCGCCGCGTTCGGCAAGCTGAACGACGAGTTCGAGGATCGCGACGCCAAGGTGCTCGGCGTCTCGATCGACAGCGAATTCGTGCACTTCCAGTGGCGTGCGCAGCACGAGGGCCTCAAGAAGCTGCCATTCCCGATGCTGTCGGACATCAAGCGCGAACTCTGCTTGGCGACCGGCGTGCTTAACGACGCCGGTGTCGCGGACCGGGTGACCTTCATCGTCGACCCGAACAACGAAATCCAATTCGTTTCGGCGACCGCAGGATCAGTGGGGCGTAACGTCGACGAGGTGGTGCGGGTTCTGGACGCTCTGCAGTCCGACGAACTGTGCGCCTGCAACTGGCGCAAGGGCGACCCGACTCTGAACGCCGGCGAGCTGCTCAAGGCGTCGGCGTAAATCAAGGCAGGAAACAAGGCGAGCCGACGGAGGCGACATGACCACCGAAAACCTCAAAGACGCGCTGCCCGAGTACGCCAAGGACCTCAAGATGAACCCTGGCTCGGTCGCGCGGACCACAGTCCTCGACAACGAGCAGTTTGTGGGGCACGCTGTTGGCCAGCCGTCGGCGCCGCGAAACAGTCAGGTGCTCACCGAGATTGGTGCCGAAGCGGCCGACGATCTGTCCGCGGCGGCCTATCAGGCGGCACTGGGTGCAGCGACCATCATAGGCATGAACAACGTGTTCTCCCGCGGCCGCGGGTTTTTGGACGGCAAGTACGACGACCTGCACGCCGGATTGCGGATGAACATCATCGGCCACCCGCGTGGACAAGGCGAATTACGGGCTGTGGTCGTTCGCGGTGTCGTCCATCAACGGGTGCTCACACTGCGTCGTCGCGCACGAGCACACGCTGCGTGAGGCCGGCGTGGATCGAGAAGTGATCCTGGAAGCGCTCTCAACGCCGCGGTGATCGTTGCCGGTGTGGCCCAAGCGATCACGGCCGCCGAGACGCTGGCCGGGGTCGGCTGATCGTAGCGTTCGTGGCTCGCTCATGACCCCGTCGTGGGTGCAGCATGCGATCTGGTGGCAGGTCTACCCCTTGGGGTTCGTGGGAGCATTTCCCACCCCCGAGGGGTCGGCCCCGCCGGAAGCGGGCGAGCATCGGCTGCGGCGGATAGCGGAGTGGCTGGACCACGCCGTCGAGCTGGGGGCATCCGGCATCGCGCTGGGGCCGATCTTCGCCTCGCGCACCCACGGTTACGACACCACCGACCACTACCGTATCGACCCGCGACTCGGTGACGACGGCGACTTCGACCACCTCGTCGGCGAAGCGCACCGCCGCGGCTTGCGGGTGCTGCTGGACGGGGTGTTCAACCACGTCGGCGTAGACTTCGCGCGCTACCGGGACGCGTCGCACGACGACGCGGCGGCCCGCTGGTTCCGGGGACGCCCCGGCCGATTCCACACTTTCGAGGGGCATTCCGAGCTCATCACCCTCAACCACGCCAACCATCACGTCGTCAACTACGTCGCCGACGTGATGGCTCACTGGCTGCAACGCGGCGCCGACGGCTGGCGCTTGGATGCGGCTTACACCGTGCCGCAAGACTTTTGGGCGACGGTCCTGCCCAGGGTGCGCCAGCGTCATCCGGACGCCTGGTTCGTCGGCGAACTCATCCACGGTGACTACGCGGCGATCGTCAAGGCGGCCACGTTCGACTCGGCGACCCAGTATGAGCTGTGGAAGGCGATCTGGAGCAGTCTCAACGACGGCAACTTCTTCGAACTCGACTGGGCGTTGCAGCGGCACAACGCATTCCTGGCCAACTTCGCGCCGCTGACGTTCGTCGGCAACCACGACGTCACCCGCATCGCCAGTCGCCTGACCAACCCCGCCCATCTGGCGCACGCTCTGGTGCTGCTGTTGACGATCGGCGGTGTGCCGATCGTGTACGCCGGCGACGAATTCGGGTTCCGCGGCGTCAAAGAGGAGCGGTACGGCGGCGACGACGCGGTGCGCCCCGAGTTCGGTTCTCCCCCACTAGCACCGAATCTGGCGTTGAATGCCTTCGGCGCCGAAACCTGGCGGCTGCACCAGTTCCTGGTAGGATTGCGTCGCCGCCACCCCTGGTCGCACTCGGCCACGACGACCGCGCTGCGGCTGACCAACGAGCACTACGTCTACCGGACCCGTAGCGGCGACCAGGCGTTGCTTGTCGCGCTCAACATCGGCGACGAGCCGTTGCGGCTGGCCCTGCCGGAGCTGGGCCCGTCGCGCGCCGAGGTCATTGGTGGATCCTACGCCCCGCCCCGCGACGTCGTCGACGAGCTGATCGTCGAGGCGCACGGCTGGCGCATTCTGCAGCCCGCCTAACCCTTCAGCCGGGTCAAGGTCAGAGCCGGGTCAAGGTCAGCGGATCCAGCTGTCCCCGGTAATTAGGTGTCGAGCACCGCGGTGAAGTCCTGATGATCGTTGCTGGCGAAGCGCGAACAACATCATCGACGAGCACAGCTTGAGATCGTCTGGGGACCCGAAGATCTCGGTGACCGAGCGGCCCCGCGCACCTGACTGACCAGCCGCGTGCATTTTGTGCAGCCGCGAGTCCGGCACCTCATGCGCCAGGTACGCCCACGCCTCCGACAGCGACATGATACCGTACTTGAGCGCCGTCGGGCTGCTGCCCAGGCCGCGTAGCTGGGGAAAAGATGAACCACATCCAGTGGCCGCGTTTGGCGCCGGCCCGCACTCCTCGACGACGCTGCGATACACCGGAGCCTGGGCGACAACGTACCGTGAAAATCAAAAGGATCGCTTGACAAGTCCATTTAACTACGGTGGCATACATGGTCGTGAAACGACGCGTACCCAAATTCCGTGAGCTGGCGCCCCTGATGCAATTCAAGCGTCCGCAGTGGAATGCAACCCAGCGCCGGGTGGACGCGGCGTACACGATCGAGGACCTGCGGCGCATTGCCAAGCGGCGCACCCCCAAGGCTGCGTTCGACTACACCGACGGCGGCGCCGAGGACGAGCTGTCGATGGTGCGTGCCCGGCAGGCGTTCCGCGACGTCGAGTTCCACCCGACGATCCTGCGCGACGTCAGCAATGTGAACGCCGACTGGGATGTACTGGGCGCGCCGGTCGCGCTGCCGTTCGGCATCGCCCCAACCGGGTTCACCCGGCTGATGCAGACCGAAGGCGAGATCGCCGGCGCCTCGGCGGCCGCCAAGGCCGGCATCCCGTTTTCGTTGTCGACGCTGGGCACCTGCGCCATCGAAGACCTGGTCGCGGCCGTGCCGCGCGGCCGCAAGTGGTTCCAGCTGTACATGTGGAAAGACCGCGAGCGTTCCATGGCACTGGTCAAGCGCGCCGCCACGGCAGGATTCGACACCCTGCTGGTCACCGTTGACGTCCCGGTCTCCGGTGCCCGGTTCCGCGACAACCGCAACGGGATGACGATCCCGCCGTCGCTGACGCTGCGCACCGTTCTCGACGCGGTGCCGCACCCGAAGTGGTGGTTCGACCTGTTGACCACCGAACCGCTGGCGTTCGCGTCGCTGGACCGCTGGCCCGGGACCGTAGCCGAATACCTGAGCACCATGTTCGACCCCAGCCTCACCTTCGACGACCTGGTCTTGCTCAAGGAACAGTGGCCGGGCAAGCTCGTGGTCAAAGGAATCCAGACGCTGGAGGACGCGCGGGCCGTGGTCGAACGCGGCGCCGACGGCGTGGTGCTGTCCAATCACGGTGGCCGGCAGCTTGACCGCGCCCCTGTACCCTTCCGTCTGCTGCCCACGGTGGCGCGCGAGCTCGGCAAGGACACCGAAATCGTGGTCGACACCGGCATCATGTCCGGCGCCGACATCGTCGCGGCGATCGCGCTGGGAGCGCGGTTCACGCTGGTCGGCCGGGCCTACCTGTACGGCCTGATGGCCGGCGGCGAGGCCGGTGTCAATCGCGCGATCCAGATCTTGGAAACCGGGGTGCGGCGCACCATGCAGCTGCTGGGCGTGACCTCGCTGGACGAGCTGTCCCCGACGCACGTGACGCAGCTGCGGCGGCTGGCACCGATCGAGTAGCCCGGCCGGACTCTGTTGCGGGCACCATCGAAACCTGCCAGGGTGGTTACGTGATGTTCGGGTTCGTTTCCGGTCGGCTGTGCCTCGACTTCGCGGGCACCTTGAAGCGCCGCAACAGCACCCGCCAGGAGCGGTTGACCGTGCCGTCGGCGCTGTCCGAGTGGGCCGTGCAGGCCCGGCTGGTCGACGCCGACATCGAGGTCACCGCTGAGGATCTCGTCTCGGCGACCGAAGTGCGCGAAGCCATCTACCGGACCACCATCGCCCGGCTGGACGGGGCCGTGCCGCGGCCCGCCGACGTCGAGCTGCGCGCAGGCGGCGCGGCCCCGGCTGACCCCGCGACTGCTGACGACCGGCGCCACCGCGCGCGAGGGCACCGCGGCGCAACTGATCGCCAACCTGGCCGATCTGCTCGACCAGCAGGCCGGGCCGGACATCGCCAACGTCAAGCGCTTGCCTACCCTGACTACACGCTGCTCTACGTCGATTCCTCACGGGCCAAGAACCGCACTGGTGCGGGCATGGCCACCTGCGGCAATAAGGTCAAGGTCCAGGCCTTCCGGGTCTGCCGGCGCGCGTCGGCGCACTGGTCGGCCGGCTGACCCCGCCTCGCCCTGGCTCCCCCGGCCCGCCGGGAACAAAAGCACACCGTCAAAGGTTGAGCGCAACAGACTAAACCTTTGGAGGATTGATAGCTGAGCACAAATCAGTGCCGGTGTAGTTCGTCACGGACACGATCGTACTGCCGTATGGTGGTGCCGATCGAGCTCGACGACGCCGCGCGGACGGCGATCGACGCTGCCCGGGCCAGTGAGTCCGGTGAACTGCTGATCGCCCTCCGGCTGGAGGACCGCTACCCGTCGCACGGTGTGATCGTGAAGATTCTGCAGGTCGGACGGATGGCAGGCAGCGGCGGGTCGGCGGCCGTCGTTCGGGCCGAACGCCGGGCGCAGATCGCTGCCGGAGCCAGCGGGCCCGGCGCGGCCCTGTGGGTCGAGGTAACCGAGGTCGATGACGTCGAAGTCACCGATGAGATCAAGGCCCTGGCCGCCAAGCACAAGAAGTCAACTACAAGATTGCCGAGGACGTGCGCGAGGGCATGGAGAAGACGCAGAAGGAGTTACTGCTGAGCCAACAGCTCGCCGCGATTCGCAAGGAACTCGGCGAAGGAGAACCCGACGGTTCCGACGATTACCGGGCCCGGATCGAGGCGGCGAAGTTGCCGAAGAAAAGGTGCGCGAGGCCGCGCTGCGAGGTCGGCAAGCTGGAACTGTCCAGCGACCAGAGCCCTGACAGAGGCTGGATCCGCACCTGGCTCGACACCGTGCTGGACCTGCCCTGGAACGTGCGGACCGAGGACTTGACGGACCTGACGGCCGCACGGGCAATCCTGAATGCCGAGCCGACCACCACGGGCTGAACGACGTCAAGGACCGCATCGTCGAAATATCTGGCGGTCCAGGCGCGCCGCGCCCAGCGTGAGCTGCAGATCGTCGGCGGCCGCGGCTCGAGCGCGGTGATGGTGCTGGCCGGGCCCGCCCGGGGGTCGGCAAGACCTCGCTAGGCGAGAGCGTGGCGCGGACGCTGGGCCGCAAGTTCGTGCGCGTCGCGCTGGGCGGTGTGCGCGACGAGGCCGAGATCCACGGTCACCGGCGCACCTATGCAGGCGCGCTGCCGGGCCGGATCGTGAGCGCGATCGGCGAGGCGGGGTCGATGAATCCCGTTGTACTGCTGGACGAAATCGACAAGGTCGGTTCCGACTATCGCGGCGACCCGAGCGCGGCCCTGCTCGAGGTGCGCGACCCGGCGCAGAACCACACGTTCCGCGACCACTACCTGGATCTGGACCTCGACCTGTCCGACGTCGTGTTCCTGGCCACCGCCAACGTGATCGAGAACATCCCTGTCGGCGCTGCTGGACCGGATGGAGCTGGTGCAGATCGACGGCTACACCGAGGACGACAAGGTCGCGATCGCCCGGGACTACCTGCTGCCCCGGCAGCTGGAACGGACCGCGCTGACCGCCAGCGAGGTGACCGTCACCGACGCCGCGCTACGCAAGATCGCCACGGACTACACCCGCGAGCTGCGGGGTCCGGCAGTTCGAGAGGCTGATGGCCAGCCTTGCGGAAGGTGACGACCAAGCTCGCCGAGAACAGCGAGCCGGTGTGCCCACGGATGGCCCGTCGGCCGGTGGCACGATGGTGACCGCGCTGGTGTCGATGGCGACCGGACTTCAGGTCCGTTCCGATGTCAGTATGACCGGCGAGGTCACGCTGAATGGCCGGGTGCTGCCGATCGGCGGCGTCAAGCAGAAGCTGCTTCCCACCCAACGTGCCGGATTGTCAACGGTTTTCATTCCGGCGCGCAACGAGCTGGATCTGGATGACGCGCCTGCCGAAGTGCTCGCGACGCTGAACGTCAAGCCGATGACCGACGTCGCGGAGATCGTCGCGCAGGCCCTCGAGCCGGCGGCGCAGGCCGCCGTGGTGGCGGCCTGCGCCGCAGCTGGATTCGGTGCGGTACCGCCCCGGGTGAAGGCTGGAGACATTTCAGGTGTCCCCCGTGGCCGGGTACGCTCTGGCCTGCGCAACCTTCGCGCACAGCAGAATGGGCGATATGAGCAACGTCGGAGATCTCAAACGGCAAGTGGTGCATCGCGTTTAGCGGCTGGTGGTCAACCCGGTGGACCGGCGACTGCCGGTGACCATGATCGAGACGACCGGCCGCAAGAGCGGGAAGCCGCGACGGACGGCCGTCGGCGGGCGTGTGGTGGACAACCAGTTCTGGATGGTCTCCGAACACGGTGACCACTCCGACTACGTGCGTAACATCAAAGCCGACCCGCGGGTGCGAGTGCGCATCGGCGGGCAGTGGCGCAGCGGCACCGCACACCTGCTGCCCGACAATGATGCCGTGCAGCGGCTCGGTGATCTCCCCAAGCTCAACAGCGCGGCGGCGCGGATGATGGGCAGCGACCTGTTGACCATCCGGGTCGACCTGAACTGACGGGTCAAGCACCGCGAATGGTCTACGACCCCGATCTCGCCAACCGGATCCGCGAGGTGCTGGCCCTGCAGCGCGGAGTCGACGAGAAGTCGATGTTCGGTGGCCTTGCGTTTCTGGTGGGCGGCCGCATGGTGGTGGTCAGCGGCCCTGCCCGTGCGCAAGGCGGGTAATGGTGCGGATACCGCCCGAAAACACCGCCGCACTGCAGCAGCGACCCCACGTGCATCCGATGGTGATGGCCGGTCGCGAAACTCGCGGTTGGGTGTGGGTCGATGCGCAGGGCGTGAAAACAAACGCCAGCTTGCGGGCTGAGTTTCACGCGGCGTCCGGTATGCGGGCGCGCCGCCGCCCAGGTAACTCGTTTGCCACCGCGTGCCGCGGGTGTGCCGTTTCATGGCAAAGACGGACGAGACCAAACGGCGGATGCGCCGCGTGCTCAAGGCCGGCGGCACCACCTACGCGGACGAGGCGGGGAATTCGGCTCAACGACAAGCCGATGCCGCTGTTCCAACTACTCGTGTTGTGCATGCTTGCGGGCAAACCCATCGACGCCGCCATCGCCATGCGTGCCGTTCGGGAACTGTTCCAGGCGGGCCTGTGCACGCCGAAAGCCGCGCTGGCGGCCGATCGGCAGACGATGATCAGCGCGTTCGGCCGGGCGCACTACGTGCGCTACGACGAAAGCTCAGCGACCCGCCTCACCGACATGGCGCAGCAAGTCCGCGACGAGTACTCTGAGGATTGCGCGAACTCGCCGGGCGCAGTAACCACGACAACGCCCAAGCCAAACGAATGTTGAAGAAATTCAAGGGAATCGGCGACGCCAGCGCCGACATCTACCTGCGTGAGGTTCAAGATGTCTGGACGTGGGTGCGCCCGTATTTCGACGACCGGGCGATCGACACCGCCCGGAAACTGGGGCTGCCCGGTAAGGCGGCAAAACTGGAATCACTTGCACCGCACGCTAGCTCCCGCTTAGCGGCCGCGCTGGTCCGGGCGTCGCTGGATAAAGATCTGTGCCGGCGGATGACCGGGTTGACCATCCGCATCGGTACCTCCGGGTGGTTCTACGACCACTGGGCCGACGTGCTATACCCACCGCGCACGGCGTCCGCGCGCCGGCTGGACTACTACGCGCAGGTGTTCGACACCGTCGAACTGAACGCCAGTTTCTACCGCTGGCCCAAGGATTCGACGTTCGCCGGATGGCGGGACCAGCTGCCGACGGGGGTTCACCATGTCGGTCAAGGCCCACCGCTGGCTCACTCACTATCGCCGGCTGTTCTCCCCCGAACCGTGGATCGAGCGATTCGAGCGGTGCTGGCGGCTGCTGGGCGACCGGCGCGGCGTGCTGCTCGTCCAGCTGCATCGGGAACTGCAGCGTAACGACACCACACTGGACCGCCTCGACGCGTTCCTCAATCTGATGCCGGCGCAGATCCGGGTGGCCGTGGAGTTGCGCCACCCATTTTGGGACGGCCCCGCCGCCTACCGGACACTGGAACGTCACCGCGCCGGCTACGTGGTGATGAGCGGCGCCCGGCTGGCGTGCATCCTCTGAGTCACCGCCGACTGCGTCTACATCCGCATGCACGGCCCCGATTCCGACGCCATCTATGCCGGCTCGTATTCCGCGGACCAACTGCGGTCCTGGGCCGACCGCCTCGGCCAATGGGACCGCGACGGCAAGGACGTGTGGATGTACTTCAACAACGACCTCGGCGGTCACGCGGTCCGCAATGCCCTGCGTGACCTGGTCGGTTGACCCGGCCCGAGTAGGGTGGATATGCGACACGAACAGGAGCAGCGATCATGGTCAGTTAGGGCACCTTCGTCATCGTCGGCGGCGGCCGCGCCGGAGCTAAAGCCATAGAAGCATTGCGAGACAACGATTTTGACGGACAGATCATCTTGTTCGCCGAGGAGCGGTGGCTGCCCTACGAGCGGCCGCCGCTGTCCAAGGAGTATTTGGCCGGGAAGAAGACGCTGGCCGATTTCACGGTGCACAACTCCGACTGGTACATCGATCACAACATCGACCTGCGACTCAGATCGCCGGTGTCCGCTATAGATCCGGGCGCCCACACGGTCGCACTCGGCGACAGCACCGCCGTGCACTACGACAAGCTGTTGCTGGCGACCGGTTCGGCGGAGCGGCGCCCGCCGATCCCGGGGCCCAGGCCGACGGCGTCTACTACATACCTGCGCAGCTACCAGGACGCCACGCTGCTGGATTCTGTTCTCACCGAAGGAACTTCGCTCGCCGTGCGGGTGCGGGTGGATCGGAGTCGAGGTGACCGCGGCCGCTCGGCAGCGCGGCGTTGACGTGACCGTCGTCGAGGCCGCCAAACAACCCCTGCTGGCGGCGCTAGGCGAAACCGTTGGGGAGGTATTTCGCCGCGCTGCACCGCGAACACAGGGTCGATCTGCGGTTGGACACCCAGGTCGAGGAGATCGCCACGACCGCCGGAGCGGCGACCGGGTTGCGGTTGCGCGACGGGTCGATGGTGGCCGCCGATGCCGTGCTGGTGGTCGTCGGCGCACAGCCGAACCTCGAGCTTGCCGAGCGGTCGGGGTTGTCCATTGGGTCCGGCCCGCCCGGCGGTGTGCTCGTCGATGCCGCGCTGCGCAGCAGCGACCCCGATATCTACGCCGTCGGTGACATCTCCGCCGTCGAGCATCCGCGCTACGGCCAACACATCCGCACCGAGATACTGTGCCAACGCGCTCAAGCAGCCGGCCGTAGCCGTCACCGGAATGCTCGGCACGCCAACCGAATACACCGAACTGCCGTATTTCTTCACCGACCAGTATGACCTGGGCATGGAATACGTCGGTCACGCACCCGACTTCGACAGGGTTGTTTTCCGCGGCGACTTCGCCGGGCGCGAATTCGTCGCGTTCTGGCTGGACGGCGACAACCGGGTGCTGGCCGGAATGAATGTCAACATCTGGGATGTGCTCGACGACGTCAAAGCCCTGATCAGGTCGGCGGCTCCGGTCGACCCCAACAAGCTGGCCGACCCGCAGTCACCCCTCGGCGATCTCCTAGGCTGACGCCGGGTCGACAGGCACCCAGGCGTGGTCGATCACGTCGGGCAGCCGCAGCGCCTGCAGCCGTTCCCGTTCGGTGCGGCGCCGTTTGATCCGCAACCGGGCATCGGCCTGCATGGTCACCAGCTCGTCGTAGGTCGGGTAATACACGTCGTCCACGACATCGATCACGTCGGTAGCTACCCAGCGAGAGCCCAACTCGCGCAATGCCATCCGCAGTTCATGCGTGTGCCGGATGGTGGTATCGAGGGCAAGCTCGCGCGATGCCCGGGCGTTGGTCGTGATGCGCTGGACCGGCGACGGCGGGACGCTGGTGAGCAGCACCACACCGGCGCGGTCCTGCGATGTCCAAGCAAGCCCGGTCAAGCAGCGTCTGCGGGACACTCCCGCCGACCGGGCTGTACAGCGTGGTGAAATTCTGCGCGCCGATCCGCTCGCAGACCAGCAACCCCGCGTCGCGGTAGGTCGCCGACAGGATGTTCACCACCCGGACGGAGTCCACGGCTGCCAGCACCCTGGCCTCGGCGGCTTCGCGGGCGGCCGCGACCATCAGGTCCACAGGCTCGCCCGAACGCCGTTGTGGGTCTCATCACGGTGGTTGACCTGGCCATAGCCGACCAGCACCGGGGTCTTGGGGTCGACGGACATAGGACGCACCTATCTCGGCGTCATCGCGACCCCGCCTCGGACTCGAACAGCACCCGCTCGATGATCAGCCGGTCGATCTCCGCGTCGCTCATGCCCAGCAGCTTCCTGCAGACCTCGCGGGTGTCCTGGCCGGGCAGCGGCGCGGGCCGGGTGGGCGCCGGCGGGATGTGCCGGAACGGTGCCGGGCCGGTCTCGGCCGGCATCGGCAGCTTGACCAGTGGATGGGTCATGTCGCTGAGCAGCCGACGCTCGACGAGTTGCGGATCATCGAGCACTTCGGGCGGGCGGTTCATCGGCCCGGCCGCGATCCCGGCCGACTGCAGCACCGCGGCGGCCTGCACCGGCGTCTGGGTGCGGGTCCAGGCGGAGACCAGTTCGATCAGTTCCCGGCGGTGGGCCATGCGCGTTTCGGCGGTGCCGAACCGCGGGTCGTCGGCCCATTGTGGCTGTCCTAATATCTGTGTCGCACAACGCCATTCACTGTCTGATTGAATCGAGATGACGCACCACTCGTCGTCCCCGGCGCACGGGCAGACCGCGTGCAAACTGGTGTCGTCGCAGACTTCGCCGGCGTCGGTGCGCGCCGCGGCCTGGGTGACGTACAAGGTGTCGAGCTGGTTGACGACGACCTCGGCCTGCGAGATGTGGGCGTGGGCCGGATCGCCGGTGCGGTCGCGCCGGATCAGCGCCGCCAGTGCCGCGATCGCGGTGACGCGGCCCACGACGTGGTCGGGGAAGATCGTCGTGGCGTCGTAAAACGGGTGCCGCGAGGTGTCGGCCTGGGCTTCCTCCGACGTCCACAGCCGGGTTACGCCGGTGGTCGCGCGCACCAGCGGGCCGTACCCCATCCGCCGACTCCACGGCCCGCGGTTGCCGAACGCGCTGCTGCTCGCGAGCACGATGCGGGGGTTGAGTTCGCGCAACGCGTCGAAGGAAAAGCCAAGCGCGGTCAGGGTTCCGGGCTTGAAATTGGCGAACACCGCGTCGGCCTGGCGAACCAGCCGCCGGAAGATGTCCTTGCCCTGATCGCTGCGCAGATCCAGGCCCAGGCCGCGGTGGTTGCGATGCGTCCACGCGAACGATTCGCTGATCACGTCGCCGAACCGCGACTGCCGCAGCCCATCGGGGTAGTCGGCGCTTTCCACCTTGATAACGTCGGCGCCCAGATCGCCGAACAGCCGGCTCAGCTCACCCCCGGCGACGATGACGCCCAGGTCAAGGATCGTCAGATCGTGCAGGGGGCGTTCGCCGACCTCGCCCGACGGCACGGGCGCAGCCACCGGCTCGGCCAGCCAACGCGGCGCGTCGGCGCCGGGTGCGGGGGCCGGAGTCCGGAAGCCGCAGCGCTCGTCGTCGACCACGAAGTAGCCGGTGGGGACGTCGGTATGCACGCCGGGGACGAGCTCGGCATGGGTGATCGCGCCGACGGCCTGGAAGTGTTCGGAGGCCAAAATCCGCGACGGCGTCAGCACCGCCGCGATGGGCACCCCATGCGCCTGCCCCTCGGCGACCAGCTCCTTCATAGTCTTGTCGGCAAACAGGACGTCGACCAGGACGGCGATCTGCGGCCACGCGGCAAACCGGGCGGCCAGCGTGTCGTATTCGGGGTCCTGGAATTCTGCCGGCTCCTTCAGCCACCGGCGCAGGCCGTGCCACTGCCGCGGCGCCATCACACAGAGCCGCACGTAGCCGTCCCGGCACGCGCAGATTGGGTATGGGTCCTGGTTCTTCGGGCGGCCCCGCCACGCGCTGCTGCGGTGCCCGGCCGACGCCTGCCCGTGCGCGCCGAAGACCGGGTCGAGCGCCATGACGACTGCGTCAAAGCGAGAGAAGTCAATGTAATCGCCTGTGCCACAACGTAATCTGTTGTAATACGCAACGAGTGTGGCCCAGGTCGCCTGCACGGCGGCGGTGGCCGAGGCGATGCCGTCGGGCGGCAGTACCGGGGTTCCGATGGTGGGCCCGGAACGCGACAACGACCCGGACATCGCGAACAGCACCGGATCGGTCGCCCGCCACGACGCGCGCGGGCCCCTCGCGCCGAAGTCCGTGATCGACACGACAACCAGGTGGGGGTGCCGGTCGGCCAGCTCGGCGCCGGAGGTGCCGAACGCGGCGGCCTGACCCGGAGAGCCGGCATCGACAACGATGTCCGCGCCCGCGACGAGCTCGAAGAAGCGGTCGCGATCGCCGTCGTTGCGCGCGTCCAGCACCACGCTGCGCTTGTTGGCGTTGTGCACAGCGAAGGGAATGCTGGTGCCGGCCAACGTCGGCCGGGCGCGCCGCGCCGGACTGCCACCCGGGGGTTCCACCTTCACCACGTCGGCGCCCAGGTCAGCGAGCAGACGGGCCACCGCGTCGGCGGCACCGCCGGACAAGTCGAGGACATGTACCGCGGCGAGTAACGGTTCGGCCATCAGCCCACCGTACCGGGCCGTTATCGCGCGTCGTCCCAAGGTGTCAAACCCCTAGTCACTCAAGCTGGTTCGATGCCGGTCAATGGAGCGTAGGTAACGCACTTCGGCCACCGCGACGCCGCCGTAGGTCGAGGTGCGCCGCTGGAGGTGCCCGTCGATTGGGCCACCGCGGCGGCCATTGCGATCGACGACGGCCCACCCCACACGGCCCGGCGACCAAGCTCTCGATCGTCGAACCATAGGCGGCCGCCGTGGAATGCAACT
>NZ_LR655746.1 GCF_902168065.1 Mycobacterium tilburgii | reverse complement strand
GCCCGGGACGTCCAGGCCCGCCGGGGTGGGCAGGACTTCGCGCGGGGTGGGCGCCGACAGTGGACCACCGCATACCGGCCAGGCGTTGCGACCTTGGGTCGCCAGAACTCGCTCGGCGACGGCGATCTGCTGTTCGCGGGTGGCCAGTTGAGCCGACGGGGCGTATTCGCGGCCACCGTGTGAGGCCCACGTGCTGGCGTTGAATTGAACGCCGCCGTAATAGCCGTTACCAGTGTTGATGGCCCAGTTGCCGCCCGATTCACACCGTGCAACCTGATCCCACTCGCTGTCCGTGGCGGCGGCCGCTTGGCCCGCCAGGGCGATGCTGCCGCTACCAAGAACCGCCCCGGTGAAGGCGATCTTGGTGACGTTGAGGTTGGATGTCGTGGGCTTGCGGTGACGTCCACTCATACGCGCCGAAATTCCTCTCTGCACGCGCCTGCGAGGTCAGCTGTCGGGTTCGGGTTGGAGAGGCCACCCGGCCTGCGACGTCTCCGAAGAGCCGACGCCGGCTTCACCCCAAGGAGTCGCATGCGACTCCGATCCGGCGGAGCGGTGGGTCCCCCACCTCCATCCACAGTTCGGGGTTCCCTCACCCACTGGATGGAGCTCGGCGCTATGGGCGAGAGAGGAACGCCAACAGTTCAGCTTGGCGAGCCTCCCGAGACGGTAACCGGTTCTGTCGGCTGCGTCACTTTCTGCGCGACCCGGCGTTTCGGGCGCGGCGCTCAGCGAAAGCCGCAGGAGCGTCAGGGATTTACGCAGGTCAAATCACCCGATATCGAGCTGTGTCCGTTCCATTATCAATCCGTTACGTTATATTTCTCACACAATCAGACGCCCGCGAACGGGGGTAAGACGTCGATCGTGTTACCTGCCCGCAACGGTTTGGTTGCGTCGCGCACCGCGATGCCGTCGCAGAGATTAAGAGCACAGGCTCAACACGGTCGCGAGCCGGGTACCCGATGAGGAGAGTCTTTCGACCAACTCGGCCACCGTGGTGCCCGGGCGGAGTACGACCTTTTCCGATTCGGCGCCCGCGGCCGCGCGTGCGGCGGCGAAGTAGCGAACGGTCACCTCGATGCTCTCGGTGTCGACAGACAACTCAGCCACCGATCGCGCTCATCGGACGGTCGGGCTGGATGAAGTTCGGGTCGTTGATTCCGTGGCTGGCGGGCTTGCCCCACATCGCGGTGCGCCACGCCGCCTCGATCGCGTCATCGTCGGCACCGGCGCGCAGCAGGCCACGCAGGTCGGTCTCGTCGGTGGAAAACAGGCAACTCCGGATCTGGCCGTCGGCCGTCAGCCGGGTGCGGTCACAGGCCGAGCAGAACGCGTGCGACACCGAGGCGAACACCCCGGACTTTGCGACCGGCGTGCCCGGCCCCGTGTCGACCAGTTACAGCTCGGCTGGCACCGAACCGCGCGGCGCCGGATCCGGACCGCAGCCGGAAGTACGGCCGCAACGCGGCCAGCACCTCGTCGGCCGTCAACGCGGACTCGCAGCGGCATTGATGACCGGCATCCAGCGGCATCTGCTCGATGACTCGCAACTGGTAAGCGTGCTCGAGGCAGAACCTCAGCAGCTCGACCACATCGGCACGGCCGGTGGTGGGATCCAGCACGGTGTTCGCCTTGACCGGCGTTAGGCCGGCCGCCTTGGCGGCGGCCAGTCCGGCCCACCACGTCGGCCAGCCGTTCACGCCGGGTGATCGCGGCGAAGCTAGCCCGATCCACGCTGTCCAGCGAGACGTTCACGCGGTCCAGCCCGGCCGCGGCGAGACCCGCCGCCCGGAGGGCCAGGCCGACACCGCTGGTGGTCAGCGAGATACCCAGATGATGTTTCCGATCAGGGCGCCGGCCCCGGCGGTCGGCTTGTCGACGATCGTCCGGCCGAAGGGCCGCAGCGCGTAGGAGGCGATCCGCAGCGACGCGAACCAGAACGGAATCGTAATGATAAGCGAAAAGCTGATGAGTGCCGCAGCCAGGTATCCGACGGCCATCCAGAGGCCACTGAATACCAGCCAGATGATGTTGAGAACGAGGCGCAATTCACCTCACGCGCTACTGTCAGCGTAACGAATAAGGAGGAAACGGGGTGCTCGCCGGGCAACCACCCGAGTAGGATCTGAATCCGCATCGCGTCCTGCATTTGCGGGGCGCTTCTTGTGTGTCCATTCCTAGCTATTTCGTCAGACAAGCAGGTGAGACCAGTGCCGACCGGCAAGGTTAAGTGGTATGACGCCGAAAAGGGATTCGGCTTCCTGTCACAGGAAGACGGCGAGGACGTCTACGTCCGCTCATCGGCGTTGCCCGAGGGGGTCGAGGGGCTCAAGACTGGGCAGCGGGTGGAGTTCGGCGTGGCCTCGGGCCGACGCGGCCCGCAGGCGTTGAGTCTCAAGCTGATCGATCCGCCGCCGAGCCTGTCCAAGACTCGCCGTGAGACCCCGGTCGAGCACAAGCACAGCCCCGACGAGCTGCACGGCATGGTCGAGGACATGATCACCTTGTTGGAGAGCGCCGTGCAGCCCGAGCTGCGCAAAAGCCGCTACCCCGACCGCAAGGTCGCACGGCGGGTGTCTGAGGTGGTCAAGGCGGTGGCGCGCGAGCTCGACGCCTGACCCCGCGGCCGCGCAGAGCGCAGAGTACCACGCGCCAGTTTGGGTACTCGCTGTTCGCCACAGTCATGTAGCGAGGAGGCTGATGGCACGGCAAGCGCAGGTCACCGAAGAGCAGGCAAGAACCCTGGCCGAAGAGTCCCGTTAAAGTGGTTGGGACAAACCCTCCTTCGCAAAGGAGCTGTTTCTCGGCCACTTCCCGTTGGACTTCATCCATCCGTTCCCTAAACCGTCCGACGAGGACGAGGCGCGCACTCGCGAGTTCCTGGGCAAGCTGCGGGAATTCCTGAACACCGTCGACGGCAGTGTCATCGAGCGGGACGCGCAGATTCCGATGAGTACGTCAGAGGGTTGGCCGAATTGGGTTGTTTCGGCATGAAGATCCTGTCCGAATACAGCGGGCGGAACATGTCGCAGGTGGCCTACAACCGGGCCCTGATGATGATTTCGTCCCAGCCTCGGGGCACACTGCTGTCGGCCCACCAGTCGATCGGGGTGCCCGAGCCTCTGAAGCTGGCCGGCACCGACGAGCAGACGCGCCGGTTCTTGCCGCGGTGTGTCGCCGGGGCGATCTCGGCGTTCCTGCTCACCGAACCCGACGTGGGTTCGGACCCCGCAGGTTGGCGTCGACGGTACCCCCGTCCAGAACGGGCAGGCCTACGAGCTGGAGGGCGTGAACCTGTGGACCACCAACGGTGTGGTCGCCGAATTGCTGGTGGTGATGGCTCGGGTGCCCAAGAGCGACGGGCACCGGGGCGGGATCAGCGCATTCGTCGTCGAGGCGGATTCGCCGGGCATCATGGTGGAGCGGCGCAACTCGTTCATGGGGTTGCGCGGCATCGAGAACGGCGTCACCCGGCTGCACGGCGTGCGGGTACCCCGGGAGAACGTGATCGGCCCGGAAGGTGACGGGCTCAAGATCGCGCTGACGACTCTCAACGCCGGACGGTTGTCGATCCCCGCGGACGCGGCGGGGTCGTCGAAGTGGGCGCTGAAGGTCGCGCGGGAATGGTCCGGCGAGCGGGTGCAGTGGGGCAAGCCGTTGGCCAAACACGAAGCGGTGGCGCGCAAAATCTCGTTCATTGCCGCCACCAACTATGCGCTGGACGCCGTGCTGGAGCTGTCCGGGCATATGCCGACGAAGGCCGTAACGACATCCGTATCGAGGCGGCGCCGGCCAAACTGTGGTCCAGTGAAATGGCCTGTGTGATTGCCGATTAGCTCATGGGGTGGGCGGCGACGGCGGTACTCGGCATCGTCGGCTCCTACGTCGGCGGCACCCTGGGCGGCATCGTCTTCCCGCCGCACCAGTTCGACGCCCACCCACCCATTCAGCGCTCATCCTCGGTGGGCTGGTGGCGCGGTGATCCTGTTGCTGATTTACCTTACAAGTTCGCCACCTCACGCACGAAAACGCTGTAGCGGCATGATGGGGTGATGGCTTCCGAGGCAACGCCAACCACGATGACCGCGTGGCGGGTGCGGCACCCCGGCCCGGTGGACACCGACCCGCTGGAACGCGTCCGCACCGACGTGCCCCGGCCCGGTCCGGGCGAGTTGCTGGTGGCGGTGCGTGCCTGCGGCGTGTGCCGCACCGACCTGCACGTCACCGAGGGCGATCTGCCGGTACACCGCGAACACGTCACCCCGGGCCACGAGGTGGTGGGGGAGGTCCTCGAGATCGGCCCCGAAGAAGGCCGCGCCCTGGAGTTCCGGGTGGGCGATCGGGTGGGCATCGCCTGGCTGCGCCACACCTGCGGTGTGTGCAACTACTGCCGGCGCGGAGCTGAGAACCTGTGCCCCGAATCGCGCTATACTGGCTGGGACGCCGACGGCGGATACGCCGAATTCGCCACGGTTCCGGCGGCTTTCGCCCATCACCTGCCGAGCGGTTACAGCGACAGCGAACTCGCGCCGCTGCTGTGCGCCGGCATCATCGGGTACCGGTCGCTGCTGCGCGCCGAGTTGCCGCCCGGCGGACGGCTGGGCATCTACGGCTTCGGCGGCAGCGCGCACATCACCGCGCAGGTCGCGCTGGCGCAGTGCGCCGAGGTGCATGTGATGACTCGCGGCGAGCAGGCCCGCGAGTTGGCACTGCAGCTGGGCGCCGCCTCGGCGCAGGGCGCCGCGGACCCGCCGCCGGTGCTGCTCGACGCGGCGATCCTGTTCGCCCCGGTCGGCGAGCTGGTGTTGCCGGCCTGCGAGGCGCTGGACCGCGGCGGCACCCTGTCTATCGCCGGAATCCATCTGTCCGACATCCCGTTGCTGAACTATCAGCGGCACCTGTTCCAGGAGCGCCAAATCCGTTCGGTCACGTCGAACACCCGGGCCGACGCGCGGGAGTTTCTCGACTTCGCGGGGCGGCATCGGATCGAGGTGACAACGCCGGAATATCCGCTCGGCCAAGCCGATCGGGCGCTGCACGACCTGGCCCATGGCCGCGTCGCCGGGGCCGCGGTGCTGCTAGTGTAGGGCTCAGGCCGACAAGTGCCAGACCAGGGCGGCGGCCGCCAACGCGCCCAGCCCGTTCAACGACTAGTGCAGGGCGATCGGCGCGAGCAGGCTGCCGCTGCGCCTGCGTAGCCGGCTGAACACGAACCCCGCCGCGCCGGTTGCCAACACGGCGAGCGTCACCCCGGCCGCCATCGGCAAAGCCACCGCCGAACAGCCGGGTGAAGCCGACGTTGTTGCTTGTCAGCCCGAGCGACGTCGCGACGTGCCACAAACCGAACGGCAGCGACCCGGCCAGCGCGACGCCACGGAATCCCCACGCCCCCGGTGCAGGACGCCGTGCAGCACGCCACGGAACGCCAGCTCCTCCGGGATCACGGTTTGCAGCGGGATAATGACCATCGACGCGATCGGCGCGCCGGAGACGGTGGCGTAATGGTTGTTCAGGTTACCGGTGTTGACCGGCGCCTCACTGGTTCGACTGCCATCGCCAGTTCGCGATCCGGGGGTCGTCCTCGCCGTGCTCGCGGGTGTAGCGGCGGGCAGGGTTTGGGAGCGTACTTGGCTGGGCCGAAATTCATCTCGGGTGCGTTGGCGCTCTTGACGCGGGGTGGTGGCATCGCCGCGATGCTGAACTCGTCGGTGAGTGGTGCACCGGTGTCGGGGTCGATGGGCAAGGCGGCTTTGGTGGGCAGTTATGTCGGTGCCGCAGGGGTGAGCCGACGCCGCGCCGGCGATCCGCACCCTGGCCCAGACACTGCCGGCCAACCTCGCCGCCGTCCCGGCGGCCACCCTGATGGGCGAAGAAGGTGTGTTCAGCCAGATGGCGTTATCCAGCCTGGGCCGGGCGCGCCATCGCCGACCCGGCAGTGTCGTTGCCCGCCCGGGGGAACATCGTGTACCGCAGTGACACCGCCACCGCCGGCCAGGCGCGGGTCGGTGTGCCGCACACGCTGCGCATCGCGGTCAGCGCCACCGGCCGCCGGCGGTGTTGCACCGGATGCGCCAGCAGCTGGCGATTCAGCCCGTGGCGATTGGGTCGGCGGGGGCCAAGGCGATGGCAATCATCGACGGCGACTTCGATGCGTATCTGTATGCCGGTGGGCAGTGGGAATGGGATTCGACGGCGCCTACAACCAGCTCGATCATCCCTACCTGCCCGATTTCGTGATGTGCCGCGCCGAGGTGGCCCCGATCCTGCTTGACGCCATCCGCAACGCGTGGCGCTGACCGCCCGCTGCGCGGGTCGCATCGTCACCGGGCCTAAAGTCGATGCATGCAGTCCTGGACTCCCGCAGCGGTTCCCGTCGTTCCCGGACGCGGTCCGGAGCTGCGGCTGTTCGACACGTCCGACCGCCAGATCCGTCCAGTGGCGGCCGGGTCGACGGCAAGCATGTACGTCTGCGGGATCACCCCCTATGACGCCACGCACCTGGGCCACGCCGCCACCTACCTGGCGTTCGACCTAATTCATCGGCTCTGGCTGGACCTGAGCCACGACGTGCACTACGTGCAGAACGTCACCGACGTCGACGACCCGTTGTTCGAGCGTGCCGCCCGCGACGGGGTCGACTGGCGCGAGCTAGGGGATCGCGAGGTGGCCCTGTTCCGTGAGGACATGACCGCGCTGCGGGTGCTGCCGCCGCGTGAATACGTCGGCGCGACCGAAGCGATTGCCGAAGTGGTCGAGCTTGTCGAAAAGATGCTCGCATCGGGGGCGGCCTACGTCGTCGACCCGAAAACCGGGGGATACCCCGACGTCTATTACCGCGCGGATGCCACGCCGCAGTTCGGCTACGAGTCGGGCTATGACCGCGACACCATGCTGCGGTTGTTCGCCGAGCGGGGCGGCGACCCGGATCGCGCCGGCAAGACCGACCAGCTCGACGTGCTGTTGTGGAAAGCCGCCCGGCCCGGGGAGCCCAGCTGGCGGTCGCCATTCGGGGACGGCCGTCCCGGCTGGCACGTCGAATGCGCGGCGATCGCGCTCAGCCGAATCGGCAGCGGCCTCGACATTCAGGGCGGCGGTTGCGACCTGGTCTTCCCGCACCACGAATTCACCGCCGCGCACGCCGAATGTGTCAGGGGCGAAAGACGATTCGCGCGCCACTACGTGCATGCCGGGATGATCGGCTGGGACGGGCACAAGATGTCGAAGAGTCGCGGCAACCTGGTGTTGGTCTCAGGATTGCGCGCGCAAGGCGTCCCGCCGGCGGCCATTCGGCTCGGTCTGCTGGCCGGGCATTACCGTGCCGACCGGTCGTGGAGCCAGGAGTTGCTCGACAAGGCCGTCGCGCGGATGCAGCGCTGGAGTACCGCGGTGACGCTGCCCGCCGGCCCGGATGCGACCGATGTCATCGCCAGGGTGCGCAAATACATCGCCGACGACCTCGACACACCCAAAGCGATTGCAGCACTTGATGGTTGGACCACCGACGCGCTCGAGTACGGCGGCCACGACGAGGCCGCGCCGGCGTTGGTTGCCACCGTGATCGATGCGCTGCTCGGGGTGGACCTGTCATCGCGGTAAATGGTACGTTGTTGGCAATGACATCGCTGCAGGGCAAGGTCGCTTTCATCACCGGCGGCGCTCGGGGAATCGGTGCAGAGGTCGCTCGCCGTCTGCGTCACCGGGGCGCCGAACTCGTAGTGACCGATCTCGACCAGACGGCCCTGGGTGAACTGGCTGCCGAACTCGGCGGCGACGAGCATGTGCTGACCGCGGTCGCCGACGTCCGCGATCTGCCGGCCCTGCAGGCGATCGCCGACCGCGCGGTCGAGCGCTTCGCCGGCATCGACATCGTCGTAGCCAACGCCGGCATCGCCAGCTACGGCTCTGTGCGGCAGGTCGACCCCGAGGCGTTCAAGCGGGTCCTGGAAGTCAACCTGCTCGGCGTCTTCTACACTGCGCGGGCGACTTTGCCCGCACTGATAGACCGGCGCGGATATCTGCTGATCGTGTCGTCGCTGGCGGCGTTCGCGGCCGCACCCGGGATGGCGCCCTACGACATGTCCAAGGCCGGCAACGAACATCTGGCACACGCGCTGCGGCTAGAGATCGCACATCGGGGTGTCGACGTGGGCGTGGCCCACATGTCCTGGGTCGACACTGCGCTGGTGCGCGACATCAAGACGGATCTGCCGTCGTTCGCCGACCTGCTCCGCAAGCTGCCCTGGCCGCTGAACAAGACCACGTCGGTCGACGCGTGCGCGACGGTTTTCGTCAAGGGCATCGAGGCCCGTAAGGACCGCATCTACTGCCCGGGATGGGTGGCCGTGTTCCGTTGGCTCAAGCCGGTGCTGTCCACGTGTCTCGGCGAACTACCCGTGCGCAGAACCGCCGCGAAGCTGATGCCGCAGATGGACGCCGAGGTCGCCGCGCTGGGACGGTCCAGCAGCGCCTACAACGAGCACCTGGGTAAGGCGTAGTTACCCCACACCGACGCGTTACTCGGATTGCTTCTCCGGCAACCAGGGGCGCGTCGGCGGGTTGGCGATCGTCGGGTAGGGTCTTGTGTGGCCGATGCGCTCCCGCGCGGCGGCCAGCACCCGGCCGCGCACCACGAACCAGCCACCCAACAACGCCGGCACAATGGCGACCAACGACGCGACGGTCCAGGTACCGATCGGTTCGTCGAACGCCATCAGAATCAGAATCGCCGCCAGGAACGCCAACGTCAGATAGCCGCTACACGGGGTGAACGGCATCCGGACTTGCGGCCGCTTCAGCACCCCGGCCTTGGTCAGCTTCACGAAACGCAGCTGGCACAACACGATCGTGGTCCACGACGCGATGATGCCCAGCGCGGCGATGTTCAGCACGATCTCGAATGCTTCGCCGGGATTGAACGCGTTGAGCGCGATGCCGAACAGGCAGATGACGGCGGTCATCGCGATACCGCCATACGGCACACCGCTTTTCGTCATGTGTACGGCGAACTTTGGCCCGCTGCCGCTCACCGCCAGCGAGTGCATAACCCGTTCGGTCGAATAGAGCCCCGCGTTCAGGCTCGACAGCGCGGCGGTGAGCACGACGATGTTCATCAGGTCGCCGGCACCGTGGAAGCCGGATCTTTATAGAGAAGAACGTCACGAACGGGCTTTCCCCGGCCTTGTAGGCGGTGTAGGGCAGCAGCACCGCCAGTAGCGCCACCGAGCCGACGTAGAAGATCGCGATACGCAGGATCACCGAGTTGATCGCTCGCGGTATGATCTTCTCCGGCTCGGCCGTCTCGCCGGCGGCGGTGCCCACCAATTCTGCTGCGGCGTAAGCAAATATTACGCCCGAAGCAACCACCAGCAGCGGCAGCGCCCCCTACGGGAACAGCCCGCCGTTGCCCTCCCAGACACCGGTCCCGGTGGTGTGTCCGTCGATCTTGAAGCGCCCGGCCAAGAACACGATCCCCACGATCAGGAAGGTGACCAGCGCGAACACCTTGATCAGCGCCGCCCAGAACTCGAGTTCGCCGAACCATTCCACCGAGATCAAGTTCATCGACAACACCACCACCAGGGCGCCCAGGGCAAGCAGCCACTGCGGGATCGCGCCGAACGCCGTCCAATGGTGCAGATAGGTGGCGATCGCGGTGGTGTCGTCGATCGAGGTCATCGCCCAGTTCAGGAAGTACATCCAGCCGACGATGAAAGCGGCTCTCTCGCCGAAGAATTCGCGAGCGTAGGACACGAACGAGCCCCATGACGGTCGGTGCAGCACCAGTTCGCCCAGCGCCCGCAGCATCAGGAAGACGAAAATGCCGCACACCCCGTAGACCAAGAACAGCCCGGGTCCGGCCTTGACCAGCCGGGCACCGGCGCCGAGGAACAGGCCGGTCCCGATGGCGCCACCGATCGCGATCATCTGCAGCTGCCGCGGTTTGAGGCCCTTGTGGTAGCCGGCCGCCTCGTTCAACTCCTCCGACGAATGCGAGTCAGGCCCCGGTGACGCCGTCAACCTGACGGATCACCTGGTAGTCGTAGTACGCTGCCTCGTCGTCGATCTCGACGATCGGGATGAGCCTCCCAGATGGCGTCCAGGTGCTCCAGCGCATCACTGGCGGCGTCCCCGGCGTCATTCCAGCCTTCAAACGTCGCCACAACGATCGTGTTGTGGGGGTCGGGCAGCGCTGCGGCTTGCGGGCCGCGACCCGGCCTACCATCTGGCGAAATCACAGAATCAGCCTAAGGCCTGCCGTGCGACGGCGGCCCCTGCGGCATCGCACGGCAGCGTCGAGCCGGTGCCGGTACACCAGGGCATTTGCATAGGTCTACTATGCTTGTGGTGTGACCACTGCGAGTCAACATGACCACGGCATGGACATTCGCCAGCCGAAGTACGTTCGAGACCAACACGTTCAACGCGAACGCGATCTCGCTCTCCGACTACGGGATGCAGGAGCTCGCCTACGAGCGTCGTTAACGAGGTGATCGGATGACGCCTGACGTATCCGGCCGACCAGTTCTGAATGGTATGGTGACGACGTCGTCTTGGCGGCCTGTCATCGAAGCGTGGCCAATAGTCCACTCAGCAAACTAAAGCTGTCATCGCGCACCCGCCATCGCCTTCACTGGCGTTTCCCCAGCAACAAGTATACGAGTGCAGTGCAACGGCACCCGAATGGCCTGGGAATGCCGTATAACACATCCTCATAAAGATAGTGGCGTCGGGCTTCGTGAGCTGCAGTTCTTCGTGTGTTCCACATTACAGTAGCCTAGCTGATAGGCACTTTCAAATAGTGTAGAGTCACGCATCTCAACACCCTCGTTCGACGGCGCGTTGCGTAGGAACGTCGGATCGACATAAGGTGATGGCATGCCCTCAGCAAACACCGGATTGCTTAGGGACCGACGCCGCGTACCGACTGTTTGCCGAGCGCGGCTTCGACGCGGTGACGACCGAGGACATCGCCGCGGCCGCGGGCATCTCCATCAGCACGTATTTCAGGCACGCGCCGACCAAGGAGGGTTTGCTGACCGACCCGATCCGGGACGCGGTCAGCGAGATCGTCGGCTCGTACAGCGCCAGGCCGGCGGAGGCATCAGCGGTCGAAGCGCTGATTGCGATGCTCGTCGAGCACGCCCGCGGCGCAGACGAGGTCGACAACCTGGCGACCTGGTAGCGCGCGGTCGCGAGCGCACCCCACCTGCTCAGCAAATCGATGCTGGTAAAAGAAATCGATCACCGCAAATTCGTTGAGCTGGTCGCGGCACGGATGGGTGTCGACGGTTCCCGGGACGCTTCGGTGGACGATGAGGGCGACGTCCGGCCCGCCCTGTTGGTCCATACCAGCTTGGCCACAGTCAAATACGTGCTCGACCTGTGGCCGACCCTCGGCGCGGGCATGGCCTCACCGTTCCACGTCCAGTTGGAAGAGGCGCCGCGGATCACGCTCGGCGGCTTCGACCCGTGGCCCGCGACCGCTGGGAAACCGAGGTGACTTTGCTCGCCGCCGCGTGAAACAATCGCTGGCCGTGAAGACATTCGAGGATCTGTTCGCCGAACTCGGCGAACGCGCCCGCACCCGGCCCGCCGGCAACGCCACCGTGGCCGCGCTGGACGCCGGGGTGCATGCGTTGGGCAAGAAGATCCTGGAGGAGGCCGGTGAGGTATGGCTGGCCGCCGAGCACGAGCCTGATGGGGCGCTGGCCGAGGAGATCAGCCAACTGTTGTATTGGACGCAGGTGCTGATGATCTCCCGCGGGCTGTCCCTCGATGATGTCTACCGGAAACTGTGAATATGCTGCGAATTGCGGTGCCCAACAAGGGGGCGCTGAGCGAGCCGGCCACCGAAATCCTGTCCGAGGCGGGTTATCGCCGGCGCACCGATCCCAAGGATCTGACCGTCATCGACCCGGCCAACAACGTCGAGTTTTTCTTTCTCCGTCCCAAGGACATCGCCATCTATGTGGGTTCTGGAGAGCTCGACTTCGGCATCACCGGTCGTGATCTGGCGCTGGATTCTGACACCCCGGTGCGCGAGCGTTTGGCGCTGGGCTTCGGCTCGTCGAGGTTTCGGTACGCCGGTCCGGCCGGACACGATTGGTCGGTGGCCGACCTGGCCGGCAAAAGGGTCGCCACCGCCTACCCGAACCTGGTTCGAAAAGATTTGGCCGCAAAGGGGATTGAAGCAACCGTCATCAGGCTGGACGGGGCCGTCGAGATCTCCGTGCAACTCGGGGTCGCTGACGCCATCGCCGACGTGGTCGGCTCGGGCCGCACGCTGAGCCTGCACAATTTGGTGGCTTTCGGTGAGCCGCTGTGTGATTCGGAGGCGGTGCTCATCGAGCACTCCGATCCCGACGGTCAATCCAGTGCTGCGCGTGAGCAATTAGCGGCCCGGGTGCAAGGCGTGGTGTTCGGCCAACAGTACCTGATACTGGACTACGACTGCCCGCGCGCCGTCCTGGACAAGGCCACGTCGATCACCCCCGGACTCGAGTCGCCGACCATCGCCCCGCTGGCCGACCCGGACTGGGTTGCGATTCGTGCTCTGGTGCCGCGCCGGGGTGTCAACGAGATCATGGACGAACTCGCGGCGATCGGCGCCAAAGCGATCTTGGCTTCTGACATCAGATTCTGTCGGTTCTGATCGGCACCGTCTGGACGGTGGCTGTGTTAGTGTCCGACTTGGGGTGGGGCCACTGACTGATCTACGACGAGGGGACCCTGTGACGCACGTGCTCGTTCTGCTGCTGGCCTTACTGATCGGTGTAGTCGCCGGGTTGCGTTCGCTGACAGCTCCCGCCGTGGTCGCCTGGGCCGCCGCCCCCGCCGTCCTCGGCTGGATCGACCTCAGCCACACCTGGGAATCGTGGATCGGCAACACGATCACGGTGGTGATCCTGACGATCCTGGCGGTCGTCGAACTGATCACCGACAAGCGCCCGAACATGCCCGCGCGCACCTCTCCGCCCGGCTTCGGGGCCCGGATCGTGCTGGGTGGGTTGGCCGGTGCGGCCCTCGGCGCCTGGCCGCACTGGACGTTCAGCGCGCTGGGCGCCGGCGTCATCGGCGCGGTGCTCGGCACCCTGGGCGGTTACCAGGCCCGCAAGCGACTGGTGGCGGTCAGCGGCGGTCGCGACCTGCCGATCGCGTTGCTGGAGGACGCCGTCGCGATCGTGGGCGGGCTGGCCATCGTCGCGGTCACCGGGCACGTGCTGACCGACTACCTGTTGACAGCTGTTAAGTGACAGAGCATTCGATGCGATCATCGTCGGCGCCGGGCAGGCCCGGCCCGCCGTAGGCCGGACGGCTGCTGACAGCGGCGGGCCAGCGGGTCACGATCATCGAGCGCAAGCTGATCGGCGGCACCTGCGTCAACTCCGGGTGCATCCCGACCAAGACGATGGTGGCCAGTGCGCACGCCGTCCATCTGGCTCGCCGAGGCAGCGAGTACGGCGTCGGCACGGGCGCGGTGATGGTGGACATAGCGAAAGTCAAGGCGCGCAAGGACGGCATCGTCGTCGCCGACCGCGAGGGTGTCGAGGTCTGGTTGGAGGGCATGGACGGCTGCACCGTTTTCGCGGCCATGCCCGATTCGTCGATCCGCACACCCTGCGAGTCGGCGATCAGGAGCTGCACGGCTATCGGATCTTCCTGAACGTCGGCGGTCGCGCGATGGTGCCCGACATCCTGGGTTTGGACGAGGTCGACTACCTCATCAACGTGTCCATCCTCGAACTCGAAATGCTGCCAACGCATCTGGTCATCGTCGGCGGCAGCTACATAGCGCTGGAATTCGCCCAGATGTTCCGGCGGTTCGGGGCGCAGGCCACCGTCGTGGAGCCCGGTCCGCGGCTGGCCGCCCGCGAAGACGAGGACGTCTCCGCCACTATCAAGGAGATCCTGGAAGCCGAAAACATCGATGCCAACGACATTCGAATTCGCAAGAGCAACAAGGGTGTCAAGGGTATCGAGGTCATCTCGGAGCGGCGGCGCCGCGCCCATCCAGGGGAGTCATCTGCTGCTGGCGGTGGGTTGCCGGCCCAATACCGACGAGCTCGGACTGAGCGCCACCGGGGTGCAGACCGACGTCCGGGGCTTCGTCACCGTCGACGACCAGCCCAAAACCAACGTCGACCACGTCTGGACGTTGGGCGACTGCAATGGCAAGGGCGCCTTCACCCACACCTCGTACAACGGCTTCGAGATCGTGGCGGCCAACCTGCTCGACGACGACGACCCGCGCCGGGTCAGCGACCGCGTGACCACCTACGCGCTCTACATCGATCCTCTGCTGGGGCGTGCCGGGATGACGGTCGACGAGGTCCGCAGGTCGGGCCGTAAGGTCTCGTCGGCAAGCGGCCGATGACCCGGGTCGGTCGAGCGGTGGAAATAGGGTGAGACGCAAAGGTTCATGAAAGGTGGTCGTCGACGCCGACACCGACGAGATCCTCGGTGCCGCCGTTTTCGGTGTCGGCGTAGACGAGGCCATTCACTGCATCCTGGACGTGATGTCGGCCAAGGCGCCCCTACACCACGCTGTCACGCACGATGCACATCCACGCCACCGTCAGCGAGTTGATCCCCACCGTGCTGCAGGAGATGTCGCCGCTCGACTGACCGTTCAGGCCGCCGGTTCGGTCGGGCGCGAAACAGTCTCCGCCGGTGCATCTTCCGGCCAGCCGGGGTAGGGCGGCGGGGTGCCGCCGAACACCGGGCAGTGCTTCTGGTGCGGACACCAGTCGCAGAGTCTCGACTGACTGGGCCGAAAATCGCCTGTGGCGCCAGCAGATTGGATGGCGCGCCAAATCGCCATCAGGGTCTTCTCGAAGCGCAGCAGCTCGTCGAGGTCGGGGGAGTAGTCGAGCACCTGCCCGTCGGCGAGGTAGATCAGTCGCAGCCGGGTGGGCGGCACACCGCGGGTGCGCAGCAGCGCCACGGCGTAGAACTTCATCTGGAACATCGCCTTGAATTCGGCCAGCGCGCGCGCCTCCGGCGGCGCCTTGCCGGTCTTGTAGTCGACTACACGCAGCTCGCCGGTGGTGGCGACGTCGATCCGGTCGATGAACCCGCGCAGCAGCGTGCCGTCGGCAATTTCAACCTCCACCCGCTGCTCGCAGCATTGCGGTTCGAAGCGGGTCGGGTCTTCCAGGTGGTAGTAGCCAGACAGCAGCGCGCGGGCGCCCTCGAGCACCTGGACGCGCTGTTTGGTGTCCAGCTCGCCGATCCGGTCTGGCTCGGCGGCGAGCACCTGCTCCCAGGCGGGTTCCACCAGGGAGATCGCGGTCTGTGGCTCGCGCGATGTGGCGGGCAGGCCGTAGAGCTGCTCCAGCGCGGCGTGTACCACCGAGCCGCGGATCTGGGCCGTCGACGGCGGTTCGGGCAACCGGTCGATGGCCCGGAACCGGTACAGCAATGGGCACTGCTTGAAGTCCGCCGCGCGCGATGGTGACAGTGCCGGTCGAGACGCCGCCCGGGCCCGCTCTTGCGGCTGGTCGGTCATGTTCGCAGCCTAGGACTTGGCACCGACAACCCCGAGCATCGGTGACGGCGAGTCAGCTGGCACGCTGAACGGCGTGGTTGACACCGGTCCCTTCACCGTCGGCGAGCGCGTCCAGCTCACCGACGCCAAAGGCCACCACTACACGATGGAACTCACCGCGGGCGCCGAGTTCCACACCCACCGCGGCGCGATCCCGCACGACGACATCATCGGCCTGGAACAAGGCAGCGTGGTCAAGTCCAGCAACGGCACCCCGTACTTGGTGCTGCGTCCGCTGCTGGTCGACTACATCATGTCGATGCCGCGGGGCCCGCAGGTCATCTATCCCAAGGATGCTGCCCAGATCGTCCACGAGGGCGACATCTTTCCGGGAGCCCGCGTGCTGGAGGCCGGGGCCGGATCCGGTGCGCTGACCTGTTCGCTGCTGCGCGCGGTGGGCCCCGAGGGGCGGGTCGTCTCCTACGAGGTGCGCGCCGATCACGCCGAACATGCCCGGCGCAACGTCGATGTTTTCTTCGGGGCGGCGCCGGCGAACTGGCAGCTGCTGGTCGGCGATCTCGCGGACTCCGAGCTGCCGGACGGGTCGTTCGACCGCGCGGTGCTGGACATGCTCTCTCCGTGGGAGGTGCTGGACGTGGTGGCGCGGCTGATGGTCGCCGGCGGCGTGCTGGTGATCTACGTGGCCACCGTGACGCAGCTGTCGAAGGTAGTGGAAGCGCTGCGGGCCCAGCAGTACTGGACCGAACCGCGGTCGTGGGAGACGATCCAGCGCGGCTGGCACGTGGTCGGCCTGGCCGTCCGGCCGCAGCACTCGATGCGGGGGCACACGGCGTTTCTGGTGGCGGCGCGGCGGCTCGCGCCGGGCACGGTCGCCCCGGTGCCGTTGGGTCGCAAGCGCGAAGGCTGGGACGGCTAGTCGTAATCCTCGCTGCGCAGCAGCGAACGCCGCGCCGACAACAGTTCGAATTCCGGGTGGGCGGCGACCAGCCGTTCGGCCGCGTCGAGCACCCCCACCGCGTGTGCGCGGTCATCGGACACCACGGCCACGCCGATGCCCGCGCGCCAATGCAGATCCTGCGCGCCGGTCTCGGCGGCCGTCACGTTGAACCTGCGGCGCAGCTCGGCGACCACGGGGCGTATGGCCGACCGCTTCTGCTTGAGCGATCGCACGTCACCCAACAGCACGTCGAATTCGAGCCAGGCGATCCACATCAGCCGTGCGGCGGTGCCGGCGGGGGTGCGG
>NZ_LR655745.1 GCF_902168065.1 Mycobacterium tilburgii | reverse complement strand
ACGCCACGAACCGCGATGCGCTCAACCCGGGTCGGTGCATGTAGCCGACGGCCACCCCGGCGCCGGCGGCGTACAGCTCGCCCACCACGCCGGGCGGGACCGGCTTCAGCCAACGGTCCAGGACGAATAAGGCCGCGCCGGGGACCGGCGAGCCGATCGGCACCACACCCGATCCCTCGACCAGGGGGGCACTGATCGCCACGCACACAGTGGTTTCGGTGGGGCCATAGCCGTTCACCATCACCCGGCCGGGCGCCCATTGGTCCATGACCTCGGGCGGGCAAGCCTCGCCGGCCACCACCAGTGCGGCCGTTTCCAGGCCTTCCGGCGAGAGCATCCCGGCCGCCGACGGCGTCTGGGTGAGCACGCTGACGTGCTCTTTGACCAGCAGGGCATGGAAGTCGTCCGGCGAGCGGGTCACCGTCTCCGGCACCACGACGAGTCGCCGGCCGCCGAGCAACGCCGCCCAGATCTCCCACACCGAGAAGTCGAAGGACAGCGAGTGACATTGCGACCACACACCGGTGCGGGGCAACCCGGCGTCGAAGCACGCAAACAGTTGGGTGACGTTGTGATGCGTGACGGCGACACTTTTGGGTGTGCCGGTGGTGCCGGACGTGTAGATGATGTGGGCGATGTTGTCCGGGTCGGGCGCCGGCAGGGCGGTGGCCGGCTGAGTCGCGATCCGCGGGTCGGCGACATCGATGACCACCAGGTCTTTGGCGTCCAGCCGCGACACCAGGTCGGCGGTCGTGATCGCGGCCGTCGGGCGTGCGTCGGCCAGCATGAAGTCGGTGCGCGCCGTCGGCAACGCCGGGTCGATCGGCAGATAGGCCGCGCCGGCCTTCAACACCGCCAGGATCGCGACGATCGCGTCGGCCGAGCGGGCGAACTGCAGGGCCACGCACTGTCCGGTGCCCACGCCCTCACTTGTGAGCAGATGCGCCAACCGGTTCGCGGCTTCGTCCAGCTCGCGGTAGGTGATGGAGCGGCCCTCGAAGGTCACCGCCACTGCGTCCGGCACGCTCTGCACACGTTGGGTGAACACAGCCGGAATCGACATCTTGGCCTTGGCCGGCTTGGTCAGGACCGCCCGGTTGCCGATCTCGTCGAGGCGCGCCGCGTCGGTGCTGTCCAGTGAGTCGATCGACCTCAGCGGCGCGAAGGGGTCCTCGACCATCGCCAACAGCACGGCCTGCAACCGCGCGGCCAGGTCGGCGACCGGGAAGTTCGCGAACGGTTGTCCGGGACCGGCGATGCTTAGGTGCAGCTGGTCGGCGGCGCCAAGGAAGAAGAAGCCGAAGTGGCCCACCGGGCCGTGGTTGGTGTATCCGGCGTGCGCCGGGGCGCCGGCCAGGTCCAGGGTCAGCCGTGACGGAATGAAGTTGACGCCGACGCGGCTGGCGTCCTGCCGGGCAACACCCTCACCTTCGAGCGTGTGCACCGGGAATCGCTGATGCTGCAACAGCTCCCGAATGCGAATGTCGACATGGGCGACGAAGTCGGCAACCGTGGCGTCCGGCGAGGTCGACAACACCAGGGGGACGACGCCAGCCAACATCGCGGGCAACGTCTTCGACTCGGCAGTTACCCGGCGGCTGACCGGGAAGTCGAGCACCACTTCGGACGCATTTCCTGACCAGCCGCGAACCAGCAGCGCGCACGCGGCGGTAATCGCCGCATAGCGGCGTACCCGCAACTGTTTCGTCAGCTGTTGCATTCGACCCACGACCGCCGGGTCCAACTGAACTGACGCCGACGTCAAATATGGGTCACGCTCGCCGGTCGCCTGGGGCAGCCGATAATGGAATACGCTTTCGGATGGCAGGTGTTCCTGCCAATAGGCCAGGTCATCCTGGTAGTCGGCGGATGCCTCGTAGCCCGACTCACAGTCGATCAGGTCTTGCAGGGAGCCGAAGTAAGGGTCGGGCACCGGTTGACCGGCCACCAGCGCGCAGTAGATGGTGGCGACCCGGCGGCTGACCAGCGCCATCCCCATGCCGTCGACCGCGATGTGGTGGCAGCATGCGAACAAATAGAATTCGGCATCCTGCGTCTGGAATAGCGCGAATTTGAATAGCGGACCCGAGAATGACATTGGCGTCCGCTGAATTAAGGACGCCATCTCTCGCGCTTTTCGGAGCGGATCATCCGCGCCTCTTAAATCGTGGAACTCCAGCTCTGTATCGTCGTAATCGACAGCCTTCTGCATAACGTGGCCATCGGCCTCGAAGAACGACGCACGGCCCGGCTCAGCCTCGGCGACCACCCGCCGGATGGCCTGCTCCAGCAAAACGCGGTCGACCGCACCTTCGATCCAGACCAGCAGTCCAAGCTGCCACTCGGTCCCCGCGAAACCGGTTTCCTGTGAGAGCCAGATGTCCAGCTGCCCCCGCGTCAGCGGATGCGCCCGCTCACCACGCTCCATGCGCGTCCCCCAAGGCTCCACCCGAGTCTGAGTACCCAGGCGGTTTACTTATCAAAACTCCGCCCCGCTGCCAGCCGGTCGCGCAGACTTTTCGGCCGAATGTCGGGCCAATTCTGCTCGATGTAGTCCAGGCACGCGGCCCTGTCTGCTTCACCGAAAACCACCCGCCATCCGGGCGGCACATCGGCGAAGGTCGGCCACAGGCTGTGTTGCTCCTCATCATTGACCAACACGAAAAAACTGCCATTATCATCGTCGAACGGATTCGTGCTCACCGTATCTCCAGGCGTTCTCTCGATGTAAGCGGGATCGTTCCAAACGATACTGGAGGCCAACAGGCTTGGTCGGGCGTTTGGACAAAGTTCCCGGTGTGATCTGTTAAGCACTCGTGACACCGCTTGGTAATTGGTTGCGGGGGCGCTACGTGCGGGCGTTGGCGCCTGGGAGTGCAGTAACCTGCAGCGACGGCACGGGCTGTCTGTTGCCTGACAAGGGTCCGGCACAACCGGCCGGGAAGACGAATGCGTTACGTCCAGGTTGCTCAATAGTTGCACGATCTGAACATGGCGGCGCTGGCCTCGGCGCGGAGCCCCACGCCCCCGGTGCCGCCCCCAGCCGGAGAACGCCGCAGCAACACCGCCCGGACCTCGCGGCGAATGACCGGGTCGGTCAAAGAGTAGGCCGATGTCGGATGGCAAATTTGCGGTACCGACAATCGTCGACTTGGTTAGCTGAAGCCCTCAGAACGCCGGCGGGTGAGCCGTTCGCGCAACTTCGAGGTAAGAATGTAATATGCGTCATTATTGTTCGGGACAATGATGCAGGCCACAGTTGCATCGCCGGGGACTTTCGGCACTTTGGATAACGTGCCGTTACGCACGGGGCATGAGTTACGATTCGATATCGGGTTACCAAAGCTCCGATATCGGAGCCATTGACATGGTTTACTCGTCAAGATCTGGTTGCACTCGCCGAACGCCGCTCGTTTGAGATGACCGCCGCAGGTCTGGCAGGGTGTGATCGCGGTTTTAGACACAGGTTCGAGCGGGTGACACAACGAGTCCAGGAATGGGTTGAAGGGGGCGCGGTGGTCGAACACGACGTTCGAGCCCTGTCCGACGTCGCCGCCGAAGGCAGCGCCGACGCTAGCGGGCCATCCGGTCGGTTCGGGCGGTTCGGCCGCCATCCTTCGCCCGAATCTCAACCACCCCAGGGCCCGCGCTCACGCCGCCGAAACATCGGAGCGGGCGCGCTGCGGCTTCTGGGCCGGCTGTGGATCCCCCTGCTCATCGTGGCAGTGCTAACCGCCGGCGGGTTCACCGTGTCACGGCTACACGGCATCTTCGGCTCCGAGAAGCGCCAGTCGTATGCCGACACCCGAATCAAGGACAGCAAGCCGTTCAATCCCAAGCACCTGAAGTACGAGGTCTTCGGTGCCCCGGGTACGGTTGCGGATATCAGTTACTTCGACGTCAACGCCGACCCGCAGCATGTCAATGGAGCCACCCTGCCGTGGTCGATGGATCTCTCCACTACATTGCCCTCTATCGTGGGAAACGTTGTCGCACAAGGCGATAGCGACACGATAGGCTGCCGCATCATCGTTGATGGCACCGTCAAGGCCGAGAAGGTCTCACACGAGGTGAATGCCTTCACGTACTGCGTGCTGACGGCTGCATGAGCGACGAGTATGTCGGGACAGAGCTACCCGCGCGACCACCACTTAATTGCGCGGGCGATCCACCGGTTTTCGGTCCTCATCATCTTGGGCTGGCTCGGCCTTACCGTCTTTGTAACAGTCGGCGTCCCTCCGCTCGAGGTGGTTGAGCAACAACATTCGGTGTCGCTGAATCCCATAGAGGCACCATCGTTTAAAGCAATGCAACGCCTTGGCCAAGACTTCAAAGAATCAAACTCCGGAGCCTTGGCAATGATTGTGCTGGAGGGCGACCGACCTCTCGGCCAGGACGATCACAAGTATTACGACGAGCTCGTGCGCCGGCTCGAGGCCGATACCAAGCATGTCCAGCACGTTCAGAATTTCTGGGGAGATCCGGTCACCGCGGCCGCAGCACAAAGTACCGATGGTAAGGCGGCGTACGTTCAGCTAAACCTCGGCGGCAGTCAGGGTGCGACCACCGGAGACGAATCGGTAGCTGCCATCCGGAGCATTGTGGCAGGACTACCTACGCCAAAGGGGCTAAAGGTATATGTAACCGGCCCCGCCGCAACGGTCGCGGACATGAACAAGGCGGGGCAGGAGACGGTCACCACGATCACGCTGGCCAGCCTCTCGGTGATCTTCATCATGCTACTGCTCGTCTACCGCTCGATCTTCACCGTCATTCTGCTGCTACTCATGGTCGGGCTCGAGTTGCAAATCGGCCGCGGAGTGGTGGCGTTCCTCGGCTATCACGAACTCATCGGACTTACGACGTTCGCGGTCAACCTACTAGTTGCGGCAGTCATTGCAACGGGAACCGACTACGGCATATTCTTCATCGGGCGATACCAGGAGGCCCGATTAGCGGGTGAAGATCGCGAAACCGCATTTTACACCACTTTTAGCAGCGTTGCCAAGGTGGTTTTGGCGTCCGGCCTGACGATCGCAGGCGCGGTACTCTGCTTGAGCTTCACCCGACTCCCTTATTTCCAGCCGCTCGGCATTCCCAACGCAGTGGGTATCGCCGTTGCAGTCCTCGTCGCCATCACACTTGGACCGGCGCTCATCGCGGCCGGAAGCCGTTTCGGTTTGTTCGAACCCAAACGCAAGATTCAGGTCCGCGGTTGGCGAAGAATCGGAACGACAATCGTCCGCTGGCCCGCCCCCATCCTCGTCGCCTCGACCGCCGTGGCGCTGGTTGGGCTTTTGACATTATCTGGATATAACCCGAGCTACGACGATCAGAAATTTATCCCGGAGGACATTCCGGCAATCATCGGCAATACAGCTGCTGCGCGACATTTTCCCGAATCGCGAATGATGATGCCCGAGATTCTCTTGATTGAGACCGATCATGACCTGCGCAATCCGACGGACATGCTGATGCTCAACCAGCTGGCCAAGGGCATCCTCGCGGTACCCGGCGTATCCACGGTGCAGAGCGTGACCCGACCCGAGGGAACTCCGTTGGCGCACACCAGCATCCCTTACATCATGAGCATGTCACAGTCGAACCAGCTGACGAACATGGCGTTCCAAAAAGACCGCATGGACGACATTATGAAGCAAGCCGAAGAATTATCGAAATTGATCGCCTCGCTGCAGCATATGTTAGCTGTGACGAAGGAACTTACCACAACTACCCATGACATGGTTATGCGGACCCACGTAATTCAAACCGTAACGGAAGAGTTACGGAATCACGTTGCCGACTTTGAGGATTTCTACAGGCCGGTTCGCAGCTATTTTTATTGGGAAAAGCATTGTTACGATATCCCGGTTTGTTTTGCTGTGCGATCCATTTTTGACGCACTTGATGGTGTCGATGAGGTCAACGACAAGTTCGCTGAATTGGTTATAGGCCTCGATAAGATGGATTTGATCTTGCCGCAAGTTTTGATTCAAATACCGCCATTGATTGAAACAATGCAAAGTATGCGAACGATAATGCTTACTATGCACAGCACCATGGAAGGCACCATCGGTCAGATGGAGATAAATGGAGGCCAGAATCCCAATGCCATGGGGCAGGCGTTCGATAGCTCCAAGAATGACGATACCTTCTATCTGCCGCCCGGGATCATTGAGACATCGGAGGCTTTTAAGCGTGTTATGAAAATCTTCCTGTCGCCCGACGGCAAAAACGCGCGAATGCTGATCTCGCAAAAAGGTGATCCGGCGGCCCCGGAAGGTCTCTCCCGTGTTGAGCCGATCAAGATCGCTGCCGAGGAAGCGCTGAAGGGCACGCCGCTGGAAGACTCCAAGATCTATCTCACCGGGACCGCGGCGGTGGTGAAGGACCTGGTCGATGGCGCCAAATACGACCTGTTGATCGCGGGCGTCGCCGCGCTCTGCCTGATCTTCATCATCATGCTGATTATGACCCGGAGCTTCATTGCGGCTCTTGTCATCGTGGGGACCGTGCTGCTTTCACTCGGCGCATCCTTCGGCATGTCGATCTTGGTGTGGCAATACCTGCTCGGTCTGCAAATCCACTGGACGGTGCTGTCGATGTCGGTGATCGTGCTGCTGGCGGTCGGATCCGACTACAACCTGCTCTTGGTGTCCCGGATGAGAGAAGAACTCCACGCCGGCATACACACCGGCATCGTCAGGGCAATGGCCGGTACGGGCAAAGTGGTGACAAATGCGGGTCTGGTTTTCGCGTTCACCATGGCCTCCATGGTGGTCAGCGACCTGCGCAGCATCGCTCAGCTGGGCACGACAATCGGCATGGGGTTGATTTTCGACACGCTCGTGGTCCGCGCGTTCATGACGCCGTCGGTCGCGGCGCTGCTCGGACGCTGGTTCTGGTGGCCGCAGAAAGTGCGCACCCGAACGGCAAGCCAAATGCTGCGGCCGTTGGGGTCCCGGCCGCTGGTCCGGTCACTGCTGCTGAAAGAGACGCGGTGAGGCTCGCATGACGACAGAACCCATCCGCGTGCAACAGTCTGAGCCCCCGGCCGAAAAGCTGGCGTTCGCCAGGGCACTGCGCAAGCTGTCAGTGCTCACCATCCTGGGCTGGGTGGCGCTCACGCTGCTGGTGACGTTCGCGGTTCCCACGCTGGAGCGAGTCGGGCGCGAGCATTCAGTCCCGCTGGCCCCTCAAGACGCGCCGGCGGTACAGGCGATGCTGCGCATGGGCAAGGTCTTCAAAGAATCCGACTCGGACAGCGTTGCCATGCTCGTCCTCGAGGGCCAACACGAACTCGGTGACAACGCGCACCGCTATTACGACAAGTTGGTTCGCGAGTTGCGGGCTGACACCAAACACGTTGAGCACGTTCAGGATTTATGGGGCGACCGGCTCACCGCCGCGGGCGCGCAAAGCGCCGAGGGCAAGGCCGTCTACGTCCAGCTGAACCTCGCCGGAAACCAGGGCACCACACTGGGCCAGGACTCGCTTGCCGCGGTCCGGGGAATTCTCGCGAAAAATCCTCCGCCCCCGGGGATCCAGGCTTACGCCACCGGTCCGTCCGCATTGTTTTCGGATATGCAGCAGGCTGGTGACAGATCCATCCTGAAGATGACCGCGGTGGGTGCGGTGATCATTTTTGTGGTGCTGCTCTTCGTGTACCGATCGATCATCACCGTGATCCTACTGCTGATCACTGTCGGGATCGAGGTACTCGCGGCTCGGGGAATCGTCGCGTTTCTCGGCGATCACAATATTGTCGCGCTGTCGACGTTTGCGGTAAACCTGCTGGTTGCGATCGCGATGGCGGCCGGGACCGACTATGGCATCTTCTTCTTCGGTCGATATCAGGAAGCGCGTCAAGCGGGCGAGGATCGAGAAACCGCCTTCTACACCACTTTTGAAAGTGTCGTACCGGTTGTCCTGGGTTCCGGTTTGACGATTGCCGGCGCCATGTTGTGCCTGAGTTTTACCCGGATGCCGATATTCCAGACCATGGGCGCGCCTTGCGCGTTGGGCATGGTCGTTTCGGTCGTGATCGCGTTGACGTTGGTACCGGCGGTCATCACGGTTGGAAGCAGATTTGGGTTGCTCGACCCGACCAGGGCCATCCGGTTCAGTCGGTGGCGCCGGATCGGGACAGCGATCGTGCGCTGGCCCGCGCCCATTCTCGTCGCGACGATCGCCGTGGCGCTGGTCGGTTTGGTGACGCTGCCTGGTTACCAGACGAGTTACAACAACCGCTTGTACATGCCGGACGATATTCCGGCGAACGTGGGCTACGCGGCCGCCGACCGGCATTTCCCGCAGGCCCGCATGCTGCCGGAAATCGTGATGATCGAGTCGGACCACGATATGCGCAATCCGGCTGACTTCATCGTCCTGCACCGGCTGGCACGGGGTATCTTCAAGATTCCCGGCATTGCGCGGGTTCAGGGCATCACCCGGCCCGAGGGCACGCCGATCGAACACACATCAATTCCTTTTCTGCTCAGCATGCAGAATGCTGCCCAAACGCAAAACATTAAATATCTCAAGGCACGCACAGATGACATGCTCCGGCAGGTCGCCATGATGGATATCCAGCTCGCTTCAATGAAGCGGGTCTACGAATTCCAGAAACAGCTGACCGCGCTGACCCATGAGTCAGTTATCAAAACTGACGAAATGACTAAAATATTACGCGAGTTGCGTGATCATTTCGCCGACTTTGAAGATTTCCTGAGACCTATCAGAAGCTACTTTTATTGGGAAAAGCACTGCTTTGACATTCCGGTTTGCTGGTCTTTCCGATCAATTTTCGGCCTGGTTGACGTAATCGATGAGTTAAGCGATAAGATTGGCGACCTTCTCGTTGATCTCCACAAGTTAGGTGCACTACTGCCCCAGCTACTTGAGCAATATCCACAAATCATCGCTTCGATGGAGTTTTTTAGAACGTCGACCCTTACAATACACAGTACCATGAATGGGATCATTAGTCAGGTAGACGTGGACAATAAGGATGCCACTACGATGGGGCAGGCGTTCGACGACTCCAAAAACGACGACTCATTCTATCTACCCCCGGATATTTTCAAAAATCCGGATTTCCAGAAAGCTATGACGCAATTTTTCTCCCCGGACGGTAGGGCAGCGCGGTTCATCATCTCCCACAAGGGGGATCCCGCATCGCCCAAAAGCGTGGACCGCGTCGACAAGATCCGAACGGCGGCCGAGGAGGCGCTCAAGACAACGCCCCTGGAAAACGCCAAGGTCTATGTCGCCGGGACCGCGTCGACGTTAAAGGATTTCAAGGACGGCTCTAAGTTCGACCTATTAATCGCGGGAATTGGCGCTCTCTGTTTGATCTTCACCATCATGCTCATTATCACCCGCAGCTTCGTAGCTGCTCTGGTGATCGTGGGTACCGTGGCACTGTCACTCGGCGCTTCGTTCGGTCTTTCAGTGCTGATTTGGCAGTACATACTGGGCATCAAGCTGTACTGGATGGTCCTGCCGATGTCGGTGATCGTGCTTTTGGCAGTAGGGTCGGACTACAACTTGCTGCTGGTTTCCCGGATGAAAGAGGAAATCGCTGCGGGTGTCAATACCGGCATTATTCGTGCCATGGGTGGGACCGGTAAAGTCGTGACGAACGCCGGTCTGGTGTTCGCGTTCACCATGGTTTCGATGGCGTCAAGTGACCTTCGGATCATCGGTCAAGTCGGAACGACAATCGGTCTCGGCTTGTTGTTCGACACTTTGGTCGTGCGCTCGTTCATGACCCCATCAATCGCCGCACTCCTGGGGCGGTGGTTCTGGTGGCCGCAGACCGTTCGCCCGCGCCCGGCAAGTCAAATGCTACGAACCGAAGGCCCGCGTCTGTTGGTCCGTAGCCTGCTAGGCGAACAGATTTCCAACGACGCTTTGACGGCCGAACTCCCGAAGCCCTCTGCACAGCGCAGTTCCTAAACCGTTACAATCAGGACTCGACTTCCATCGAACAATAAACGTACTCGCCATACCGCAAACATGCGGACTCGCTCCGTGAGATACTCGCTTTCGTGAGTTCACTGGCGATTGAGCTTGTCGGCCTCACAAAGACATTCGGCCGAGAAACATCCGCTCTACGCGGTGTCACTTTCTCGATCCCGGCTGGGACCGTATGCGGCTTGCTCGGTCACAATGGCGCCGGCAAAACGACCACGATCAACATCTTGTCCACGCTGATACGCCCTACGTCAGGCAGTGCCCTGGTCAACGGATATGACGTCGTGCGTCAGTCCGCCAAGGTCCGGTCAAGCATTGGTATGGCTGGGCAATTCGCCGCCATGGATCCGATGCTGACTGGCCGGGAGAACTTGGTCCTCTACGGCAGACTTCGCGGCTTACGGCGCCGCGAAGCAATGGCTCGCGCCGATGAGCTGATCGAACAGTTCGACCTCGTTGATGCCGCCGACCGGCAAGTATCCACCTACTCCGGAGGCATGTGGCGACGAGTTGATCTCGCCAGTGCGTTGACTGTGCTACCGCAAGTACTTTTCCTGGACGAGCCGACGACTGGACTCGACCCACGCAGTCGGCGCGCGGTATGGGCGCTCGTGAGCTCCCTGGCCCAAAAGGGCATTACTGTGTTGCTGACCACACAGTACCTCGAAGAGGCCGACGTGTTGAGCGACTCGATTGTTGTCATCGACCAGGGCCAGGTGATCGCCAGCGGCACCGCCGAGGACCTCAAGCGACGAGTGGGTGGAAGTTACTGCCAGGTGACACCGACGAATCCGGGCGATCTGCCACAAGTCACGGCAGCGCTAGCCGGGCTCGATGGAATCGAAACGGACTTGGACACAGGCTCGGTGTCGGTGGTCGCTCCTGATGGGCTGGGCACACTGGGTGAGGTTTTTCGTCGGATCGATGCGATCGGCGTCGAACTTAGCGATATCTCGCTACGCAAGCCCTCGCTTGACGAGGCATTCCTGCACCTTACTGACCGGACGACAGTGCAATCGTGAGCGCTCTGGTCGCGCTCACAGAGCGTTCCCTGAGATCTACCATCCGCGACGGAGGGATCGTCTACGAGATGGTTTCGCCGATTGTGTACTTGGCCGGCTTCAGCGTGGCGTTAGGTGGCTTAATCGACACGCAGCGGCAGACTTACGCACAATATTTGGTACCGGCGGTAGTCGTGCAGTCGGTAATCTTCGTCGCACTGTTTACCGGGGATCGCGCCGCACGCGACCGCCTGACCAAGCTGGGAGAACGATTAGCGACATTACCTATAGCCGCCATCGTGCCTGTCGGCGCTCGAATGATAGCCACACTTGTACGCGCCACGCTCGCGATAGCAGTGTCGATGGTCGCCGCGTATGCGTTCGGCTTTCGACTTACCGGCGGACCGGTCTACGCCCTGGCGTTTGTGGTCCTTGCGTTGCTTCTTTGCCTAGCCGTGGCACTTGGTGCAGACGCGTTAGGATCAGCCGCAACCAGTTTGCAGGCTGTCAGCCAATTGTTGTTCGTCCCGCAGCTGCTGCTGTTTATGCTGTCGACCGGAATCGCTCCCGAAAACATTTTCCCTTGTTGGTTACGTCCGTACGTACGTAACCAACCTGTGTCACAGGTGTGTGAATCCCTCCGTGGTCTAGGCGCTGGGCACGTAGCTATGACCCACTTGATACCCGGCGTTGCCTGGTCTGCGGGCATGGTGGTCGTCTTCGGTGCGATCACGCTGCGAGTGCAGAGGCGAAGCTAGTGAAACAGCAGGTTGGGTCACAGGGAGCATTGCTTACCCAGAGCTGGATACAAGCTAGCCGACTCCTAATTCGTTGGAGACGCGATCGAGCCGTGCTGCTCGGGTCGCTTGCCTTTCCAATATGTCTCATGCTCATCTATCAGATAGTCCTGGGTGAGCGCGTGCGCAAGGTCACCGGAATCGACAGCGTCTACGGCTTGGCCCCGCTCTGCGCCCAGATGTCCGCATTGTTCGGCACTCTAGGCGCCGCCGTCGATCTATCTTTAGAGCGTGAGTTGGGACTGCTCAGCCGGATGTGGGTGTTGCCGGTACATCGAGCGAGTGCGCTAGCTGGGCGAATGGCCGCCGACGCGGCACGCGCACTCGTTGCGACGACCCTCGTCACTGCCGTTGGGGTGGCAATGGGCCTGCGGTTTACACACGGCTGGTATACAGTCCTGTTCTATATCCTGATCCCGTCGGTTGCGGTAGTAGGATTCACAGCATTCGTTATGGCGCTGGCAATCAGTACGAATGGCAGGACCGTGATGGTTTGGTTGGTTGGTGCGACCATCTCACTAGCTTTCCTTAACCCCGGCACCACTCCGATCGCTCTCTATCCGGATTGGCTTCAGCCATTCGTCCGCGTTCAACCAGTGTCTCCCCCCATCGAGACGATGTGGGCGCTGGCCCATGGCGGCCCCTTCCTAGGGCCATTGGCCATCACCCTCCTCTGGACAGTCGGGTTGCTCGCGGTGTTCGTGCCAATCGCCGCACGTGGCTACCGGATCGCTGCCGAGCGCACAACGTGAGACCTGTTTCAGCGCCTTCCACGAGCTCCCACACTAACACAAAGCCGTTGTCTGAGTCCCGAGAACAGTCTTCCCCTCATCGTTTTGCGACCCCCGTAAGCGACCATTGGCACCGCCTGTGCCGCATGGACCATTGCGCTCTAAATCGAGACGAGCAAGCTGTGGATGAGACAACGGCAGCCGACTTTTGCTTGTCGCGTGCTTGGATGTTAGGTATATCTCTTGATAATTCATTCGGGCAAATAGCGAGACATCGAGCAAACAACCGGACACCAACCCAATCAATTTTGCTCACGAAAAAAAATTCCGTCAGCCTGCAGCATCCGACCATCGCGAGGATCAATAAAACCAGGTAGAAGACCGGTCAAGGTGAAGCCCATCGAATAAACTAAATCGAGTGCTTCACGTATAAGCATCCCCCCTTCGTACAACGGGAGGAACGACAATTCTATCTGCAGTCCGATTATATGGTCGTTAATTACCGATGTGCCTCCCGCGATTACCTGCTTCTCGAATCCCTGAACGTCGATCTTTAGGAATGCCAGGTCACCTGAACGTAGAAATTTTGACGCCACGGAATCAAGTCTACGCATCGATACCTCCTCGGTGCCGACGTAGTTAGCTGGCGGAAAAGCATCTTGATGACTCTTCAGCATCGGTAAGATCGAACTGCTTGCGCCGGCGTTGCCCGCCACATTTATTGAGATCGTGCCGTCACTATCGCCTAGTGCGTATCGGTGGCAATCCCAAAGTCGATCCTTCGATGCATTACGTTGCAGCTTTGAAAACGCCCACGATATCGGTTCAAACGAAACGATGCGACCTTTATAGGCTGCCTTGCGAAGTTCGGAAGCATACTGTCCCGAGTTGGCGCCTATGTCGAAGACGATATCTACTTGACGAGACTCGAGTTGCTTTACAAACTGACGCTTCAAACCACCCTCGGAGTAGGGAAAAGACACTTCGAAGGTGGTGCCACGTGCGATCAACCCGCCAGGGCGGAAGAGTGCCACCCTGTTACATTAACACTCGGGCGTGGACTAGGAATGGCTGACTCGAGCAGACGCAAAATCCCGACTAGAGGCGCGTCTGCGGCATCCTCGGGTTGACCAGAGCTGACGATCGGTGCACCCGTAAGTGATCACGAGCGCCGTGCGACTCAAACTAGCGCCTCACCGCATCGGCATTCGCACGATACCATGCCACGGTCGCCTCAATGCCATCCCGAAGTGAGATTTCCGGAATCCATCCTGTTTCACGCAGGACCGAAACATCCAAGAGTTTGCGAGGCGTACCGTCCGGCTTGCCTGGATCCCAACGTGTTTCACCGGTATAGCCCACCGCTGTTGCGACCATTTCCGCGATCTCTCTGATCGTGTGGTCGGTACCGGTCCCCACGTTTACGTGTTGCGGACCGTCGAAGTGTCCGAGAAGATGCAGGCACGCCTTCGCCAAATCATCAACGTGCAATAGCTCGCGCCGCGGCTTCCCGGTTCCCCAATTTGTCACCACCCGAGCGCCACTCGATTTGGCCTCGTCGTACCTGCGGATCAGTGCCGGTAGCAGATGCGAGGTCGAGGCAGAAAAGTTGTCTCCTGGCCCATACAAATTGGTTGGCATCGCTGAAATCCAGGCTAGGCCGTATTGACGCCTGACCGCCTGAACCTGAAGGATGCCGGCAATCTTAGCAATCGCATATGCGTCATTGGTAGGTTCCAAGGCTCCGGTCAGTAAAGACCGTTCCCGAATCGGTTGTGTAGCGAACTTCGGATATATGCATGACGAGCCGAGAAACAGCAACCGCGGAACCCTTGCCGACACGGCTGCATCGAGTAGATTGACCTGAATCTGCAGATTCTCGGACAGAAAATCGGCGGGAGAAGTGTCATTAGCCAGGATGCCGCCAACGCGCGCAGCAGCATCGATAATGACTTCAGGCTTCGAGTCCATGACGAAGTCGAAGGTTGCTGCTCGGTTAGTCAGATCCAGCTGATCGTGAGACCGCACAAGCAGATCAGTGAATCCCTCGGCTTGGAATCGCCGCAGCAGTGCAGAGCCGACGAGACCGCGGTGCCCTGCGATATAAACCGGACTCCCTCGATCAAGAGCACCAAATGATGTGCCCATTTTCTGTTCAGCTCCAGCCCGGAAATGAAGGCTCGTCGATCCAGGGCGTGCCATCGCACTCAAGGGCAGCAACATCGGCGTCGACCATAATCCGTGCCAGCTCTCCAGTGTGCACGGATGCCTTCCAACCGAGTGATTGGGTGGCTTTCGTTGCGTCGCCGATCAGGGCATCCACTTCGGTCGGACGTAGGTAGCGATCATCAAACTTCACATACCTTTGCCAGTCGAGTCCGGCATGCTCGAACGCGGTCTGTGCAAATTCGCGAACTGTGTAACCGCGACCGGTCGCGAGAACGAAGTCGTCCGGGTCAGGAGTTTGCAGCATCCTCCACATCCCCTCGACGTACTCGGGCGCATAGCCCCAGTCACGTACTGCATCGAGGTTCCCCAAGTAGACATCCGGCTGGACGCCCGCTTTGATGCGCGCAACGGCACGGGCGATCTTACGGGTCACGAATGTCTCACCGCGCCTTGGGGATTCGTGATTAAACAAGATCCCGTTTACCGCGAATAGGCCATACGCCTCTCGATAGTTGCGCGTCGCCCAGTACGAATAAACCTTTGCCACGCCGTACGGTGAACGCGGGTAGAACGGGGTGTTCTCGTGTTGCGGCGGCGGCGAGGCCCCGAACATTTCTGATGACGAGGCCTGATAGAAGCGGCAGTCCACCTTCGAGAGTCGAACGGCCTCTAGTAGCCGGAGCGACCCCATGCCCGTGGTATCACCTGTGTACACCGGCTCGTCAAAGCTGACTCGCACGTGCGACTGGGCAGCCAGGTTGTACACCTCGTCGGGAGCGATGGTCCTAAGCAGGTTCACCAAACGTGTCCCATCGGTGAGATCACCGTAATGTAGGAACAACCGCGCATCTGGTTGATGCGGATCGACGTAGAGGTGATCAATCCGCGACGTATTGAAGGTCGACGCCCTACGGATAAGCCCGTGCACCTCGTATCCCTTGCGTAACAGCAGCTCGGCCAGATACGAACCGTCCTGGCCGGTGATTCCGGTAATAAGCGCTCGCTTCACTGGCTTCCTGCTTCTCTGTACCGGTCATCGTCACCACGCCCCTGGCAGCCCATCGTCGCGGGCGTTGCACCCCGCGTTGTGTCCACCGCTAGCCATTGCCGCTTCATGGTAGATGGCGAGGGCGTTTCCAGGTCGCCGATCGCCACACATCTGCACGACACATCCTCCAGATCACTTCTCGCCCTGAGCATAGATGGATTCAAAGTCCCTTTCCAGCAAGTCTATTGCTGGATCAAATTCGCGCAACTGGACATTCGAGAAACCCGCATACTTTAAGATGAAGACAAGATTTTCCTCATCGAACATGTATTTATGTTCGCCGTTCATATAGGCCATATAATTAACATAGTCAATGCGCGTAGTATTATTGTACGCTGGTGCGTAACCGAAGAAAGTCGAGTCCATCGACTCACCCTTTACATAAGCCTCAAGATAGATCCTTGCGTTGGGGACGCAGATCGAGAATTCGCCACCCGGAATGAGGACTCTTTTGCATTCCTGAAGGAACTGTTGAATCTCGGGAAACGATAGATGCTCAAAAAAATGAGAAGAGTAGATGCGGCTGATTCGTTTATCCGGAAATGGGATCCCCTTTCTCAGATCCCAATAGAGATCGCTCTGGGATGTAAGGTCTATTGTGAGCCATTCACCCACGCCCTTTTTCTGGCCCGCGCCTAATTCAATGGAAATTTCGCTCCGCTGTTTCAGTAGACGCCGAATCTTCTGCTTCGTGAATTGATATCTCACTGCAGTCGCGACAGTCGTCATGGCCAGCATGAGATCGCCAGTCAATCTATGCATTTCAAGAATAATTCCGCCACCCTCCCGTCTCACAGTCGGCTATCAATCATATCAAGCTTTTACCTTTCTCCTACAGGAAACAATATTGACGCTAGACGCCCATCCAAATTCCGCAACAGAGCACGTGGATACCTAAAACGCTAGTTTCCGTCTTACCCTCAATCCAGAACCTCGCATGATACCCAAACGGCGCGGCACCCGGTGCATGTTCGCTGCCGATGAACGGCATCGGAGATACGTGTCGGAACACGCGTCGTTACTCCAGGCGCACGTCATTTTTCAACGCTGACGGCGGTTCTACACCACCAGACTTCTGCACCAACTCGACCAGCGACTCTCGGTCATTCCAAGCCCGTGCCTCACATCGTGCTACTAGTTTGCCCAACGTGTTGCAACGACTCGCGATCGGGATCTGTCAAGCGACAACGCACCGAGCTGTGACCCAGCCCGCCGGGTCTGCTGCACGAGTAGGTGACAGTTTCGGTTACGCGGTCTGGCTGGTTGGTGTGGTCATGATTGCTTCGAACTCGACGGGGGTCAACCGGCCCAGACCGACCTGTCGGCGTCGGCGGTGGTAGGTGCGTTCGACCTAGGTGACGATGGCGATGCGTAGCTGCTCGCGGGTGTTCCAGCGGCGGCG
>NZ_LR655744.1 GCF_902168065.1 Mycobacterium tilburgii | reverse complement strand
GATGCGGGTGGTCGCGGGGCCGGCGGCGCCGGCGGAGTTGCTGGCGGGGCCGGCGGCGGTGGCCCGATCGGATGCTCGACCGTCGTCTCCCGCGATGGACCAATCCGCATCTGCTCGGTGGGCGCCGGCGGTCGGGGCGGCTGCGGACGCGCCGGTGGCGGACCCGGCGGGCGCTGTGCCGGGGGCGGTCCGGGTGGCCGCTGTGTCGGGGCAGTGCGCCGAGCCGGAACGTCAGCCGCGGGCCCCTGCTGTGGATCGCCGAGCGCCCCCGGACCTAACACATACCGCGCGGGACCAATGAAGACGGTGAGAGGGAGGCCGGGTGCGCGGAAGTAAGTGTCTATCGGCGGCGGTCGTTCACCCACCAGGCGTGCGCGGTTGTCACAACGTGTTGCGGCGCGGGCTGGCCACGGCGTTGTCGAGCAGCCGGCGCAGCACCTGCACCGCCTCGGCTAGCACCTCACGGTCGGCCGGCTCGAGCATCGCCAACTGGGGTTCGATCGCGGCGGCGCGGTCGGCCCGCACCGCGTCCAGCGTGCGCCGCCCTTCCGGTGTGATGCGGATGCGGACCGCGCGGGCGTCGCCGGGGTCGACGGTTCGGCTAACCAGCCCGGCGTTCTCCAGCCGGCACACCTGCGTGGTCATCGTCGGTTGCGAACAATGATCGACGGCGGCCAAGTCGCCGATCCGCGTTTCGCCGTGCACTTCGATGGTTGCCAGCAACCGGGCCTGTGCCGCGGGCAACGGCATCTGGAACCGCTGGGTGCCCAGCCGGTTCAGTCGCGCAACGACGGCGAGCAGGTCCGCACCTAAGCCCTGCTGAAGCGTCACGTTTGCGGTCTCGACGGCGTCATCCATCTCCCCATCGTTGCACAGCTTTGCTATGCGAGACCACCCGCACCCACACTGGTCCGCCTGCCAGCAAAGGACGACTAACGGCGACGACCGACCGATCAGCCTGGCACAATCGACAAAGTGACCGCGCGCCCTCTCCGGCATCGCACGGGGGACCGTTGCAGCCGAACGAACTAGCCCAGGCCGCGGTGATGGCGGCGCTGTGTTCGGTGACCGCAATCATCGCCACGGTCATTCCGTTCGCACACGGGCTCGGGGTCCTGGGGACCGTGCCCATGGGTTTACTGGCCTACCGATTCCGGCCTCGGGTGTTGATCGCCGCGGCCGTTGCCGCGACGGTGCTCGCGTTCTTGATCTCCGGGCTGGGCAGCTCCGCGATGGTGGTCGACGCCGCCTGGGTCGGCGGGATCTGCGGCATCGTCAAACGAAAAGGTCGTGGCGCCCCCACCGTGCTGGCCGCGTCGCTGATCACCGGTGTCATCTGGGGCTCGGTGTGGGTCGGCATTTTCGCAATGCTAACTCGCTTGCGGGAGTTGATCTTTGGGGTGCTGACCGCGAACGTCAACGGCGTCTGTACGTTCCTGGTGTGGGTACATCTGCCGGAGGTTGCGGCCGCGCTCAAGCACTGGGTCGCCGAGGGGCTGCGGGTGTGGCCGTGGCTGGTGTTGCCCTACCTGGTCTTCGTGGTCGTGATGGTCACGATGATCGGCTGGTGGGCGCTGTCGCGTCTGCTGGAGCGCATGGGCGACATCCCCGACGTGCACAAGTTGGATCCGCCCGAGACCGATGTGGCGCTTGACGGCCCGATCGATCCGGTGCCGGTGCGGTTGGACCACGTCCGGTTCCGTTACCCCAACGCCGTGCAAGACGCGTTACGCGAGCTCAGCCTCGAGATTTCGAGCGGGGAGCACGTCGCCATCACCGGCGCCAACGGATCGGGCAAGACGACGTTGATGCTGATCCTGGCCGGCCGGCAACCGACGTCGGGCACCGTGCACCGGCCGGGCGCCGTCGGTCTGGGCAAACACGGCGGCACCGCGCTGGTGCTGCAACACCCGAAGAGCCAAGTCTTGGGGACCAGGGTCGCCGACGACGTGGTGTGGGGTCTGCCGCCGGACGTGCACGTCGACGTGCCCCGGCTGCTGCGCGAGGTCGGCCTGGAAGACCTCGCCGACCGGGACACGGCAAGCCTGTCCGGCGGGCAACTGCAGCGCCTGGCGCTGGCCGCCGCGCTCGCCCGGGAGCCGGCGCTGCTCATCGCCGACGAGGTCACCTCGATGATCGACCAGCAGGGCCGCGACGGCCTGCTGGACGTCATCTCGGGCCTGCACCAACGACACCGGACCGCCCTGGTGCACATCACCCATTTCGACAACGAAGCCGCGTCCGCCGACCGCACCATCAACCTCAGCGACTCCGACGACAACGCCGGCCACGTCGGCAATGCCGACACCGAACCCAGCAGCGTGGCCGGGCAGCAGCGCGCGGCCGGCACGATCGAGCTCATCAACGTGGGCCACGAGTACGCTAGTGGAACGCCCTGGGCCAAGACCGCGCTGCGCGACATTAACTTAGTCGCACAGCAGGGTGACGGCGTTTTGATCCACGGCCACAACGGCTCGGGCAAATCCACTCTGGGGTGGATCATGGCCGGATTGACCGTCCCCACCGCCGGCCGCTGCCTGATCGACGGCGAGCCCACCGACGAGCACGTCGGTGAGGTGGCGCTGGCATTCCAGACCGCCCGGCTGCAATTGATGCGCAGCCACGTCGACCTGGAAGTGGCGTCCGCGGCGGGGTTTTCACCGCGAGACACCGATCGCGTGGCCGCCGCGCTCGGGCTTGTCGGCCTGCATCCGGCGCTGGCCGAACGGCGCATCGACCAGCTCAGCGGCGGCCAAATGCGCCGCGTCGTGCTGGCCGGGTTGTTGGCGCGCTCACCGCGCGTGTTGATCCTCGACGAGCCGCTGGCCGGCCTGGACGTCGGTAGCCAACGCGGACTGCTCCGGCTGTTGGAGCGCTTGCGCCGTGAGCAGGGCCTGACCTTGATCGTGATCTCGCACGACAGCGCCGGACTCAAAGATGTCTGCCCGCGCACCTTGCATCTGCGCGACGGCGTGCTGAGCGCGGCATCGACCTCGAGCAGGGGGGTGTCATGACCACGACCCCGCGCTCGGCCGCGGCTAAGAAGCCGGACCGGCGCCCCACTCGCCCGGTGGTGCTGCTGGTTCCGGTGCCTGGGACGTCACTCATCCACCGGTTGTGGGCTGGCACCAAGCTGCTCGTCGTCGTTGGCGTCGCGGTGTTACTGACGTTCTACCCGGGCTGGGTTAGCATCGGATTGCTCGGCAGCCTGGTGGTGGCCGCGCTGTGGCTTGCCCACATACCGCGCGGTGCGATGCCGACCGTCCCTCGCTGGTTGTGGGCGATGATGGCCGTTGGGTTTGTGACCGACGCGGTCGCCGGGGGCAGTCCGGTGATCTCGATCGCCGGAGTTCACCTGGGGCTCGTCGGATCGCTGCACTTTTTGCGGGTGACCGCGCTGACGGTCCTGCTGATCGCACTCGGCGCCTTGGTGTCCTGGACCACCAACGTGGCCGAAATCGGGCCCGCACTGGCAACTTTGGGCCGGCCATTTAAACTATTCCGGATACCGGTCGACGAATGGGCGGCCACCTTGGCGCTCGCGCTGCGCGCATTCCCGATGTTGATCGAAGAGTTCCAGGTGCTCTACGCCGCCCGTCGACTGCGCCCGAAGAACGCCCCGCACAGTCGCAAGGAACGGCGACGACAGCAGGGCCGCGAGGTGATCGATCTGCTCGCGACGGCTATGGTCGTGACGCTGCGGCGCGCCGACGAGATGGGCGACGCGATCACCGCCCGCGGTGGGGCCGGCCAGCTTTCGGCATCGCCGGCGCGGCCGAAGCTCGCCGACTGGGTGACGCTGGCCCTGTTCGTGGCCGCGGGCGCGACGTCGGTGGCGGCCGAGACACTGTGGCATATCTACCCGATTTGATAAATCGGCGGTTGCCCGTCGTGTAGCGTAAGCGCGTGGCCCATCCAGCGCAGCCGTGTTATCGGGGCGCGCCCGTCCGAGGTGTGGGATGTCTTGGCGGACTTCGGCGCAATCAGTTCGTGGGCGGCCAACGTTGGCCACTCCTGCATTCCCTAACGTCCGGTGCCGACGCGGCGCCGCTGGGCACCACCCGGCGACTCCAGATCAAACGCGACACCCTCGTCGAGCGCATCATCGAGTTCGACCCCCACATGCGCTGGCCTACGACATCGAAGGCCAGCCCCGCCTGTTGCGCCGGGTGACTAATCGCTGGACGCTGGCGCCGAGTGCCGGCGATGCCACCGTCGTAACCTTGACCAGCACAGTCGAAGTCGGTCCCCGACCACACCAGCAGATCACCGAACGCGCGGTGTCGCGTCATGGCACGCCAGTCCGACTCGATGCTAGCCGGGCTGGCGAACCGATTGGAGAATGCGCGTGTCTGATCGCCCCGATGTCATCGTCATCATGACCGACGAGGAACGTGCGGTACCGCCGTACGAGACCCCCGAGGTGCTCGCCTGGCGGGACCGCAATCTATTGGGGCGCAAGTGGTTCGACGATCACGGCGTCAGCTTCAGCAGGCACTACACCCGGTTCGCTCGCCTGCGTGCCGAGCCGCCCGACGATCTTCACCGGGCACTACCCGGGCCTGCACGGCGTCACCTAGACCGACGGCATCGGCAAGACCGCCGACGACTCCCGGATGCGCTGGCTGCGACCCGGCGAGGTCCCCACCCTGGGGAACTGGTTCCGCGCGGCAGGATACGACACGCACTATGACGGCAAGTGGCACATCGCACGCCGATCTGATCGACCCGAGCACCGGCCGCTCGCTGGCGACCAACGACGACGACGGTGTCGTCGACCGGGCGGCGGTGCAGCGCTATCTAGACGCCGACCCGCTTGGGCCGTACGGCTTTTTCGGGTGGGTCGGTCCGGAGACGCACGGCGCACTGCTGGCCAACGCCGGCGTCCGCCGAGACCCGCTGATCGCCGATCGGGTGGTCGCCTGGCTCACCGACCGCTACGCCCGCCGCCGCGCCGGTGATCCCGCCGCGTTGCGCCCGTTTCTGCTTGTCGCGAGCTTCATCAACCCCCACGACATCGTGCTGTTTCCGCTGTGGTCGCGCCGCAGCCCGGTCAAGCCGTCACACCTGGACCCGCCGCCGGTTCCGCCGGCGCCCATCGCCGACGAAGACCTGTCGACCAAACCGGCCGCCCAGATTGCGTTCCGCGAGGCCTATTACTCGGGCTACGCTCGGCGCCGGCCATCGGGCGCAGCTACCGGCAGGGCGCGCAGCGCTACCTGTATTACCGCCTGCACGCCGAGGTGGACGGGCCGATCGACCGGTTCCGGCGGGCGGTCACCGAAAATGGTTCGCAGGACGCGGTTTTGGTGCGCACCACCGACCACGCCGACCTGCTCTGCGCGCACGACAACATGCTCGAAGGAGACAGCGGCGCATCGGGTTTGGCGCGCCGGCCGAACTGGACTGTTAATCCGCCCGCGCCGCTGCGCATCCGGGTGCCGGCCCACACCGCGTCCAACGTCGCGGGCCTGGTGGTCCGGATGGACGTGGCGGGAGGCGACGAACACTTGTGGAAGCTGGTGCGCACCTTCGACGATCCGAGCACCTGGACCGAACCCGGCGTACGTCACCTGGCCGCCAATGGCATTGGGGGGAGAAGAGTATCGGACGTCTCCGGTCGACGATTAGTGGGAGCTCTACGATCTGACGGCCGACCCGATCGAGGCCGTCAACCGTTGGAAAGATCCCGATCTGCACGAGCTTCGGCAGTACCTGCGGATGCAGCTCAAGCAGGCCCGGGACAGTTCGGTGCCGGAACGGAACCAGCCCTGACCCTATGCAAGTCGCCAAGCCATGCGCCGGCCGCCGGCCGGCCGCCCGCGAGCGTAACGTCACGGCCACAGATCGGCCCGAATCCGGCGCTGGCGTTACGCTCGCGACGGGCGCCCCGGCCCGGCACCGCGGCGCTAGGTCCGCATCCGGTCGATGAGGTTGGACAACACGACGATGCTCTCGCTGCGTTCGATGTCGGCGCTCGCCCGGATGCGCTCCAGCGCCGCCTCCAGGTGGCGCATGTCGCGGGCCAGCACGTGCAGGATCGCATCCGAGGTTCCCGTGACCGTCGCCGCGCTGACCACCTCGGGCATGTCCACCCACGCCGCCCGCAACCGATCGGGCGCGATCGTGCCGTGGCAGAACACCTGCACATAGGCCTCTGTGTTCCAGCCCAGCGCGTTGCGGTCGACGATCGTGGTGAAGCCCTTGATCACGCCGCTCTCGATCATCTGGTCGACCCGGCGCTTCACCGCTGGGGCGGACAGATTCACCTTCTCGCCGATCTCGGCGAAAGTGGCCCGCGCGTGCTCGGTCAGCTCGGTCAAGATGCGCTCATTGGTGTCGTCCAGGCGGTCCATTTCCCGCCACCTCCATAGCGTGCAATAAATCGCTGATGAAGCCACTGTAGAGCAATAAATAACTGGTATACGCAATAATTGGACTTTGATTGTGTTATCGAGCTAAATATTGTTGATCTATGATGTATTACTATGCTGACGACCCGGTGCCGCGCGCCCGGCCCGAGGCATGGCAAGACGCCGCGCCCACCCGGCGCCGGAGCGCGCGCACACGCCGCTACGTGATGACACCGCCGACGTACTACGCGGTCGAATACGCCATCAACCCGTGGATGGATGTCAGCACACCGGTGAACGTCGGGGTCGCGGTCGCGCAATGGGAAGTCCTGCGCCAGACCTATCTGCGGCTCGGCCATCGGGTCGACCTCGTCGAGCCGGTGCCTGGACTGCCGGACATGGTCTACGCCGCCAACGGCGGCTTCGTCGCCGGCGACGTCGCCATCGTCGCTCGCTTCCGCTACGAGCAGCGCGCCGCTGAGGCGCGGGCCTACGCCGACTGGATATCGTCGATGGGCTATACGCCGGTCACCACGCGATACGTCAACGAAGGTCAGGGCGACCTGCTGATGGTGGGCGAAATGGTGTTGGCCGGTCATGGTTTTCGCACCGATCGCCGCGCGCACCGTGAGATCTCGGCGGCGCTGCGGATGCCGGTGATCTCCCTCGAGCTGGTGGATCCGCGGTTCTACCATTTGGATACCGCGCTGGCGGTCCTCGACGACCAGATGATCGCGTTCTACCCCCCGGCCTTCAGTCCGGCGGCGCAGGACCAGCTGCACGCGCTGTATCCCGACGCTATCGTGGTGGGGAGCGCGGACGCCTACGTGCTGGGTCTCAATGTCGTCTCCGACGGTCTGCACGTCGTGCTTCCTTCCGTCGCAACGGGTTTCATGGCTCAACTGCGGGATGCGGGTTTCGAGCCCATCGGCGTCGATCTTTCTGAACTGCTCAAAGGGGGTGGTTCCGTCAAGTGCTGCACATTGGAGGTGTTTCAATGACGATTCTCGATGGCCGGACTTCGGTGAACACCGGAACCGAGGACGCGATCGCGCTCGTCGAACAATATGCAGCCCACAACTATTCTCCGCTGCCGGTGGTTGCGGCCAGCGCCGAGGGCGTGTGGATCACCGACGTCGAAGGTCGCCGCTACCTGGACTGCCTGTCGGCGTACTCGGCGGTCAACTTCGGTCACCGCAACCCCGAGATCACCGCGACCGCGCATGCCCAACTTGACACCGTCACGCTGGTCAGCCGCGCCTCCCACGCCGCCGCCCTCGGACCGTTCTGTGCCGGACTGGCCCGGCTGTGCGGCAAAGACATGGTGCTGCCGATGAATTCGGGCACCGAGGCCATAGAAAGCGGCCTCAAGGCAGCGCGCAAATAGGGCGACGACGTCAAGGGCGTGACCGAGGGCCGGGCCAACATCGTCGTCGCTAAGAACAACTTCCACGGCCGCACGATCAGCATCATCAGCTTCTCGTCGGACCTGACGGCGCGCGCCGGGTTCGGGCCGTTCACGCCCGGGTTCCGCACGGTGCCGTTCGGCGACTCGGCTGCCCTGGCCGATGCGATCGACGAGAACACCATCGCGTTCCTGCTCGAACCCATCCAGGGTGAAACCGGCATCATCGTCCCGCCCGACGACTACCTGCCGGCCGCGCGTTCGCTGTGCACCGACTTCAACGTCCTGATGATCGCCTACGAGATTCAGTCCGGGCTAGCCCGCACCGGCTACACCTTCGCCTGCGATCGCTGGGACGTCGTGCCGGACATGTATCTGCTGGGCAAGGCGCTCGGCGGCGGTGTGGTGCCGCTGTCGGCGATGGTCGCCGACCGCAACATCCTCGGCGTATTGCATCCGGGCGAGCACGGCTCGACGTTCGGGGGCAACCCGCTGGCCGCCGCCATTGGCACCACGGTGGTCGCGATGCTTACGCGGGGCGAGTTCCAGGCTCGCTCGGCCGAATTGGGTGCGCATCTGCATCGGCGGCTGCGCGCCCTGATCGGCGACGGCGTGCTGGCCGTGCGCGGCTTCGGCCTGTGGGCCGGGGTCGACGTCGATCCCGCGCTCGGCAGCGGCAAGCAGATCAGCCTGCGCCTGGCCGAGCGTGGGGTGTTGGTGAAAGACACCCACGGGTCCACGCTGCGGTTCGCGCCGCCGCTGGTGATCACCGAGCAGGAGATTGACTGGGCCGTTGTGCAGTTCGCCGACGTCTTGCGGGCATAATCAGCTGATCCAGCTATAGAGGGGCGCGATTTGCCAGCCAGCTCGATCGGCCTGACCCAACAGATGCTGCGGCGGCGCCCGGTGGTCGGAGCGCCGCCGCGCACGGGGCCGCCGACCACCTGCGGCGCGGCATCACCGTGTTTCAGCTGACCATGTTCGGGGTCGGCTCGACGATCGGCGCCGGAATCTTCTTCGTGCTGTCGCAGGCGGTGCCGGAGGCGGGCCCCGGGATGATCGTCTCGTTCCTCATCGCGGGGATCGCGGCCGGATGGGCCGCCATCTGCTATGCCGAATTGGATTTGGCGGTAAAGATTTCGGGCTCGTCGTATTCGTACGCATACACGACGCTGGGTGAGGTCGTCGCGATGTGCGTGGCCGCCTGCCTGCTGCTGGAATACAGGGTGGCCACCGCCGCGGTATAGGTCGTCTGGAGCGGTTACGTCAACAAGTTGCTCGACAACGTGGTCGGGCTGCAGCTGCCGCACGCATTGTCCGCGGCGCCGTGGGATTCCGACTCCGGCTATGTGAACCTGCCGGCGATCGTCCTGATCGGGCTGTGCGCGCTGCTGCTGATTCGCGGTGCTATTGAATCGGCGCGGGTGAACGCGATCATGGTGCTGATCGAACTCGGCGTGCTGGCGATGTTCGTGATTGTCGCGTTCACCGCGTTCGACTCCAACCAGCTTCGCGATTTCGCCCCGTTCGGCGTGGCCGGCATTGGTTCGGCGGCGGGCACCATCTTCTTCTCCTACATCGGCCACCCACCATGGCTGGGCCAGCACGAACCTGTGCGCAGGCGCGGTCATTTCCATCTTCACCGTCACACTGATCACGATGTACGGCCAGACCCGCATCCTGTTCGCGATGGATCGCGACGGGCTGCTGCCCGCGCGCTTCGCGTCGGTAAACGCGCGCACCATGACCCCGGTGTCGAACACGGTGATCGTCGTCATTGCCGCCGCGACGTTGGCCGGTTTCGTCCCGCTCGAGGAGCTGGCCGACATGGTGTCCATCGGCACGCTGACCGCGTTCATCGTGGTTGCCGTCGGCGTGATCGTGCTGCACGTGCGCGAGCCGGAGTTGCCGCGCGGTTTCAAGGTACCCTGTCACAACGGTACTTTCGGTGCTGGCCTGCGGCTACATCCTGGCCAGCCTGTACTGGTACACCTGGATTGCGTTCAGCGGGTGGGTGTTGGTCGCGTTGGTTTTTCTACTTCGCGTGGGGACGGCGCCACAGTGCGCTCAACGAAGCTAGCTGACGACGGCTAGCGCCGTGCGGCGGCGTTGGCCGCGGCTTGCGCCCGCTGCAAGGTGGTTGCGACGTCGGCGCGGCCCAGGAACATCTCGTCGAAATAGCTCTGCAGCGCCGCGTCGCCGGCGGTGAAGCCGGGACCTCCCGGTGCCGGGATACGCGGGCCCCGCAGCACATCGAAGAACGGTGTGACGTCGACGCCGCGTCCGGCCCAGTAGTCAAAGTACACCTGTTGGGCCGAGCGGACCGCGGGAATCGCCGCGCCTTGCGCGCCCAGATAGTCGTTGCCCGCCGTGCTGCCCATCCAGGCCAGTACCTGACGCACCGCGTCGGGATGCTTGGTCGCCGAATTACCGGACGCGGCAATGCCATTGGTGACACTGACCCGGCCGGCGGGGCCTATCGGCAGCATCGCTATGCCCCAGCGGAAGCGGGCGTCACGGGCGATCAACGCCAGGTTGTAAGTGCCGGACTGAAACAGCGCCATCCGCCCCGCCAGGAACTGGTTGCGGGAGAAGTCGCCGTTGCCGTTGGTGTCCGAGGCGGGCGGCGCGACGTGGTCGCGGTTGATCAGGTCGACCAGGTAGCGGAAAGCCTCGACGGCGGCGGGGTTGTCGAACGCGAACTCGTCGCCGCGCTGGAACACCCCGCCGGCCGAGCCGATGTAGTTGAGGTAGATCGCCTGCGGGTCGTTGGCCGCGTTGTAGCCCCACTGCCGCATCCGGCTAGGATCGAAACCTGCTGTGCCCGCTGTGTTTCCGTTGGCGTCAACGGTGAGTCGGGCCGCCAGCGGACGCAGCGTGTCGTTGTCACCGTGCGGATCCCAGCGCAGGTTGTCGAGCTCACTCGGATCGATGCCAGCGGTGGCGAGAAGGTCCTCGTTGTAGTACACTGCGATGCCGGCGTCGGTCAGCTGCGGCACGCCCCACAGTGCTCCACCTCGGGTGAACTGGTCGACGACCGTGGGTTCCCACTCCGAAATAGTCTGAGCACCAAATGTTTTTCCGATGTCCAGCAGCCGGCCGTTGTCGGCGTAGGCGGCCAGGTAGGCGTTGGACAGCCAGAAGATGTCGTCGGCGCTGCCCCCCGCGACGTCGGTGCGCAGCGTGTTGAAGTACGTCGAGTAGGCGACCTGGTCGACGCGCACCTCGATATCGGGGTGTACACGGTGAAACGCCTCGAATGACTGGCGGTAGGCTTCGGCGATCGACACATCCCAGACCCGCACCCGCACCACCGTCGTGTTGCCATGCGGCTCACCGGAATAGTTCAGCAGCACGGCGATCCCGGCCAGCAGCACCGCGACCATGCCGAGCGCGGCGGCGGCTAGCGTCGATGTCCGCGGCCTGCTCACTTGACCCCCGACAGGACGAGCGAGGAGACGATGTGGCGCTGCGAGGCGATGAACAGCAGCGCCAGCGGGACGACCGCGAGCGTGGTCGCCGCCATCACCAGCGTCCACTGCGAGTTGAACCGCGACTGCAGATCGGCGGTGGCCACCGTAAGCACCCGCCACTTGTTGCCGCTGGTGATCACCAACGGCCACATGAAGTTGTTCCACTGCGAGACCATGGTGATCAGTGTCAGCGTCTCCAGCACCGGTCGGCTGGACGGGATGACGACGTGGGTGATCACGTCCAGCGTGTTGGCGCCGTCGAGGCGGGCGGCGTTGATCAGGTCGATGGGGATCAGCCGGAAATGCTCGCGCAGCAAGAAGATCGCGTAGGGGGAGCCGAACATGAACGGCAGTACCAGCGCCCAGAACGTGTTACGCAGCCCGGCTTGGGCCATCATCAGGTACAGCGGCACCACCGTGAGCGTCGTGGGCACCATCAACGTCGTGATGTAGACCCAGAACAGCACATCGCGTCCGGCGAATTCCAGGCGCGCAAAGGCGTAACCGGCCAACACCGAGAACGTCATCTGGCCCACCAGGATCACCGCCGTCATCAGTGCGGTGACCGCCGCCGCCCGCAAGAATCCGGCACCAGCTAGGTCGGTGTAGTTGGCCAGCGTGGGTGGGTGCGGCAGCTGCAGCGGCGTGCCCGTCACGAACTGGTGCGCCGAGGTGAACGAGGTCAGCAAGCCAAGAGCGAACGGCAGCAACGTGATTAACGCGCCCGTCGCCAGGCCGGCGTAGACGAGCGCGTTGGCGAGGCGGCTAGACGAGGTCATAGGTGATCCGCCGCCGGAAATACAGGTGCTGCACGATGGTGATGCCGACCAGGATGACGAACAGCACCACCGCCATCACCGAGGCGCGGCCGATGGCCGCCGAACCGAACGCCTCGGCGTAGATCCGGTGCGCGACCAGGTCGGTGCGGCCGGCCGGCCCGCCGTCGGTCAGAGCGTACACGGTGTCGAAAACCTGTGCGGTGCTGACGATCCCGGTCACCAGCACGAAGAACATCGTCGGGCGGAGCATGGGCAGCGTGATGCGCCAGAACCGTTGCCAAGCGTTGGCGCCGTCGGTGCGAGCGGCGGCGTAGATCCCGTTAGGGATGGCCAGCAGGCCGGCCAGGAAGGACAGCGAGTTGTAGCCGACGTTCATCCAGACCACGGCCGCCGACACCAGCGGCAGCGCGAAGCTGGGATCAGAGAGCCACTCGACGTTGTGCCCCAGCAGGGTTGCGATCGCCCCGTCGGTCGGCGCGAGGATCCAGCGCCACAGCACCGCGATCGCCAGCGGGGCGCAGATCCACGGCAGCACGAACACGGTCCGGAAGAAGCCGGTGCCCGGCAGCAGCTGGGCCAGCATGGAGGCCGCGCCCAGGCCGAGCACCGTCTGCGTCGGGACCACGATCGCCACGAAGATCACGGTGACGATCAGCGAGTTGCCGAACTGGGCGTCGGTCAGCACCGAGCGCCAGTTGTCCAGACCCACAAAGCGCAGCGGGCCCAGCAGATCCCACCGATACAGGCTGAGCCAGATCACCACGAGGATGGGCAGCAGCAGGAAGGTGACGACGCCGAACAGGCTAGGCGCCAGCAGCCCGTAGGCCAGCACGCTGGATCGTGGCGGACGGGTGCGGGCGGCGCTTGCCATGCAGCTAATTAAAGCGGGCTCTGCAGGGCTTTGGGGTGCACAGTCGATACGGTGGAGCCCGTGACACCGAATCGGGGGATCGACGCCGACTTCCTGGCCCTGCCGCGACACGAGCTGGCCGAGGCTGCGCTGTCCGCGGCCACGGCGGCCGGGGCGAGCTATGCCGACCTGCGCATTCAGCGTATCAACACCGAGATCATACGGTTGCGGGACTGTGAGCTCGAGACGTCGGTCGTCAGCCGCGAGGTCGGCTTGGCAGTCCGCGTCATCGTCGACGGCACCTGGGGATTCGCCTCGCACGCGGAGCTGTCGCCGTCGATCGCGGCCGACACCGCGCGCCGCGCCGTCCGGGTGGCCACCACCCTGGCGGCGCTGAACAGCGAGCGCGTCGAGCTGGCACCCGAGCCGGTGTACGCCGACGTCAGCTGGGTGTCGAACTATCGGATCGACCCGTTCGACGTGCCCGCGGCCGACAAGATCGGCGTGCTCGAGGGGTACTCCGGGCGGCTGCTGGGCGCCGACGGTATCGACCATGTCTCGGCCGGCCTGACCGCGGCCAAGGAGCAGACGTTCTACGCCGACACGTTCGGCTCCGCGATCACCCAGCAGCGGGTGCGGGTGATGCCGTCGTTGGAGGCGGTGACTGTGGATGCCGCGGCGGGCAGTTTCGACTCGATGCGCGCGCTGGCGCCGCCGATGGGGCTCGGCTGGGAGGGGTTCATCGACGACGGGGTGTGGAACTGGACCGACGAGCTCGCGCAGCTCCCGTCGCTGCTGGCCGAGAAGGTCAAGTCGCCCAGCGTGAGCCCAGGTTTCACCGACCTGGTGATCGACCCCACCAATCTGTGGCTGACCATTCACGAATCCATTGGTCACGCAACCGAATACGATCGCGCCATCGGCTACGAGGCCGCGTATGCTGGGACGTCGTTCGCCACCCCGGACAAGCTGGGGAAGATGCGCTACGGCTCGCCGGTGATGAACGTGACCGCTGACCGCACCGAGGAGCACGGCCTGGCCACCGTCGGTTACGACGACGAGGGGGTGGCCGCGCAAAGCTGGGATCTGGTGCGCGACGGTATCTTTGTCGGCTACCAACTCGACCGGGTGTTCGCGCCGCGGCTGGGCCAGCCGCGCTCCAACGGTTGCTCGTATGCCGACTCGCCGCATCACGTACCGATCCAGCGGATGGCCAACGTGTCGCTGCAGCCCGGCAGCGACAACCTGAGCACCGACGATCTGATCGGCCGGGTCGAGAACGGCATCTACATCGTCGGCGACAAGTCGTGGTCAATTGACATGCAGCGGTACAACTTTCAGTTCACCGGTCAGCGCTTCTTCCGGATCCGCGACGGCTGGTTGGACGGGCAGTTGCGCGACGTGGCCTATCAGGCCACCACCACCGACTTCTGGAATTCGATGGAGGCCGTGGGCGGCCCGTCGACCTGGCGGCTCGGCGGGGCGTTCAACTGCGGCAAGGCGCAGCCCGGACAGGTCGCCGCGGTTAGCCACGGCTGCCCGTCGGCGTTGTTCCGCGGCGTCAACGTGCTCAACACGCTTGCCGAGGGGGGCCACTGATGATTCGCGCCGGTGACGATGCAGAGCGCAGCGATGAGGAGGTACGGCGTCATGATTAGCGCTCAACACGTCGTCAAACTCGTGTTGGACGAGGCGGCGAAACTGGGGCGCGCAGACGAAACCATAGTCCTGGTAACCGACAAGGTCGAGGCGACGCTGCGGTGGGCGAACAATTCGATGACCACCAACGGTCTTTCGGCCAGCCGCAACATGACGATCATCTCGATCATCCGCAAGGGGTCGAGCGCGTTCATCGGCACGGTGGTGTCCGCCGAGGTGGACCCGCGGGTCATTCCGGGTCTGGTGGCGGCGTCACAAGACGCGGCCCAGGCCGCCCCGGAGGCCGGCGACGCGGCGCCGCTGCTGGTCGACACCGGCGTCCCCGCCGACTGGGACGCGCCGGTGCCCGGCACCGGTCCGGAAGTGTTCGCCGAGGTCGCCGGTTCGTTGAGCCGTGGGTTCGCAGGCACCGACCGGCTGTATGGCTTTGCCCACCATAGTGTTTCGACGACGTTCCTGGCGTTGTCGACGGGTCTGCGCCGCCGGTTCACGCAGCCCACCGGGGCGGTGGAGATCAACGGCAAGCGTGGTGCGGCCAGCGCGTGGACCGGCATCGGAACCCCGGATTTTGTTGCCGTGCCGACGGATTCGCTTCTCGAGGACCTGACGATGCGGCTGGGCTGGGCGGAGCGCACCGTGGCGCTTCCCGCGGGACGCTACGAGACGATCCTGCCGCCGTCGGCAGTGTCGGACTTGATGATCTACCTGGGCTGGTCGCTGGCCGGTCGGGGCGCCCAGGAGGGACGCACCGCGTTCTCGGCGCCGGGTGGCGGCACCCGTGTGGGGGAGCGGCTCACCGACTTGCCGTTGACGTTGTTCTCCGATCCGATGGCGCCAGGGCTGTTGTGCACCCCGTTCGTGGCGGCCAGCAGTTCCACCGAGATCGTCTCGGTGTTCGACAACGGGATGGAGATCGGCCACGTCGAATGGATCCGCGACGGCGTGATCAACGCGTTGGCGTACCCGCGGGCCACCGCTGCGAAGTACGACGAACAGGTCGCGGTGGCGGCGGACAACCTGGTGATGACGGGCGGGTCGAAAGACTTGGCGGACATGATTGCCGGCACCGAGAACGGGCTGCTGCTCACGACGCTGTGGTACATCCGCGCGGTCGAACCCACCACGCTGTTACTCACCGGGCTGACCCGCGACGGGGTGTATCTGATCGAGGACGGCGAGGTCGCCGCGGCGGTCAACAACTTCCGGTTCAACGAGAGCCCGCTGGATCTGCTGCGGCGGGCTACCGAGGCGGGCGTCAGCGAGAAGACCCTGCCGCGCGAATGGGGGGATTGGGTCACCCGGACCGCGATGCCGACGCTGCGCATCCCGGATTTCCACATGTCCTCGGTGAGTCAGGCGCAGTAGTGGGAAGTAAAAGTCGGTGAACCGGCCTCGGAGGAGGGGGCCGTCGTCGTCGAGTTCGCCGAACAGTGCAGTGCCGACGTCTCCGCGATCACCCCCGAGCAGCGGTCTTTGCTGTTTAAGATGTTGGGGGACAGCACCTTTAGTGTGGTGGTGGCGATGTGTATCGCGGACTTCGTGTCGCGGGTGCGCGCCGGGCTGGAGGCGCTCGGCGTCGGCCAGAGTTTTCTCGGCTGGACGACGGGTACGGTCCAGTGGGATCACGCCACCGACCCGTCGGGCGAGGTGGTCGGTGCGAGAGAGCCGCGCGCTGGAGGCCGGGGGTTCGGAGACGTTGTACGACGACATCGCACACTTCGAGACGTCGACGCTGATCGATGATCGCGTAAAAGCAGCGCTGCGGTATGTAGGTGCGCTAATTTGGACGCCTGCGCACCTCGACGCCGACGTCGTCGCCGAGGTGCGCGCCCGGTTTTCGAGGTCGAAGCGGTCGAGCTGACTCTCGATGTGATGCGAAACGCGAGCAACGAGATCGCGGTGTCGCTCGGCGGGGACGCGCTGCGGGTGTCGGAAGGCACTGAGCCCTACCTGCTCGACGTCGACGGGCAGACAGTCTTCAGCTGACGTCGGTTTACGACGAAATGGCTTACACTCTTTGACATTTCGGTCTGTCTTTATTGTCTCATCCTCCTCGTTGTTGCGAACGTGTGTGCGATGGATATCCCGGCGCAGGTGAACTCCGAAAAAGACACCGCGAGATCCTGGCAGACCTGACGAAGGCAACATGCCCCGGAGTTCATCGATGCGCTGCAACACCAGACGCGTCACGGCGCAGACTGACGACGCATTTCCGGCTGATGGTCCCTGGGGCCCCGGCTGGCTCGTGTCGCAGGGACCACGGGGCGCCACAGCCCGTAAGCGCGGGCACTAATCTCAACGTCGTGCAACGCACGTGTCGCGCCGGGGGCGGTAGCTCAGTCGGTTAGAGCCGCGGACTCATAATCCGTTGGTCGCGGGTTCGAGCCCCGCCCGCCCCACCTTAAAAGGCCTGGTCATAGGGTTGCATAGCCGTTGTCGGCCGAATTTTCGTTGCTTCGTCGCGGCGCGTGGCGGGATGGTGGCCCGAATTCGAGGCACTGATTAACTCAGCTCCGCGACCGGGACCGTGGCGCCGACGACTGGCTTTAAACCCGCGTATCCACTTGGGAGGCTATTTCCAGGTTCGAACAGCTTTTGTGCCCGTCCTGCTCAAAGGCGCTAGCGGCTAACCCTAACCTCTGCTAGAAGTGCGGTTTTGGTACGTCTGGCGCATAGATACGGTACGGCTCCGGTTCGGTCGCGTTCGGGGTACCGACGGGGTATTTGCGGACCGATCGATTCGTGAACCGGGACTCGATCACAAATCATCGCCGTTAAATCGAACTTAGCGGACACCCCAGAAACGTCGACCGTCAGCAATAAATATCGAAGGTGCGCCAGGTTCGGGTGGTGGTGTCATGATGTGTAGGTCCTCATGCCGTTGCGCCTTGAAGAACTGCTCGAGGTCTGCGAACAAGTCGCTCTCAGCGCCGATGATGTCTCCGACTTCAACTATTCCCAGGATGCTTTGGAGCTTCGACCGCTTTGGGTGTGACCAGTGGAAGACTTGGGTCTGCTGCACGAGTAGGTGACAGTTTCGGTTACGCGGTCTGGCTGGTTGGTGTGGTCATGATTGCTTCGAACTCGACGGGGGTCAACCGGCCCAGACCGACCTGTCGGCGTCGGCGGTGGTAGGTGCGTTCGACCTAGGTGACGATGGCGATGCGTAGCTGCTCGCGGGTGTTCCAGCGGCGGCG
>NZ_LR655743.1 GCF_902168065.1 Mycobacterium tilburgii | reverse complement strand
GCGGTGGGGCCGGCCACGGCCTGACGGGCGGGGCCGGCGCGGGTTGGGTGGGCGCCAAGCGCGGTGGTGGGGTGACGTGCTGGCTGTGCTCGATCAGGTCGGTCGCATGGCGCTGGTTGGGCGCGCTGAACGCCCGCAGCGCCGCTGTCGCGAGATCGCCGGCGGTGAGGTAACGGTCGTAAGGCGCATGTCGATGAACACCTGGCCGTCCAGCTCGCCGTAATCGTGGATCGGCACAATGTGCGGCGTTTCGCTCATCCCCGTCCCCCCGACACCGAACCGACTGCCCTAGTCCTCATCCACCCGCATCGACTCGCGGATCTGGGCCAGCCGTTCGGCCGCGGCGCGCTGCCACTCGTCGTACTGTTCGGCCACCGAGCATCCCTCGGGCGATTCGGCGTCCAGTTCCGCGTCCGCCCAGTGACTTCGTGTACCGGTTCTCGATCTTCTCGCGCACGGACTCGTACGTCGGCACTCCCGCGTCGTCGTAGCCGGGATCGTTTGCGCCGGTGCCGAGCATTGCTGGTTCGTCGGGCATGGACGTCACGCTACTGAAGCGAGGCCGGGTTTCGCCCACCCGCGCAGCACGGCTGGCATTTCGTCGATGAGGTTGACCGAGAAGTTGACCATCTTGAAGATCTCTTCGGCCCAGCGGTCGAATTGCGCCCAGTCGCCGCGCGGGGCACCGAGCAGGGCGCAAATGATGGGAATAGGGTAGCGGCGGGCGATGTCGGTGACAACGTCGCAGCGGCCGCCGGCGGCAACCTCGTCGATCAGCTCGTTGATCACTGGCTGATCGTTTCGTCCAACCGCGCGATGGCCCCGCAGCGTGAACGCCCGCGACACCAGGCTGCGCAGCCGATGATGTTCGGCGCCTTCCGCGCAGATGATGCTGCCGACGACCCTGTCCCACAGTGGACCCAAAGTAACACCCTGCGCGTTCAGGTGCAGGCCCGGCAGGATCACGAATCGGGTGTCGCGCAGGATATTTCGCGCCATGTCGTAGGACAGCACTTCGGGACCGAGCGGCCCGAGGGCGATCGAGCCCGCTGCTGCGCCGCCCGGATCCGATCGCGGACCGCGTGCGGCGGCTCGGTGACGTCGTACTCGAGTGTGGGCAGCCCGGCGCCGAAGATGCTGGGCGCACCGGTGGTGGCGGTCATGTGCGCACCACCCCACGGGGCAGCAGCAGCGGCAGATCGTTGTAGGTGGCGAATGCCGGCGGCGCGGCGATGACGGCCGGTATCGCGGTGATGGTCCGCCGCGCTGGCGGCGGGCGCACTACAGTCGTGACATCTAGTATCCCCGAGGAGCGAGTTTGGCCGCCGCGAAACCCAATTTTTGGCAGTATATCGGCTATTGCTACGGCTGGGCGCCTGCCGGATTCGATGCGCAGCTGGGTTGCGCGCGATTTGGCCGGCGAGGGAGCCATTTGACGGCACATGATCAGGTGGCATACCGCCGCTGGTGGTGCTGGCGCCGTTGTGGTTGCTGCCCGCCTCGCTCTACGTGCATACCGAGATGACCGCACCGCTCTACATCTAGACTTTGCTGCTATCCCTTGCGCTGAACAAGGTTTGGCGCAGGCACCGGCTGCAGTACCACGGACTGGACCCGAAGCTGGTCGACGTGATCAACCGGCAGAAGCAGGCACGGATGCACGAGGACTACGTACGCCGTTACGGTCCGCGACCCGAATCGGCGGAATGGCAGTCCAACAGCAGCCCGTTCTAGCGGTTATTTCAGGCAGCTGCCGGCGTCGATCGGCAGCGTCACGCCGGTGACGTAACGAGACTCGTCGGAGGCGAAACAGCACCGCGTTGCTGATGTCGATGGGGTCCACCCACGGGATTGGCAGGGTGTGGAACATATGGCAGATTGGCGCCATGTCGTCCGGACCGGGATTCTCCAGATCCGGCCGGAACATCTTCCAGGTGCCCTTGTTCATAATCATCGGCGTGCTCACGTGCGTGGGGTGCACGGAGTTGACCCGAATCATGTGCTGCCCCAACTCGACTCCAAACGCACACATCAAGCCGACCACGCCGTGCTTGGCGGCGACATAGTGCCCGGTGTGCGGGTAGGCCTTGAGCCCGCCGATCGAGCTGGTCAAGATGATCGAGCCGCCGCGGCCGCTGGCCAAGATGTGCGGCACACCGGCTTTCACGGTTTTCCACACTCCGGACAGGTTGACGTCGATCATCTCCGTCCAGTCCTCTTCGCTGGTTGTGTCCAGCGTTTCACCGCCGTTGCCGATGCCAAGTTGGCGACGATGATGTCGAGGCGGCCCAGCTGCTCGACGCCGGTGTCCACGACCGCCTTCAGCGCGGCGAAGTCACGCACGTCCACCTCGGCGGTGTAGATCCTGCGGTTGTGGCCCTTGACCAGATCCGCGGTCTGGGCCAGATCTTCGGGCTTCGGCGCGGGGATCGCGGTGTCGTCGACATCCTCGCGGATGGGTTTACAGATGTCTACGGCGATGATGTCGGAGCCCTCCTGGGCCAACCGCACCGCGTGGCTGCGGCCCTGGCCACGCGCCGCCCCGGTGACGAATGCAACTTTGCCTTCAACACGTCCTGTCATCGCTACCTCACTTCGTTGATCGAACCGGCCTGTCTCAGCGGAGAACAGCCGGCATCGTGTCCCATCTCCGCACGGTGGATGTCGGGGAGCTTGCACTCGGCCAAGTCGACGTCCCAGTCGGGGAAGCGCTTCAGAATCTCCTCCAGCGCGATGCGGCCTTCGAGTCGCGCCAGTACCGAGCCGAAGCATTAGTGCGTGCCGACGCTGAACGTCAGGTGCTGAGCTTCCTGGAATCCCTCGGGAACACCGAGCAGGATGCCGATGACCCGCATCGGCATCTGCGCGCCGAGGTCGGCGACGAAGTCGAATCGGTCGGTGCCGACCAGCGGTCCAAACTGCGAGCGCAGAATTCGCGGATGTTCGACTCCAGCTCGTTGATCTTGCGTGGCGTGAACATCCGGGACAACAGCTTGCGGGGGATGTAGTGGACCGGCGGGTCTTCGAACAGCAGTACGCCCGAAGGGATTTCGATATCCGCCTTGATCAGCTCGAGTATCGCGCCCTTTGCCGAGCTGAAGGTTTGGAAGTCCACCAGCGCGTCGTTGACGTCGGCGAAGCGGCGCAGGGCGTAAGAAGTCATGTTCGGGGTTGTAATACAGCGGCGATTCTTCGCGCAGACGCCGGAACATCGGGTACGGGTCGGCGTTGAGCTCGATGTTGTACGGGTCGTAGTAGACATCGTTGGCCGCGCTGACTGTCACGGGTAATCAATCGCAGCTCACGTGCGTTATCTGCTCAGGTGAGAAGACGACGAAAAAGAGTGGGCGCCGAGGTCGCTACTGCTGGCCGACAAATCCTGCTGAGCAGAAGTCCCACACCTCGTCGGCGGTGATGGGATGGATTGTCGCGTCGTCGGAGCCCCCGCTGGACTGCGCAATGAACATGACCGTCTGCATCGTCATCGCGGCGATCCGCCGCGGATTGATCCCGGCGCGCAATTTGCCCGCCTCGCTGGCCGCTTCCATCAGCTCGGTCAGCAGCGCCAGCAGCGGCGCGTGGGCCACCTTTACCTCGGCCGGATGTGTCACCACCAACCGGGGGGTGAAGTCGGTGAACAGCGGACGCTTGGCGGCGGGGTCGGGCCGCGAGGCCTCGTACAACAGCTCGATAGCCACCTTCAACCGCTCGAGCGGATCGGAGTGGTTTTCGGTCGCCGCGCGGATCTGGTCGGCCGACCGGCTCAGCGCATCTTCGAACAAGGCCAGCAGCAGCTCGTGCTTGCCGTCAAACTGCAGGTAGAAGCTTCGCAGCGACTGCCGCGACCGGTCGACAACCTCCTGGACGGTAAAGTCGGTGCTGCCCTTTTCGATAATGATGGCTTGTGCCGCATCGAGGAAACGCTGAACGCGCTGCGCGGCACGCAGCTTCGCGGTCTTGATGGATCGCTCGACGGCGCGCTGCTTCCAGACCGGCGCGTCGCTGGGATTGGTCACGGAAGGCTCGGACGATTGCCGCGAGGGGAGAACATGGTTGAACTCTACCGGAGAACGCCGTGACATCGCTGCGCTCGACCCCCTCATGGACCAGTGTCTGAAATTGTAACTTTCTTTTCAAGGTAATAGTGTTCTCGTGAACGCGTGTATAGAAGCGGAATTGCAAGAGTGAACCGCGCCGTCGGCGAAAACCCGGATCTACCGAACGGCGCCAGCGAAATTCAGGGGAGTGCCGTGCAGCTGACCTTCGACTCCGACGTGGAAGGGTTCCGCGCCGGGTTCGCCGCGTTCCTCGACGCGAACCTACCCGACCCCGCCGTGGCGGGTGAGCGGCCGCGGTCGAGTTCCGACATCCCTGAGTGGGCCAGCCGGTGGCAACGCCTGTTGTTCGACAGCGGATGGCTGCTACCGGCAACCCGCCGGAGTTCGCGGTCGCAACGCCACACTGCTGCAGCACTACGTCTATCTCGAAGAGTTGTCGCGTCGGCGGATCTCTCAAAGCTTCAATCCGCAGGGCGTCGACATCATTGCGGCTTCCTTGCTGTCGTTTGGGATGGCCGAACAGAAACAGCGTTGGGCCGTGCCGATTTTGCGCGCGGAGATGACGGCGTCGCTCGGCATGAGCGAGTCCGGTACGGGCTTGGATCTTGCCTCGCTGAAGACCCGCGCCGTGTGAGGCGGCGACGATTTCATGGTCAACGGCCAGAAGGTGTGGCCCTCGGGCGCCCATCACGTCGATATGCTGCTGACCTTCGTGCGTACCGATTCTGATGCACCAAAACACAAGGGCATCAGTGCATTACTGATCCTGGCCGATACCCCGGTGGTCTGCCGTCCGTTCGCCTCGGTGGGTGACATCGAGGACGTCGACTTCAACGAGGTCTTCTTCACCGATGTGTGGGTGCCGGCCGAGAACCTGGTCGGAGAGCTCAACGGGGGCTGGCGGGTCGCCACCGGTTCACTCGGCCACGGACACGCCTGCTGTGGCTGGATTACGCCGATATGCTGCACGCGCTGACGATGGAGTCGACCCCGGCCGGGCCCGTGCAACGAGATCGCTACGCAACGCTGGTGCTGGATTTCCACGCGATGCGGCTGTTGGGGTCGGCGACATTGGCCAAAGCCGCGCGCGGCGAGAAAGACGTACCCGCGCAGTCGGTACTCAAGCTGCTGGGCTCGGAGGCAATGCAGCGCGCCTGCGAGGACGCGCTCAATGCCAGGGGAGGCGACGGCCTGGCGTTGCGTGGGGTGACCGCCCCGTTCGCCCCGCTCAACTTGGACAGACACTACGGCAGCTGGTTCGACCGCTACACCCACCTTCGCCGCCACGATTGCCGGCGGCACGTCGGAGATTCAGCGCAATATCATCGCCGAACGCGTCCTGGGATTGCCCCGCGGGTAGGGCTAGCAGTTGGTGGCGGCGGGATTGTCCAGACACTATTGCAGGCGGCCCGCATCCTGGGAGTCCAGCCACGCGTAGTAGCCGATGGCGATGAGTCCCGCCACAATCGCGACCCCGCCCATCACCATCCCCGCGACCGCGGCCCGTGGATTGGTTGCGTCGCCCAGTATATCGTGCCAGCCGAAGTCGACCAGCGCCGCATCGAGCCGGGCGCCGGAAGCGGCGTTCATCGTGGTGCGCAGAGACTCGGTCAGCAGCTGAAGTTCCTCGGAGTCGGAGGCCGGGTCCACGATCACTCCTTCCCCAGATCTAGAAGCCGACGCGCGATATTGCGCTGAATCTCTGCCGTGCCCCCGTAAATGGTCGATGCGCGGGAGTACAGGTACTCCGACCGCCACGGTGTGTCGTCGAGTCCGAGGACGCCGGGCAGCAGGCCGCGAACGGTGTCGTATAGTTGCTGCTCTGCCGACGCCAGCAGCACCTTGTCGATCGAGGTTAGCGGGCCCAGGCGTGCCCCGTCCTGCAGCCGGTACTGGGTGGCGCGGGAGCGGTAGCGCAGCGTGTGCAGCGCGAGATAGGCCGCGCCCAGCCCGAATTCGTAGTGGCCGCGGTGCCGAGTGCCGTCGGCCACCTCCACGATGAGCGCGTCGAAGCGGGAGTAAAGGTAGGCGATGCGCTGCCAAAACAGGTGGATCGCTCGAAGGGGAGCAGATCCATCGTCAGTCGCCAGCCCCTCCGCCCGGCCGGCCGAGCATCCGGCTCGACGGGACCACCACATCGTCGTAGTCGACCTCACAAAACTCGTCAACGCCGTGCATCGTGCGCAACGGCCGGATGGTGATGCCCGGGCTGTCGAGGTCGACGAAGAACGCCGCGATCCCTTCGTGGTTTGGCTGGCCGGGGCCGGTGCGCGTCAGCAGAATGCAACGGATGGGAAAACTGCGCGAAGCTGGTCCAGACCTTCTGCCCGTTGGCGATCCAGTTGTCGCTGTCCTGGACCGTGCGGGTCGTCAAGGAAGCCAGGTCGCTACCGGAGCCGGGCTCGGCAAAGCCTTGACACCATTGCTCTTCACCACGAAGCAGACGTGGCATCATCTCCGCGGCGAGTTCTGGTGGGGCGTAGTCGATCATCGTCGGCGTGAGCACCTCGAGCATCGAGTACGGACCGGGCTCGGCCAGGCGGCGGCCGACGACCTCCTCGCCGACGATGGCGCGCAGCACCGCAGTCCTACCCAGGCCGCCGATTTCCTTGGACCAGCCATAGCGCATCCAGTCCGCGTCGTAGAGCACCCGGCAGACTCGCCGGAACTGGCGCATATAGCCTTCCAGCGAGTGGTCGGGCCGGGGTCAGATCGCGTTCATCGAGTCGGCAGTGCGGGAGTAGGTGTCGCGATAATAGCCGATCCGCATGTCGTGTGTGGCGTGGTCGATGCAGCACAACGGCTGGGTGCCGCTCGCCGAGTCGCCGTCGAGGGTTTTGATCAAGGCGGTCCCGGTGAGGAACAACCCCTTGGGGCGGCGGCCACCAACTCCGGGATGCCGTCGACCTTAGTCAGCGTCACCACAACAGCGCTTTTGTTCACTGCGGGTTCCTATTTCTCTTGCTCGACGTGATCTGGTCGACGAAAACCAGCACGACGGCAGAATCGGGATGCAAAACCAACACCGCGACACTAACGACCTTGGCGGTCGTCGTCAATTGCCCCTGCTGCGCCGTCGGCCCGAGGACATTGTCGGTGAATTTCGTGTAGTACGCCAGAAAATCGCTGGTAAGGTGCGACTTCGCGGTGGCTAAAGCGCGGTGCAAATGCTCGTAGGAATACGACAACACCGCCACGGCGCCATTCGATGCGTCCTGGATTGCCCGGTGCGCCGCCGCGTCACCGACCCGCTGATCCGGCCGGTACACAACGATGAACACACCGACGGCGACACCCACGGCGGCAGCCACAATCGTCGTCGCGACGATCGAACGCCACCTCACCAGACACCGGCGGGCCCCGCGCCGGACCGCTGCCAGTAGGTGCGCGCCCGCCGATGGCCGGTCATCATCGGTGGCGTGCGTGTCCACGGTGTCGGTCTGCGGTTCGCCGGTGCTCGGCGAGGTGTCGCCCTGGACACTCACGGGGCACTCATGACAGGTAATCGACTCTCGACATTTTCAACTGACCGCCGTCACGGTTCAACGTGACGCTGAGCCGTAACAAGGCCGGTGGCGGTTTGGCGTTATCCGGCCCAGGGGTATCGGTTTTCGCCGCCGCCAGCACGACGCCCGAGTTCTCGCTCAACGATTGGACGGCAACGGCTTCCACGCAGACCTTGTTGCCGGGCTTCGAGTCCCAGGCCTTGGTCACCATGAGGTACGACAGCGCCGACAGTTGGCTGTTGAGGTCGCCTGTTGACACATCGATCGAGCGTCCATGTGATCCAGACGGATCTCGACTCTGACTCTGGTGTCTCCTCTGCCCAGGTAATTCAGATTTTGATCTGCATGGAAGTCAAGCCGGAGGGCGCCACCACCCGGGTACAGTGTTTTCCCGCCAACCAACCTCGCGGACAAGGGTATTTGTCCCAAGATCAGTCGAACTGACCACTAACCGGATTTGCGTTAGCTGGATGGTTGGGGCGCTTCCTGGCGTAATCTGAGCAGGCGTCGAATCATGTCGGTGAGCCGTGCCAGCAGCGTCTCCGTCCGGAGCGGAGCCCGGAGTTGACTCAACTGCTCAACGATTTCGCCTGGACGACATTCACCATTCTGGTCCCATTTCTGATCGGCCAAAGCGTAATCCTCGCTCTGCAATATTCTTCGACGATCAGCCGAGACCGACATTTGGGCGTTGGGTCGCCTACTTCAACCTGCTGATGGCCGCCGCCCTGGTTACCGCGGCCTTGGTCGGGGTGTCGTTGACCGGTCCGTTGTCGTGGGACGGCTTCCTGTCGTTCTGGGTGAAGAACGTCGCCATCGGCGTCTGGATCAGCATGATGGGCTTCGCCCTGGGCCGCGCCGTGTATCGGGATCGAGCCGAGAACCGCACGTGTGGAAAGGAATTGGTCAACGCATGAGCGCGGTGATCACACCGGCGGGCCCCCCCTCGGCGGCGCCCGCCGGGCCGTTACCTCGGCGGCTCGCCTGGCACCTGCTGCGCGGACCCAAACACGAGCTGTGGTTGGTCTGGACCCTACTCGTCGTTTTCTACAACATCTTCTTCCCGATGTTCTTCATCGTTGTGCAGGTGTAGCCGCCGCCGAAGCCGACCTGGGATCTCCCAGCTGCACAGGTTCTCCGAGCGGCACCTCGGGATACCCGTGGTGTTCGGGGTCATCTTCGCGATTAGCGGCATGATCGCGATCAACAACGCCCTCATCGCGTATTCGATGCGACGGACGTCGGTCAGCAGCGCATTAGGCTATTCGTATCTGATCATCTACTCGCTCAGTACCGTTCCCGCATGCTGCTGCTCAACATCGCGCTGATCGTGGGGACGCTGCGGTCCGAGCGGGACCCCGAAGCGATTGGCTGGCTCTACGATTTCGCGTTCTTGTCGTTCGACGGAACCATGGGCGTGTTCCTGATCGTCTCACTGATCTGGATGGTCGCGATACTGCTCGACAAGAATCGGTTCTTTACCTATGTGGTTCGGCTATCTCAACCTGTGCAATGCGCTCACCGAGGTCGTCGTGGCGCCGTTCTGGATCTTCCGGCGTGGCGTGTTGGCGTGGAACGGCCAGATCGCGTGGTGGCTGGACATGGTTGTATTCGGTATCTATCAAATCACTTTCATCGTGATGCTGTTCCAGATGATCCGCCGCGAAGACTTCGGCACAGGTCCGCTGCCTGACCGCCGCGCCCGGCCCGACCAAACGGGTGCCGAGGCGCTGGCCTGATGTCCGATCTTGTCAACACCGCCCGGCGCGCCCCGGCGGTGCCGGGCCAGCCGAACATGTGGGCCTTCGTGTTGTTCGATACACTTGGTCTTCACCGCGTATTTCGGCTACTACCTGTTCTCGCGTGCCCAGAACCCCTAGCTCTTTCTGCATGCGCAGGCGGAACTGGACCTACGGATCGGCGTCTTCAATACCCGCCGACGAGTTGATCGGCTGGTGACGTGAACGGATGGCCGGATTCAAGGTGCCGCGCGGTGCAGTTCTTTGATTCGCTTCCACTTAACGCGACGGGGAAGGTGATGAAGGACCAACTCCGATGACCAACGGCGACATTAACTCGATGGTGATTGCGTCGGACTACCGCGTCCCCGACCCGGCCAGGGTGTGGCCGCTGCTGGAACGCAACAGGGCGGCTTTGTCCTATAGTGGCGCACACCACGTTTTGGTCTACACATCGACGCACGATTACGGCCGCGTGCTGGTGATGATCGGGGTACACAGCCGCGAGCCTATCGTGGAACTGCTGCGATCGCGGGTCTTTTCAATTGGTTAGACGAGGCGGGTATTGAGGATATCCCGGCTGTGTTCGCCGGCGAGCTCGTCGACAGGTTCTTTCCGGTCCCCGCGACGGCTCCGGGAGTGCCGGGCGTCGTGGTGGCCGCCATCGCTTCCGTCGACGACGTCCCGGCGCTGACCGCCGGCGTGCGCCGGGCGATAGACAGGTTCATCGCTGCGGGCATCCGAAAGACATGGGTATTCCAGGCTTTCGACGACAGCCAGGAGGTATTGATCCTGCAGGAGTTCCCCGACGAGGAGAGCGCCCGACAGTGGATCGACCACCCCGATGCCGCGGCCCAATGAATGTCGGGCGCGGGAGTGGGTGCGTATCCGCCGCTGTTCGTCGGCCGGTTCTCCAACATCATGCGCATCGAGAGCTGAGCGAGTCGGCCCGCTCGGTGTTCGTCTGCCTGTGCAACGGAGTCACCAGCCATACGGTCTGCGACGCCGTCTAGGCGGGTGCGGCGACGACCACGGACGTCGCGCTGGTGTGCGGGGCGGGCGCCGACTGCGGCCGCTGTCGCCGCACCATCCAGGCGATTCTCAAGTCATCTAAGCCGAATCGAACCCCCGCTTAGGCTTACGGTCGTCGGCTGCCGTCGGACGACATCGGTTGCACGAGTTCGACGAGCAGCGGCGGGATGTCCAGGCGCGGCAGCACAACCTCGACCAGCACCATCCGGTCCTGATGTTGCGCCGCCGCCGTTAGCGCATCGTCGAGCTCGCCGTAGGTCTGCGCCCGGAACGCCAGGTGATCGGTCACCCCCAGCGCGTTGGGAATATCGGTCCAGTGCCAGCTGGCAATGTCGTTGTACGACGCGGCTTCTCCGTGGATTGCCCGTTCGACGGTGTAGCCGTCGTTGTTGACCACCACGATGATCGGGGCGAGCCCCTCGCGGAAGAACGTGCCCAATTCCTGCACCGTCAGCTGTGCGGCACCGTCGCCGATCAACAACACCGTTCTGCGGTCCGGGTGTGCCACCCCCGCTCCGAGCGCCGCCGGCAACGTGTAACCGATTGACCCCCAAAGCGGTTGGCCGATGAACATGACCCCCCGCGGCAACCGGTGATCAGCCATACCGTAGAACGAGGTGCCCTGATCGGCGAGCACCACGTTGCCAGGGGTGAGTGCCGCGCACAGCCGGTTCCACACCATCTCCTGGGTCAGCTCCCGGTCGCGGGCGGGCGGTTCGGCCTCGGTGCCGGGCTCGCGGTCATCGGCCACCGCCACCGGCGGCGAGCTGATGCCGCGTCGCGTCAGGATCTCGGCCAGCGCGCTCAGCGCGGCACCCATTTCGAGCGGCGCGAAGACGTGACCGGCCACGCTGCTCTGGTACTGCCCGACATCGATGGTGTGGGCCGCGTCGATGTGCTGACTGAAGAAGCCGCTGACCATGTCGGTGAACACCACCCCGGCGGTGACCAGGACAGGTGCGTCCTCGATCGCGGCGCGGACCCGCGGCGCGCTGGCGGCACCGGCATAGATGCCCAAGAAGTTGGGAGAGCTCTCGTCGAGCAGGCTCTTGCCCCACATCAGCGTGGCGTACGGCACCACGTCGGCGGTCAGCAGCGCCTCGAGTTCCTTGACCACCTGCAAACGATGCACCAGCAGGTCGGCCAGCACGGTCAGCCGGTGATCTCCGATGAGTTTGGTCGCGGCCTCGACGAACAGCGACAACGCGCGGGGGCTGGTACCGCCGGTGTACCGCGGCAGTGGCGCCGCGGGGCGTTCGGTCGGGAAGCGGGCGACGTCGGTGGACATCAGGATGTAGCCGGGCCGCTTCTGCTCTCGTACCTCCGACAGCACCCGGTCGATTTCCCGGCAGGCCGTGGCCAGCATGAGATTGGCTTGTGCACAGGTGATTTCGCGACTGATGCGGAAGAAGTGCTCGAAGTCGCCGTCACCGAGCGAGTGGTGCAGTGCCCGTCGGGTGCCCTGGGCGTCCGTGGAGGGGCCGCCGACGATGTGCACGACGGGCACATGTTCGGCATAACTGCCGGCGATCGCATTGGTCACCGAGAGCTCACCCACTCCGAAAGTCGTTACCACGGCCGACATTCCGCGCAGCCGTCCATAACCGTCGGCGGCGTAGCCGGCGTTGAGCTCGTTGGCGCTTCCCACCCAGCGAATGGTCGGGTGCGCGACGATGTGGTCGAGGAATTCCAGGTTGTAGTCACCGGGGACGCCGAAGATCTCGGAAAGGCCGAATTCAGCGAGACGATCTAACAAATAATCGCCGACGGTGTATGCGGAATCCGCGGGGACAAGCCCCGCGCCGGGCGTGTTATCAGTCACGAGATCGACGTTACGCTCAGTCGAAACCGCTCCTGCCCGGACGCCGTTTCGCTATCGTGCGGGCCATGGCGATCAACGAAACCCGCGAAATTGTGATCGAAGCCAGTCCCTAGGAGATCCTCGATGTCATCGCCGATCTCGACTCGGTGACTGAGTGGTCGCCGGCGCACCAGCGCCGCCGAAGTGAACGGGAGCCGACGGTCGTCCCGCCAAGGCTAAGATGAAAGTCAAAGTGGCCGGCATCACCGACGAGCAGGTGATCGCCTACACCTGGGGCGAGAACAAGGTGAGTTGGACGCTGGTCAACTCCAGCCAGCAGCGCTCGCAGGACGCGTCCTACGCGTTGCCCCCGTACGGTGAGGCCACCCGGGTCAAGTTCGAGATCAGCGTCGATCCGGTCGTCCCGCTGCCCGCGTTCGTGTTGAAACGCGCCGTCAAGGGCACCATCGACATCGGCACCGAGGGCCTGCGCAAACGGCTGCCGCAGGTGAAGAAGGGCAAATAGCAGCCGTGGACGGCGTCGGGCCACTAGCGGGAGTCAGAGTCATCGAGCTCGGCGGCATTGGGCCGGGGCCACACGCGGGGATGGTGCTCGCCGACCTGAGGGCTGACGTGGTGCGGGTGCTGCCGCCCGGGCGCCGTGGCGATCGTGAGCGCGGCGAAGCCAGGGGAAGCGGGTTGCCACCGACCAGCCGTAGTCATGCCTGCCGAAGACCGCGACCTGTTGCACCGCGGTAAGCGGATCGTTGACCTGGACCTCAAGACCCGACCGGGTGTGCTGCTGACGCCGGCCGCCAAAGCCGACGTGCTGCTCGACTGCTTCCGCCCCGGCACCTGTGAGCGCCTCGGCATCGGGCCCGACGAGTGTGCGGCGGTCAACCCGCGACTGATCTATGCGCGCATCACCGGCTGGGGGCAGGACGGGCCACTGGCGTTGACCGCGGGTCGCGACATCAACTACCTGTCGCGGACCGGCGCGCTGTCGGCGCTGGGCTATGCCGAGCGGCCGTCGATGCCGCCGCTGAACCTGGTCGCGGATTTCGGCGGCGGTTCGATGCTCGTGCTGTTGGGCATCGTCGCCGCGCTCTACGAACGGGAACGCTCGGGCACCGGACAGGTCGTCGACGCGGCGATGGTCGAGGGGTCAGCCTGCTCGCCCAAATGATGTGGACGATGAGGGGAATTGGAAGCCTGCGGGACAAACGCGAATCGTTCCTGCTCGACGGCGGCGCCCCGTTCTACCGCTGCTATGCAACCTCCGACGGCAGGTACATGGCCGTCGGGGCCATCGAACCGCAGTTCTTCGCGGCGTTACTCGACGGGCTCGGCCTGACCGCCGACGAGGTGCCCGGGCAGCTCGAAATCGGTTCGTACCAGCAGATGTACGACATCTTCGCGAAACTGTTCGTCAGCCGGACACGACACGAGTGGACTAAGGTTTTCGCCGGCACCGACGCCTGCGTCATGCCGGTCTTGTCGTGGGGCGAGGCCGTCGTCGGCGACCATTTGATCGCCCGGTCGACGGTGATCACCGCCCACGGTGTCGAACAGGCCGCTCCCACTCCACGTTTCGAACGAATACCCGCCGGTTCGGCAGGCCCGCCGCCGGCCGTCACCACACCGATCGACGAAATCGATTGGTAGCCGGTTAGTTACTTAAAACAGGTTTCGAATGCCCAGTCGTGTTGGTTGTAAAAGCATCACGTGAATTTGTGGTTGATGCGCCGCTGGACGTGGTCATGGGGCGCTCGAGGATGTCAGCGTGCTGGAATCCTGGTCGACGCTGCACAAGCGGATCGAAGTTGTCGACCGATACCCCGATGGCCGTGCGCACCATGTGAAAACCACCATCCGGATTTTCGGGCTCGTCGACAAAGAGGTGCTGGAATATCACTGGGGTCCGGACTGGGTGGTGTACGACGTCAAAGGGACGGCCCAACAGCACGGCCAGCACGTGGAATACAACCTCAAGCCCGAAGGCGTCGACAAGACACGGGTGCGCTTTGACATCACGGTCGAACCGGCCGGACCGATCCCCGCATTCGTCGTCCGTCTTGCCATGCAAAACGTGCTCGAGTCGTCGGTAAAAGGTTTGCGCGAACTGGTCGCCAGTCGCGGTGATTCGGAGACGCCACCGTAATTTCGGCGTCGGAATGGCCCGCGGTTGCTAAATTTATAGACGGTGGCCATACGCGCATCTTCGGAAATTTTCATTGAGGCGCCCCGAAAGTGATCATGGAGACGCTCGCCGACATGGACGCCGTGCCGTCGTGGTCGCCGCTGCACAAGCGGGTCGAGGTCATCGACCGGGTATCCCGACGGGCTGGCCACACCACGTGCGGATGACGATCCGGCTGAATGGTATCGCCGACACTGAAATCCTCGAATATCACTGGGGCACCGACTAGATGGTCTGGGATGCGCAGAAGACCGCCCAACAGCACGGCGAGTAAAACCTGGAACGTGAGGGCGACGACAAGACCCGGGTGCGCTTTTCGCTCACGATCGAGCTCCGGACGCCCCTGCCCGGGTTATGGGTCAGGTCGGCGGGCAACAAGATCCTGTCCGCCGCCCTGGACGGACTTCGCAAACGTGTTACGGGAGAGACGCGCTCCGGGCAGTCTTGAGTGCCGTCAGCCGTCGCAGCGCCTCGTTGAGGGTGTCGTCGCGCTTGCAGAAGGTGAAGCGCACCAAATGATTCCAGAGATCGGCGTGCGGCGCCGCCAGATCGCAGAATGCCGACATCGGAATGGCAGCCACCCCAACCTTTTCTGGAAGCATCGCGCAGAACTCGGTGCCGTCGTCGTACCCCAGGGGTCGTGGATCGGCGCACAGGAAGTAGGTGCCGTGGCTGTCGTGCACCGCAAAACCGATGTCGGTCAGACCCGCGGCGAGCCGATCTCGCCGGGACTGCAGCGAACTGCGGAGGTCGGCCACCCACCCGTCCTCGGTGTCCAGCGCCAGGGCCACCGCGGGCTGAAACGGCGCGCCGCCGACGTAGGTCAGATATTGTTTGGCGGCCTGCAACCCGGCGATGAGTTCGGCCGGGCCGCATGCCCACCCGACCTTCCAGCCGGTGCAGCTGAACATCTTGCCCGCGCTGGAGATGCTGATGGTGCGCTGCGCCATATCGTCGAACCCGGCCAGTGGGAGGTGCCGATGCCCGTCGAAGACCAGGTGCTCGTACACCTCGTCGGTGATCACCAAAAGGTCTGCGGCCACGGCGATCTCGGCAATGGCTGCCAATTCGGCAGCGCTCAGCACGGCGCCGGTGGGGTTGTGCGGTGAGTTGAGGATCAGCGCCCGCGTCGCGGGGGTGACCGCACGGCGAAGGGCGTCGATGTCCAGCGCGAAGCCGAGGCCGTCGGCGACCATCGGTACCGGGACGCGGCGGGCACCGGCCATAGCCACCACCGGCGAGTAGGAGTCGTAGAACGGCTCGATCAGCAAGACCTCGGACCCGGGCTCGACCAAACCGATCACCACCGAGGCGATGGCTTCGGTCGCCCCGGCCGTCACCAGTATTTCGGTGTCGGGGTCGTATTCGATGTCGAACAGCCGCTTGCGCTGCGCCGCGATCGCGTGCCGCAGCGGGGCGATCCCGATGCCCGGGGGGTACTGGTTGGCGCCGTCGGCGATTGCCTCCTGGGCGGCCTTTAACAGCGATGCAGGTCCATCCTCGTCGGGAAAGCCCTGACCGAGATTCACCGCGCCGATCCGCGCGGCGAGCGCGGACATCTCCGCAAAGATCGTGGTTGCATAGGGCCGCAGTCGCGACACTGTCATAACCATCGAGCTTATTGCGCCGTTGCGCCCCGGGTGTCACGCCAGTGTGGCTCGTGGTGTGTCCTGCCAGCCCAACGCGCGTTGTCGAACGTCACGCCAACCTCCGAGAACCGTCGAGTGTGCGCAAACGGCGTTTGAGTCGTGTGTCTCGGGCTGCCGGCGTGTCGTCGCCTGGGCTGCACTCCCGACGCCTCGGGTGCACGCTCGGTGCGCGAAGCGGGGGCGGCCGCACCGTTGACCAAGTTTGACCTGACAAACCAACAGGTTGGCCCGGAGGGCCTGTTAGGATTTTTCTTAGGGTGGATCCGAAACCCCATTTTGCGAACAGGAAGTCGACATGTCCGAAGAAGCCTTCATCTATGAGGCCATCCGCACCCCGCGTGGCAAACAGCGCAACGGATCACTGAACGAGGTCAAGCCCCTCAACCTGGTCGTCGGTCTGGTCGACGAGCTGCGTCGGCGGTTCCCCGACCTGGACGAGAACCTGATCAGCGACATGATCCTTGGTGTCGTGTCGCCGGTCGGTGACCAGGGCGGCGACATCGCGCGCACCGCAGTGCTCGCCGCCGGGCTGCCCGAGACCACCGGCGGCGTGCAGCTCAACCGGTTCTGCGCCTCCGGCCTCGAGGCCGTGAACACCGCTGCCCAGAAGGTGCGGTCCGGCTGGGACGACCTGGTGCTGGCCGGCGGTGTCGAATCGATGAGCCGCGTGCCGATGGGCTCCGACGGCGGCGCCTGGGCGACCGACCCCGAGACGAACTACCAGATCGGCTTCGTGCCGCAGGGCATCGGCGCCGACCTGATCGCCACCATCGAGGGCTTCTCCCGCGAGGATGTCGACGCCTACGCGCTGCGCAGCCAGCAGAAGGCCGCCGAGGCTTGGTCGGGTGGCTACTTCGCGAAGTCGGTGGTGCCGGTGCGCGACCAGAACGGTCTGGTCATCCTCGACCACGACGAGCACATGCGGCCCGACACCACTATGGAGGGCCTGGCCAAACTAAAGACCGCGTTCGACGGCATCGGTGAGATGGGCGGCTTCGACGACGTGGCGCTGACCAAGTACCACTATGTCGAGAAGATCAACCACGTCCACACCGGCGGCAACAGCTCCGGCATCGTCGACGGCGCCGCGCTGGTGCTGGTCGGGTCGGACGCGGCCGGCAAGTCGCAGGGTCTGACCCCGCGGGCGCGCATCGTGGCCACGGCCACCAGCGGCTCGGACCCTGTCATCATGCTGACCGGTCCCACCCCGGCCACCCAGAAGGTGCTCGACCACGCGGGCCTGACGGTCGACGAAATTGACCTGTTCGAGCTGAACGAGGCGTTCGCGTCGGTGGTGCTGAAGTTCCAGAAGGACCTGCACATCCCGGACGAGAAACTCAACGTCAACGGTGGCGCCATCGCGATGGGTCACCCGCTGGGCGCCACCGGCGCCATGATTACCGGCACCATGGTCGACGAGCTCGAGCGCCGCAACGCCCGTCGTGCGTTGATCACGCTCTGCATCGGCGGTGGCATGGGCGTCGCGACCATCATCGAGCGAGTCTGAGGAAAAGCATGCCTGAGAACACCATTCAGTGGGACAAGGATGCCGACGGCATCGTCACCCTGACCCTTGACGACCCGACCGGGTCGGCCAACGTGATGAACGACCACTACAAGGAATCGATGCACAAAGCCGTCGAACGCCTTGTCGCCGAGAAGGATTCGATCACCGGCGTGGTCATCACCAGCGCCAAGAAGATCTTCTTCGCCGGCGGTGACCTCAAGAGCATGATCCAGGCCGGCCCGGAGAACGCCGGCGAAATCTTCGCCGAGGTCGAGGGCATCAAGCGCGACCTGCGGGCGCTAGAGACGCTGGGCAAGCCCGTTGTCGCCGCCATCAACGGTGCGGCGTTGGGCGGCGGGCTGGAGATCTGTTTGGCATGCCACCACCGCATCGCCGCGAACATCAAGGGCGTGGTGCTCGGTTTCCCCGAAGTGACGCTGAGCCTGCTGCCCGGCGCCGGCGGGGTCACGCGCAGCGTGCGGATGTTCGGCATCCAGCAGGCCTTCATGGAGGTGCTGAGTCAGGGCACCCGATTCAAGCCGGATAAAGC
>NZ_LR655742.1 GCF_902168065.1 Mycobacterium tilburgii | reverse complement strand
GGGCGGGGGCGTGCGGCAGGCTGGGTGTTGCTGCGGTGGGCGGGCCCGGTGAGCGCGGCCTTGGCGGTCTCGGCGAACTCGATGGCCGACTGGTAGCGGGAGTCGACGTCCTTTGCTATGTCCCGGGCGACCACGTCGTCGAGCGCCGCCGGCACGTCGGGCGCGGTGAACGAGGCGCGCGGCGGCGGGGTGCTCAGGTGCGCGTTGAGCTGTTCTTCAAAGGTGTCGCCGGGATACGGCAGATGCTCGGTCAGGCATTCGTAGAGCACGCAGGCCAGCGCGTAGACGTCCGCGCGATGGGTCCGGTCATGCCCCGGAACCGCTCGGGTGCCATGTAGGCCATGGTGCCCATGGTGTGGCCACTCTGGGTCAGCGCGGTGTTGGCGGCGGTGCGCGCGAGGCCGAAGTCGATCAGGTAGAGAAGTCGCGGTTGGTCACCAGGATGTTGGACGGCTTGGTGTCGCGGTGGATCAGCCCGACTTCGTGGGCCGTATCCAGTGCTGCCGCAACCTGTTCGATCACCGCGACGGCGCGGTGCGGGTCCAAGCTTCCGCCGTTGTCGCGAATGAACTGCAACAGATCGCGGCCCTCGATCAGCCGCATGTCGACGTAGAGGCGGCCATCGATCTCGCCGTAGCTGTGGATCGGCACCATGTGCGGGTCGTTCAGGCTTGCCGCGATGCTCGCCTCGCAGCGGAACCGCTGCTGAAACTCGTGTCTTTGGCCAGATATGTGTGGGCAGCACCTTCAGCGCGATGTAACGGCGATAGTTCAGCGCGGCCGGATCGCGAAAACCTTCCCAGTCCTCGGCCTGCAGCGGCGAGCCCTCGCGGTGCTTGAGGTACCACCGGTTGATCGCGCTGTCCGGGTCCAGGTCGAGCGGGGCGGGTTTGCGGTTGAAGTGGTAGCGGCCGAACCGGCCCATTCGGGCCTCGCCGATGGACGCCAGGTATTCGGGCATCGAGATCGCGCCGTAGTGGGCGACGATCACCGACTTCCATCCCGGATCGAGTTGTTCGAACAGCTTGGAACGCCCGATGGCGTTTTCAGCGAATACGTGGTGGTGTCCTTGGTGACCTGGTTGTGCACATACTCGCGGTAGCCGATCTTGTAGGGCTCGTCCCATTTGAGCCAGCCTTCACCGAAGACGCGGTGCGTCCCGGAGAGCTCCTCAGGAAACAACTCGTCTTCGGTGACGTAGCGGTAAGGTCCAGTTAATGTCGCGGGCCAGCTCGTACCGGTCGCTGCGTGAGTTTGGGCGTGGGTTGTCCTTATTTCTGCTCTGGCCGCCTTTGCTATCATCCTGAGCTGTGTGGATGATGCGATCGCACCCGTCATGAGGCATCTCCAAAGGAGTCCTAAGGGTTCTGCTCACGCAGATTCGCATCCTCCTTCGCCCCCGCACGGCGGCGTTATGCTACCCCCGCTGACAGCAAACGGATGAGGAGAAGCCCGGCGTGACCGTGACCGACGAATACCTGGCCAACAACATTGCTTACGCGAGCACCTTCAAGGGGCCCCTGCCGCTGCCGCCGAGCAAACACGTCGCGGTGGTCGCCTGCATGGACGCCAGGCTGGATGTGTACCGGATCCTCGGCCTGCAGGAGGGTGAGGCGCACGTCATCCGTAACGCCGGTGGCGTGGTCACCGACGACGAGATCCGATCGCTGGCGATCAGTCAGTGGTTGCTCGGCACCAAGGAGATCATCCTGATCCACCACACCGATTGCGGTATGCTGACTTTCCGTGACGACGAGTTCAAGGCGGCCATACAGCAGGAGACCGGGATCAAACCGGCATGGGCGGCCGAAGCGTTTTCCGACCTCGAGGAGGACATCCGCCAGTCGTTGCGCCGCATCGAGCAGAGCCCCTTCGTGACCAAGCACGAGTCGTTGCGTGGCTTCGTGTTTGACGTCGTGACGGGCAAGCTCAATGAGGTCGTGCTCTGAAGTCCGAGGGGCGCGTCACCTCAGCCTCTACTCCAAGATCGTCGCGGCGCTCGATCGCGTCGGTGACGCCCTGCACGTGCTGGCTCGCCGCAGCGCTGAGGCTCAATGACCTCTCCAGCACCCAGATGCGGTTGCTGGCATGGCTTTTGGTGGGCCCGCCGCCCATCGCCCGAAGCACCGCGGTGGCCCGTGAGCTCAACGTCGCCGATCCTACCGTCAGCGACGCCGTGGCGGCGCTGATCCGCAAGGGGTTGGTCGTGCGCGTGCCCAGGACGCGCACGACCGGCGGCGTCACGGCCTGGTGCTGACCTAGGCCGGCCGCAAGGCCGGCCTAGCTCTGTCCCGGTGGACGGCGTCCGCCGAGATCGCCACGTCCAAGTTGGACCGGGTCGAGGCGGAACAGCTAGTGGACCGCCTGCTGCTTGTCATCGCGAAATTGCATGAGGCGCAACTGCTCCCGGTGACCCGGGCATGCAGCACCTGTGCGCAACTGGAACGATCCAGCGTGCCACGCGGCAATACCGGTGCATGTTCTACGACACGCCGATGACGGTTTCCGGCCTGCGCGTCGACTGCGCCGAACACGTCACCGCCTAGCGGCGCCTCAGGGCACGCACCTGCCGCGTCAACGACGGCGCAGCACGGACACCGGATTGACGCGTGTTGTTCGGGTAGCGGTCGACGTCCTCGTCAACAACGCCGGGATCCAGTTCGTGCCGAAGGTGGAGGACTTCCCGGTCGGCCGCAACGCCGACAGGGACATCGAATTCGTCGGCCGCGCCGAAGAGCAGGTCAAGATCCGCGGCTTCCGCATCGAACTCGGCGAGATCGCCGCCGCCATCTCCGTGGACCCCAGCGTCGGACAGGCGGTCGTGCTGGCGGTGGACCTGCCCCGGCTGGGTAAAAGACTGGTCTGTTACGTCACCCCGGCTCCCGAATCCGGGACAACATCGCGCGGTGTTCGGGGTTGGATTCGTCATCGCCGGCCACGATCCGATCCGGCAACCGTGCCACGGCTCTTCGCGGTGCCGGCCGCGGCGGTAGCGCAGCACGTTCAGGCAGATGCGGGCCACCACGGTGGTCAGCCACGCGTCCAGGTTGGCGATGTTGTCGGTGTCACTGCGGTTCAGCCGCAGCCAGGTCTCCTGCACTGCGTCCTGGGCGTCGTCGATCGAGCCGAGCATCCGGTGGGCGACGGCGCTCAGCTGCGGGCGGCCCTCTTCGAATCGCTCCGTCACCGATCGGTCCACGGTCACACGTCACCGGCGTCCGGCAGGGCGCAGACCCGGCTGCCGGAGAAGCCGGACGACTTGATGCCCAGCGCGATATTGTATCGGGCCTGCATGTTGCCGAGGTTGATGACACGGGTGAGCGCGACGAGCTGTGGCGTGTCGAAGTGGGCCGCGCAGCGCGTCTAACAGCTCGTCGGTCACCTCGACGGGGGGCGACTCATGGCGGTGGCGTACTCGAGAATCAGCTTGTCGACCTAGGAAAAGCATTCTGCCGCACGGTAATTCGACATCGACAGCAACTCGTCGTCGGCCAGACCCCAGCGTCGGGCGATCTGTGAGCCCAGATCGATGCAGTATTCACAGCCCACTGTCGTCGCCGCCTTCAGCTCCGCCAGCGCGCGGTAGCGCGGGCTGAGGATGTCGAGCTTGGATTCGGCCTGTTCGAGCTTGCCGTAGGCGCTGAGAAACCGGGGAATATGGGCCGTACATGCGCAGCGGCTCGAGCATCCCGGCCGTTTCCAGGCCGGTCATCTGCGCCAGTTTGCGCTTGGTGAAGAAGAAAGCGATCTTCGTGCAAGCTGGCGTCGTGGTCGGAAACCGCCTGAATATGAGACATGGCGATCTTTCCGAATAGTCGCGGTCCCGTGGTCCGGGTAGGGCTTCCTTACTCGTACGCCCTTGAAGATCATCTGCCGATCTTCCCTGAGGTGTCGTCGAGGGCCGACGGATACATGCTGGAGAGGCTAGCGGCAAAGTCGTCGGCCGCGCGCGCCCGACACTTGCTGATGAGGGTCGATGGCTGTTGAGCCCGTAAAATGCACTCGATCAAGGAGGTAGTCGATGGGCAGTGCCGACGAGCGTCGCTTCGAGGTGCTGCGCGCGATCGTTGCCGACTTCGTCGCCACCCAGGAGCCGATCGGTTCGAAATCGCTCGTCGAGCGGCACAACCTCGGCGTGTCCAGCGCCACCATCCGCAACGACATGGCCGTGCTGGAGGCCGAAGGGTACATCACGCAGCCGCACACCAGCTCGGGTCGGGTGCCCACCGAGAAGGGGTACCGCGAATTCGTCGACCGGATCGACGACGTCAAACCGTTGTCGGCGGCCGAGCGGAAGGCGATCCAGTCTTTCCTGGAATCCGGCGTTGACCTCGACGACGTGCTGCGCCGCGCGGTGCGGCTGCTGGCCCAGCTGACCCGGCAGGTGGCCGTGGTGCAGTACCCGACCCTGTCGACGTCGACGGTCCGGCACCTCGAGGTGATCGCGCTGACGCCGGCCCGGCTACTGATGGTCGTCATCACCTCGTCGGGCCGGGTGGATCAGCGCATCGTCGAGCTTGGCGACCTCATCGACGAGCATCAGCTCTCCCAGCTGCGGGAGATCCTGGGCCAGGCGCTGGAAGGGAAGAAGCTTTCCGCGGCCTCGGTTGCGGTGGCTGAGCTGGCTCAGCAGTTCAGCGGCACCGGCGGGCTGGGCGACGCGGTCGGCCGTTCGGCGACGGTGTTGCTGGAGTCGCTGGTCGAGCACACCGAGGAGCGCCTGGTGATGGGGGGCACCGCCAACCTGACCCGCAACGCCGCGGACTTCGGCGGTTCGCTGCGGTCGATCCTCGAGGCCCTCGAGGAGCAGGTGGTGGTGCTGCGGTTGCTGGCGGCTCAGCAGGAAGCCGGGAAAGTCACCGTGCGCATCGGTCACGAGACCGAGGTCGAGCAAATGGCGGGGACGTCGATGGTGACCACCGCGTACGGCACCATGAATACCGTGTACGGCGGTATGGGGGTGTTGGGCCCCACCCGGATGGACTATCCGGGAACTATCGCCAGCGTGGCCGCGGTTGCTCTTTATATTGGCGAGGTCCTGGGTGCCCGATGAACGCGCACCGACAGGATTGTGGACGTACGTGGTAACGCGGCCCTAACTAGAGTCCAGAAAGGTCAGGCGTGGCACGAGATTATTACGGGCTGCTGGGCGTGAGCAAAAACGCCAGCGATGCGGAGATCAAGCGCGCGTATCGGAAGCTGGCGCGTGAACTGCACCCCGACATCAATCCCGATGAGACCGCGCAGGCGAGGTTCAAGGAGGTCAGCGTCGCCTACGAGGTGCTGAGCGATCCCGAGAAACGCCGCATCGTCGATCTTGGCGGGGACCCGCTGGAGAACGGCGCTGCGGGCGGCGGATTTGACGGATTCGGTGGCCTAGGCGACGTGTTCGAGGCGTTCTTCGGCGGCAGCTTCAGCGGCGGCGCGTCCTCGCGCGGCCCGATCGGCCGGGTCCGGCCCGGGTCCGACTCGCTGCTGCGGATGCGGCTCGACCTCGAGGAATGCGCGACCGGAGTGACCAAGCAGGTCACCGTCGACACCGCGGTGTTGTGCGACCGTTGTCAGGGCAAGGGCACCAACGGCGATTCGGCGCCGGTTCCGTGCGACACCTGCGGCGGACGGGGCGAGGTGCAGACCGTGCAGCGCTCGCTGCTGGGGCAGATGGTGACGTCGCGGCCGTGCCCTACCTGCCGGGGCGTCGGCGTGGTCATCCCCGACCCCTGCCATCAGTGCATGGGCGACGGCCGGGTGCGTGTTCGCCGCGAGATCAGCGTCAAGATTCCGGCCGGTGTTGGCGACGGCATGCGGGTCCGGCTCGCCGCGCAGGGCGAGGTCGGTCCGGGCGGAGGCCCGGCCGGTGACCTCTATGTCGAGGTGCACGAGCAGGCCCACGACATCTTCGTCCGCGACGGCGCCGACCTGCACTGCACGGTGTCGGTGCCGATGATCGATGCCTCGCTGGGCACCACGCTCACCATCGACGACATCCTCGACGGGCCCAGCGAAATCACCATTCCGCCTGGGACACAACCGGGTTCGATCATCACGCTGCGCGGCCAGGGCATGCCGCAGCTGCGGTCGACCACCCGGGGCAACCTGCATGTCCACGTCGAGGTGGTGGTCCCCACCCGGCTGGACAACCACGACATCGAGTTGCTGCGCGAGCTGAAGAACCGGCGCAGCCGCGACGTGGCCGAGGTGCGTTCCTCCCACACCGGCGGCCTGTTCAGCCGGCTGCGCGAAACCTTCACCGGGCGTTAGTTCCAGCCGCGGGGGCCGTGCACATGGTGGCGACGCTATTCTACGTGGAGGGGTCCTGCCCGACATCGGTGATTTGGCTGTCCTCGACGGCGACGAAGGGTTTCACGCCGCGACGGTGCGCCGATCCGCCCCGGAGAACGGTTGGTGCTCGGCGACGGCGCCGGTGCGCTGGCGGCTCACTGCGTGGTCGAGTAGTCCGGACGCGACGGATTGTGCGCTCGGGTACTGGAAACGGTGGACCGCGGAACCCGGCCGCCGGTGACGGTGGTGCAGGCCCTGCCGAAGTCGGAATGCTCGGAGCTGGCGATCGAACTAGCCACCGAGGCCGGCGCCGACGCAATTTCTGGCCTGGTAGGCGGCCCGGGTGGCCAACTGGCAGGGCTCCCGGGTCGAGAAGGGGTTGCGTCGGTGGCGGGCCGTGATCCGTTCGGCCGTCCGGCAGTCGCGGCGGGCCCACATCCCCACCGTCGACGGCGTGCTGTCCAAGCCGATGTTCACCCAGCGGATCCGCGACGCCGTGGCCTCCGCGCGGCGGCGTTGGTGTTGCACGAGTCGGCGACTGATTGGTTCGCCGATGCCGCCTTGGCGCGGGTGACCTCGCTGCTGCTGGTGGTCGGCCCGAAGGCGGTATCGCACCGGCGGAACTCGCCGCGCCGACCGACGCGGGCGCCGTCGCGGTGTGGCTGGGCCCGCAGGTATTGCGGACCTCGACCGCGGCTGCGGTGGACCTCGGCGCGCTGGGAGTGCTCACACCGCGCTGGTAGCAAACCGCAGAAATCGAGCCCGCCGGGGCCGCACACGGCTGACCGGACGGAGCACTCGGCGTAGACTGAGGCATCCGAATCACCCTTGACGAACCGAGACAGGCAGGCACCGAAAACCACGTGACGCCACGCGAGACCAACGCTGCTGACGCAGCTGGGGCTCTGCAGGGACCCGATCTCAAAGCTCCGGTTCGCAGCAGTATAGACATTCCGCCCGATGTGGTCGTCGGCTTGCTTGGTTCGGCGGACGAAAATCTGCGCGCCCTCGAACGGACCCTCAACGCTGACCTGCATGTTCGCGGCAACGCCGTCACCCTCTCGGGTGAGTCGGCCGATGTCGCCCTGGCCGAGCGGGTGCTCTCCGAGCTGGTGGCGATCGTGGCCAACGGCCAGTCGCTGACCCCCGAGGTGGTGCGCCACAGTGTCGCGATGATGATCGGCGCCGGCAACGAGTCACCGGCCGAGGTGCTCACGCTGGACATCTTGTCGCGGCGCGGCAAGACGATTCGGCCCAAGACGCTCAACCAGAAGCGCTACGTCGACGCCATCGACGCCCACACCATCGTTTTCGGGGTGGGGCCTGCCGGTACCGGCAAGACCTATCTGGCGATGGCCAAAGCGGTCAACGCGCTGCAGTCCAAACAGGTCACCCGCATCATCCTGACCCGTCCGGCCGTGGAAGCCGGTGAGCGGCTGGGATTTCTGCCGGGCACGCTCAACGAGAAGATCGACCCGTATCTGCGCCCTCTGTACGACGCGCTCTACGACATGATGGACCCCGAACTGGTTCCGAAGCTGATGTCGGCCGGGGTCATCGAGGTCGCGCCGCTGGCGTACATGCGGGGCAGGGCACAACCGCGTTTCACTAAAGTACTGACTCCCAACGGATTTCGTCCTATCGATGACCTCAAGGTCGGGGATAGCGTCATCGGCTCCAACGGACTGCCCACCGAAGTTATCGGCGTTTATCCGCAGAAATTCAAAGAGATCTACCGGGTCTGGACGCAGGACCGTTCGTCGACCTTAGCCTCCGGCGATCATCTGTGGTCGGTGTACACCCGCTCCGACCGGCGGCGTGCCAAGCCGGCGCGTGTGTTGCAGACGAAGGAGATGATCGGCAACCTTCGCGCCGCGCACTATCATCGCTACGAGCTGCCCTTGCTGAGTGCACCCGTGCATTTCGAGTCGCAACAGGTTCCGCTGGACCCCTATGCGGTGGGACTGCTGCTGGGCGACGGGTGCCTGACGTGTTCGACGACGCCCTCGTTTGCCGCCCGGGATCCGGAATTGGCGCAAGCCCTTAAACGCTTGATTCCCGGCATCGAAGTGCGGCGCAGATTCGCGGTCGACTACGTGTTGAACCGGGCCAGCCGTCCTCGTGGCTCGGCGGTGAACCCGGTCACGGCAGCGTTGCGCCAGCTGGGGCTGGCGGGTTGTGGCCCGGAGACCAAGTTCATTCCTCGGGATTATCTTTTCAATGCGCCCGATGTGAGGTTGGCGCTGTTGCAGGGGTTACTCGACTCCGACGGCGGTCCGGTCACGCAGCGGGACGGGACGTGCCGCATTCAGTTCACGACGGTCTCCGAACGTCTGCGGGACGACGTGGTGTTCCTGGTCCAGTCGGTGGGCGGTGTCGTCTACTGCTGTGCCCGCCGTACCCCGGGATTGGCACGGGGGCGCGCGGTTCGGCACCGGTTCGACGCATACACCCTGGACATCCGCCTCCCGCAAGGTGTGGTTCCGTTCCGGTTGGCGCGCAAGGCCGCCAAATACGACGCGACGGCCGGCGGACACCCGAAGCGCTTTATCGAGTGCATCGAATCCGCCGGCACCGAGGAAGCGGTGTGCATCCAGGTGGCGGCCGCGGATTCGCTGTACGTGACCGAGGACTTTCTGCTCACCCACAACACTCTCAACGATGCGTTCATCGTGCTCGACGAGGCGCAGAACACCACGCCCGAGCAAATGAAGATGTTCCTGACCCGGGTGGGCTTCGGCTCGAAGATTGTCGTCACCGGCGACATCACCCAGATCGATCTGCCGGGTGGCGCCAAGTCGGGTCTGCGCGCGGCGGTCGACATCCTCGAACACATCGAGGACATCCACACTGCCGAGTTGACCAGCGCGGACGTGGTTCGCCACCGGCTGGTTTCGGAGATCGTGGATGCGTATGCACGCCACGAAGAGCCGGGCTCCAGCATGAATCGGGCGGCCCGACGTGCATCCGGAACGCGAAATCGCCGATGATGGTGCGGTGAGCAGCAAATGACCGTCGAAGTGTCCAACGAATCGGGCATCGACGTCTCCGAAACTGAGTTGGTGAGTGTCGCGCGCTTCGTCATCGCCAAAATGGACGTCAATCCGGGCGCCGAACTGTCGATGGTGCTGTTGGACACCGCCGCGATGGCCGACCTGCACATGCGGTGGATGGACCTGCCCGGCCCCACCGACGTGATGAGTTTTCCTATGGACGAACTCGAGCCCAGTGGCCGTCCGGACGCTCCCGAGCCGGGGCCGTCGATGCTGGGGGACATCGTGCTGTGCCCGGAATTCGCCGCCGAACAGGCCGCCGCCGCGGGCCACAGTCTCGGACATGAATTGGCGCTGTTGACCGTTCACGGCGTGCTGCACCTGCTTGGTTACGACCACGCCGAGCCCGACGAAGAGAAGGAGATGTTCGCTCTGCAGGAGCGACTTCTCGAGGAGTGGGTCGCCGACCAGGTCGAGGCATACCACAACGACCGGCAGGGTGAAAAAGACCGCCGGTTGCTGGACAAGTCAAGGTATTTCGACAGTTGAATTCTGTAATGAAAGCAGTGAAGATCGCTCTGGCGACTGCCATAACGTTGGCGCCCTTGTACGCGGTCATCGTCAGTTCCGGTGTGGGACAGGCATCTCCGTGCGTCGGTGCGGGGTCCAACCCGGTGTCCTGCCAGCACTGCCTGTTTTACGTGCAGGCCTATCACACCGCGAACGTGTGCTACGCCCCGGCGCCGCGCCCGGCGCCCGCCCCGTCGAGCACCGTGCCGATCCAGATTCCCGAGCCCCCGCCGCCGACCTCCACGCGGCCGGCCCCGACGCAGGTGCAGACCCCGAAGATCAACCCGCCGGGTTCGCAGCCACCGCGCACCATCTCGGTGATGACACCGCCGAAGAAGGTGGAGGCACCCGCGCAGGCGATCGCGGCCGCTAAGGCCGCTCCCGAGGCGCGGCTCAACCCGGCCGACCCGTCGCGGCCGCCCACGCAGACGGACTTCAATCAGCAGGTGCAGAACGTCATCAACACGCATAGCGAGAACATCGAGCTGATCAAGGCCGACAACAAGGCGCTGGTCCGACCCCGGCATTGGGAATTCGTCGACTACGACCAATATCACCGGCCGACCCTGTACAACCCGCTCGGTCAGGCGATGACGTTCCGCTACTCCTACGACGGGGCGTCCCGCGAGGTGTACCTGCCGCCCGGCGGCCGGGTGGTGCTCGACGCCGGCGCCGTGGGTCTGGTGCCGTTCACCGCGGTCAGCGAAAGCTACCTGGCGTCGGGCAGCTTCTACGGCGGAGCCTTTGTCCCGCCGAACGATTGGCAAGGTCCTCCGCCGCCGAAGTACGTCGCACCGGCGCCACCGGCGCTGTACCAGAACGTGCTGGCCGAGATTCCCGCCGTCGTCCAAACCGTGCAGATCGGCCAGGTCGCGGTGGTGGGCCACGACGACAGCCAACCGTCCGGCAGTCAGGACTGCTTCCTGCTCGACGACTCCACGCTGGCGTGGGGGCAGGTCAACGATCCCAACAGCAGCACCCAGATCAAGGTGACCAAGAGCCAGTCGCTGCCCGGTTTCGGCCCCACCGACAACGGCAGCTTCTTGTTCGCGCTGGCCGCCCCCGGCGAGCCCGGTCAGGCCGCTCCGCCCCCGCCCAGCCAACCCTGGTGGCCCTCGGCGCTCGGATTCGGGCTGTTGGGGATCGCGGTCGTCGTGTTCTCCTCGTTACTCAACCGTAGTAAAGACGACTCCGACGCCACGTCGGATTCGACAACCGACTCATGGCATTCCCAGAATTGACCGGCATGTCTCAGCTGCTCGGCGCGATCGCGTTGATCGGTCTGGGCGGGGTTTTCGCGGCGATCGACGCCGCGATCAGCACGGTGTCGGTGGCCCGGGTCGCGGAGCTGGTGCGCGACGAGCAGCCGGGAGCCCGGGCGTTGTCGAAGGTGATGGCCGACCGGCCGCGCTACATCAACTTGGTGGTGCTGCTGCTGCGCATCATCTGCGAGGTCACCGCGACCGTGCTGCTGGTGGTGTTCCTCTACGACAACTTCGGCATGGGATGGGCGGCGTTCGGCGCTGCGACCATCATGGTGCTGACCAGTTTCGTCGTCATCGGTGTGGGCCCGCGGACGATGGGCCGCCAGCACGCGTATTCCATCTCGCTCGCCACAGCCCTTCCGCTGCAAGTCATCTCATCGCTTCTGATGCCGATCAGCCGGATGCTGGTGCTGGTGGGTAACGCATTGACCCCGGGCCGCGGCTTGCGCAACGGGCCCTTCGCCTCCGAAATCGAGCTGCGTGAAGTCGTCGACCTGGCGCAGCAGCGCGGGGTGGTGGCCGCCGACGAGCGCCGGATGATCGAGTCGGTGTTCGAACTCGGTGACACCCCGGCCCGCGAGGTCATGGTGCCGCGGACCGAGATGATCTGGATCGAAAGCGACAAATCTGCCAGCCAGGCCACCACCCTGGCCGTGCGCAGCGGGCACTCCCGCATTCCGGTGATCGGCGAGAACGTCGACGACATTGTTGGGGTGGTGTATCTGAAAGACCTTGTGCAGCGGACGTTTCTGTCCCCAGACGGCGGCCGGGACGCCAAGGTGTCCCAGGTGATGCGCCCGGCCGTGTTCGTGCCGGACTCCAAGCCGCTGGACGCGCTGCTGCGGGAAATGCAGCGCGATCGCAACCACATGGTGCTGCTCGTCGACGAGTACGGCGCGATCGCTGGCCTGGTCAGCATCGAAGACGTGCTCGAGGAGATCGTCGGGGAGATCGCCGACGAGTACGACGATGAGGAGACCGCCCCGATAGAAGACTTGGGCGACAAGAAGTTTCGAGTGTCGGCCCGGCTACCGATCGAAGACGTCGGCGAGCTGTACAGGGTGGAGTTCGATGACGATCTCGACGTCGACACGGTGGGTGGTCTGCTGGCGCTGGAACTGGGCCGGGTGCCGCTGCCCGGCGCCGAGGTCGTCTCGCACGGCCTGCGGCTGCGCGCGGAGGGCTGCACCGACCACCGCGGCCGGGTGCGGATCGGCACCGTGTTGCTGAGCCCGGCCGAATCCGACGATCACGAACTCGAGGACACCCACCATGGTTGAACAGCTGGACCCCGAAGATGTGAAGCTCGTGGTGTTGGCCCGCGGCGCGATGGCGCGCGGAAGCCGACAGCGGCGCCGCGGTGCGCGACGTCGACGGACGCACCTACGCGGGTGCGCCGGTGCGGCTGTCCGCGCTGCAGCTCACCCCGCTCCTAGCGGCGGTGGCTGCGGCCGTCTGCAGCGGCGTCACCGGTTTGGAGGCGGCGGTGCTGGTGGCCGGATCGGCCGACGACCCGGGTATCGCCGCGATGCGTGAACTCGGCCTGACCGCGGCGATCATGCTGACCGATCTGGCGGGCACTCCGCTATGAACGATGAATTCCGTTCCGGCTTCGTATGTTTGGTCGGCCGGCCCAATACCGGAAAATCCACGCTGACGAATGCCCTGGTGGGCACCAAGGTGGCGATCACCTCGAAGCGGCCGCAGACCACGCGACACACTATCCGCGGCATCGTGCACCGCGAGAACTTTCAGATCATCCTGGTCGACACCCCCGGGCTGCACCGGCCGCGCACCCTGCTGGGCAAGCGGTTGAACGATCTGGTCCGTGACACCTACGCCGAGGTCGACGTCATCGGCTTGTGCATCCCGGCCGACGAGGCGATCGGACCCGGCGACCGCTGGATCGTCGACCAGATCCGTTCGGTCGCACCAAAGACCACTCTCGTGGTGATCGCCACCAAGACCGACAAGGTGTCCAAGGATCGGGTGGCCGCGCAACTGGTCGCGGTCAGTGAACTCGTCGACGGTGCCGCCGACATCGTTCCGGTGTCGGCGGTTGCCAACTCTCAGATCGACGTGCTCATCGAGGTGCTGGCCGCCGCGCTGCCCCCGGGCCCGGCGTATTATCCCGACGGTGAGCTGACCGACGAGCCCGAAGAGGTGTTGATGGCCGAGCTCATCCGCGATGCCGCCCTGGAGGGGGTGCGCGACGAGCTTCCGCATTCGCTGGCGGTGGTGATTGACGAGGTCTATCCGCGCGAGGGTCGTGATGACCTGATCGACGTCTACGCGCTGCTCTACGTTGAGCGGGACAGCCAGAAGGGCATCATCATAGGCAAGGGTGGGGTCCGGCTGCGCGAGGTGGGGACCGCGGCGCGCGGCCAGATCGAGAAGCTGCTGGGCACCAAGGTCTATCTCGACCTGCGGGTCAAGGTCGCCAAGAACTGGCAGAGCGACCCCAAACAGCTTGGACGGCTGGGCTTCTAGCCCGGACCGCCACTCCGGTGTTGCGGCCGGGTCTGCTTTCGCCACGGTGAATTCCGTTTTGGGTGCCCGGCGTCTGGGTACCACTCACCGACCGATACGGCCTAATCAGAAGGCTAAGCATGGATGCATTAACTTTTTCCCGGCAAGACCATAAAAGCGTGCTCCGACTGTTCGAATCGCTGGATGGCGCACCGTCAGTCGGCGGCGTCGAGGCCAGCGGCCTGGAGACCACGGTGAATAACCTCATCATCCACCGAGTCGCAGTACGAAGCGATCGAAGAGCAGCACCTCTGGCCCGCGGTCCGCAAAGCGCTCGGCGATGCGCTCGCCGACAAGGCGATCGAGCAGGAACAGGCCGGCAAGAAGTTGCTGCAGCGGCTCGAAGACGGCAAGCCCGGCGACCCCGACTATCACGAAGAGCTGCGGGAGTTCATCAAGGCGGGTCGGGATCACATCGCTTACGAGCAAGAGGTGGTGTGGCCGCAAGTCGAGACCGCGATCAGCCGTGAGGAGTTGGAGAAGATCGACGAGAGGCTGGAAGACGCAAAGAAGATCGCACCCACCAGGCCGCACCCGGATACTCCGCCCCATCCGGCGGTGCTCAAAACGGTGGGGATGGGCGCGGCCATTGCGGACCACGTACGCGACGCGTTCACGGGTCGCTCCGAGGACGCCCGATCCATAAGTCCGCTGAAGACGACGAAACCCGGGCATCGGTGCAGTCGGATGCCCGGGTTTCGTCGTTGTCTAATCAGGCCGTTGTTCAATCACCCGGTGGCCGTGTGCTGTTCGTGCGTGAACGGCTTCTCAGCGTCGACCGCGGGCGAGCCTTCCGGGTTGTCCGACGGGCCCTTGTTCTTGCGGGTCTTTCCTCCCAGCCACCGCTGTTCGGGCTTTTCCACGTACTACCCCCACCCATGCCCTCCGGCCACGGGCCCTGCCCCTAGTTCCAGGGGCCTCGGACCGATTCGCCGTTGCCGTTGGACATGTTGGTTGAAGGCGACGTTCTGGAAACGCGGATAACCCGGCAACTAGCCCGGGCGGGAAGTTGACCGGGAGTTCGTTGAGCGCCGCGGTGAACTGCTGGTAATGCGCGATCTCGCGAGTCATCAAGAACGTCAAAGTGTCTTGAACACTCGGGTCGTCGGTGAACTGCTTGAGGTACTCGTAGATGACCTTGGCCCGGGACTCGGCCGCGACGTTGTTGCGCAAATCCACGGTCGGATCGCCGCCGATTCGGTGCTGGTGTCGTAGGCGCGATAGACCTGTCCCATGCCGCCGCGGCCCAGCAACTCACGTAGGTTCGTACTGCCCGAACGACTTCAGTCACCACGCGCCGACTTTAAGGCGTCGGACACCGCGTCGTCGGCTTCTCGTGAATTCGTGGCGATTCATGTTGCGCCGTCTCGGGTTTAGTCGAGTCGTATCGACTTGATCGTGACCTCGCTGACCGGCTCACCGTCGTTGCCACCACCGACCACGCCGGCCTTGGCGATCTTGTCCAGCACGGCGAGCCCGTCGGGCTGGATTGTGCCGAAGACAGTGTACTGCGGCGGTAGTTGAGAGTCCTTGTAGACCATGAAGAATTGGCTGCCGTTGGTGCCCGGGCCGGCGTTCGCCATGGCCAGGGTGCCGCGCGGGTAGACGACCGGTTGCTGCGCCTTGGGGTCGTTCGGCGGGTACTGGTCGGTCGGGTATTCGTTGCCGAACTTGTAGCCAGGGCCGCCGGTGCCGTCGCCCTTGGGATCACCGCACTGCAACACGCCCGAAGTCTCCGAGGTGGTCAACCGGTGGCACTTGGTGTCGTCGAAGTACTTCTGGCTAGTCAGGCTCGCGAAACTGTTGACCGTGCAAGGCGATTCGTTGTTGGCCAGCATCAAGCCCAGGTTTCCCTGACTGGTCGACATGCTGACGCTGACGGTGGCCGGGTCGGTGGGCACCTTGCCGGTGCGCGGCGGCTTGACCGGCTTGGCGGCCGGTTCCTGCGGCGTCGTCGGGTACTGGCAGTTGGCGCCGACGGTCGCCAACGGCTTGAGGGCCGGCAGCGGCGGGGCGGGCGGAACCTGGCCGGTCGGGGCAGTCGGTGACGTCGTGCTGGTGGCGGCGGGGTTGCCCGGCGTCGCGGCCGCCGAGTCGGTCTTGTGCCGGTTGTTGGAGTTGATCACGGCGACCGTCACCACGGCCACCACGGCGATCACGGCGACCACGCCTCCGACGATGAGCAGCAGCCGCCGTCGTCGGGCTTGCTGGGCGCGGCGTTCCAGCCGCCGTTCGAGTTTGCGCTTGGCGTTGGCGCGTCGCTGTTCGTTTGTCGGCACGGCCGGTATGCCTCCATGGTTGTGAGCGGGGGCGGGTGGCCAGCCCAGGCTAATGTGGGCGCGCCGTGATATGTCAAGTGGCTCCGTGGAAAACTGGAAGGTGTGTTGATCACCGGATTTCCCGCCGGCATGTTGCAGTGCAACTGCTACGTGCTGGCCGAGCGACCCGGAACGGACGCCGTCATCGTCGATCCCGGGCAGCGTGCGATGGGTCCGCTGCGGCGCATTCTCGATGAAAACCGGCTGACCTCGGCAGCGGTGCTGCTCACCCATGGGCACATCGACCACATGTGGTCGGCGCAGAAGGTATCCGACACCTTCGGCTGCCCCACCTACATCCACCCCGAAGACCGCTTTATGCTCAAAGACCCGATCTACGGTCTGGGGCCGCGTGTGGCGCAACTGATGGTGGGCGCCTTCTTCCGCGAGCCCAAACAGGTCGTCGAGCTCGACCGCGACGGCGACAAGATCGACCTGGCCGGGGTCAGCGTCCACGTCGACCACACCCCCGGGCACACTCGCGGATCGGTGGTTTTCCGGGTGACCGGCGACAAGGACCTGGTGTTCACCGGCGACACCCTGTTCGAGCGTTCGGTGGGACGCACCGACCTTTTCGGCGGAAGCGGCCGCGACCTGCTGACGTCGATCGTCGACAAGCTGTTGGTGCTCGACGACGACACGGTGGTGCTGCCCGGGCACGGTAACTCCACCACGATCGGCGCCGAGCGGCGCTTCAACCCGTTCCTCGAAGGTCTGACCGGATGACGGAATTCTCCTCCTTCGCGGCGCCCAAGGGCGTCCCCGACTATGTGCTGCCGGAGTCCGCGCAATTCGTCGCGGTGCGTTCGGCTCTGCTGAGCGCCGCCCGCCGGGCCGGTTACGGCGACATCGAGCTGCCCATCTTCGAGGACACGGGGTTGTTCGCCCGCGGCGTCGGCGAGTCCACCGACGTGGTGTCCAAGGAGATGTACACCTTCGCCGACCGCGGCGACCGCTCGGTGACGCTGCGCCCGGAGGGCACGGCCGGGGTGGTGCGCGCGGTGATCGAGCATGGTCTGGACCGCGGCACACTGCCGGTGAAATTGTGTTACGCCGGGCCGTTTTTCCGCTACGAACGGCCACAGGCCGGTCGCTACCGGCAGCTGCAGCAGGTCGGCGTGGAGGCGATCGGCGTTGACGACCCGGCGCTGGACGCCGAGGTGATCGCTGTGGCCGACGCCGGCTTCCGGTCGTTGGGTCTGGACGGGTTCCTGCTGGAGATCACCTCGCTGGGTGATGAGAGCTGCCGCCCGCAGTATCGGGAACTGTTGCAGGAGTTCCTGTTTGGGCTCCCACTCGACGACGAGACCCGACGGCGCGCGCAGCTCAACCCGCTGCGGGTGCTTGACGACAAGCGGCCCGAGGTCAAGGCGATGACGGCCAATGCGCCGGTGCTGCTCGACCACCTGTCCGATGCCGCCAAACAGCATTTCGACACCGTGCTGGCACATCTGGACGCGCTTGGGGTGCCGTACGTGATCAACCCACGGATGGTGCGCGGCCTCGATTACTACACCAAGACCACCTTCGAGTTCGTGCATGACGGCCTGGGCGCGCAGTCCGGCATCGGGGGCGGTGGCCGCTACGACGGGCTGATGCGCCAGCTCGGCGGACAGGACTTGTCCGGCATCGGATTCGGGCTCGGCGTGGACCGTACGCTGTTGGCATTGCGGGCCGAGGGCAAGAGCGTGGGGGAGACCACCCGCTGCGACGTCTTCGGTGTCCCGCTGAGCGAGCTGGCCAAGTTGCGGCTCGCCGTGCTGGCCGGACAATTGCGCGCGGCCGGTGTGCGGGTCGACCTGGCCTACGGCGACCGGGGCCTCAAGGGCGCGATGCGCGCGGCCGACCGCTCCGGGGCCCGCCTTGCGCTGGTGGCCGGCGATCGCGACCTCGAGGCCGGCACGATCGGCGTCAAGGACCTTGTGACCGGTGATCAGGTCTCGGTGCCGATCGATTCCATTGTCGCCGATGTCCTTTCGCGAACTAGCGCCGTAGCGTCGCGTCCGGGCCCGAGCGGGGCGGCGGGCTTGGAGACGCGGCGGGGCCGGAAACCTATCGGACCCCCGTGGCATACTCGAACACATGTTCGGTGAACTGGTGCGAAGCCTTTGAGCGGCGCCATCCGCCGCCCACGTCCGAGTCGGCGGCGTTGGTGGATCGGGTCTGCGTCGACACCCCTCGAAAACCGGGCAGCGGCGGCACAACTGGCGGCGATGGGGGACTTGTTCGCATACCGC
>NZ_LR655741.1 GCF_902168065.1 Mycobacterium tilburgii | reverse complement strand
CCCCCCCGCCCACACCAAAAACCACCCCCCCCCCAGCGCCCCCCCCCGAACGGCCTGACCACCCGCCCCCCCCCAGCCTTCCGGGACCGGCCGCCCGCCAGCACCGACGAGCCCAGCACCACCCACCGATTGCCGCTACAGCCCGGCGCCCGGACCGCCGGGGTCAATGCTTACCGGCTCGGCCTTACCGCGGGAGAACACGCTGTGCTCTCGGAGGTGTCGTTCACGGCGCGTCTCGGCTCGCTCACCGCGGTCGCCGGACCATTGGCTGCCCGCAACGCGGCGCTGCTCATGATGATCGCGGGCGCCCGGACCCCCAGCGCCGGCCGGGTGACCGTGGACGGCCACGACGTCTACGCCGAACCCGCTGCCATGCGCACCCGCATCGGCATCGTCCCGCGCGATGACCAACTGCTGCATCGCCGGCTGACCGTCGAGCGGGCCCTGCACTACGCCGCCGAACTGCGACTGCCACCCGACACCATCGCCGACCATCGTGGCCGCGTCGTCGACCAGGTGCTCGAAGAGCTCGAGCTGACGCCGCACCGCGGCGCCCGGATAACCAAACTGTCGCCCGAGGAGCTACACCGGTGCACGTCGATCGCGCTCGGGCTGCTCACCCGACCGACGGTGCTGGTCGTCGACGAGCCGGGTGCCGGACTGGATGCCGCGCAGGAAGCACAGGTGATGGCCGTGCTGCGAAGCCAGGCCGACCTCGGCTGCGTCGTGATGGTGGCGACCACGTCGCTGCCCCACCTCGACATGTGCGCTCAGGTGTTGCTGCTCACGCCCGCGGGCACCTTGGCATTTGCCGGGCCGCCGCTGCAGCTGGAGTCGGCGATGGGCATTGCCGACCGGGCCGAGGCCGTCTCGCGTGTCAGCGCCGATCCCGAAGGTACGCACCGCGCGCATGCGGCCCGGCAACAGGCCACCGGCCCGACGACCCCGTCAACGGCCTCGGCGCCGTGGCCACCGCCGCCATCGCCGAGCCTGACGCGGCAATTCGGGTGAGTGCTGCGTCGCCAGCTGCGATTGTTCGTCGCCGATCCCCTTTAATGTCCTGTTCCTGCTGGCGTTGCCGTTCGCGCTGGCAGCACTGGCCTTGCTGATTCCCGGCGAATCCGGTTTGGCCCGGGCCAGCGCGACCAGCGACAACGTGCACGAAGCGGTGGAGATCCTGGGCGCGCTCAACTTCGGCGCGGTGATCCTCGGCATCGCGCTGACCGCCCGCGACCTGGTCGGCAAGCGGCGCATCTTCCGTCACGACCAGGCCGTCGGGCTCTCGGTCACCGCCTACATGCTGGCCAAGATCGTCTTCTTCGGCGTGGCCGCGGCAGTCCTGAGCGCCGTCCTGTTCGGCATTGTCATCGCCATCAAGGGCCCGCCCGCACACGGCGCCGTCTTACTGCACAACGCCACCGCCGAGCTGTATGCCGGCGTCGCTCTGACCGCCGTCGTCTCGGCGATCGTCGGACTCGCAGTCTCGACGTTGGGCAGGTCCCTGAAAGAAGTGGTGCCGCTGGTCGTGCCGGTGGTCCCGGCGTCAACGCTCTTTGCGGGCGGCTTGATCACTCTGTCGGGCGACTGGGGCTACGACCAGATGTCCTGGTTCATCCCGGCCCAGTGGGGTTTCACGACCACCGCCTCGACCATCGACCTCCACCGGGTCGATCCCGAAGCCGAGGACATCCTGGTGTGGACACACTATGCTGGCTGGTGGGTGTTCGACATGACTGTCCTCGCGGTGTTCGGCCTGCTGTGGGCCGGGTTCACCCCGGTACCGGCTGCGGGCGCCGTCGCGCGAAAACCCGCCGCCACTGCATCGCGAACAGCAGGAACTGAGTGACTTGCCGGGGTAAGAAGTTGTTGTCGCTGACGAACCCGGTGCGCGTCGCCGGTCTCCGACCCGTCGTTGCAGCCCGGGTCCTCCATCGCGGCGAACACGGACTGCCCGTCGGGGGTGTGTGCCACCCCTCCAGTGCTCGGTTTCTTTGCAGGCCGGTCGGCTGCGCCGACATGTCCAGATCGGCCGGCAGCGCGAGCTGGCCCTGATAAGAGCCGTCCAGCCCGGCAACCCTGACCCACGGGTCCAGCAGCGCCGCGCCCTGAGTCGGCCGTTCGCCCTCCGAACACCAGAAGAGCCGTTGCCGGGCCGGATCAAAGGCGATGCCCTGGGGGTTGGGCGGGATCACCGGCGGCGTGGTGTTCAGCGTAAACGGCCGAAACGGCAGACCGGACCGGTCCAGAAGCGGGTGTGTCCCGGTGAAGTTGACCCGACCGATTCCCTTGTCCGACAACGACAATTGCGCGGTGTAGAGCCGGGCGAGGTTTTTCGCTGAGCGATCGTCGCTGATCACGTAATACTGCTGCCGGCCCGTGTCGTAGCTCAGGACGGACAAGCCGCCGAACACCGTGCCGTCGAACGTGGCACCGAACGCGACCTGCACCTGGCCGAGATTAGGCTCGCACCGGCCTCGGCGTGCTCGGCCGAGGCGATACGGGCTGCGCGTCACATCCGGCGAGCAACCAGGCCAGGCACAGTGCGCATAACGCCCGCAGTCGCACCCGTATCACATCACTGCCGCGACGAGCAGACCGACCAGATACGTCACGGCGACGGCGACGCCGCCGAACAGCAGCTGCCGACCCGCCGCCCACCACACCGGTTTACGGGTATAGCGTGCGGTCAGACCGCCCGCGATCAGCAAGCCGACCGCCCCGCACGACACACCGACGAGCAACGACCCATAGCCGAGAAGGTAAGGGATCAGCGGAATGACCGCCCCGATCGCAAACATCGCAAACGACGCGATGGCGGCCAACCGGGGCGAGGGCGTCTCCGTCGGGTCCAATCCGATCTCCTGGACGAGATGGAAACTGACCGCCCGGTTCTCGTCCCGGTGAATTTCGTCGGTGGCCATCTCGGCCGTCTGCTCGCTCATGCCCATCCCGATGAGCATCTTGACCAGCTCGGCCCGCTCGGCCTGCGGACGGCTGCGCAGTGCCCGCCGTTCCACGTACGCTTCCGACTCGACCTGCTCGTTGGCGGTGGTCACCGACGAGTACTCCCCCAGCGCCATCGAGAACGCCCCGGCGAGCAAACCGGCGATGCCGCTGACCAGCGTCATGTGGGCGCTTTCGCCGGCGGCGACGCCGGCGATCAGGGCGGTGTTGCTGACCAGGCCGTCCATAGCACCGAAGGTGGCCGCGCGCAGCCACCCCCCGCTGACGTCCGGATGGGTATGGCCGACGTCGTCGGCCGGGTCCTGGGGTGGGGTGCAGGGCTTGGACATGAGGCCCATCTAAGCGCGATCTGGTCGCGGGCGCACCGACGACGTCGGCACCCGATCGAGACATCCCAGGTTGTTCCGTACGACGCCGGCGGGTTACCGTCGGTCATGGCGCCTGACACAAACATTGCCGAGCGAGTGCGCAACACCCTGGACGGACGCTGGCGCGACGTGAAGAACCGGATACGCGCCGCGATGAGCGAGGAGCTGGCTATGTCGGATCTGTCGCTGATGGTGAAGGCCGGGGTGCAGTGGGGCCTGTGCGGCGGTGCCCGTGGAGAAACCTCGGCACCGAACGCCACCACGAGACCTACGTGCCCAAGATCATCAGCCTCGAGTTGCGCGGCTGCTTCGCGATGACCGAAACCGGCCACGGCAGCGACGTGCAGTCGCTGGAGACCACCGCCACTTACGATCCCGAAACCCAAGAGTTCATCATCGACTCCCCAACCCCGACGGCTCGCAAGGAGTACATCGGCGGCGCCGCCGAAACCGCGACCATGGCAGCGGTTTTCGCCCGGCTGATCACCAGCGTGGACGGCAAGCTGGTCAACCACGGCGTGCATTGCGTGCTGGTGCCGATCCGCGACGAGGACGGCAACGACCTGCCGAGAGTCACGACGTCGGCTGCGAATACAAAGGTGGCCTGCCCGGTGTCGACAACGGCCGCATCGTGTTCGATCGCGTCCGGGTGCGGCGGGAGAATCTGCTGAACAAGTACGGTGACGTCGCCCCCGGACGGCACGTACAGCTCGCCGATCGACAACCCGAACCGCCGGTTCGTCACCATGCTGGGCACCCTGATCCGCGGCCGGGTCACCGTCGGCGGCAGCGCGGGTAGCGCCGCGCGCGTCGCATTGGACATCGCCACTCGATATGCTTCGCAGCGCAGGCAATCCAGCGCGCCCGGCGACGAGGGCCGGGAAGTGCTGATCATGGACTACCTGGTGCACCAGCGACGGCTGTTCCCGCTAATCGCCAAGTCGTACGCGCTGCAGTCCGCGCAGAACGAGCTGGTCGCCAAGTGTCACGACCTGCAGACGTCGGACTTCCCCGACGCCGAGGAACAGCGGGAGCTAGAATCGCGGGCGGCAGGGCTGAAGCGTGCCAGGTGTTGGGCCTGTATGGCGGAGAACCGGCTGATCGCCCTGCGGGCGGACACCGACGTTTTCACCACATTCGAGGGCAACAACCATGTGCTGACCCTGTTGGTGGCCAAAGAGCTGCTCACCGCGTACGCCGACAACATCAAGAGCATGAGCCCAGTCGACTGGGTGCGGTTCGCGGCCAGCATGGGCGGTGAGCGGGTGATGAAACGCACTGCGGCCGAGGCGATTATGCAACGGATCATCGACGCCCGCCAGGACAGCGAGGAAGAGGGCAGCCTGTTCAACCGGGGCACCCAGGTGAACATGTTCGAAGAGCGCGAGGAATACCTGCTGTCCTCGGTCGCCAGGCGCCTACAGGGTAAATCCAAAGAGATGTCGGAATTCGACGCGTTCAACGCCGTGCAGGATCACGTGCTGCACGCCGCCAGCGCCCACATCGACCGGATCGTGTTGGAGGCGTTCGTCGCCGGCATCGACGCGTGTGAAAACGACGAAGCGCGTGAGCTTTTGGAGATCGTCTGCGACCTGTATGCGTTGACGGTGATCGAAGAGGACAAGGCCTGGTACATCGAGCACGGTTACCTGTCCACCCAGCGGGCCAAGGCCGTCACCCGCGGGATCAACGACCGGTGCCAGGCCCTTCGCCCGCACGCCCAGACGCTGGTCGACAGTTTCGGCATTCCAGAGCCCCTGCGCTATGCCGAGATGCTGCACCCGGAAAATCTGCCAGACTGAGCTACTCCGACGCGGTTACCGGAGACCGACCGCACATACCTGGCCTGGTCAACACGGCGGCAAAACATAGAACGACAAGAAGATCCAAAACGCCGACGTCATGGTGCAGGTGCTGACGTAAGACTGCCGTAGCGCCAGGTTGATCCCGACACCACCCGGCGAGCCGACCCCGGCGACCAAACCGATGACGACATCGGACAGCAACCTCGGCCACCCCCAGCGCGGCCCCTTTAAGGCGGTGCGGATAGTAAGGAGTTCGCGTTGCTCGCCGAGGCCGCGAAGTTGCCGCCGCCAGGCCGGACAGCGCCGCACAGACCAGATACGGCCACAACGGAAGTCCGGGGTGAGCCAACAGCAGCATCGCCCCGATCACCGGAACCACCAGGACGAAAGCCGAGAACATGGCCAGGTTGCGTCCGCCGAAGATCGCGGTCGCCACGGCATAGGTCGGCCGCAGGCAGGCCCCGACCAACGTGGCCGTCGTGCCGAGCAGCAGCTTGTCGCCCGCGGATAAGCCGTACACCTCCCTCGGCATGAACAGCGCCGTCACTGGCCACAGCGACCAGATCGCATAACCCAGATGCACGATTACCGACGACCAGACCAGGTTGCGACGCGCGATGGTCTTACCGCCGGCTTACCCAGGACACCAAATCCTCTGCGTCCCAATGTGAGAGGTGGACGTGACCTAAGCAATGGCCGGGCCGAAGATAGCGGAAAGTCGGAACATGATGTGCGGTAATCCTATTGATGCGGAATCTTGCCGAGCGCCTGCAACTTGCCATCCTGCCCGATCTGGAACTTAACCTTGCCGATTCCCTTGGGACAACAGGGTTCTTCGCCGCCAGTCTGCCATTGGTATTGAACCGTGACCGTATCGTCGCCCGGGGGTAGCACGGTGATGTACGACTTGGGATTTGGCGTGGGTGTGCCCAACGACCGGTTGTGGTCGAAGAACAGCAACTGCTGAGGGGTCGACTCGCTGGCGATTGTCGGGATGATCTGCACCCAGAACAGTCGGCACTTCTTGGTGTGCCCGCGGGCAATCTCGACCCAGCTGGAGCCAGGAACCTGAATGGGAACCGCCGAAATCGCCTGTCGCACGGTGTCCGCGGTGGGGCCGTCGGACTCCTTGCAGGTGTCGGCGTGTGACCCCAGTGTTGCGGCCGGTTTACCGCCGCAACCCGTGACCAGCAAAACCAGGAAAATCACAAACTGACGGCGCACATTGTGAGCTTAGCGAAAACTGTGAAAGTGCCATTTGTTTGGTCCGAACCTCGTTGCTGGGGGTCAATTCCGAACCGGGCGCGGGTAATCTGGGCTTAACCGAAGACCAACGTTGACCTGCGGTTACTCGTTGGGGAGCGAGATTTTATAGACACTTCACATTTGCATCTGGATCCGGTGAGAGGAAGCCGTAAAACGGTGGAAACATCGGGCGCCTGGTGCCGAAACTTCTTTGTCCCACCATTTAGCGCAGGAGACTTCGCGCGCTCGAAACGAGGTACGTAGGCGTGGTTGCGAGCACGGTGAGGGAACCGTGAACAGCATGTGCGCCTACTGCGGCGTCGGCTGCGGCATGGTGTTGCAGGTCACAACCGATTCGCAAAGCGACCGCCGTCATGTCGCGAAATGTGTTGGTAACAAGAGTCACCCGGCCAACCTTGGCCAGCTGTGCACCAAGGGCACAACTACCGCCGACATGCTCGCTGCGCCGGGCCGGCTGGATTCGGCCTATTGGCGAAACGAACGAGGTGCGTCCCTCGAGCAGATCGACATCGATGCGGCGATCGCGCGATCAGCAAACAATTGCGGGCTATCATGCGACAAGCATGGTTCGGATGCGTTCGCGCTGTACTTGTCGGGGCAGATGTCGCTCGAGGCGCAGTACCTGGCCAACAAGCTGACCAAGGGGTTCATCCGCACCAACCAGATCGAGTCCAACTCGCGACTATGCATGGCCAATGCGGGGTCTGGCTACAAGCTGTCGCTGGGCGCGGACCGACCGCCCAGCTCCTACCAGGATTTCGACCAGGCCGACGTCTTCTTCATCGGGGACAACATGGTCGACTGCCACCCGATCCTGTTCCTGCGTATGATGGATCGCGTCAACGCCGGCGCCAAGCTCATCGTCGTCGACCCGCGCCGCACCGCGACCGCGGAGAAGGCCGATCTCTTCCTGCAGATCTCCTCCGGCACCGACCTCGCCCTGCTCAATGGGCTGCTGCAGCAGATCGTCGAAAGCTGCGGAACGGTCTTAGTGGCGTTCGCAAGCTGCCTGGCACCGAGATCTCCGAGTGCCTGGGACTCAATTTTGAGCCGACGAGCTGGCTGCTGTCATCTTGATCCTTCCGTCGTCGAATCGCTGGGCGGATAATGGAGCCAGAGTACAAACAGAACTTTCAGTCCGAGGGTGCCGCGCCGCTCCAGGGCAAGTGTAAGACTCAGCGAGATTTTATCTATGGTTGTCCGCCGTTGTCAGCCGAGAAGCTCACCGAGAATCTTGCCCTAATAGTGTGCCCTAATAGTGGTCGCATGCACCACGCCGCACAGGCCTGATCCTTTCGCGCTGCCTTGCCGTGACTGTTGTCGCTGTTGTTGATTCCTGACGGCCAAATTCAGACGTTCTGAGCGTCGCGTTTTTGTCGCTAGTGGGCTGCGCCCGTGCGTATCGAGGCGCGCCCAGCCGAAATCGTGTAGGAAGAACAACCATTCATGACCGTTTCGTCCCTATCGGGCCGCCCACTGGCGCCGGTGATCACCCAGCCGCGCATCGTGGGCCCGGCCCGCCACCGACCTGCCCCAGATGACACGTTATCGCGGCGGCACGTACTCCCACACCGTGGAGGAGATCGTGTTCAGCGACGGCAGCACCGCACGCACAGACCTGATCCGGCTGCATCCAAGCCTGTGCGCCTACTCGTTGAATTTCAGCGGCATCGCGCCCCATTTGCCGTCGCGTTATCAGCTGGGCACCTGGTCGGCGCTCGATCATCTCCGCAAGCGCGACTATGAAGCCGAAATGGATTGGATTTTGCGCCACTCCTATCCGATGAATACGACCGCCGAGTTGAGCGGGCGGCTGCGTGCTGCAGGCTACCCATTGGGAGCCAGCAATATCGGAGAGCATGAAGCCATTGCGGCCACCCAGGCCGCAATCTGGTATTTGACCAGCGGCCTGACGCTGGACACCCAGCCGTTGCACGTACCGGTTGTCGTGCACCGAACCCCGGGGCTGGTGATCACCTTCGAATTCGACGGCCGTCCGCAACTCGGCGGTTATTCGGCGCGGACCGATTCCGACAGCGCCGTCACCATGCGTCTGCAAAATCCGCTAATGGTGTTGACTGGCAAGACGTTTCCGGATCCCAGCTAACCACGGACCCGACAATGGGCGCTACCAGCGCGCTGGGCGTCGGCAGTACCTTGTTGAGCAGCAGTCACGGCCACCCGGGGACGCGGCTACACGGTTTTACCGCCTCGTCGCCGAAACGGAAGCCGTCGCAACACCCGAGATCGGTCATGTGCACTTCTGGCTGACCGGCGTGCGGCACTACCGCAACGCCGACCGCATCGTGCGCCTGTACAACTACCTGCTGTCCGGGGCGCTGCGGTGCGGCTCTGCGACCCGAACCGAAAACCGACGATGTCACGCTCGTCGACAGCCAGGCCGTCGCCGGACCCGAGCTGATCGGTCCGTTCCAGGTGCGAACCCCGTTGTCGCTAAACGTCGCCGACGGTCACGCCCTGATCGATGCCGACGGCTTCCCCGTCGAGGGGACGATCCGCCTTGGCACCGACTTCTACATCCGTCCCGCACCGGGCGCCTCGGCGACAACGGTGACCGCGAGCCCATCGCGCCGACTGGCCGGCCGGGTGCTGGCCGGCGTGGCGCCCGACGCGCCCGAACAGTTCACCCCCGTCGCCCTGGCGGTCACCGCCGACGTTGCAATCCAGTTCGACATTCGCTGGAATGGCGACTGTGACCATCGCTGAGAACATCACGCAACTGATCGGAAACACCCCGCTGGTCCGGTTGAACCGGGTCACCGACGGAGCCGGCGCCGACGTCGTCGCCAAGCTAGAGTTTTTCAACCCCGCCGCCAGCGTGAAAGACCGCCTCGGAGTGGCTTTGATCGACGCGGCCGAGGAAGCGGGTCTGATCAAGCCGGACACCACAATCCTGGAGCCGACGAGCGGCAACACCGGGATCGCGCTGGCGATGGTCGCCGCCGCCCGAGGCTATCGGGTGGTGCTGACCATGCCGGAGACCATGAGCATCGAGCGGCGCAAGCTGCTGCGCGCGCTGGGGGCCGAACTGGTGCTGACCCCCGGCCCGGACGGGATGCCTGGCGCCATCGCCAAGGCGGAAGAACTGGCCAAAACCGATCAGCGCTATTTCATCCCCCAACAGTTCGAGAACCCAGCCAATCCCGCGATTCACCGCAGGACCACCGCCGAAGAGGTGTGGCGGGACACCAACGGGAAGATCGACTTTTTCGTCTCGGGCGTCGGCACCGGGGGAACCATCACCGGCGTCGCCCAGGTCATCAAGGAACGCAAGCCCTCAGTGCAATTCGTGGCGGTGGAGCCGGCCGCGTCGCCGGTGCTGTCCGGCGGCCAGAAGGGTCCGCACCCGATCCAGGGCATCGGGGCCGGGTTCATCCCGCCGGTGCTCGACCTGGATTTGGTCGACGAGGTGATCACAGTCGGCAACGAGGAGTCGATCAACCAGGCGCGCCGGCTGGCCCGCGAAGAAGGACTGCTGGTCGGCGTCTCCTCGGGTGCGGCCGTGGTGGCCTCCCTACAGGTGGCCCGCCGGCCCGAGAACGCCGGAAAGCTCATCGTGGTGGTGCTCCCCGACTTCGGCGAACGGTATTTGAGCACACCGCTACTCGACGACGTGGCGGGCTAACCATGCTGGCAGCGATCCGGCGGGACATTCGGGCGGCGATGGATCGAGATCCGGCCCGGCCGACGGTGCTGCAGGTGATTTTCGCCTACCCCGGTGTGCACGCCATCTGGGGGCACCGGATCAGCCGTTGGCTGTGGAACCGTGGTTTTCGCGTCACCGCACGGGTGGCCGCGGAATTGACCCGGATCACCACCGGGGTCGAAATACACCCCGGCGCGGTGCTCGGCAACGGCCTGTTCATCGACCATGCAACCGGCGTGGTGATCGGCGAGACCGCCGAAATCGGTGACGACGTCACAATTTACCACGGTGTGACGCTCGGCGGCATCAGCACCGACCCCGGCAAACGTCATCCCACCGTCGGCCACCGCGTGATCATCGGCGCCGGGGCCAAGGTCCTCGGGCCGATCAAGATCGGCGACGACAGCCGTATCGGCGCCAATGCCGTTGTGGTAAAAGAGGTTCCGTCGAGCAGCGTGGTCGTTGGGGTGCCCGGTCAGATCGTCAGCCGGTCCGGACCCGCCGGCGAAGACGATTCACTGCCCGACCTGGTGGGCGTCAGCCTGCAGTCCTTGCTCACCCGGGTGGCAAGGCTGGAGGCACAGAGCGGCAGCCCACAAAACGGCCGGGTGATCCGGCCACCCGAGGCCGGGGTCTGGCACGGCGAGGACTTCTCCATCTGACCGCTCGCCGGCCCGGTGTAGGAAAAGCCATGGCAATCAAGCTTTTTAACGTGGTTGACGGGCTACTACCGTGGCGAGGACGCCGAAGCCCTTCGAAGTGCACGAGTCGGGCGTGCTGCTGCACGGCACCAAGGCCAACCTGGCGGTGGGTGAGCTGATGGTGCCCGGCCGCCGGTCCAACTTCGGCGCGGGCCGCATCGCCAACCACGTGTACGTGACACGCACGTTGGATGCGGCGGTGTGGGGCGCCGAGCTGGCCGACGGACCAGGCCGGGGCCGCATCTACATCGTGGAACCCACGGGTGCGCTCGAGGACGACCCGAACGTGACCGGCAAGAAGTTTCCCGGCAATCCCGCGCGCTCCTACCGCACCCGCAAGCCGGTGCGCATCGTCGGCGAGATCACCGACTGGGTCGGGCACTCACCCGAACAGCTGCAAGCCATGCGGTGCAGCCTGGCCGACCTCGTGCGGCACGGACTGGCCGTCATCGACGATTAACGGCCGAACGCCAATCAGGCGGGCTGTCGGGCCAATTCGATGATCGCGGCGAGTCGGTGCTGCACGCGCTCCAGATCGGCCGCCGCCGGCGGTTGGTCGGCGACCGGGGCGATGGGCTGCGCAGATAGCGGCGGCATTGATGTCCAGCCGGGCGGCCACCGCGGCCGCCGCGTTGTCGGGCAAGCGGCGGCGCAGCAGCGCCAGCAGCGGCAGGTGGTCAGCGCGGGGCACTCCCCGTGGATAGCCGGCGCAGATGACCGCGTCGAACATGTTCACCAGGCCGCTCAAGGGCAACTGGCCGGCCGCGTTTTCCGCGCGTGCTGATCGTCAAACCATCGTTGCCGAGCCCCCATTGGTGACGCACCGCGAGCACCAGTGCGCTACGCCGTTCCCTGCTCCCCCGGGTGGACTCGAACCACCAACCCTTCGGTTAACAGCCGAATGCTCTGCCAATTGAGCTACAGGGGACCAACTCGTCCACGCGAACTCTGGCGCGGATCGCTGGACGACTCTAACGTACTGGCATACCCGCGCCCAACTTCAGGGCCAGCTGTCGATGCCGCCGGACCGATCGGGGGCGCGCACAATCGATCGCGTGAGGCAGGATGGATCCATCCGCATCGTCGTGGGGAGGGACACTTTGATCCGATATGTCGTCGTGCTCGGGCTGGGATACGTGCTGGGCTCGAAAGCTGGACGCCGCCGGTATGAGCAGCTGGCTGCCACGTATCGCGCGCTGACCAGCAGCCCCGTGGCCCAGTCGTTGATCGAAGGCGGGCGGCGCAGGATCGCGAATCGGATCTCCCCGGACGCGGGGTTTGTCACGCTGACCGAGATCGACGACGAGACCGCGGTGATGCACCGCGAGGTCGAGCGGGCGCCCGACGAAGCGCTCACGCCGTCAGATCGTCGCCGCTAGCCTGTTCAAGCAGGCTGCGCCGGTAAGCCTCCATGGCGACCAGGTCGCCGAACAGCGCGTGATATTCATCGCCCTGCTCGATGGGTGACATGCGCTGCAACTTGGACTTGACCTCCGCGATCTGCCGGCCCATCCAGACCTCCTGCAGCCGGGCCAGCACCCCGGCGATATAGCGGGGCAGCTTCTCGTCCTCGACAGCGACGGCCTCCACCCCGAGCTCGCTGATCAGACCGGCAGTCAGCTCGGAGGTGGTCTGCCGGCGCACCACCTCGATCCATTGGGCGCCGGTGACGCCGGTCCTCGTGCCGCCGGCCGCCTCGATGGCCGCGCGCACCGCCGCGTACCCCGGGTGGGTGAAGCTTTCCACGGTCAGCGTGTCGAAGACCGGCCCGGCGAACGCCGGGTACTGCAACGCCGACTTGAGCGCCTCGCGCTGCGGCCACAGCGTCGGGTCACGCGGATCGGGGCGGCCGGCCCGATCCGCGTGCGCGTTGTCGCCGGGCGTCGGGGCGCCGCGCCGCCGCGAAGCCGGCGCGGCGCCGCCGCGAGCCGCCGGATCCCTGGACTTCTTCGCCTCGCCCCGCACCCGGTCGATGACCTGGGCGACATCGTCCCAGCCCACCCAGCCGGCGAGCTGGCGCGCGTACTCCTCACGCAGCGTGGGGTCCTTGATCTGGGCCACCATCGGCACGCAGCGGCGCAGTGACGTCACCCGGCCCTCGGCGCTGTCCAGATCGAACTCGGCGAGCGCGGTGCGAATGGCGAACTCGAACAACGGGGTTCGCCGCGCCACCAGATCGCGCAGCGCGGCGTCGCCGGCCTTCAGCCGCAGGTCGCACGGATCCATCCCGTCCGGGGCGACCGCGACGAACGACTGGCCGGCCAAGTTCTGCTCCCCGCCGAAGGCCTTCAGCGCGGACGCACGGCCCGCCGCGTCACCGTCGAAAACGTAGATCAGTTCGCCGCGAAAGAAGCTGTCGTCCATCATCAGCCGGCGCAGCATTGCCAGATGCTCGTCGCCGAACGCCGTGCCGCACGACGCGACCGCTGTCGTGACCCCGGCCAGGTGCATCGCCATCACATCGGTGTAGCCCTCGACGACGACCGCCTGGTGTCCCCGGGCGATGTCGCGCTTGGCCAGATCGATCCCGAACATCACCGACGACTTCTTGTAGAGCAGTGTCTCGGGGGTGTTGACGTATTTGGCTTCCATCGGGTCGTCGTCGAACAACCGCCGCGCCCCGAAGCCGATCACTTCACCGACCGAGGAGCGGATGGGCCAGAGCAGCCTGCGGTGAAAGCGGTCCATCGGTCCGCGCCGCCCCTCGCGGGACAGGCCGGCGGCTTCCAGTTCTTTGAACTCGAAGCCCTTGCGCTGCAAGTGTTTTGTCAGCGTTTCCCAACCTGACGGGGCGAACCCGCAACCGAACTGGCGCGCGGCCTCGGCGTCGAAGTTGCGCTCCGCCAGATATTGGCGGGCCGGCGCGGCCTCGTCGGATTCCAGTGCCGCCGCGTAGAACTCCGCCGCCGCCACGTTGGCGGCGATCAGCCGGCTGCGGCTGCCGCGGTCGCGCTGCACATTGGTGGCAGCGGCCCCCGTGTAGGTGATCGTGTACCCGATCCGGTCGGCGAGCAGTTCGACCGCTTCCACGAAGCTGACATGTTCGATCTTCTGGATGAAGGCGTACACGTCGCCACCCTCGCCGCAGCCGAAGCAGTGGAAGTGCCCGTGGTTGGGGCGGACATGAAACGACGGCGACTTCTCGTTGTGAAAGGGGCACAAGCCCTTCAGCGAGTCCGCACCCGCGCGTCGCAGCTGGACGTAGTCGCCCACCACGTCCTCGATGCGGGCGCGTTCACGAATGGCCGCGATGTCACGATCGGAGATCCGGCCAGCCATCGGCACAGTCTAGGACGGTGGCAAAGGCGCTTCCCATCAAACCGTTCAGCTCAGCTGGCCGGTCCGATCACTCCGCAGGCGACGCGCTCCATCGCCATGTCGGTGTCCTGGGCACCGTGGATCATGATCGCGGTCTTGTTTCCGGCCAGCAGGTCGTCCCTAGTGAACGCGTCGGTGGTGGTCACCAGGTACGCCGAGCCGTCCTGGCGCACCTCGAGCGTCGACAGGTCACCGCTTTCGGGTTTTCCGGTGTGTCCGGGTGCCTGGTAGTGGTCACCCGCCGACAGGAAGTTCCCGGGCGGACCGCCGGTCGGGGCAACCGAATTCGGCTCGCACTTGCCGATCGCATGCACGTGCATCCCGTGCAGGCCGGGCGCCAGGACGCCGGGGGTGTCGGTCTTCACGGTGACGGTGGCGTAGCCGTTGGCGAAGCCGAAGGTGGCGGTGGCCACCTGCCGGCCGTCTGGGGCTTTGAGCGTGGCGGTGAGGGCTTGGCCGCTGGGAGCGGGGCTGGAGGTCGCCGACGACGCCGGGGCGCCGCTCGCGACGGGCGGGGTGGTGCCGGATTGGGTGCTGGCGTGCTGCGGTGAGCTGCACGCGCCCGCGGCCACGATCGGGATTGACAAGAACAGGGCGGCAACAGCGGTGTTTCTGTTCATGTCCCGCAGCCTAGCGTGCGCCGCCCGGAACGGAACCGTCCTCAGGTCCCTGCGGATTGGGTGTCGATGCGCTCCAGCCGACCCTCGGTGAACGATGCGATCTGGTCGATGACGACCCGCCGCCGCGCGCCATCGTCGGCGGCGACGGTGAATGCCGCCGCGAAGACCGGGTCCAACGTTCCCGGCGCGCCGGCGTACAGCCGCTGCGCCACCCGATGGATGCGTTCGCGCTGCCGGGCCTGGGTTTCCAGATGCCGCGGGTCGGACATGATGAACTGCAGCGCCAGGATCTTCAGCAGGGCGACCTCGGCGCGCACCAGATCAGGCACCTGTAGATCGGCCTGGAAGCGCACCAGCGGCCCGGGCCCGGCCGCGGCGCGGGTGGTCGCGATAGCGGCCGAGGCGAACCTGCCCACCAGCTCGCTGGTCAACCGCTTGAGCGCGACCGCCGCTGCCAGCGTGGCGTCGTATTTCCCGACGTCGGCGACCACCGGCAGCTCCGACAATCGGCGGGCGGCGGCCAGGAAATCGTCCGCGCTGACCCGGGAAAACTCACTTTCGCCCAGCTTGGCCAGCGCGGCCGCCTCATCGTCGTCTGCAAGCACCCGCAGATCGATGCGGCCCGACATCACCCCGTCCTCGACGTCGTGCACCGAGTAGGCGATGTCGTCAGCCCAGTCCATCACCTGAGCTTCCAAGCACATTCGGTGCACGGGCGCGCCGGCGCGCATCCAAACCGCGGCCTCGCGGTCCGCCTCGTAGAACCCGAACTTCCACCGCCTCCCGCCGCATTCGTCACCGCGTGGCCACGGGTACTTCGTGACCGCGTCCAGCGAGGCGCGGGTGAGGTTCAGGCCCGCGCTATTGCCTTGCTCATCAAGGACTTTGGGTTCAATGCTGGTGAGGATCCGGAAGTTTTGCGCATTTCCCTCGAAGCCGCCGTACTGGTCGGCGAGCTCGTCGAGTGCGCGCTCACCGTTGTGCCCGTAGGGCGGATGACCGATGTCGTGCGCCAGCCCCGCCAACTCAACCAGGTCGAGATCACAGCCCAGCCCGATCGCCATGCCGCGGCCGATCTGCGCGACTTCCAGCGAGTGGGTGAGGCGGGTGCGCGGCGTGTCGCCTTCATGCGGCCCGACGACCTGGGTTTTGTCCGCCAACCGGCGCAACGCGGTGCTGTGCAAGACGCGCGCCCGGTCGCGGGCGAAGTCGGTGCGGTGTTGCTGTCCCTCGGTGCCCGGCAGACCCGCGGTCTTCGGCGCTTCGACTACCAGTCGTTGACGGTCGAAGTCGTCGTATGGGTCGTGCGGGTTCATGCTCACCTTGGTAGTCATCGCAGCACAGTCTGCCAGGGAATGCGCGGAACCGAATGCCTCCGCCGCATGCCGCGGCACAACTCGCGTGCACCGCCGCCCCACGTAGCCGCGGAGTTAGATTGACCTATGCGTACTGCCCGACTTTTCGGCGTGGTCTTGACCATGCTCATCACCGGTGTGCTGCTGGCACCGACGGCGAGCGCGCAGCCGCCGTTCCGGCTGCCCGAGTATGTCACCGACAACGCGGACGCCCTGTCGCCCACCGGACGTGCCGCGGTGAACTCCGCCGTCGACAGGCTCTACAACGACCGCCATATCCGGTTGTGGGTGGTCTATGTCGACGATTTCTCCGGCCAGAACGCGGTCAGCTGGGCGCAGGGTACCATCCACGAAAGCGACTTGGGCACCTACGACGCGCTGCTGGCGGTCAGCACGACCGGACGCGCGTATGCCTTTCTGGTGCCGGCCGGGGTGAAGGGCGTGACAAGCAACCAGGTCGACGACCTGCGCCAGAACCGGATCGAATCCGCGCTGCGGGACGGCGACTGGAGCGGCGCCGCGATCGCCGCGGCGGACGGACTTAATACGACGCCTGGTTCGTCGAGCCCAGTGTGGCTGCTGGCCGCGCTCGCCGCGATCGTCATCGCGCTAGTGGTGCTGATTCTCGTCATGCGTTATTGCGGCCGGCGGCGCCGCGCCGCCCAATTGGCCGCCGCGCGGCGCGTCGCCCCCACCAACCCGACCGCGCTGGCCGCGGTGCCGCTCGATGTCCTCGACGACCTATCCCACGCGATGGTGGTGGACGTCGACAACGCGGTCCGCACCAGCGCCAACGAGCTTGCGTTGGCGATCGACGAGTTCGGCCCCGACCGCACCGAGCCGTTCACGCGTGCGGTCAACAATGCAAAAATTGCTCTTGCCCAAGCATTTACGGTGCGCCAACAGCTCGACGACGCTATTCCGGAGCTGCCGGCACAGCGGCGCCAGCTGCTGACCCAGGTGATCGTCGCGGCGGCCAGCGCCGATCGCGAATTGGACGCGCAGACCGAGGCGTTCGAGCAGCTGCGGGATCTGGTGGTCAACGCCGAAACCCGACTTGACGCGCTCACCCAGCAGCTGGTCGAACTCACCGCCCGGATCCGACCGGCCGAACAACGACTCTCTGACCTGAACACCGAATTCGGCTCTGCCGCAATGTCTTCGGTGTCGAACAACATCGGCACCGCCAAGGAGCGGCTGGCGTTCGCCGACCGCACCATCGGCTCGGCGCGAGCGTTGGCCGCCACCCCGGTCAGCGGGCAGCAGGGCGGTCTGGTCGACGCGGTGCGTGCCACCGAGTCGGCGCTCGGGCAGGCCCGCGCCCTGCTCGATTCCGTGGACAACGCGGCCAACGACATCCGCCATGCCGTGGCGACGTTGCCGTCGCTGATCGCCGACCTCGGGTCGGCCATCGCGCACGCCACCGAGCAACTCCAAACGCTGGACGCCGGGTCCGCCCACCGCGACGAGCTCACCGCCGCCCGCGACGCCGCCAGCAGCGCCGTCAGCAACGCCGATGCCGGATCGGCCGATCCGCTGGGCACCTTCGCCCAGCTGGCCAAGTCCGCCGCCGACCTCAACCGGCTGCTGACCACGGTGGCCAAGGAGCGGGCCGACGCCGACCGGCTGCGCCGGGCGCTGGACCAGGCGTTGTTCACCGCCGAGTCGCGGGTGCGCGGCGTTTCGGACTACGTCGACACCCGGCGCGGCAGCATCGGACCCGACGCGCGCACGCGGCTCGCCGAGGCCCAGCGCCATCTGGACGCCGCCCGGGCCAAACGGTCGACGAACCCGGCCGAGGCGATCGCCCACGCGAACGCGGCGTCCACACTGGCGGCCAACGCTCAATCGCGGGCCAACGCCGACGTGGTCGCCGCGGAGCAAGCCTACACTCGGCGCGGCGACAGCGATGCGGGCGCGCTGATCGGCGGAATTATCATCGGCGACCTGCTCAGCGGAGGGATGCTGGGCGGGTTCGGCGGCTGGAGCCCGACGTCGTTCGGCGGCTCATCCAACTCGTCCGGCGGCGGCTTCGGGGGTGGCTTTCTAGGCGGCGGCGGACGATTCTGAGTGAGGACAGCAGAATGGGCGCACCGACGCTTCGGTAAGCCCTGCCGTCGAAATTGCGCTGTCTTACCCGGGCCTCAACCAGCCGCGGGAGAATGCGGTACCACGCCTTTGGGCCGCGCCACTTCGAAGCGGGGTTCGGCTTCGCCGGCCCACTCGCTCCAACCACTCCCAGTCCTTACTTTTCACTCACGCCGTAGGCAGCCGCCTCTGCAGGACCGTCGGTCGTCGGTCCCGTGGCCATCGGCAGCCGAACGCTCGTCCCGATCGGGCGCCCAATGATCGTAGTCATCCGGCGGTACGGCCACGCCCCAACTGAGCGGAACCGCCAAGCGACCGAGCATGCCCGACTCACCCCGAACCGCCGACACCGAATCGTCGGGCAGGGGTGAACCAATAGGCAAAAGCATGATGCCCCCTTCCACACCCGAAACTCTGTTCACACAGACCCCACCTGCGCGCATATCGCCACTGAGTGTTGTTCACACTAAGCGAAATCTAAGGAAATTGTTGGAAATCTTCGGTTTTCGTTCGCGCTAATCTCCAAAAATTCCGGGATGCGCAGCGGCTGCGCGGTCGCGACGCCGTCGCCCCGGGGGTGCTCGCGCGGCGCGGCGTACACCCAACCCGCCGGGAGGCGCCGTCGCACCCGTCCGGCATGCGTACGAAACACGTTGCTCGACAGCAGACTGGACGTGCAAACCCGCGGGCGCCGACGAGGGCCGTGCGCCGCGCCGCGGTGCTCCCGCCGCGGA
>NZ_LR655740.1 GCF_902168065.1 Mycobacterium tilburgii | reverse complement strand
CCCGACGACCGAAGACACCGGGGCCGGCGTGCAGGTGGCCGCTACCGAATTTCGCAAGTAAGAGCGCAACCACTGAATTGGGCTTGATCCGGATTTACCCGGTGTCAAGCCCAATTCAGTGGTAAAGTCTTGAGCGCGAACGTCTTGGACGGGAACCTGATCTCGGGCTTGTAGTCCGCCGGCACGTCGAAGTCGGGGATCTGCTTCAACCATTCCGAGACGACCACGATCAGCTCGATACGCGCTAGATGCGAGCCCAGGCAACGGTGCGGACCGCCGCCGAAGCCCCAGTGCCGGTGCACCTTTCCGTCCATCACGATCTCGTCGGTGGACACCGAGTCTGTGCCGTCGCGGTTGATCGCCGCCATGCACAACCGCACCGGAGTGCCCGCCGGTAACGTCATGCCGCCGATCTCGACCATCTCGGTCGTCACCCGAGGGGCCACCGGCGCCGACGGTTCCAGCCGGACCACCTCTTCGATGAAAACCCTGGTCTGCCTTGGATTGTCGCGAAGCATCTCGCGCAGATCCGGCCGGCGCGCCAACTCGTACAGGGCGTAACCGATCGCCGCGGTCACCGTGTCCAGGCCGGCCAGGATCAACAGGTGACTCATGCCGAGCAGTTCGAGATCGGTGAAGTTCCCCTCGCTGACCATAACCTTCGACAACATGTCCGTACCGGGGTTCTGCCGGCGCGACGCGATCGCCTCGGTCAGGTAGTCCAGCAGCGCCACGCCCTTCTGCAGATCCTCCTGGCTCAGATTCTGCTTGTCGGCGATGACGGAGTTTTTCCACCCGATGAGCATGTCGCGGTCTTCCAACGGCAAGCCATAGAGGTCGAGGAAGACCTGAAACGGGTACAGGTGCGCGAACTCTGCCATTGCCTCGCAATGGCCGCGCCCGGCGAAGGCGGCGATCATGTCGCTGGCGTGGCTTTCGAGCACCAGCCTGGACTGGCTCAGCGCGTGTGGGCTGAAAAACGGCTGCAATATCTTGCGGTAGTGGGTGTGCTCCGGCGGGTCGAACGCCAGCGGCACCACCGGCAGCGGGTAGCCAGGTGGCTGCAGCGCCAGCCGCGATGAAAAAACCTTCGGATTGCGCAACGCGGCCAGTACATCCTCGCGCCGGGTCACGTAGTAGAAGCCGTTCATGAACACGATCGGCCCGGCGTCGCGCAGCAGTTTCCATCCGACGCCGCGGTCCTCGGCCATGGGCAGGTTGGCGTACTCGAGCCGCGGTAGGTAGAAGTCACCTGGCTGGTAGTCGCCCACGGTGCTCATGTGTTCTATCTCCGCTTGTTGTCAGGTATGTGGGTTCGCGTCACCGGCTCGATCTGGCGGTGCGCGAAACCGTGTCGTCACCCAATGTGGCGGCACATCAATATCGCACGTGATTCGCGTCCGCTCCAATCCGGCTAGCCGACACTAAAACGGGCCGGGAACAGGCTGGCCGGGGTCGTCGACAAATCTTCTAGAATTAGCCACCGTCTGTGTACCTAATTAATCCGAACAAATCCGATCCGGCCGATTCAGCAGCGCCCTTCGGGGGAGGGAACCTAGTGAGGGTTCGTCTCGAGAAGTCCAAATGCGTTGGGCACGCTCAGTGCTACGCCGTCGACCCGAACTTGTTTCCGATCGACGACTCAGGCTATTCGGCGCTTGAGGACCACGTCGTGCCGCCCGAGGAGATCGACGCGACGCGCGATGGTGTGGCCTCGTGCCCGGAGATGGCGCTGGTCTTAGAAGAAGACCCGGAAGAACCCGAAGGGGACTGAACGCGGATGTGCAGCGCCGATAAGCGCCTAACTGAAACGTCAAGCGAACCAAAGGTAAACACCCGGACTTAGGATGTGAACACAAGTTGGCCGGGAATGAACAAATGGTTGGCTCGGCATGAATAGTTGGCATCACCGGTCTGCGATGTCCCTTACGACCTAAATTTAAATGTTTAATGTTCTCCACGGGCGGCAGTCAGCCCAATGAGCTGTCGCTCGGTTGCTGACAGCGGGGGCGATCGCGGGAGGGCCGTTTGTGGCCGGAAACATGTTGGTGGAACACGTTTCCGGGACAACGAACGGATGGACCGGGCGCATTGTTCGCTGCCTGGTTTTCCGACGTCTGGACGCGACTGAACGTCCAGACGGCTTCGGTCTACGGGCGGCAATTACCTAAAGCATTCAATTGCGGCCGTTTTGAGGAGGACACGGTGTTAGACTTCGGAGCGCTACCGCCCGAAGTCAATTCCGGTCGCATGTACGCGGGTCCCGGATCGGGGTCGATGATGGCTGCGGCCGCAGGGTGGGACGCGTTGTCAGCAGAGTTGGCGACATCGGCGAGTGCGTATCGGTCGGTGATCACGGAGTTGACCAGCGGGCCGTGGATTGGGCCCGCCGCACAGCGGATGTTCGCCGCGGTCTTTCCGTATATGACGTGGCTCAGCGGCATGGCCGCCGACACCAAGCAGACCGCCATCCAGGCGCGTGGCGCCGCGGGTGCTTTCGCGATGGCGTTCGCCATGACGGTGCCCCCGCCGGTGATCGCCGCCAACCGCGTGCAGTTGGCGACCCTGGTGGCGACGAACTTCCTCGGTCAGCACACGCCGGCGATTGCGGCTACCGAGGCCCAGTACCTGCAGATGTGGGCCCAAGACGTTGTTGCGATGTACAGCTACGCTGCCGCGTCGGCGCTCGATACGCAACTGCCGCCGATCACGTCGCCGCCGCAGACCACCAACCCGAACGGGACGACCAACAAGGCAGCCGCGCTGACCCAGGCGGCCTCCGAGCCGGCAGGTAAGTCCGGGCAGACCGCGGCGAGCACCACCACACAGCTGGCCGCCAACAGCACGGTGCCGCAGCTGCTGCAGCAGGCCGCGTCGGCGCCCGGGGCGGCCGATCCGACTACCCCGGCGGCGACACAGCAGCCCTGGTGGGCCGGCTGGCTGGGCATCCCGACCCCGAACAACCCCATGGGGCTCAATCCCGGCTTCTTCGGCACTATGCGGCAGGCCCTGCAGGCCTACTTCGGGGTGGGTCTGGGCAACTTCGGTTACAGCATCGGCCAGCAGCTGACGTTCAGGGCGGGAACCACCGCCGGAGCGTCCGGTGCCTGGTATCCGACCCCGCAGTTCGCCGGACTCGCGGCGCTCAGTGGTGGCCACCCCGGCGGCATCGCGGCGGCGAACTTCGCCAGCTCGATCAAGGTCGGCGGCTTGTCGGTGCCGTCCACCTGGAGCGGCGTCACGCCGCCCGTGGTCGAGGAGCCGGTCATCCATGCCACGACCGTCAACTACGCCACCGCGGCGGGCCCAACCAACAACGGCATTCTGCAGGGCATGCCGATGAATGGCATGGCACGACGCGGCGCGACCGGCTTCACGCACAAATACGGCTTCAAACGAAATGTTCTTGTTCGGCCACCGTCCGCGGGATAACGACATGATCAATTCGGTTTTCTCCCACAAATTAAAAGTGTCCGAAAGATGAACGGAAGCTGTCCTGATCTGAACAGTTCGCGAGGAGGCTGCATGCCTAACTGCCACTGAATTAACGTCATTGTTGAGAACAACCCGCCGGTACTGTGTGTCAGACGGTTATCGAGGAAGGACACATGTCGTTTGTGACAACACAGCCAGAAGCATTAGCGGCGGCGGGAATGTTGCAGGGGATCGGTTCGGCGCTGAGCGCCCAGAATGCCGCGGCCGCGGCTCCGGCGACTGGGGTTGCGCCGGCCGCTGCCGACGAGGTGTCCGCGCTCACCGCCGCGCAGTTTGCCGCCCACGCGCAGATGCATCAGACCATCAGCGCCCAGGCGAACGCTATTCACGAGGGGTTCGTCCAAACGCTGCAGATGAGTTCTAGTTCGTACGCACTGACAGAAGCGGCCAACACGGCCGTGGCGGGCTAATTGGAGATCACAATGATTGATTTTGGGGCGTTACCTCCGGAAGTGAACTCGGCCCGGATGTATGCCGGCGCCGGTTCGACGTCGATGACGACGGCCGCTTCGGCATGGAATTTCCTTGCCGCCGAGCTCAATTCGGCCGCGCTGGGCTGCGACGCCGTGGTCACCCAGTTGGTCAGCGAGGAGTGGCTGGGACCGGCTTCGGCCGCCGCGGTCCAGGCGTTGACCCTGTATGTGACGTGGATGAAGATCACCGCGGAGCAGGCCGAGCACACAGCATCGCAGCTGACCGCCGCCGCGGCGGCGTTTGAGGGTGCGTTTGGGGCGACGGTGCCGCCGTCGCTGATCGCGCAGAACCGTGCACTGTTGGGGCAGGCGTTGCAGACCAACGTGTTGGGGCAGAACGCTTCTGTGATCGCCCAGCTGGAAGCGCAGTACGGGCAGATGTGGGCGCAGGACGCCGATACCATGTACAACTACGCGGCGCAGGCCTCGCAGGCGACCAAGGTCACCGAGTTCAAGGCGGCTCCGCAGGTTACCAACCCGAACGGTCAGGCCCAACAAAGCAGCGCCGTCAGCGCGGCATCGGGCACGGCAGCGGGCAACGCGGCCAGCACCACCGCCGGCGCGATCTCGCAGACGCCCAAGGCGCTGGCCGCCGCGGCCACCCCGACCCCGACGGATCCGCTCACGGAGGTATGGTTTCTGTTGACCGGTCAGTCGACGCTGCCGCACAGCTTGGCAGAGTTTGTCGAGGGCCTGAGCCCGTTCGCCGGTTTCGCTTACAACACTGAGGGTCTGCCTTACTTCAGTGTTGGTATGGGCAACTTCGGTGTGCAGATCGCCAAGGCCACCGGCGCCCTCACCGCCCCGGTCGCCGGTGCAGCGGCGACCCCCAAGGGTCTGGCCGGTCTGGGCGGCATGCTCGGGGGTGGCGTCGCACACACCGCACCGGCGGTGGCCGCCGGGCTGGGCAACGCGGCCTCGATCGGCAAACTGTCGGTGCCGGCCGTGTGGTCCGAAGCCGCACCCGCGATCAGCCCCGCCACCGCTGTGCCGGTCAGCGCGATCAGCGCCGCACCCGAGGCCGCGGGCTCGGGCAACCTGCTCGGTGGCATACCCCTCGCGGGCATGGGCGGCTCGCACGGATTCGCCGGCTCCGGACCTCGCTACGGCTTCAAGCCCACCGTCATGGCACGCCCGCCCTTCGCCGGCTAACCCACCGCGCGATTTCCGAACGCACGTACGACGGCGCACGCCGTCCGTACGTGCGTTCCGTTGTGGGCCAATCTGCTCCGATACAAACCCGATCAGCACCGATCTAGCGCACTTGTGTCGGCCGATCGTTTTGCGGCTGATTAGCCGCCAGCAGCGCAGCATTTAGCCGCTCGCGGATTTTTATCCGGGGGAGGCATTTTTCTTGCCTACGAATTGAGGAGCGGTCCGAACAATAGCAAACTCCGCAATGTGGCGTTGTTCGCAAATCATCGCAGGTTACTGCTCAATCACCGCGGCGGCGCCCGTTTGCTGGCATCTTCGACATCTGTCAATAACTCGAGTCCAGGTGGCCGTGCGTCGCGCGCAGAGCCACGACATGCGGCTTTGCCATCGGTTCAGACCGCTTTAGCCTCGCACTCTAAGAGCGTTGGGTCACGTCGTCGAGATTCCACTTGCAAGGAACACATGCTGTTCGTACGGGGGGCTTCGTAGCGCATGGACTATGGTCTGGTACCGCCAGAAATCACATCGGGGTTGATCTACACCGGCCCGGGGTCGGGCCCGCTGATGGCCGCGGCGGCGGCCTGGGACGGATTGGCCGCGGAACTCGACACGGCCGCTGGTGCGTACGACTCGGTGATCGCCGAGCTGACAGGCGGGCCCTGGCTCGGGCCCGCCGCGGCGTCGATGGTGTCCGCGGTGGCGCCTTTCGTGAGCTGGCTCAGCGCGGCGACGGCCCAGGCCGAGCAGACCGCCAGCCAGGCCGGGGCCGCCGCTGCCGCGTTCGAGGCGGCCTTCACGATGACGGTGCCGCCGCAGGTGATCGCGGCGAACCGCATGTTGTTGGCCACGCTGATTGCGACCAACTTCTTCGGTCAGCACACGCCGGCGATTGCGGCTACCGAGGCCCAGTACCTGCAGATGTGGGCCCAAGACGCCGCAGCGATGTACGGCTATGCTGCCGCCTCGGCCGCCGCGACCGAGTTGTCGCCATTCGAACCACCACCGGACACCACCACCCCGGACGCGACGGCCAGCCAGGCGCTTGCGGTGGCCAAGGCCGTGTCCGAGCCCGCCGGCCAATCCGCGCAGAACGCCGCTGGCGCTACGCCACAACTGGCCTCGACCGACGCGGTTCCACAAGCACTGCAACAACTGTCGACGGTCGCGCCCGCAAATTCCACAGGCACGGCCACCGATCCGCCGTGGTGGTCCAGCTGGCTCACCATCCCGACTCCGGACAATCCGATGGGGCTCACGCCCAGCTTCTACACCGTGGTCTTCAAGAACCTGACCGGGTTTTCCTACTTCGGCACGGGGATCGTAAGCTTCTGCTATTCGATTCAGCGGCAGCTGACGTTCGGGGCGGGAACCACCGCCGGGGCGTCCGGTGCCTGGTATCCGACCCCGCAGTTCTCCGGACTGGCGGCGCTGGGCGGTGGCCATCCGGGCGGCATTGGGGCGAGCTTTGCGGCCTCAACCAAGATCGGCGGGTTGTCCGTGCCGTCCGGGTGGGGCAGCGCCTCCGGCGCGGTGCAGGAATCCGCCATTCACGCGACGACGATCAGCCAGGTGGCCGGTTCCGGGGCCGGACCCACCAACAACGCCGTCCTGCAGGGCGTGCCCACCGGCGGCGTAAGACGGCGGGGCGCGACCGCTTTCACACACAAGTACGGCTTCCGCCGCGCCGTCCTGACCCGTCCACCATCGGCGGGATGACTCACAGATCTTGGCAATCCTCAATCCGACCAGCAATTTAGGCGGCACGACCATGGCGATTGATTTTGGGGCGTTACCTCCGGAAGTGAACTCGGCCCGGATGTATGCCGGCGCCGGTTCGACGTCGATGACGACGGCCGCTTCGGCATGGAATTTCCTTGCCGCCGAGCTCAATTCGGCCGCGCTGGGCTGCGACGCCGTGGTCACCCAGTTGGTCAGCGAGGAGTGGCTGGGACCGGCTTCGGCCGCCGCGGTCCAGGCGTTGACCCTGTATGTGACGTGGATGAAGATCACCGCGGAGCAGGCCGAGCACACAGCATCGCAGCTGACCGCCGCCGCGGCGGCGTTTGAGGGTGCGTTTGGGGCGACGGTGCCGCCGTCGCTGATCGCGCAGAACCGTGCACTGTTGGGGCAGGCGTTGCAGACCAACGTGTTGGGGCAGAACGCTTCTGTGATCGCCCAGCTGGAAGCGCAGTACGGGCAGATGTGGGCGCAGGACGCCGATACCATGTACAACTACGCGGCGCAGGCCTCGCAGGCGACCAAGGTCACCGAGTTCAAGGCGGCTCCGCAGGTTACCAACCCGAACGGTCAGGCCCAACAAAGCAGCGCCGTCAGCGCGGCATCGGGCACGGCAGCGGGCAACGCGGCCAGCACCACCGCCGGCGCGATCTCGCAGACGCCCAAGGCGCTGGCCGCCGCGGCCACCCCGACCCCGACGGATCCGCTCACGGAGGTATGGTTTCTGTTGACCGGTCAGTCGACGCTGCCGCACAGCTTGGCAGAGTTTGTCGAGGGCCTGAGCCCGTTCGCCGGTTTCGCTTACAACACTGAGGGTCTGCCTTACTTCAGTGTTGGTATGGGCAACTTCGGTGTGCAGATCGCCAAGGCCACCGGCGCCCTCACCGCCCCGGTCGCCGGTGCAGCGGCGACCCCCAAGGGTCTGGCCGGTCTGGGCGGCATGCTCGGGGGTGGCGTCGCACACACCGCACCGGCGGTGGCCGCCGGGCTGGGCAACGCGGCCTCGATCGGCAAACTGTCGGTGCCGGCCGTGTGGTCCGAAGCCGCACCCGCGATCAGCCCCGCCACCGCTGTGCCGGTCAGCGCGATCAGCGCCGCACCCGAGGCCGCGGGCTCGGGCAACCTGCTCGGTGGCATACCCCTCGCGGGCATGGGCGGCTCGCACGGATTCGCCGGCTCCGGACCTCGCTACGGCTTCAAGCCCACCGTCATGGCACGCCCGCCCTTCGCCGGCTAACCCACCCGTACGACACCGGCCGGACACATCGTGCGCACAGCAAATCACGACCAGCGCCACCGGAGTTGCTGGTCTTCGGCACCGCCGCGGTCAGCGCGGATATATATGCAGGCAGCGTTGACCGGCGGCACGCCCTGGGCGATGCGATCCCCACTGCCCGCTCCTGCCTGCGGCGTTGCTGGGATGTACGGCCGATTAACGGCCAGGAGATTTTTACCCGGCAGCCGGTGGCGCGACAGGAAACAAAGTCCCTGTCAGCAACACTCGACGACAGGGCAGAGTTGTATGTGGTGTTCTGTGATTTCGCTGCTCAGAGGCCCTAAAGCGCCCAGAACGCTGTTAACTGTGTCGTTACTGAAAGTGAATTCGCCGTACTGTTCCGTGAACAATTGTGAACGGACGGTCCGCGTAACAGGCCTAATCGAAGAAGGTCATCTACTCTCATGCAGAGAGTTGGGTATTACGGAGGAGGAACAACATGTCATTCGTGACGACACAGCCCGAGGCGTTGGCCGCGGCGGCCTTAACCCTGCGGGGGATCGGCTTGGGGCTCAAGGCTCAGAACGCGGCTGCGGTGGATCCGACGACCGGGGTGGTGCCGGCAGCTGCCGACGAAGTCTCGGTGCTCACCGCGGCGCAGTTCGCCGCACACGCACAAATGTACCAGGCCGTCAGCGCCCAGGCGGATGCGATCCACGAATTGTTCGTCCAGACCCTGAGCACCAGCTCGGGGTCGTACGCGCTGACCGAAGCCGCCAACGCTGCCGCTGCCGGTTAACCGGCCGGCTCGGTAGAGGCCGAGGTTGTCCCGGCACGGGACTTCCGACCTTGGCCTTGAAGCGAGTTGAGGGGCAGCGTCTTAGACATCCAGTTCGGCAGCCGCAGCACGATTCGTGGCTATCGGACATTCATGTCCATCACAACAATCTCGACACCCAAAGAATTAAGGAGAAAGGCAACATGGCAACACGTTTCATGACTGACCCGCACGCGATGCGGGCGATGGCGGGCCGTTTCGAGATGCACGCCCAGACGGTGTCGGATGAGGCTCGCAAGATGTGGGCGTCGTCGATGAACATCGCCGGTGCGGGCTGGAGCGGTCAGGCGCAGGCCACCTCGTACGACACGATGGGCCAGATGAACCAGGCGTTCAACAACATTGTCAACCTGCTGCACGGTGTGCGCAACGGACTGATCCGCGACGCGAACAACTACGAGACGCAAGAGCAGGCTTCGCAGCAAGCCCTCAGCCACTAGTCGTAACACTTACGGCTGCGTAACCTTCAGACTTAGGAGAGCAACGTTATGAGCATTAACTACCAGTTCGGCGATGTCGACGCGCACGGCGCGCTGATCCGCGCGCAGGCCGCTTCGTTGGAGGCCGAGCACCAGTCCATCGTTCGCGATGTGCTGGCCGCCGGCGACTTTTGGGGCGGCGCCGGTTCGGTGGCTTGCCAGGAGTTCATTACCCAGTTGGGCCGGAACTTCCAGGTGATCTACGAGCAGGCCAACCAGCACGGGCAGAAGGTGCAGACCGCGGGCAACAACATGGCCAGCACCGACAGCGCCGTCGGGGCCAGCTGGGCCTGACACCCCTAATTTCAAGCGCGGCAGCACACCATTTTCTCGGTGTGCTGCCGCGTGCTGCGGTTTCCGTGCACAACGATATTCGAGGTACTGATGGACCAGCAGAGCACTCGCACCGACATCACCGTTAACGTCGACGGCTTTTGGATGCTCCAAGCACTCCTGGACATTCGGCACGTCGCTCCGGAGTTGCGGTGCCGTCCATACGTATCTACCGACAGCAATGACTGGCTGAACAATCACCCCGGCATGGCGGTGATGCGCGAGCAGGGCATTGTCGTCGGCGACGAGGTCCACGAGGAAGTCGCGGCACGGATGCGGGTGCTCGCCGCCCCCGACCTCGAAGTCATCGCGCTGCTGTCCCGCGGCAAGCTGCTGTACGGCGTTGTCGATGACGAAAACCAGGCTCCGGGCTCACGCGACATCCCGGACAACGAGTTCCGGGTGGTCCTGGCCCGGCGCGGCCAGCACTGGGTTTCCGCGGTGCGGGTCGGCGCCGACATCACCGTCGACGACGTCGCCGTCGCGGACAGCGCGTCGATCGCCGCGCTCGTGCTCGACGGTCTGGAGTCGATTCACCACGCGGAGCCGGCCGCCATCAACGCCGTCAACGTGCCGCTGGACGACATGCTGGAGGCCACGAAGTCCTGGCAGGAGTCCGGCTTCAACGTGTTCTCCGGAGGCGATCTACGCCGGATGGGCATCAGCGCCGCGACGGTGGCCGCGCTGGGACAAGCGCTGTCAGATCCGGCGGCCGAAGTTGCTGTTTATGCGCGCCAGTACCGGGACGACGCAAAGGGCCCGAGCGCCTCGGTGCTGTCATTAAAGGACGGTTCCGGCGGCCGTATCGCGCTTTATCAACAAGCGCGGACCGCTGGCTCGGGGGAGGCCTGGCTAGCCATCTGCCCGGCAACCCCGCAACTTGTGCAAGTGGGTGTTAAGACCGTGCTAGACACCCTGCCTTATGGCGAGTGGAAGACGCATAGCAGGGTTTGATCGATGTGAATTGCTAAGCCCTGTAACGCTTTTGAATTCAACATGCGGGGGCGAGGCAAAGCCGTCATACTGCTCTGAGAATCTGCAGCAAACACAAAAGTCAATGTCACCGGAATCATCAATCGCGAGGCGGACTAAATGGAATTGGAATACGTCGGACTACTACTTTCCGGCGAATCGGTGAGTATGTCGACACAACCCTCCACGCGACTGGCGACACGGGCACATAGTTTCATCACGACGGGGGGGCAGCCCGATTGACTGCGGTAACTGCGGTAGCTGACGCACCACAGACTGATCTCGAGGGAATCGCCCAACCGCGGGCAGTCGTCGTCGGCATCATGGCCGGCGAGGGCATCCAAATCGGTGTCCTGCTGGACGCCAGCGCCCCAGTCTCGGTGATGACCGACCCGCTGCTGAAGGTGGTCAACAGCCGGCTGCGTGAGCTCGGCGAGACACCGCTGGAGGCAACCGGTCGCGGTAAATGGGCGCTGTGCCTGGTGGACGGCTCACCCCTGCGGGCCACCCAATCGCTGACCGAGCAGGAGGTGTACGACGGCGACCGGCTGTGGATTCGGTTCATCCCGGACAACGAGAAGCGCTCGCAGGTCATCGAGCACATCTCCACCGCGGTCTCGCAGAACCTCAGCAAGCGCTTCGCCGCGATCGATCCCGTGGTCGCGGTGCAGGTCGGCGCCTCGATGGTGGCCACGGGCGTGGTCGTCGCGTCGGCCCTGCTCGGTTGGTGGCGCTGGCACCACAACTCGTGGCGAACCACGATCTACGCCGCCGTGATCGCCGCGGTCGTGCTGGGCGTGTCGATGATGCTGCTGATGCGCGCGCACACCCAGAGCGATCGACGCGTCGCTGACATCATACTGGTGAGTAGCCTCGCGCCGCTGGCGATCGCGGCGGCCGCGGCACCGCCCGGCGGTGTCGGATCCCCGCACGCGGTGTTGGGCTTTGGTGTGCTCACCATTTCCTCGCTGCTGGCCCTGCGGTTCACCGGGCGGCGGCTGGCGTTGTACACCGCGCTCGTCACGATCGGCGTGATCACCACGATCGCGGCGCTGGCCAGGATGGTCGCGTTGACCAGCGCGGTGACCATGCTGACCACGATCGTGCTGGTGAGCGTCATCGGCTACCAATGTGCGCCCGCGATGTCGCGCCGGCTGTCCGGCATCCGGCTTCCGGTGTTCCCGTCGGCCACCAGCCGCTGGGTGTTCGAAGCGCGACCCGACCTGCCCACCACCGTCGTGCGCAACGACGGTGGCCCGCCGGTCCTCGAGGGACCCGCATCGGTGCGCGACGTGTTGCTGCAGGCCGAACGTGCCCGCTCGTTCCTGTCCGGACTGCTGATTGGGTTCGGCGTGCTGACAGTGGTATCGTTGGCCGGACTGTCGGACCCGCACACCGGACAGCGCTGGCTGCCGCTGCTGCTGGCCGGCTTCTGCGCCGGATTCCTGATGCTGCGCGGCCGCTCCTACGTGGACCGCTTGCAGGCGATCTCGCTGGCCGGGACTTCCGTCCTGATCGTCGGTGCGGTCGTGGTGCGCTACGCCCTGGAGTTGCAGTCGCCGCTGTCGGTATCGGTCTGCGTGGCGATCCTGGTGCTGCTGCCCGCGGCGGGCCTGGTGTCCGCGGCGGTCGTACCGAACAGCATTTACAGCCCGCTGTTCCGCAAGTTCGTGGAGTGGATCGAGTACGTCTGCCTGATGCCGATCTTCCCGCTTGCGTTGTGGTTGATGAATGTTTATGCGGCAATCCGGTACCGGTAACGGCAAGGTGTGGTGTGGACGCGCTTCTCGTGCGGCGGTCGCAGCACTCCTGCTCACGTCTGGTGCACTAGCCGGCCTACCTCCGGCGTACGCAATATCGCCGCCGCAGATCGATCCGGCCGCGGTCCCGCCAGACGGCCCGCCCGGACCGCCTGCGCCGATGAAGCAGAACTCGTACTGCACTGAGGTCGGGGTGCTGCCCGGCACCGATTTCAAGCTGCAGCCGAAGTACATGGACATGCTCGACCTGCAGGAGGCCTGGCAGTTCGGCCGCGGTGCGGGGATCAAGGTCGCGGTCATTGACACCGGTGTCACCCCGTACCCCAGGTTTCCGCACCTGATCCCCGGCGGGGACTACATCATGGCGGGTGACGGGCTGTCGGACTGCGACGCGCACGGCACCATCGTGGCGTCGATGATCGGCGCCGCACCGGCCAACGGTGCGCTGGGGCCGCCGGCGGCCCCGCGCAAACCGGTGACCATCCCGACTACCGAGGCACCGCCCAAAGCGCCACCGCCGCAGACCGTGACGCTCTCGCCGCTGCCCCAAACGGTGATAATGGTGCCCGCACAGCCGCCCCCGGAGGAGGGTCAGCCGGGCCTGCCACCGTGGGTGCCGGCCGCGCCGCCCCAGCCGGAGCAGCCCCCGGCGGGACCCGCGGTGCCTCCCGCACCCAAAGCTCCTGCGGCTCCTGGAGTACCACCGGCAGCGCCGCCCGCGCCTACGGGCCCGCCGGCGCCCGGCCCGGGTTACGCCGGCGCGGCCAACTTCGGCGGCGGCACGGTGACCATCCCCAACTACTCGGGTCGCGGCCAGGCGGTGCATGTCGGCAATCCGCGGCCGTTGGCGTCGGCACCCGCGCCCGCCGCGCCACCCCCGCCGGGGCCCGGGCCGGCGCCGGACGCCTACAGCGGTATCGCCCCGGACGTCGACATCATCTCGATCCGGCAGTCCAGTCAGGCGTTCGGGCTGAAAGACGCCTACACCGGCGATGAGGACCCTCAGACCGCGGCGAAGATCACCGGTGTCGAGACGATGGCCCGTGCGATCGTGCACGCCGCCAACATGGGGGCGTCGGTGATCAACATTTCCGACGTGACCTGCATGAGCGCCCGCAACATCATCGACCAGCGCGCGCTGGGGGCGGCGGTCCGCTATGCGGCGGTCGACAAGAACGTCGTCATCGTCGCCGCCGCGGGCGACACCAGCAAACGGGACTGCAAGCAGAACCCTGCGTTTGACCCGCTGAAGCCGAAGGACCCGCGCGACTGGAACGCTGTTACCACCGTGGTGACGCCGTCCTGGTTCAGCGATTACGTGCTGACCGTCGGCGCGGTCGACTCCGAGGGTCGTCCACAGACACAAGGCGGCCAGGGCCAGACCCCGTCGAGCGTCGCCGGGCCGTGGGTCGGCATCGCCGCGCCCGGGTCCGACGTCGTCGGGCTCTCACCCCGGGACGACGGCCTGATCAACGCCATCGACGGGCCGGACAATTCACTGCTCGTTCCCAGCGGTACCAGCTTCTCGGCCGCGATCGTGTCCGGAGTGGCGGCGCTGGTCCGCGCCAAATACCCGCAGTTGAAGGCCTACCAGGTGATCAATCGCCTGGAGCGCACCGCCCGGGCCCCGGCCCGCGGTGTCGACAACCAGATCGGTCACGGCATCGTCGACCCGGTGGCGGCACTGACGTGGGACGTGCCGGACGGGCCGTTGAAACCGCCACAGCAACTGTCGATACCGTTGAACGTGCCGAAGCCACCCCCAAACCGCGACATGGTTCCGGTGTGGGTAGCTGCCGGGGGGTTGACCGGAGCACTACTGATAGGCGGCGCAGTATTTGCTATCGCGACGTTGATGAAGCGCCGCAGGCAGCAGCAATAAGGGCGGAGTAGCAACAACGATGAAGGCTCAGCGCAGGTTCGGGTTGTCTTTGTCGTGGGCGCGGGTCACGACGGTGTTTTTAATCGTCGTGGCGATCTTGTTGATCGCCAACCATTGCCCCGAGTCGTGGCAGGGCCAATACCGCATCGCGCGGTGGGTGGGTGTCGGCATCTCGGCGATCGTCGTGCTGCTGTCGCTGGTCACCCATCACGGGCTCACTGTGACGTCCGGACTAGCCGGATGGCTGTGGGACTGGTCGGCCGACCCGGGCACCACGCTCACGGCGGGTTGCACACCCGCGCTGGACCACCAGCGCCGATTCGGGCTGGACAAGGTCGGCGTCCGCGAATACGACGGCCGCCTGGTCACCGTGATCGCGCTCGACGGCGACAAAGACGCCGCGACGCGGCACCGTCCGCGCAACCCCGCGCCGGCTTCGGTCCTGGTGCGCTCGGTTGCCGCCGGGCTGCGGCAGTTCGATGTGCTCCTCGACGGCATCGACATCGTCTCGGTGCAAATGTGTCGCGGCGGCAACGCGGCCGAATTGTCCAAGCTCGACAAACTGGGCCCCGAAGAGTGGGGCCTGGTCAGCAAACAACCTGCCTCCTACCTGCGCCGCACCTGGCTGGTGCTGCGGATGAACCCGCAGGCCAACGTCGCCGCGGTGGCGGCCCGGGACTCGCTGGCCTCGACGCTGGCCGCGGCCACCGAACGGCTGGTCCACGACATCGACGCGCCCGGATGTGTGGCCCGGCCATTGACCGCCGACGAGATCGCCGAAGTCGACAGCGCGGTGCTGGCGGATCTGGAGCCGACGTGGCGCCGGCCGGGTTGGCGCTACCTCAAGCACTTCAACGGCTTCGCCACCAGTTTCTGGTTGACGCCGTCGGACATCACCAGCGAGACGCTCGAGGAGCTGTGGCTGCCCGATGCGGAGGTGACCGTGGTCACCCTGCAGCTCACTGCGGACGACGGCCAGTTCCAGGTTGCGGGTTTGGTCCGGTATCACAGCGACAGCAGGCTGCCGCGCGGTGTGCCGTCCGGCCTCAACCGGCTGACCGGCAGTCAGCTGGCCGCGGTGCGTGCCAGCCTGCCCGCCCCGACAACCCGCCCGCTGTTGGTCGTGCCCAACCGTGAGCTGCGCGAGGACGATGACTTAGTGCTGCAGGTGTGCCAGGTGCAAGAGGGCGCCGAACGCCCGCTTGCGAGTCCGCTTGCAAATCAATGAGCCGGTCACCGTCGGTGGCGGAGGACGCCCGTAACGCGCTGATCGCCGGGTTGCTGGCGTCGGGAATCTCCGTCAACGGACTGCAGCCCAGCCACAACCCGCGGGTGGCACTGCGAATGTTCACCACAGCCACTAAGCTTAACCCGGCGATGTGTGATGCCTGGCTGGCCCGGTTGCTGGCGGACGACCCTAGCGTCCTGGAGGTGGTTGCCGGAGCCTGGGCGTCGGTCAGCGCCTTCGGCTGGGAGACCCGTAGGCTCGGGGTGACCGAAATACAGTTCCATCCCGACGTGTCCGACGGGTTGTTCCTGAACCTGGCCGTGGTCAGCGTCGAGTCGCTCGCGTGTGCCTACGCCGCCGTGCTCGCCGAGGCGAAGCGGTACCAGGAAGCCGCCGAGCTACTCGACGGCGTAGAGCCCCGCCAGCCCCTCGACGAGGAGCTCATCGCGTACGTGCGGGGCATCCTGTACTTCCGCACCGGCCGCTGGCCGGACGTGCTCAACCAATTCCCGGAGGGAAAGATCTGGCGCAACCCCGAGCTGAAGGCCGCCGGGGCGGCGATGGCGACGACTGCGCTGGCGTCGCTCGGGGTATTCGAAGAGGCGGTGCGCCGCAGCGAGGACGCCATCGAAGCGGATCGGGTGCCGGGCGCGGCCAACGTGGCGCTCTACACCCAAGGCATGTGTCTGCGACACATGGGCCGCGAGGACGCGGCCGTCGAGGTGTTGCGGCGGGTGTATTCGCGGGATCCCAAGTTCGCGCCGGCGCGCGAGGCTCTCGACAACGCGAACTACCAATTGATATTGACGGACCCGGAAACCATTGAGGCCCGTACGGACCCGTGGGACCCGGCCAGCGCGCCGACGCGTGCGCAGACCGAGGCCGCCCGGCACGCCGAAGAGGCTGCGAGGTATCTGGCCGAAGGCGATGCCGAGATCAACGCCATGCTCGGCATGGAGCGCGCGAAGCGGGAAATCAAGCTCATCAAGTCGACGACCAAGGTGAATCTGGCGCGGCAGAAGATGGGCCTTCCGGTGCCGGTGACCTCGCGTCACACCTTGCTGCTCGGTCCGCCCGGTACCGGAAAGACCTCGGTGGCACGGGCTTTCAGCAAGCAGCTGTGCGGTTTGACGGTGCTGCGCAAGCCGGTGGTGGTGGAGACCAGCCGCACCAAGCTGCTGGGCCGCTACATGGCGGACGCGGAGAAGAACACCGAGGAGATGCTCGAGGGCGCCCTGGGCGGGGCCGTCTTCTTCGATGAGATGCACACGCTGCACGAGAAGGGCTACCAACAGGGCGACCCCTACGGCAACGCGATCATCAACACCTTATTGCTGTACATGGAGAATCATCGCGACGATCTAGTGGTGTTCGGCGCCGGATATGCCAAGGCGATGGAAAAGATGCTTGACGTGAACCCGGGTCTGCGACGGCGCTTTTCGACGGTAATCGAGTTCTTCAGTTACACCCCGGACGAGCTGGTGGCGCTTACCCGCCTGATGGGCCAGGAGAACGACGACGTCATCACCGAGGAGTCGGCCCAGGCGTTGTTGCCGTCGTACACCAAGTTCTACTCCGACGAAAGTTACTCGGAAGACGGCGATTTGATTCGGGGCATCGACACGCTGGGCAACGCTGGCTTCGTGCGCAACGTGGTGGAGAAGGCTCGTGACCACCGTAGTTTTCGTCTTGACGACGAGGATCTCGACGCCGTGTTGGCCAGCGACACCATGGAATTCAGCGGGCTTCAGCTGCTGCGTTTCCGTGAGTTGACCCGCGAAGACCTGCTCGACGGGCTCAGTGCGGCGGTCGCGGATAAGAAGCCGGACTAGGCATTCCAGCCGTGCCTTCACATCGGTGCATCGAATTGTTGCAAATGCATCGCATCTAGCTTGACTCGCCGAGTGCGGGGTGCCACGATGTGTCGTGCAAGCACCTCGTTAGGTGAGGCTTCCATACGGATACAGGCCACTCTGATCCCAAACGTCGAAAGACGCCCAGGGTCAGGACAGCTCCTCCCGGCTTAAGGGTTGAGCCCAAGAGGCTTGTGGCCTGGGTCTAGCCGGCTACGCAGTATGGCGCCAAAGCTCTGACGAGAGGGGTGCGGGATCCTGCGAATTCGCCCGGGATCCTCACTCCATTCTTGCAAAATTTGGCATCGCGGTGTGCCCAGGCGTGGAGGAGGTGAGAGCGAAATTAGTCCCTGTTCTAGTCCAGCTTTTCGATCGATGACGTTTTCGTTCGAGCCGACCACGACGATACTCGCCGTCCGCACCGAGTTATTTACGCATGTTGCATAAGCGGTGTATAGCTTAGCTGTGACGTCGCGGCCCCGCTTCACCTTCTTCGAGGAGAACTTCGATGAGCTCTGTCGTACTGACCAATGCCCGGTTGCATGCAACCACCGAGGCAGCGATCGCTCCTAGCGTCTGTTAAGCGCCGAGGTGGAACCATGCTGGATTTTGCGATGTTACCGCCGGAAGTCAACTCGGCCAGACTGTACTCTGGCCCCGGCTCGGGGCCGTTGCTTGCCGCGGCTGCGGCCTGGAACACTTTGGCTGCCGATATACGTTCGGCAGCTACGGGTTACGATTCCGTGCTCAGAGAGCTGACCACCACCGGCTGGTACGGCCCGTCGTCCGCATCGATGATCGCTGCTGCGGTGCCGTATCTGACTTGGCTGAACGCCACCGCGACTCAAGCCGAGAAAACCGGCCACCAGGCCAACGAGGCCGCTACCGCCTTCGAGGCCGCATACGGGATGACGGTGCCGCCACAGGTGATCGCGGCCAACCGCGCCCTGCTGCTGAACTTGGTGACCACCAACATCTTTGGCCAGAACACGCCGGCGATCGCGGCCACCGAGGCCGAATACGTGGAGATGTGGGCCCAAGACGCCGCCGCGATGAACGGCTACGCCCTGGCCTCGAGCTCCGCCACACAAATGACGCCGTTCACTTCGCCGCAGACCAACACCACCCCCGAGGGGGCTAACGAGCAAAACCAAGCGGTCAATCAGGCGGTCAACTCCGGTACCGGCAATGCGCTGTCGATCCTGTCGGATTTTTCGGCGGGCGATGACCCGAGTTCAGCTACGGCGCCGACACCGGGCAGCCCGTACTGGTACCTGATGCAGTTTCTGGACGGGAACAACAACACGGCCCTGGGCCAGTTCCTGCAAAGCAACTTCTTTTCCAACTCGATCCTAAATGGCTCGCTCGCCGGCGGTCCGTTCAATCCGCAGAGCATCATCTCCACAGTCGAAGGGTTAAACTTCCTGCAGACGGCGGCCACGTCGCTGGGTGGTCTGGACACCTTCGCCGCCGGTGCCGAAAGTGCCAGCGCCGGTCTGGACTCCGAGACGGTGGGATCGGCAGGCCTGGCCTCCACCTCCGCCGGCATTGGCAACGCGCACCTGGTGGGCTCGCTGTCGGTGCCGCAAAGTTGGAGCAACGCCGCCGCGATCAGCGCGGCCAACGGGCCCGCTCCGGTCACCGGGCTCAGGGACATCGGGTCGTCCGGGACGCCCGCCGCGGGCGGGCG
>NZ_LR655739.1 GCF_902168065.1 Mycobacterium tilburgii | reverse complement strand
CTCTGGAGCCGACTGCGTCGGCTCTTAACCCCTTTCCCTCGGGCCGGGCAAGCCCGCCCGAAATTAGCTAGCCCCGCTAATCGCTTACGCGATTAGCGTATTGTATTCACCTCGTCACGATCGGCTTTCCACTTGGCGCAACCGCTGCCGCGGTTGCCTGACGCGTACGCCTGATCAATGCCACCGGTTGAAGCCTAACCTAAGGGCTCGCAACTTTCGAATCCAAGCTCGTTCGCTAACGCAGCCAGATCTACTGGTGGCGCATCCGCCATCCATACCTGGGTACGGCCAGCAGAAAGGCACTTCGCGATGGGATGGACCCGCCATGCCAGCTGTCGGGTCATCACGGCATAGGCGAGGAACTGGGCGTGAAACCGCGTCGCCAGTGTTAGCTTGGCCACTATCCTACCGCGACGGCGCAACTCCCCCACAGCCCGCCTGCTTGCGTTGGTGACGGCAACCTGACGCCATGGCTTACCGTGGATTTCCATGATGGCGACGGTGTGCGGGTTGAGCCAGCCTTGTTCACGCCAGGCCGGCAAGATCGAGCGTTCGTCGTTGATCGCCTTGAGCGCATTGAGCGCGTATTGGTACTGCTGTTCGTTTCGGCGCTCGACCTCGGCTGGACCGCGCTGCAGCTGAGTGATTCGGTGCTTGGGAATCGCCAGCCGGCGAGACGGCGGATGCCGGCGAGAGATCCAGCGCCGCACTGTGGACACTGAGACGCCCGCATACTCCGCAACAGCGGCGACATTGACGCCACCGCGGATAGTGGGGCCGTAGCAGTCCAAAAGCATGCCGATGAGCCTTTTGCGGCTCCAGCGCGGTCCCCTCGCAGACCGTATCGCTTTGGCTGCGTTGCTCATTCGGGTGTGACGATACCGAAATCGTCGATGGTGACGAAATCCCAACCGGCGACGTATTTGTCGTCGAAGAATTCCCTCATCCAGTCACGCAGCCCGCTGTCGCCGCCGTCCTCGTAGGCACGCAGCATCGCCTCGAGTTCCTCGGGACTGATGTCGGTGGCCACGCGGCGATCGCGCGCGTAGCCCTGGTCGTAGCCGCCGACGCCCTGTTCGCCGCTGATCCAGATCTTGCTGCCGGTGCACAGCGCCTGGCTTCCCTGCGGGCTGGCGCGAAAGTCCGACGTCGCCGCGCGACGGCCGCGTTTGGTGGTCGTGACGCGCCGCGCGGCAGCACGGATCGCCGCCAGTCGACCCGGCGACGGTTTCTGGGTTCCGGCGGCCCAGCGGCGCACCGTGACTGGGGAAACTCCCAATGACTGCGCGGCGGCTTTCGCGTTGACCGCGCCGCCGCGGGGGCCGCGGCCGAATGCGGCTTGCAGCATGCCCCGCATGCTGGCGCCTTCAGCGGAGTCTGCCTCGCGCCGCCCTGAGATGCGCCGCACGAACGTGTTGCTCTGGGATGCTTGTGCTTGCCTGATGGCTTGGCGCACCTCTGTTTTCGATACACCTAGACCATGCGCAGCGCGCTCGACGTCGACCGTGTCGTTGGCGACCGAACCGTAGCCGGCCAGGTCGCCGGCGCTGATCCGGCTGCGCCGGCGACCTTGCCTGGCCATCAGCGGCTCCCGTCATCATCGTCAACGGTGCTCGGCAGGGATGCGCGCCAGTCGGCGGCGGGAACTAAATCGCGTTTGCCGCGATAGTCGCGCCCGTTGAGGTGCTCGAGGTGCTCGGCAAGCAGCCCGGAGGCCTCCGGTTTGTACTGTCCGAAGCCGCGGCCGAGCGACTCAGGCCCGCCGGGCCACGCTGTCACAGGATCTGGGTCGTCGGAGGCGTACAGCACGGTGTCGGTGGCTACCGCCAAGGGCCACTGTCCAATCTTTTCGCCGATCTGCTGTAGCCGGTAGACGATGTTGGCCTTGGCTTTGGAAAGCACATGCAGTCGCCGTTCTGGGCTGTAGGCGGGTTTTCCTTTGAGGTGCTCGTCGGAGCCGATGATGCCGATTCCGTGGGTGCGGATGATCTTTGCCTGATCGCGGGCGGCCTGGGCGTCGGCATCATCGATGTCCAGCATCGTACTGGCGTCGCGGAATCGTTCGTACCAACCGAGCAGCACTCGACCGTGCCGCGACCACAGCCAGGCCTCGAGGACCTCCGGCTGGTAGCCGAGTGCTGCGGCGCGTTCCAATGTGGGGGTGCACACCCATTTAGGGCCGGTGAAATGAAGTCCCCTGGGGTTCAGCACGTATGGGAGCCGCCAGTCGGACGGTTCAGGGATGTCGATTAGCCAGTATCCGGGCGTCTTGGCATCGAAGCGTGCGCCGTCGGGGTGGTGGACCGGATCGCCGATCGGCAACTCCAGGCCGGCGATGCCAGCCACATATGACCCGCCGCGGTCGTAGGCATGCACGTAGCGGCGTTGGCTTTCCTCGCTGGTGGGTTGCCGTGACCAGTCGAAGTCTGATTCGACGTCACCAATGCCGAACGGCGGGGTGGTCGTCGATGGTGCGAACACGTCGTCTCGCCACTCTTGCGGTGACCATGTCTTGGTTCTGGTCTGCAGCATCAGGTCCACGGCGGATACTCCGGCGTTGATCTTCCATGGAAACCGCAATGTGTCGGCGAGCAGTTTGAGTCGGTGGGCGATCTGGGCCGGTGTCGGTTCGTCAGCTAGGATCGGCATCTCGTCGGGCCCGCAACCCATGCCGGGGATGAGTGCGATCATCACGCCGCGCTTGTCGTCGCGATAAACGCGGGTCCATGTGCCGAGCCGTTGAGCGTGGGGGTCCCCCCCCGCTCCGCCGAGGTTCCAGCCGTCGTTGACGGCGAGGGTGACGAAGTCGATGCCTTCGGTGAGTTGGCGCAGCGACTTGGCGCGATCGCGGCGGCTAATCGCGTCGACGTCGATGCCGAAAGCCAGGCACGCTGCGTCGGTGATCCAGATCTGGCCTGGCTCACTGTAGGTCGGACTGAGTCGATAGCCGAGGTGATGTGTGTAGGCCAGCTTGGCGACCTGCCCGACATGCGCGATCGGCTCGGTGAGCTCGACGCGGGTTCCGTCGGCGAGCCACAACCCGTCGGTGTGGAGGACCGCGGCAGGTGAACCACCGGACACCACGTTGGACCCTGCGGTGCGGCGCGTTCGCGCACCTTTGGCCGGCGACTGCGGCTTTGGGTTGCTGTCCTGACTTGGCTCCGTCTGCGCGGCCGGGGCGGTCGCATCGGCGGTGCGGCGCCCGGCAGCTTCTCCTACGGACGCCTGGCCCTCGGCGCTCCCACCGCTACTACTGGTTTGTGGGACAGTGCCGGAATCGATGGGCTCAGTGTTGGCGGCAACGTCGAGCGCCGCGGTCAAAGCCTCGACCACCTGGGTCGTCGTCTCGGCGGTCAGCACCGCCAAGATGGTGTCGTCAGTCACGCTTGTGCGCCCGGTGACCGTCATGCGTCCGAGCCGAGAATGAGTATCAGACAAGTCAATTCGGGCGTTTGTCGCCTCGTCGCGGCCCAGGGCGTAGATCATTGCGGCACCGCGGGCGTACACCGGCCAGACCCGGTATTCGCGAGAGATCCGCATCGCGGCGCGCCGGCCGCGGAATCGCACGCGCGCGGCGATTGTCGCGGCCCACGCCGGCTGGAAGTGATGACGCCAGCTCTGGTCGAGCCAGGCGCGGGGGTCGGCGAGCGCGTCGAGATAGTTGGCGGCCGCCGACTCGACCAGGGCCCGCATTGGCGGATCGTCGGCGAACTCTTCCCTGGCTTGGCGAAGCCGCGTCGCCCAGGCTTCCAAGATGCGACTGTGCTGGGGCCACACGATTGCGCCGTCGATCGCCAGTTGCTCCGCGCCGAGTTCGGCGCCCCCGTCGCGAACGTCGTTTGCTAGTCCGTCGAGATCTTCGGTGCTCACCCATGCCTGCACGGCTTGGTCGACCTTCATCTGGGGGTGCGGGGGCGGCAGCATGTGAGGAACTTGCAAAGTGCTTGCCGGGGGCAGCGTCACGTGCCATAGACCGAACGGCCGCTTCGCCTCGTGGGCGGCTCGCGTCGCGGCCACGGCGTCAAGTATCTGCGGGTTTCCGTGCCCGAATGTCAGGGTTCCCGCCGAGGCGAGCTGGGGGCACTCCTGGGTCAGCCACACCAATTCGTCACAGTGCTCGAACTCTTGCTCTACTTCTGATGCCGGCGGACACCAGGCCGGTTGAACTCGCAGCTCGGGCATAACTTGAGCTGGCAATACCCCTGGGGCTATGACGACAGCACCGCGACGCTCGACACGATTCCGCATGATGTGGTCATTTATGACTGCTCCGCAGGCAGCCGCATTGGTCGCCGGCAGCCCGCCTAGCGTGGCGTACCACCGCCGTAACCGACGACCGAGTTCAATCACGTCCTCTGCCACCCCATCATTGCTACCGGCCAGCCAGGGGTGTTGCTCTGCCACGACTTCGACCGAAACGCGCTGGGGGCCAATACCACGGGACAGCACTACCCCACCGGGAGCGCGCCGCAGTTCCCAACCGCGGCCGACGAGGGCCGCCAAACTCTGCCCCATCTGCTTAACCAGCTGGGCATCGCTGTCGCCCGCATTGTGTTCTGGGCCGATCAACTGATGACAGCTAGCGCCAACCAACCACACCCTTGCGGGTTCAGAACTGCCCTCCCCCGTGGCTCCGGAGGGTATCGGCTGCAGCAGGCCACGCTTATGCGCCCATTGGATCAGTTTCTCCAGCTTGTCTGCGCCGTCCACAGGCCCGGTGAGCCGGTCACCGGCAACCGTAAATGAGCCCGCGGCAGAGAGGATCACGACATGACGGTCAACGAGAGCCGTTGATGCTGGCAGACCAGTCATGTTGGGCCGCCTTCGGATGCGTGGGTGCGTGCGGCAATGTAGGGGCGGATGCGGGCGCTGACTCCTTGCTGGGTCATGCCGAGAACGGCCCCGACTTCGGTGTAAGTCGCTCCGGCCGTTATCGCAGCGACGGCGGCCACCCTTTCATCGAGGCCGGCGGCGCGCAATAGCGTTGCTTGCACGGCTTTTGTCTCTCCGGTGCTGCCCCGTTGCACGGCTCCCACCAGGCGGGCACGTTGCGTGGGTGTGACTTTGCGTCGAGCCACGCGCCGCAGCCAGATATCCACTGCCGCCTCAAGTGAAACGTCTGCCATCTTCGCGGCGAAGTTTTCGGTATCCCGTTGTGCCGCAGCCTGAATCAGGGCGACAGTCAGGTAGCTGGTCATCATGCAAACCTACGTCCTGCATAAGCCCTTAGCATGTCCGGGATGCTAGCCAGCTAGCCTGACACGCACAACCACTGCTTGTTCTACGGCACAAGTGCGTTTTGTGCACATCGACTCAGAACGGATGTGGCGAGCGGGTGATACGCCACCAGCCACCTCGATGGTGACCCACTTTCCCTTGACGTAGATCATTTCGCGGGGATCTGCCCCACCGTCGCCGACAGCGGTTATGTATTCGACCGTGGCATGTTGGCGTCGGCCTTAGTTGTACCGGGCCACCAGTGCACGCACTCGGCGCTCGTTGTCCGGCGTGCGTGTCACGAACACCGGGGCGGTACTGTAGCGGTCGCGCAAGGAGCCTTTGCTGAATGCGGCGGCGTAGGCAGAGTCGATGTAGTGCGAGAAGCGAAATCGCCCGTACTGCAAGGCGTCGTTGAGGTCGAACACTTCTGAGCGGGTAAGTCGGGTGCGTTGCCGCGCCCTGGCGTTGTAGTGGGCGCGCCCTTTGGAGCGTCTGGCGAGCATATGGCCCAAAGAGGCTGCGTGTTCAACCATTTCGTCGGGGTAGAGGGCAGTGGAGGCAGTAAACATGGCGCGGTCGGCTTTAGTCATCTTGGCGTTGTTGGACAAAGTGAAGTTGGCGGCGGTGCCGCCGAAACTGCGTTCATGGGCCAGTTCTCGGCAGTAGACCTGCTTGGCGATGCGCGTACATGCCGCGTTGATTTCGTTGGATCGTGTGGCGGGCTTGCGTGTAGATCTCTTGTTTGGCGGAGATGTAGGTGTTGCGGGGAGTTGCTCGGAATTGCGCCAGGTGAAGTCCAGGTCCTGCCGGGAGACCAGGAGCTTGCGGACGTCGCCGAGCTGCTTGGCGAATTCGGCGCCCTCTCGGGCGGGCCAGGCGCCGGCGAAGCTGTCGTAGGTCTTTCGGCCGAACAACATTGTGTCGGCCCCGCTGAACGTGGCATCGACGGCCGCGCCCGTCTCATCGTTGAACGGGAAATACCACTGGTCGGGCGCCTCGACCACACCGTCGAGAGCGACGAACAAGCCTGCCTTGATCTTTCTCATCTTGGCATAGACCGCTCGACACGGCGGAACTCATCGCGCTGGTGCCCCAATGCTGCGGTCATCGGCCTGTAGCAGGTCGACGAGCACGCCGCACAAAACATCTTTCGGGCCGGTCTGGCCCACTATGCGCACGCCGCGTGAAAAGAAGTCAGTCGCTTCCAGCGGCGGGAGCATTGATCAGGATCTGTGACGTCGTTTGGTCGTGAATTCGGCGTCGGTGTCAACGTTTTCACTGCTTACCGATGCACAGCTGCGACACAAACGCACCGGAAACGAATACGGGTCTTTAACGGTACGGGTAGCCGCGTCGTCGCGCACTCCCCACATTACGCGAGGACGGCAACAATAGCGCTCTGCCGGAGGTCTAACAATCTCGACACCGCGTAGGCTGCTCTGCGTATCGCAGAGCCGTGAGTTGCTCTGACAGTGAAGCGCTGACCGATTGAGACGGCCATCCGTTTCCGAGCTCCTCAGCCGTCGGTCCCTGGACCTCGTCTCACGGGGATTTCCAATTGGACAGCGGGTGACGTTTCAGATGAAAATTAGACACGAATTTTGAGTCGTCTGCAGCAGTTTGAGTGAAACAACTCAACGGCGGCCTGGATCTAAACGCTGGCTGTCCGGAAAAATCTCTCGGTCGAAGTTGTAGTCGCGTGCGATGACTTGCAGTTGGGCGATGATGGCTTCGCGGAGGAACTGCGCGATGGTGTAGCGACGGCCGGTGGCGCGTTCGACGATGCGCACCGCTGCGCGGGCCCGCTGGTGTAGATCGGTGGGAATGTTGACCTTGCTGACGTCGCCAGGCATGGGCTGATCTACAGGTTTAGACATTGATGGCCGCGGGGCGGAACATTCCGTGGCGCTTCATGTGGTCGATCACATTCTCGTAGTCTTGATTGACGTCCTTAGCGCGGTATCCGTAAAGCGGAACCGGCAGGTAGTTGGTGTAGGCCTCGTCGACGATCGAGCTGCGGCGAACCGGCGGAGTGACCTTGTCGCCGAAGCCTTCTCGAAGATATTCCATCTGTTCGCGGTAGACGGCACCGGTGGCCGGCACGGCGCACGGAACGATTGCGATCAGCGGTACGTCGATCCGGAAGCTTTTTTTAAGAATGGCCAGTTCGCGCAGCAAATCCTGAATACCTTCTGATTCTTTGCCTGCGGGTTTGGTGCAGGTGATCAGTCCCCATGAGCCTGCTTGGCCGTTCTCCTCGACTGAGGCCGCTATCAACGCTGTCGTCACCAGGGCGCTGTTTGAACCGGGGGAATCGATCAGCGTGACATCTACCGGCGCCGCTCCTTCGAGTGCATCTCTAAGCCGCATCACTCCCCCGACCACCGCCGGCAATTCGACCATCAGTTTGTCCAGGGTGGAGCGAGCCGCTGGGACCACGGTCAGGTTAGCGATGAGGCCGTCAGGATCATTGATGTAGGCCGGTTCACCACCGTCATGGGTGTAGCCCTGGATGATGCGGGCAGGCCGTTCGATGTCGTTGATGTCCGCTTCCAGGCGCAGCACGTCGGCGATGGTCGTGCCGGTGATGTTGGGGTAGCCTAACCAGGTGCTGGCGTTGGCCTGTGGGTCGAGGTCGATGACACGGACCCGCAGCCCCGTGGCGGCCAGTTGGACGGCGGTTGTCACGACTGTGGTGGTTTTTCCGACGCTGCCGGACAGGTTGGCGACCGCGTAGGTGGACAATTTGATCTCCTATCGCTTCGGGGCTGCGGCGGGGCCAGTGATGCAGGCTGCATCGGTTGGGGTTGTTGCGGCGGGTGATGCAGGCTGCATCACGGGCGGGCGGCGTCGAGTTGGCTGCGTTCCCAAGGAGTCGGCTGGTAGCCGACCCGATTCATGAGCAATTCGACGTGGGCAACGGCGTCGTTGTCCCAGGTCTTGTCCTTTAGTTCTGCGGTGTGCAGTTCGGCTGCGGCGACGGCTCGGTGCCATGCCCGGGCATTGCGGGCCTTATCCCCTGTGCCGTCGGAGCCGGCGTCCCAGTCTCGTAGCAGGGCGCCGACCGCTGATGTCGCGCTGCGGGCGGCGACACCTGAAAGGTACTGGTTTACGAGGATTTTGAGCAGGTCTGCGTTGGAGGGCTGATGGTTGATCAACATGGCGCAGAACTGCCGGCGCTGCGCCTGGGCTTCCGCGGCGGCGGTTTGGGCGCGCTGCTTTTCTGCGAGCGCGGCGCTTCCATCGTCGACTGTGTCGGGTCCCGCGTCATTGGGCGGCGCCAATGCGGCGTGATCGTCGTCGGCTGTGGCGGCATCCGCGGGCGTCTTGTCTGTCGGTGCATCATGTCCGGCGGCCGCGGGTCGGGCGTAAAGGTCCAGCGCTCCTGAACCGGGGTTGATGGCTCCGATGACGTCGACACCGGGCTGGTAGTCAGCGGCGCGGTACTGGTGGCAGTTCTCCCCCAGTTCGGTGCGGGGGTTGTCGACGAGCGGGATCCCCAGCACGGTGGCTTTGGCGCGGGCCTTGCGTTCGGCGATGACGTGCTCGGCGGCCCGGGTAGCCAGCATTCCTCTGTCTAGGACTAGCTCTAGAGCTTGGACTTGTTCAGCCTTACGCTGCTCGGATAGCTGGTCGGGATCCTTATTTTTCTGCCAGCGCCGCGACGGGCCATAGGGCAGTGCGCCGGCAAGAGCGGCTGCCTCGGCGCTGGGCAGCTGGCCGGCGTCGACGGCTCGGCGTAGTTCGGGTGCCAATAGCAGCAGCGCCAGTCGGCGTGACACCGTGGCCTGGTCAATGCCTAGGCGCTCAGCGATGGCGCGCTGCGACAGTCCTAGCTCGGAGTATCGGGCGAAAAGTTTGGCCTGGGCGAGATCGGAAAGGTCTTGGCGACCCAGGTTTTCGGCGGCCATCGCGTCGAGGTCACCGTCGTCGGCCATGATCGCCTCGTCGACGACCGCTGGCACGGTGTCGCGGCCGGCTTCCAGTGCTGCGGCGCGGCGGCGGTGACCGTAGACCAGCACGTAACGCGCCTGCGGGGGGAGATGTGCAGCGACGGATGGTCTGGCCACCAGGAACGCCTCGCGCGGCACCACCAACACCGGTAGGCGCACGCCGTTGGCGCGCACGCCGTTGAGTAGTTCTTCCCATTTGGGGTCACCCGGCTGCGGTTGTGACCGGCTTGGGTCGTTGAAGGGGTGCGTAGCAATTTCGGCGACCTGGATTTGCACCACATGGTGGGCTTCGTCGGTGGCGACGGCTGATATGCCTGCGATGAGGCCGCTGTTCTCAGTGGGGGAGTCGCCGGTGGTGGGGGAGAGATCGGCGTCTGGCACGGTGTCTCCGCCGGCGAGTTTGGCGAACCTGTTGGCAGTTTTTCGGCTGCCAGGCTTGGGGCGGCGGGGCGTGTGAAATGTGATCGTCTCTGCCACGGGGGCTCCTCTCGAAATACCGGCATTAGGGTATTGGATCGGTGTCGTGGGGCACGCGTTGGCGACGGCGTGTCGCCAAATTGACGGCCAGTATTCATGTGCCTCTGGAAGTGATGCAGGCTGCATCATCCGCGCTAAGTCGGGTTGGCAACGGCGCTTGGGGGAGTGGGTGGCTTGCCGAGCCAGGCCGGGCTCCAGCAGCACCAAAACGATGGAAGGGGCTGATGCGGGGGAGGCATTTCGACACCGAGCAAAGGATTTGCGTGCCACCTGGGAGGCCGGGGTTGCCCACGTGTGCATCGGCTCCGCATAGCTGTCTATGTCGTCTGCGCATATACCGTAATGCGCGATATGTGTACTGACGCACTGTCAGCGCGTACGTGTCGCATCTGTCGTTCGGCCGTTGTCGGCATGCTCATACGCATACGCACAGGCAGTATTAGCGAACGGGATAGGCGATTTACTTGCCGTGTCCACCTTGTGTGCTCTACTGCGAGCACGCGGGCAAGGGCCGGGAACGCGGTCCATTAGTTCTCGCACCAGGTCTGATTCGGCCATCGGCTACCCCTTTCGCAGCGGGCCCAGGACGACAAAGTCCCCACCACGATCCGCATTAACAGACGGACGCTGAAGAGGCTGCGCACCCAGGAGAAACGCTGGTCGACGACGATGTCGTTCATCGTTGAGCGGGCATTGGAGCCCGTGCCTAGCAGGCGTGGTTCCTCGCGTTCACCGTGCAAAACGACGACAGCTTGGAAATGATTGCAGCCCAAAATGATCCCCGCACGTCATACATCCTCAAGAGCCAGGACTTCGAGGCGACGATAAAGATCTCGAAGCTGCACTACAACATGATCCTGCTCGACTGCGGAACCGACCACCTTGTCGATCAGAGAGCTGATCCCACGTATCCGGGCCACGCTGGCCTCTGGCCGCGACGACGAGCTGGTGGACGACACCCTCGACGAAGACGGACCGCGGCCGTATTCACTTGCGCCACTTAGAGGTACACCGTTTATCCTGGACGCCACCCTGAAAACGTTGGGCGTCGACTACGGCGAGCAACTCATACTGTGTAAGTTGCCGCCCGGCCTGGCTGCACCGCCGGTGGTCGAGGACATCGCCGACGCCTCGGCGATCCATTCGGCCATCCAGGCTGACCTACACGTTACGCGCCGAGAACAATGTGGGAGCCCGCAAGACTGTTCCCCGATCGCTAAACGAGGTTAGGTACATGTCGTTGCGAGCGTCAATACGCGCCGCGGTGGTGAGGTGGATGCTAAAACCCGGGTCGCTTAGCGCCGTGCCGATCGTGGAGCGCAGATTCTCAGAAATTCCCACAACAGCGTAGGCCTCGTTGAGCAGCGCGGTGTCCGTTTCGGCGCGGCCCAGTGCTCGAGCCTCGCACCCAGGAGTGCTTCAGCGTTGGTGGCCGCGATAGGCCCTTGCCCTTGGATGCTTAATTGGTCAAATACTTGCTGCCACAAACCCAAATAGGAGCCGGCTAAACCGTGAGCAACCTGCACTGGACTGATGCAGATAAATAAGGGTAGTCGCGCACCTGGCTGCTAAGCGGCGCTAGCACACGGCGCACGTCATGCCAACGCTTGGCTCGAAAATAGATGACTGGCAGGACCTGGTTGTGCAGCCAGGATCCGGTCGTCGAGCAGCTCGCGGGCACCCGCGTAGTCACCGGTTGCGGCACGGGCGACCGCGCAGGCCATGGCCACTCCATTGGCGCCGTGGGCGTGCAGCTGAATGTACATGCCGATGTCGAACACGAAATCCACAGCGTCCGCGACGAAGTCGGCGACCGACATCAATTCACCGCACGTGCCAATCGTGCGTAGGCGTTTTCGAGGACCTCGCGGCTGACCGCTCCGTTGGCGGCCAGACCAGGCCACCCGTCACACTGGTCGGGATGTTGCGCGGTAAGCCGCTCGAATCCGCTGCGTGCGGCCCGCTTGTCGGCGACCTGGCGGTGAACCGTAGACCTCTGCTCCCATTGCTGCGCAGCTACTGACAAACAAGTCCAGCACGTCGCTGCTGGTCATCGCTTCTCCAGGACCGCGGCCACTTGTTCGCTGACCTTCCTGTTCACCTGGGCAAAACCTGCCTCCGACATGGCCAGCAGCAGTTCGCTGAGCTTGTCACCAGGATAGCGGTCAAACAGGTCCTCGGCGAATGTGGCGGCGTCGACGACCATGCCATCTCCGGCGAACACGATGGCGTTGTCGCCGTCCGGGCAAGCAACCTCCACACGCAGGTGCTCGATATTGCGGCGCGCGGCGTGTATTTGTTCGAGAAACTCACGCCCGCACGTCATTTCGGCGACCACAGCGGGATGCAGTGGGATGTCCATCAAGTGTCGCCTAACGCTGGTGGTGTGGCTATTCGGGGTTGGTGCGCGCCGTCGAGCAAGCAATTAAAATCCTGCACCAACCAGCCAGACCGCGTAACCGAAACTGTCACCTACTCGTGCAGCAGGCCTGGCGACGGAATCGAGGCTGTCAGTTTGTCACACCGCTTGGCGCCCGGAGAAGTATGTCATTTACCCCGGCGGTCCCCAGTACCGGTTGCAGCCTATGGCAAGCTTCGATAGCGAGGGCTATGCGCTCAAATATGTTTCAGTCGGGGAACATACCGGAACCCATTGGGGCGCGCCGTGCCATTTCAATAAAGGTGAAGCTGCTGCCGACGAGCTGGAGCCTGAAGACTTTTTGTCGAGGCCGTACAATGGTTGCTGCGGACCTCGACCAGCTTACTGCGCGCGGGTTTTGGCTTGCGGTTGGCGGCTTCATCAGCGCCGGCGGCACTGGATCGCCTGCAACGGTTTACGCCTTGAGGCCCAAGGTCGTCGCATCTACGACACCCATCTAGACTATTTTGGACTGGGAATCGGACTATATCGGATTGTGTCTTTTGGCTGGTTAGCTGCGCGCCGTCGCCTGTTCACGGATTGGACGGTCGCGGTTTGCAAGGTGACCGCTGCGCCGGCTGCTGGAATTTCCTCGAGGTTCATACCGGGGCGCCGGCCGGGCGGTGACGGGCGCGCTGGTAGGCGACCCGATATTCCTCGACGCTGATGCCGAGGTGCTTTGCGAGTTCGAACGCGTTGGCGTCGGTCAGACCGATGTCGGCGCGTTCGATTCCCCGCAGAGTGGTGGTGGCGATTTTGGCGGCGGCGGCCAGCTCGGGCTGAGTCATTCCTTTGATGACACGCCAGTCGCCAGGGTAGCGCTCGTGGGCAGGGATATTGACGACCTGCTCGATGGCGGTGTCAAGGATGCGCATAACGCGAGCCAGCAGATCCACTTGGGGGGTTCCACGACCAGCTTCCCATGCATGCACGGTCGACTGGCCGACATCGGCGAGGCGGGCCAGGTCGGCGACGCTGATGTCTTTGCGCCGGCGAGCCTCGGCGAAGGCCTGCGGATTGAATCCGCGCAGCACGCGCCGCGTCATACCGGACCTGCAGCGCGGTTCATAGTCAAAAAGATTCACCGAGGTCTCCACTTTTCTGTTAACTTAGCTGTCATAGAATGTTGTCTTATTAAGTTGGAGCGTACGGCGTGATGCGGAGGGATTCGGTGAAACTGCTTCGCACACTTGGCGCAGCGCCCGACACCTCAGATGCCGGCACTTGCCGGCTTTGAGCCTCGTTTCGACGTCATTCCCGCGCTGCGGGCGCATCAGCCGGTCGAGGTTGTTCGGCCGTTGTACTAGTGGGCCAAGTGCCTACGTGATCGCGAGGAAATCCTGCTGGGCGTTGGATTCGACGCGAAACGAGGATGTACGCCGGCATGTGGGTGCCCGAACGTAAAGAGAACGGCGCGGCCATGGACGAGCTACGTCGCATCGCCGGCCCGGACCCCGACATGGCTGGGCTTGCCGCACTGGGGGTCTCGGCATGAGGACGGCCAAGGTAGCGACACCGCGGCGGCCGCGCCAGCACGGGTTCGCTTCGGTGCTGTCGGATGCCCGGCTTAGGCTGTGCGTGGTGCGTGAGTGCCCCGAGGTGCGGGCCCGGCAACGTGGCGGCGCTGTTGACATTCACGCCGATCGGCGCCTACATGACGCCAACATCGACGCGATGAGGGAGCAGTCGTGAGTGCGGTTGTTGGACAACAGAAACAGCGATGGATCAATCACCGCCTGACGGCGCACCGGATGCGTGATCGGGGCCAGTCGCTTAATGCAATCGCCGACATTTGCGGGTCACCAAGCGCTCGGTCAGTCGTTATGTTGCCGCGGCCTAAGCCGCTGGATGTCGAGACCGAGGTTGATTTGGAGTGTCCGGGCGGCTTGGCGCGGTGTTGGGACGGCTGCACCCACATGATGTGCGGCGCCAGACGGTTGCCTTTTTTACCCAGCCTTCGCAACTTCGACCACTACCAGGTTTTGGGTTCGATTCGGGCCCACACCACCGTCGTCAGCGGTGGTGCCGGCCTGCCGACACCACCGGGGCATGCTGTCGAACTTGTTTCGGCAATTCAGGGTTGTCGGCATGTGCATCGCTGTCATGGCGCTTGCTGGCCAACATGACTTCCAAATCCTGACCAAAAGGGCCGGCCGAATGCGGGCCATGCTCAACAGCAGGCGGTTTCGCCAACTAGTCGCGGATCAGTGCGTGGATCTGATCGCCGACCGTGATAGCGGCTACTGGGGGTTGCGGTGGCCTCTGGGCTCGGAATGAGAGGCGTCGCCGTCTCCACAACCCACCGGACCGGTGCAAAAGCCAGGGATGAGCGTTAAGGGTCGGCGATCAGCGACTCACTTGATGGTGGTCGGCCGGCGACCATTGCATCCATGGTGCTTGTTTTGTTAGCGCGGTTGGTGGGCCGGGCGGCGCGCCATCTGGACGCTTGCAATTGCTAGCACGGCGACGCCTTTGCTGTCGGTACACATAAACCCCTGTTGCCCAGATGGTTATCCCTGGTCAACCGACAGTACGCTGCGCCAGCAAACATGTTGTAAAGGTTGCCGAGAGCGGCCCCGCGATCCCTGCCGGCGCAAGCAGTAACGCCAGCAAACAACAAAGTAACGGTGGGGAGCCGTGTCGATCTCAGTTCTGCGGCCGTTGGCGTGGTCCGATGAACCGGTCGACTCGGTAGAGGAAGGGAGGACCGCCGCAGCTGCTACCCCCATATAGGGGTTATGACAACGAAATACAGGGATTAAGAAGACAGATGCCCCCAGGAGGGGGATCTGGGAATCGATCAAAAAGGTCGAATCCTCGGAGCGCCAACTCCGAGTTTCCGAGTTTCGTGAGACCTGAAGCGCCAACTTAGAGTCTCGGTCCCCCATGTGAACAGGGAGAACACCGTGGAAGGTAATTCTCAGGGTACTGCTTACCCTGGACATGATTCAACACAGCCTCGCGGAGTGTCACAAAACCGCTCGGCGAGCTGGGCGAACACAGGACAGTCATGTGTGTGTCGCGACCGCGCAAACCCGGCACGTAAAGGTTGCCGGCACCGGCCTCGAGTCGGCTTTGTCGATGCCGCGCTGGTGCGTGAACGCGTGCAGGCACACGTAGGCCGGCTAGGACTTCGGGGAGCGCGCCGCCACGTGCTAGCCGCAGTGCTTGGGCTGCTGTGTGGCTGGAGCAGAATCACCGACGACCGGGTGGCGCTGAGCCAACTGGTCGATCTGGTCGCGTCAGCCTGTGGGCATCGCTACAACCTCAAGACCATTGGGCGAGCCTTGGCGGACTTGGCCGCCGACGATGTCATCGTCTACCGACCGGCGCAAGGCCGCGGCACCCGGGCATTCATCGCCATCCATGACCGCTTTGTCGGCGACATCGCGGTGCTCGACCGAGACAGTTCGGGCCGGGTCATCACCGCTTACAGCAACCGCCTCGACCATGATTCCGTCACCCTTTCAAGCTGTTCTCCTTATAGAAACCAATCTCATTACCTCCCTACCCTCCGCAACCGAACGCAGCCCCGCGTTACCCGACCGACTGAAGTCGATGTCTCTTCGCAGGAGTTGCGCGACGTGCTGCAAAACCTCCCCGCCCCGATGACGGAACTGCCTAAACACCTGCGGTGGATGCTGGGCAGGGAAATCCGCCAGCGGCTACAAGCTGGATGGCGCCCGGATCAAATCCTCGAGGTGCTCTCAGCGCCGATGCCTACCCAAGTGCAGCGTCCGTGGCGGTTAGCGCTGTGGCGGTTACGGCACAACATGGTTGGCACCGGCCCGCGGCTGCGGCTCCTGCAACAAGCCTGGGACGCGCACGCGGCGGCCGAGGCGAAAGCCGCCGCCGACAACACCACCACACGCTGGTACAGCGACGTGTTTGCAGCGACCAACGCTGATCAGCGTACTGATCTGCTGCGCGCCCATGAGGTGAAGTTCAGGCAGCAGCCCACAGATCCGGTCGCGGCGTTGGCTGGGGCAGGTCGGCGAGCGTCTCAACTGTTCCCAAATCTGCCGTTGGGGGTCGCGTTGGCGCGATGGGCCGCCGAAATCTTGGACAACCAGCCCAAATACGCTGAGGCAGAGCCGAGTCCGGCTGGGGCGGCGAGCAATGACCTGCTGATCGAGTTGGCGATCGGTGGATGCCAGTGCGTGGTGTGCGGATCCCGGCAAGCGATCGCCCGCGCGCAGTTGCCGCTGAAATCATTTGTGTGTGACCAGTGCTGGCCGCTCATCGCCGCTGAACTGGACGAGCAGGGCACCGGTGTCGACGACTGGGTGGCGGCGTGACCGATCTAGACAACCGTCGCACCGGTGCGCGGCCGCGGCCGGCCACGCGCCCAGGCCCACACCGACCTGGAAGATGCCCGTCACCACCGTAGGACCTCGATGCCGAACAGTCAGTGCTGGTCGGAATGCTGCTGAGCAAGGACGCGATCGCCGACGTGCTCGAAAAGCTGCGACCAGCAGACTTTTACCGGCCCAACCACCAAGCCATCTACGCGGCCATCCTGGATCTGTACGGGCGCGGAGAACCTGCGGTTATGGTTGCGGCAGAGCTCGACCGGCGCGGTCTGCTACGTCGCATCGGCGGCGCCCCCTATCTGCACACCCTGATCTTCATGGTGCCCACCGCCGCCAACGCCGGCTACTGCGTCGGAATTGTCGCTGAAAAGAAAGGCGGTGTTGCGCTGCCTGGTGCAAGCCGGCATCCGGGTAGTCCAGTACGGCTACGCCGGCGCCGAAGGCGCTGATGTGGCCGAGGTCGTCGACCGGGCACAAGCCGAGATCTACGACGTCACCGACAACCGAGGCAGCCAGGACTACACGCTGCTGGGCGATCTACCGCAAGACACCATGGACGAGATCGACGCCATACATTCCGGCTCCGGGCGCACCCACAGCGTACCGACCGGTTTCGTCGAGCTCGACGAGGTCACCACCGGGCTGCACGGCGGGCAAATGATCATAGTCGCCGGCAGACCCGGCCAAGGCAAAACCGCACTAGCAACTCGACATTATGCGATCCTGCTCCATCAAACATGGTACGGCCAGCGTCATCTTCAGCCTGGAGATGAGCAAATCAGAAATCGTGAGCGGCTGATCCGGGCCAAAGCGCGCCGGCTCAAACATAAAGGCCGAGTAATGGGTTTGTTGTGTGGCGCAAGCTGCGCGGCGAGGTAAAATTCTCACAGGGCTCTTTAGGGCTCTTCAGCAGATCGGAGTGCTCCGCATGACTACCCAGACCGAGCAAATCGTGTCTGAGGACCAGGCCGCCCAGGCCAAGTCCCAAGTCGGCGTGCAAGCTAAGACATGGTGCTACTCGCTCCAGCCCAGCACACAGGCCGCTGTCAACTTTGTGAACTTCCCCTCCGGCGCAGCAGGCCAGGGAGGCGGTTTTCAGCGTAAGGGACAACGGCCAAGTCGATGCGTTCGCGTTCTTCTGAGCCCGACACAACTCAGAGACTCTGCGTGGCCGCCGCCGAAAGTTGTCGACGGCGGCACCAGGGGTTCGTCGAGTGTGGTCCGGCTGGAGCCCGCTTAGGCTCATTGCTTCCCCCTCGCGCGGCTCGGCGGCTCAACACACAACCCGTGGTGCACCTAAGGAAAGGTAATTTGTCGTGATACAGCCAGGAAATTCCGCTGGATCCAAACCGGCACAGACGACCGGCCGCTACGTGGTCGTATTTGCAGACGATAGCCCAGTCGCCCCTGCACGTGCTCTTCAGTCGATCGCGGGCATGTCGAATGTGGTTCGGAGCGGCGACTTTGAGGCCCACGCGATGGATCTGGAGCGGACCCGGGCCACTGAAGGCACCGTGTTTGACGCGCTCGGCGTTGCTGTGGTGAGCGCGGACCCCGACCAACTCACCGCACTCCAGACGGCGTCGTCAACGCCGGAGACAATCCGGGCTGTCGAGCCTGAACTTGTCCATCACGTGTTAGCGGATTCAGCGGGGCCATCGATCGATTACATGCGCGGCTACCGCGACGGCGTCACCGACCTGAGCGGGCGAATCAACGACACCACAGCCCCGCTTGCGGCCGCGCTGCCCGCATTTCAGGACACCGCACAGTTCACATGGGGATTGCAGGCCACCGCGGTGAGCACGTCACCACGATCTGGTCACGGCGTGAGCGTCGCGGTCCTCGACACTGGGTTAGACCTGAGCCATCCGGACTTTGCCGGTCGCCCGATCAATGCCCAGTCGTTCGTCGCTGGAGTCGGCCCCCAGGACGGACACGGGCACGGCACGCATTGCATTGGCACCTCTTGCGGGCCGCAAACGCCCCCGGATACCCGCCGATACGGCGTCGCATACGGCGCGGACATCTACGTCGGAAAGGTGCTCGACGACAGCGGGTCCGGCGTCGATCAGGGAATTCTTGCCGGGATCAACTGGGCCGTCACTAACGGTTGCAATATCATTTCGATGTCGCTCGGCGCCGACGTCCCGCAAGTTTCTCGAGCCTATGAGCGTGTCGGGCGTCGTGCCCTCGCGGCGGGGACACTTATCGTCGCCGCGGCCGGAAACAACGCGCGCAGGCCCGGCGACCCCGGCTTCGTCGGTGTACCCGCAAACAGCCCGTCGATCATGGCGGTCGGTGCGCTGGACTCTCAGTTGAACATCGCCTCGTTCTCGGCTCGCAGCAACCCAGTCAACGGCGGCCAAGTCGACATCGCAGCACCGGGTGTTGCCGTGTATTCGTCTTGGCCAATGCCCACCCGCTACAACACCATCAGCGGAACCAGCATGGCCACCCCGCACGTGTCCGGCATCGCTGCCCTGTGGGCGGAGGCCACCGGCCAGCACGGATTAGCCTTGTGGGGCTCGCTCGTGCAGCACGCACGCCGAATACCGGTGCTTTCCGTCGACGTCGGATCCGGGTTAGTTCAAGCGCCGCAGTAACGGAGCGACCGTGGTTCCACCAACTATCGAAATCACCGTGGCGGTCGACGATGAACACCTCGGTAACGCCATCACCGACGTAGTAACGGAGTTGCGCGCTAACGGCATGCAAGTCAATGAAGTTCACGCCGCTATCGGTGTGATCTCCGGATCGATCGAGGAAGCCTCCGCCCAGTCTCTCGAAACCATTCCCCGGGTAGCGTCGGTCGAGCGTTCCCACACCTACCGACTACCACCTCCCGACTCTGCTACACAGTAGTGATATGCGGGCCTAAGCCGGGGCCTTGCTCGTCGCGGTTAATCTGTGTCATCGCTCGTCGCGGTTAATCTGTGTCATCAAGTCCATTGATGGCGGATGATCGGGTTTCCCGAGTGACAGAACGGTTGTCGATAAGGCCAACCGTCACATCAGCAGAGCAACCGGTGGCATTGATCAGGCGTACGCGTCAGGCAACCGCGGCAGCGGTTGCGCCAAGTGGAAAGCCGATCGTGACGAGGTGAATACAATACGCTAATCGCGTAAGCGATTAGCGGGGCTAGCTAATTTCGGGCGGGCTTGCCCGGCCCGAGGGAAAGGGGTTAAGAGCCGACGCAGTCGGCTCCAGAG
>NZ_LR655758.1 GCF_902168065.1 Mycobacterium tilburgii | reverse complement strand
CACCCCCAACCGCGTCAAAGACACAGAACCCCACCCGCGTTCCAGGCGAGCGCCATAGGCCACTAGGCGAATCCTCCGTGGGTCATGGTAGCGGCTGGGTCAACGCCGAATGTGCTGCGGCCGTCATCGGGCGATGCGTGCCAGGTATTACACTTGTCATGGACCCCGCGCGGCGTCTACCCTGTGAACTCCCCCAGGGCCGGAAGGCAGCAAGGGTCAATGGGCTCTGTCGGGTGCGCGGGGTCCCCTATGTAGGGGCCACGCACCCAGTGGTTCCACCGCACGCCGGTCCGTCACTTCCGGCGTTCGACAGCGAAAGGCCCGCGAAAAGCCATGGCGGCGTTCGATTCTCTCAGCCCTGCGGAGCTCACCGCACTGCACACATGCCACCAGCAGAGCTATGCGGAATTGCAGGCCAAGAAACTGCACCTGGACCTGACCCGCGGCAAGCCCGCACCGGAGCAGCTCGACCTGTCCAACCAGTTGTTGAGCCTGCCCGGTGAGGACTTCCGTGACGCTGAGTGCACCGACACCCGCAACTACGGTGGCCTGCACGGGTTGCCCGGGCTGCGGGCCATCTTCGGCGAGCTGCTCGGCATCCCGGTACCCAACCTGATCGCCGGGAACAACTCCAGCCTGGAGCTGATGCATGACGTGGTGGTCTTTTCGATGCTGTACGGCGGTGTCGACTCGAAACGGCCCTGGAAGGACGAGCCGAGCGTCAAGTTTTTGTGCCCCTCGCCGGGCTATGACCGGCATTTCGCCATCACCGAATCCATGGGCATCGAGATGATTCCCGTCCCGATGCGCGAGGAAGGTCCGGACGTTGATCTGATCGAGGAATTGGTCGCCGTCGACCCGGCCATCAAGGGAATGTGGACGGTACCCGTGTTCGGCAACCCAACCGGCGTGACGTACGCGTGGGAGACCGTGCTCCGGCTGGTTCAGATGCAGACCGCGGCGTCCGACTTCCGGTTGTTTTGGGACAACGCCTACGCTGTCCACACCCTGACGCACGACTTCCTCAGCCAGATCGACGTGCTCGGGCTGGCCGCCGCGGCCGGCAACCCGAACCGGCCGTACGTCTTCGCGTCCACCTCGAAGATCACCTTCGCTGGCGCCGGCGTCAGCTTCCTGGGCGGTTCGCTGGGCAACATCGCCTGGTATCTGCAGCACGCCGGAAAGAAATCGATCGGCCCGGACAAGATCAACCAGCTGCGGCACCTGAGTTTCTTCGGGGACGCCGACGGGGTTCGGTTGCACATGCTGCGACACCAGCAGATCCTCGCGCCGAAATTCGCTCTGGCGCTGGAAATCCTCGAGCATCGGCTGGGCGATTCGAAGATCGCGTCCTGGACCGAACCCAAGGGCGGCTACTTCATCAGCCTCGACGTGTGGCCCGGCACGGCCCGCCGGACTGTCGCGCTGGCCAAGGACGCCGGCATCGCCGTCACCGAGGCGGGTGCGACGTTCCCGTACCGCAAGGACCCGGAGGACAAGAACATTCGGATCGCTCCCACCTTCCCGTCGCTGCCGGATCTGCGCGACGCGGTCGACGGCCTCGCGACGTGTGCCTTGCTGGCGGCGTCGGAGGCACGGGTCGACGCCCCGGCGTCGAGTATGAACTGACGGCGTTGAGTGTGCGCCTACGGTTGGAATCCGGCGAAATCCCGCCCTGGACGCACTGTCGAAGCCCGGCCGGGGCCCTAGTCGGCTGGCGCCGGTAGCCTGCTGACCGTGGCTCTTTACCGCAAGTATCGGCCGGCAACCTTCGCCGAAGTGGTCGGGCAGGAGCACGTCACCGAGCCGCTGTCCGTAGCCCTGGAGGCCGGGCGGATCAACCATGCCTACCTGTTCTCCGGGCCCCGTGGCTGCGGCAAGACCTCGTCGGCCCGCATCCTGGCACGCTCGCTGAACTGTGCGCAGGGGCCGACGGCTACCCTGTGCGGCGTGTGTGATTCGTGCCAGGCGTTGGCGCCCAACGCGCCGGGCAGCATCGACGTGGTGGAGCTCGACGCTGCCAGCCACGGCGGCGTGGACGACACCCGCGAACTGCGCGACCGGGCCTTCTATGCGCCCGCGCAGTCCCGCTACCGGGTGTTCATCGTCGACGAGGCGCACATGGTCACCACGGCCGGCTTCAACGCGCTGCTCAAGATCGTCGAGGAACCGCCCGAGCACCTCATCTTCATCTTTGCCACCACCGAACCGGAGAAGGTGCTGCCGACGATCCGGTCGCGGACGCACCACTACCCGTTCCGGTTGCTGCCGCCCAAGACCATGCGGGCACTGATCGCGCGGATCTGCGAGCAGGAAGGCGTCGTCGTCGACGACGCGGTCTACCCGCTGGTCATCCGGGCCGGCGGTGGGTCGCCGCGTGACACGCTCTCGGTGCTCGACCAGTTGGTGGCCGGCGCCGACGGCAACCACGTCACCTACCCCCGGGCGCTGGGGCTGCTGGGCGCAACGGACGTCGCGTTGATCGACGACGCCGTCGATGCGCTGGCCGCCGGGGATGCCGCGGCGCTGTTCGGGGCGGTCGAATCGGTGATCGATGCCGGCCACGACCCGCGGCGTTTCGCCACCGACCTGCTGGATCGGTTCCGCGATCTCCTTGTGCTGCAAGCAGTTCCGGACGCTGTGAGTCGAGGCGTGGTGGACGCCCCGGAGGACGTGCTGGACCGGATGCGCGAGCAGGCGGCGCGGATCGGGGCCGCGACGCTGACCCGCTACGCCGAAGCGGTACAGGCCGGTCTGGGCGAGATGCGCGGCGCGACGGCGCCGCGGCTGCTGCTCGAAGTGATCTGCGCGCGCCTGCTGTTGCCGTCGGCCAGCGACGCCGAATCGGCGCTGCTGCAGCGGGTCGAGCGGATCGAGACCCGACTGGCTATGTCGCTGCCCGCCTCCGGCGGGACGGCGCAGGCCACCCCGCCGCCACCCTCGGCGCCGCCGCGGCGGGTGAAGGCCGAACCGAAGGCCGAGCCGGCTTCGACGCCTGCACCGACCCCTGCGCCGCAACCCGTCAGCGAGCCGGCGCCAGCCCCTGAGCCGGCTCCGGCCTCAGGTGAACTCGACGCCGCCGCGGTGCGCACAATGTGGCCCACGGTGCGCGACAAGGTGCGTCAGCGCAGCCGCACCACCGAGGTGATGCTGTCCGGGGCCACCGTCCGCGCCATCGACGGTGACACCCTGGTGCTCAGCCACGAATCGGCGCCCCTGGCCAAGCGGTTGTCCGAGCAGCGCAACGCCGACGTCATCGTCGAAGCGCTCAAGGACGCGCTCGGCTTCAACTGGCGGGTGCGCTGTGAGGCGGGCGGCCCGGTGGCCACGCCCGCGGAACCGTCGGCACGCGGCGGTCAGGCGCCGCCGCCCGCGGAGGCGCCGCCCCCGGAGCCCCCCGCGGCCGTGCAACGCGACGAAGACGAGGAACACATGCTGGCCGAGGCCGGTCGCGCCGATCCCACGGCTCCGCGCCGCGATCCCGAAGAGGTCGCACTCGAACTGTTGCAGAACGAACTGGGTGCGCGACGGATCGACGGTAGCTAGGGCCACCACCACGGCCGCAGCGGCAGACTGTCGGCGCCCCGCGGCTCGACATTGGCGGCCAGCACGTGATGAAGCTGAAGGTTGTTCTGCTCGAACGCCACTCGTGACGCCGCCATGTACAGGCCCCACACCTTGGCGACCGGCAGCGAGACCTCCTCGACCGCGGCGTCCCAGTTCGCGACGAGATTGCGGCACCAATCGCGCAGCGTCATCGCGTAGTGGTGGCGGAAGTTCTCCGCATGCAGCACTTCCAGGCCGCAGTTCTGCACCTCGGTGATGATCCGTCCCGAACCGGTCAGTTCCCCGTCGGGGAAAACGTACCGGTCGGTGAATCCGCCCGCGAACGAGGTCTGCTTGTTGTCGTGACGGGTGATGCAGTGGTTGAGCAGCAGGCCGCCGGTGCGCAATTTCGACTTCAAGCACTCGAAATAAGCCGGGTAGTTCTTGACCCCGATGTGCTCGGTCAGCCCAATCGAGGAGACCGAGTCAAAACCGCTCTCGGGAACATCGCGGTAGTCGCCGTGCCGCACCTCGGCCAGGCCCGAGAGCCCGTCGGCCTCGATCGCCTGCCGGGCCCACTTCGCCTGTTCGGCCGACAGCGTGACACCCATCGCGCGGACACCGTGCCGCGCGGCGTAGCGCACCATGCCGCCCCAGCCGCAGCCGACGTCGAGCAGCCGGTCACCCGGTTGCAGCCGCAACTTCTCGAAGACCAGGCGGTACTTGTTCTCCTGCGCCTCTTCCAGGGTGGCGTCGGCGTCCGGGTAGACCGCGCAGGTGTAGGTCATCGACGGGCCGAGCACCCATTCGTAAAACGCGTTGGAGACGTCGTAGTGATGGTGGATCGCCTCGGCGTCCCGCGTCTTGTTGTGCATTAGGCCGTCGGCGACGCGCAGCCACCGCGGCCGGGTCTCCTGCGGCGGCGGCGGAACCGGCACCAGACGCTCGATGCCGATCGACCGGACCACCTGCGCCAGCCTCCACGCCGACGGCCGCTTGAAGTCCACCCGGTCAGCCAGCATCTTGAGCAGCTCATAGGGGTCGCCGGGGTGCACACCGTAGGGCTGCAGGTCACCGGAGATGTAAGCGCGGGCGATGCCGAGCTCGCCGGGGGCGGTCGCCAGATAGGTGGCGCCGCGCGGCGAGCAGAGGTTCAGGCCGAACTCGGCGTCCTCGTGGCCGGCAACGCTGCCGTCGTAGGCGGTGAACTTCAGCGGATATCGCCCGCTGGCGGTGAAGACCGCCAGCACCTCGGCCATGGTGAGCTTGCCGGCGATACGGGTGGAGTGGTCGGGCTGTTTGGTTGTCGTCATCGCCGTTGCACCGCCTTTGCGTAGAGATCTAGCAAACGTGAATCGGGATCATAAGAGTTCTTGACCGTCTTATAGGCCTCGCCGCCGTACAACTGGTCAAACTCTTCGCGGGTGTAGAAGGAGTCGGAGTACAGCGACTTGTGCCCGTCGAGCTCGCTGACCTTGGTCTCGATCGCCCGATTGGTGGCCCCCACGCCGTCCCCGCCGGGCACCGACGACCAGAAGCCGATGTTGACGTAGGCCTGGTCGGGTGGGATCGGGTACAGCGGCCAGCCGCCATGATCGCGAAGTCGCAGCGGGCACAGCCAGATCGGTGTGATTGGGACGTTGTCCAAAAACCATTCCAGGAAGTCGCAGGCACGCCGCACCGGGACCTCGACATCCTGGACCACCCGTTCACGGGGCGGACTCCCGTGCCGCTTTTCGATGCGATCGGACACCCCGAAGCGACGATCCAGGACGACCAGCTTGGAGTATACGCTGCTACGCCGGTACCGGCGCGGCCACCAGCGGCGCACCCGCGGATTCTGCACGCCGAATGCGCGCGAGCACCAGAACCAGTCGGTGTCCCACCGCCAGAAATAGTCGTGCATGGTCAGCCGGTCGTCTTTGACGTGCTCCGTGCCGGGCGTGTCGTGCCGAATCGACTGGTAGTAGATGCGTTTGCCGGTGTAATCGCTGACCGGTCCCGGGGTGGTGGTGCGTCTGCCCAGGCACAGGTAGCTTTCGTCCGCACTGAACACCACGCCGTCGAGGTAGTCGACCGCGGTGCCGCCTTGCCCACCGGTGTCCACGATGCGTTCCATCGCGGTGATCAGCTCGGGCACGGAGTGGAACCGGATGTGCCGCAGCGCCGCGAACGGCGTGACGGGCTCCAATTCGATCCGGATCCTGGTCGAATAACCCAGCGTCCCATATGAGTTGGGGAAACAACGAAACAAATCGGAGTTCTGGGTACGTGATGCGGTGACCAATTCGCCAGCGCCGGTGAGGATATCCATCTCCAGCACCGATTCATGCGGCAGACCATTGCGGAACGACGCCGACTCGATACCCAGGCCGCTGACCGCGCCGCCCAGGGTGATCGTCTTAAACTGCGGGACGACCAGCGGCGAAAGACCGTAAGGCAGCGTCGCCGCCACCAGATCCTCGTAGGTGCACATGCCCGCCACGTCGGCGGTGCGGGTATCGGGATCGACGCCGAGAACGCCGGTCAATCCCGACGTGTCCAGACCGGGCGCATCGCGTTTAGCGCGGGCGCGGAACAGATTTGACGTGGGCTTGGCGAGCCGGATCGCGGACGTTGCGGGGATGGATCGATAACTCGCCATTAACCGATCAACGCCCGACGTATGAGTCGAGTGTGCAGATCCTGAGATTGGCACCATCTATACCCTAGTCTTCGACAACACCACGTGCACCCGATGTACGGGCCGCATCACACCAGAGGAGTTCGCGCCTGATGGCACAGGTCAGCGCCGCCAGCACGATTTTGATCAATGTCGACCCGGCGGCCACGCTGACCGCGGTGGCCGACTACCAGAGCGTTCGTCCGAAGATCTTGTCCCCGCAGTACAGCGAATACCAAGTGCTGCAGGGCGGACAGGGCCAGGGCACCATTGTCAAATGGAAGCTGCAGGCCACCAAATCGCGTAGCCGCGATGTGCAGGCCACCGTGGACGTAGCCGGCCACAGCGTCATCGAGAAGGACACCAACTCATCGATGGTCACCACCTGGACGGTGGCTCCCGCCGGTCCCGGATCCAGCGTGACCGTCAAAACCAGTTGGACGGGCGCCGGCGGGGTCAAGGGCTTTTTCGAAAAGACCTTTGCGCCGCTGGTGCTGAAGCGAATTCAGGGTGAAGTGCTGGCCAACCTGAAGAAAGAACTCGAAGGCTAGGGCTGCGCCACCGCGCGTTCCACAAACAGCGCCAGGTGTTCTCCGTACGTGCTCAGCGCGTCGGCGGTCAACATTTCCAGGTGTGTGCTGTCGACGGAGTTAGGTGACGATCTCGCCGGCGACATACGGACGCCATACTTGTTGCTGAGCGCGGGCCGCGTATCCGGTTCGCAGGCTCCGCCAGTGTCCCGCTGCCCTGCTGCAGCACGTCGACCGGGACCACCTCGGTCCCGCTGTCCGCCGTGCCCAACTGCTCGCAGAGGTTCCGCACCGACGGCGCGTAGAACATGGTGCGCACCGGCAGGTGGATCCCGAGCGCGGTGTTGACCGCGGCGGTAACCCGCATCGCCGACAGTGAGTCGCCGCCCAGGTCGAAGAACGAGTCCTCGACGCCCGACCTGCTCGATGTCCAGCACTTGCGCGTAGATGCCGGCGACGACGCGCTCGGTCTCGGTCTGCGGGGCGTGGAAGGGCGTGGTGGCGAACACCGGAGCCGGCAGTGTCTTGTTGACGATCTTGCCCGACGAGGTCAGCGGGAACTCCTCGAGCACCACGATCTGCGCCGGCACCATGTACTCGGGCAACCACGCGCTCAGCCGCTGCCGCACGGCACCGATCTCCATGTTGGTGTTCGGGTTGTTGGCGTGCACGCCCCGGCCCGAATGCGGAAGGTAGATGTCGGTCAGTGTCGGTCCGGGTCGGCCGGCGTGAGGATCTCGCTGACGCGCACCGCCGCGGGCCAGTTGGCGGCCAACCGGGCGTGCAACCCCGAGCAGGCCCCCGCACTCGGTCCACGTCCAGGCGGTCGCGTCGGCAACCGGCATTGGGAAAGTACTGGACGACGGAGTTGACGACGATGGTTTCGCTACCGACATGTCGGTGGCGACTTAGTGCTCACACAGCGGGGCGAGTTGCGACAGCAGCAATCCCGAGCCGCCGCCGATCTCCAGCACCTGCTTCGGCCGCAGTGCCGCGATCCGATCCACGGTGTCCGCCCGTCACTCGAACATCTCCTCCAGCGGAATCGGGGCTGCCTTCGTCGAGTGTGTCGACGGCCCGCATGCAGTCGCGGGCAGTCACCGCACCCGGCTCGGGTACCCGCAGCCCGGTCGTCGTCGACCCGCAGCCGCACCATCGCATGCCGGTCCGGCAGCGCTTGCAGCACGCCCG
>NZ_LR655791.1 GCF_902168065.1 Mycobacterium tilburgii | reverse complement strand
CCCGACGGCGCTGTCGGTGCTGGCCATGTTGTTGCCCGCGGTCTGCACCTTCTGCCCGTGCTGGTTGGCCTGCTCGTAGATCACCTGGAAGTTCCGGCCCAACTGGGTAATGAACTCCTGGCAAGCCACCGAACCGGCGCCGCCCCAAAAGTCGCCGGCGGCCAGCACATCGCGAACGATGGACTGGTGCTCGGCCTCCAACGAAGCGGCCTGCGCGCGGATCAGCGCGCCGTGCGCGTCGAC
>NZ_LR655790.1 GCF_902168065.1 Mycobacterium tilburgii | reverse complement strand
CAGACTTGCCGTTTCCAATCGCCGTAGACCGCCAGCACTCCGCGCATCAAGATGGACGCCCCACCGCGCCACACACCGCACTCGACCAGATCGCCCGGCACGTTGTCGGCCAGCACGGTCTCCACACCCAGCACGGTCTCCACACAATGCTGCAAGCTGGTCAGCCGCTGCATCCCGATCATCGTCAGCGCATCGGCCGGCCAATCTAGCCCCCGATCCCGGGCGTAGGCGTTAAACGGTCGCTTGCGCACCAG
>NZ_LR655757.1 GCF_902168065.1 Mycobacterium tilburgii | reverse complement strand
CAACAGCGCAGCGCCGCGGGTGATGCCGCCGAGCGTCTGCCCGGCCGTGAGCACCGCGAGCAGCGCCACCCAGCCGCCGATCAACCCCAACAGACCGCGCCGACTCATCGTCGGTTCGGCCGGGTTGGCGGCCACCAAACCGTCGGGGTCCGCCGGTTCGGGCCGGATGTCGACACGGCCGGACGGTTGTCGACGAGGTCCGTGACCGGCAGGGAGGCGTAGGTCGCGACGATCACCACCATCGTCACGTCGATGAATTCACCGCCACCGCGCGTCAGCGAGTCGAGCACGGCCGCGGCCGCTTCCAGTACGGTCAGGGGGTCGGCGATGGCGTCGCCCGCAGAACACCGGGCCGCCGGTGGCGGCGCCGACCAGGCCACCGGCAACGGCCGCATCGTCACCCAAAGCAGGCCGCGCATAGTCTTGACCATATCCGCTGATACGCAACCAGATTCGGCCCGCCCGCGGCGCGATGTGCTCCGGCGCCAGGCCACGGTGAGCCAGCGCCGCAGGGCGAGCCTTCAATGACGATGCCGGCGACCCCCAGCAGCGCGCGCAGATCTTCGGATTGACTGTCGAAATCGAGGCAGTAGGACAGCTTTTCGCCGTTCATCCAGTCGAATGGCGATTACCGCGACGGGTGCCGTCCGGGCGGTGTGGACTTTCGACTTTGACGACGGCCGCCCCGGCACGAGCCAGCAGCTGTCCGCACAGCGGCCCCGCCCACAGCGACGACAGGTCGGCCACCAGGGCGCCGATTCGATGCGATCGCGGCGCTACGGTCGGGGCCTCGGCCAGGGATCGCCGGAGATGTCGTCGGGGCGCGAGAGCGTCACCGCACACCAGCCGTCGCGGTGGCGAGCAGCCGAGTAGCCCCGCCCGCGGCGTGTAAGACCGAGCAGTCCCGCTCGGCCCGCCAACAGGCCGGCCGCGTCGACGGGGACATGCAGGCGGGCCCCCGCGGCCGCGGCGACCCTTTCGGCGCGGCCCAGCACAACGGCCCGGGAGAAGTCGGGCGGCCCATTGGGCAGGCCGGTCAGATAGGCCACCACTGCCTCCCCACTTCGACACCGCGTCGCTCACTGGAGCCTCACCTGAGCCATTGTCCTCCCGGTCAGAAGTGCAGGACGCTCAGCCGCCAATCGAGCACCGGGCGGTCGGGCTCGCCGGCGGTGTCGCTAACCGCATAGACCTGCGACCGCAGCCCCAGCACACCGCCCAGCTCGGTGGCCTCGGCCGACTCGATCTGCAGCAGGCTGTACAACGTGTCGCCTTCGTACACCGGCCCGGTGTGATCACAGGACTGCCAGCCCAGCACGGTCACCAGATTCGGCAGCAGCCTGTTGGCCTGCGCGAGCGCCAGCCCAATAGTGTGCCCACCGTACACCAGCCGACGCCCGCCGGATCGCCAATCATGGTGCGCTGCAGCGATATTCAAGGTAAGCCTCGCCAACTCGGGCGCGCTGCTCACCAGGTCGCCGGTGCTGTGCAACACCCGACCGGCCATGCCGACGTCGAAATGCTGTCCGGGGACCCGCCTTCGGAACGCGTCGCCGTCCCAGTGCGCGGTCGGGGAAACGGCAGGCGGCGCAACATCGATACCGATCGTGGACAGATCGTCGGCGGGGGCACCGTCGGGATCCCATCCGGGACTGGCAGGCAACATGGCGCAGCGGTGGAAATCGAGCACCAGCCGATCGGCCTGGTCGATGGTGGTCATCCGCAACGCAGCCAAACCCGTTGGGGCGCGGCCCGCTTTCACGGAGTTGGCCCGCAGACCCACCACCTCGGTGCGGGTGTAGAGCGAGTCGCCGATCACCGGGAAGCGATGAAACGTCAGCCCGCGGTAGAACAGGTTGGCCTTGACCCGCTGGGTGACCAGTGTGCTCTGCCCGATGGCGATGTCGCAGACCAGTCCCGGATGCGCCAGCGGTCCCGGCGGGCCGATCACCGCGGCGGCCAAGTCGGCGTCCAGCGCCAGCCGCAGCCGGTCGCCCACGATCGCCTGATGGGCGGCGGCCAGGCCCGCGGAGAGGGTCGCCACCGGCGCCCAATCGAAGACCTGGCCCGGCGAGAGGTCGTCGAAGTATGGACCGCCCTCGCGGATTCCCGCATACCCGTTACCCGTCACAACGCCTCATGCTGGCAGACTGTCAGATCAAGGGTCAACTCGCGGCGATCGCGAGCACGAGGCCCCCGGGCGCAGCGGACCACCGTCACGGCAGGAGGGTGATCAAAGGTGAACGACGAAGAAGACATGCTGGTCGCCACGGTGCGCGCGTTCATCGACCGCGAGGTCAAATTGACGGTCCGCGAGGTTGAGCACGCCAACACCTATCCCGAGGCGTGGATCGAACAGATGAAGCGGATCGGCATTTACAGCCTGGCCATCCCGGAGGAATACGGCGGGTCGCCGGTCTCGATGCCCGGCTATGCACGCGTCACCCAAGAGCTGGCCCGCGGCTGGATGAGCCTGGCCGACGCCATGGGCGGACACACCGTGGTCGCCAAGCTGCTCACGTTGTTCGGCACCGAACAGCAAAAGCGCGCTTCCCTGCCGCGGATGGCCACCGGCGAGGTGCGCGCCACGATGGCACTGACCGAGCCGGGCGGCGGGTCCGACCTGCAGAACATGTCGACCACCCTGCAGAACATGTCGACCACCGCGCTGCCGGACGGCTCCGGGGACCTGGTGATCAACGGCACCAAAACCTGGATCAGCAACGCGCGTCACTCCGGACTGATTGCGCTGCTGTGCAAGGCCGACCCGAACGCCACACCGCGGCACAAGGGAATCTCGGTTGTGCTCGTCGAGCAGGCCTGGGACTGACGATCTCGAAGGATCTGCCTAAGCTGGGATACAAGGGCGTCAAATCCTGCGAACTGTCCTTCGACAACTACGTCGCACCCACCTCTGCCGTGCTGGGAGACCGTATGGGCGAAGGCTTTTCACAGATGATGAAGGGCCTCTAGACGGGGCGCATCCAGGTGGCCTCGCGAGCCCTGGGCGTGGCGACGGCCGCCCTCGAGGACGCGTTGGCGTACGCTCAACAGCGCGAAAGCTTCGGCAAGCCGATCTGGATGCACCAGGCCGTCGGCAACTACCTGGCCGACATGGCCACCAAACTCACCGCCGCCCGCCAGCTCACCCGATACGCCGCCGAACGTTACGACAGCGGCGAACGCTGCGACATGGAAGCCGGGATGGCCAAATTGTTCGCCTCCGAGGTCGCGATGGAGATCGCCCTGAACGCGGTGCGCATCCATGGCGGGTACGGCTACTCCACCGAGTACGACGTCGAGCGCTACTTCCGTGACGCCCCACTGATGATCGTCGGCGAAGGCATGAATGAGATCCAGCGCAATGTGATTGCCGGGCAGCTGGTGGCCCGCGGCGGCATCTGAGCAAACCAGATTTCGGCGCTCGACCACTTCCGGTGCGCTATATTTGCCTGACTTGCGCACCAGCTGAGCGGCGCGGGAGTGACCTGTTCGGACCGCAGTAACCGCCAGGAAGGTAGCTGCCATGAGTTATCCCCCGGGGCCGTACGAAGGTTCATCCGAGTGGCAGGACCAACCACCGCCACCGGACTGGCAGGGCCAGCCGCAGGCCGGCTGGCCGCAACCGCCGCAGCCGGGGGCCTGGCCGGGACAGCAGCCGACGGGCTGGCCGGGTCAGCAAGAACCGGATAACTATCTCGTCTGGGCGATCTTGTGCACGGTGCTGTGCTGCCTGCCGTTCGGGATTGTCTCGCTTGTCTACTCGAACAAGGTGTCCGGATTGTGGGCCCAGGGACGGGTGGCCGAAGCGCAGGACGCGTCGAACAATGCCAAGAAGTGGGCGATCATCGGAGCGGTCGCCGGCGCCGTGACGTACGTGGTCATCGGGATCTTGTACATCGTGGTCGCCGTGTCGAGCATTCCGTCGACCACCCCGACCACGTTCGAGGGTTACTGAGCGATCGTTGCGCGCCAACGCCAATCGCGTCGACCAAACCCCAGTCCAGCGCGGTGTCGGCATCGACGGTGCGACCGGACAGCACCAGATAGGCGGTGCGCCAGCGCCCGATGCGCCGCGTGACGCTGACGGTGCCGCCGGCGCCGAGAATCAAGCCCAGGCTTAGTTCAAGCAGTCGGAAGACCGAATCCTATTGTTCCTCAATCCATCCGCAGAATGCGACCGTCTCAAGGCCGCTGCCCAGCACGCTGGCCGTGCACGTCGGCACGGCAGGACCGGACGAGGCGACTGGTCAGCGCGTCGAGCGCCTGGCGGGACTGTGCCAGGTGCGGGCCAAATGAGCACTCGCCGGGTCGGCGAAAGTACCGAATTCGGCCAGATCTCCTCCGCTGCAGAACGACGGACCGTTGCCGCTCAACACGATCGCGGTCACCGACGGATCCAGCTGCGCGACCGTCAGTGCCTCGAGCAGCGCGGCACGCGCATCGGTGGAAAACGCGTTGTGCCGGTGCGGGACGGTTGAACCGGATCCGCAAGGTGTCGCCGTCGCGCTCCGCGAGCACGGGGTCGGCGGTCTCGACCACTCGGGCCTCGCCGCGTTCGGCGAGCCAGCGCGCGAACTCCTGCCCGGCCTGCAAGGTCGAGTAGGCCAGCGACTCGGTCACCACACCGGCCAGCGCCGCGGCGTCGGGCCGCACGGCACGCAGCACGTCGTCACAGACGCCGCTGGCGTGCGGCCACCGTTCGCACCGGGCGCGCAGCTCGGCCAGCGCGTCGTGTACCGACTCGACGGTGGTCACCCGCCGGTCTGCATAGTGGTCCTCGGTCAGCGTGAAAGTTTCTGTATACAAACAGGATTGGTGCAGAGAGAGCTCATCGGTCGAGCCGACGCCGATGACCACGCCGGGCAGCGGGATGAGGCCGGCGTCCGGCGCGTTCGACAGCTCGACCACCCGGAGCATCGATCACACCGAACACTTCTCGACCAAGCCGTTCTTGTAGAGCTACTGGTGTCGGTCCGAGGCAGCAGCGCCTCGAAGGCGATTGATCGCGGACATTTGTAGTGCGCCAGCCGATCTCGCAGCCAGGCCATCAGCTCGTCGCCGAACTCGTCGGTGGCGTCGGCCGGGTCCACCGCCTGAACGGCCACCACCACCCGCTTCCCCATCTCGTTGTCGGGCACCGAACACCGCGGCGTCCAACACTTTTGGGTGAGTCACCAGCAAGTTTTCCGCTTCCTGCGGGTAGATGTTCACACCACCGGAGATGATCATTCGGTGGCGGCGGTCGGTCAGATAGAGGTACCACTCCTCGTCGAAGTAGCCGATGCCGCCGACCGCGGCTCAACCCTGTTTGTAACGCGACGATGCGGTTTTCGTTGGGTCGTTGAGGTATTCGAATGACTGGCCGCCCTCGAAGAAGATCTCCCCGGCCTGGCCCGGCGGCAGTTCGTTACTGTTTTTGTAGAGAATGTGCACGGCGCCGCCCATAGGTTTACCGACCGGTCCCGAATTCGCCAGCCAGTCCTCGGCGGTGATCAACGTGGAACCGTGGACTTCGGAGGAGGCGTAGTACGCGATCGATGATCGGCCCCCACCAATCGATCATCTGCTTCTTGATCTCCACCGGACACGGCGCCGCAGCGTGCATCACCCGTTCGAGGCTGGACAGATCGTACGAATCACGCGCTAATGCGGGAGTTTCAGCATCCGGACGAACATCGCCGGGACGAACTGGCCGTGGGTGACCCGGTACTGCTGGATCGCATCCAGCGTGCCCTCAGCGTCGAACTTCTCCATCACCACCGTGGTGATGCCGTCGGCCTGGACGGTAATCGACCATACCGACGGCGCGGTGTGATACAGCGGGGCCGGGCTCAGATACACCGCGTCGGGGTGCATCCAGAAACTGACCAGGGCCGACATCATGCCCGGGGCGTCTTCCGGTTTCACGTGCGCAACTGGCGCTTGATGCCCTTGGGCCGGCCAGTGGTGCCCGACGAGTATTGCAGCAGGTCACCCTCGATTTCGTCATCGATCGGTGTATCCGTTGACCCGCAACACAATCGGGATACCGCTCCCAGCCCGGCAACTCACCTTCGGCAAGCGGGCCGGTGGCCAGCAGCAGCCCGGGCAGGCCGTTCGGCAGATGCTCGGCCAGGTCCGCGCAGGTGTCCTTCAGCACGGCCGAACCGACGATCGCCTTGGCGTTGCTGTTGTCGATGATGTAGGCCGCCTCGGCCGCGGGAGGTGGTTGTTGAGCGGCACGTAATACAGGCCGCTACGCCGAGCCGCCCAAATGACAGCGTGGATGTGCTCGTTGTTCTCCATCAGAGATCGCAATACTGTCGCCCTCGCGAAGCCCGGCTTGCCGGTACCGGTGCGCCAGTCGATTGGCCCGCGCCTCGAGTTCATCGAAGGTGACGATCGTCCTGGACGGATAGAGGATGACCGCCGCTACCGCCGAATCCGGAAGTGAAGGGGCGAATCTGCATACGCCGACTGTACTGCCGCCTAAGTTGACGGGTGTCGACTGGCCCTCGCCGGGTGTCAGCCGTGCGGCGCCTCGGAGATCTTGCCGATCGTCTGGCAGTACGTCTGCGCCGACAACCTCGTCGCGGAGATTTCGATGTTGTTCGGATCGGCCCGGCTCTTGTCCTTCAGCATTTTACTGACTTCGTCGTTCTGCTTCTTCTCGTCCTGCGTGGTGAAGTCCTTGCATTTGGTGTCGCCGCCGGTGTTGATCACTTGCGACGGGGAGCAGCCGCGAACAGGAGTACCGTCGCCGCAGCCGTTATCGCCAGCGCGGCGGACGTCGTGGACCTAACAGACTTCATCGTCGGCCCCCAGGATCGGTGTTCGCTATCTAATACACCGTCGCATGTCGTTCCAAACACGAAGTTTCAATCGCCACAGCATGTTTGCCAAGGAAGCCGTGCCGGATAAAAATCGGCGCCGGTGTGTCCTTACCTAGCTAGCTTCGGAGAGCCGCTGCTTGAGTGCCTCGAACTCGTCGCGCACCCCGGTCGGGAGCTTTTCGCCGACGAAGTTGAACCACTCCTCGATCAGCGGCAGTTCCTCGCGCCACTCGGCCGGGTTGACCGCCAGCGCTTTCTCCACCACGCCGCTGTCGATGTCCAGACCGTTCAGGTCGAGGTCCTGGGCGCTCGGCACGATGCCGATCGGGGTGTCCTGCCCGCCGGCCTTGTGCTCGATGCGGTCGACGATCCACTTGAGCACCCGGCTGTTCTCGCCGAAGCCGGGCCACAGAAAGCCGCCGTCTTCGTCGCGGCGGAACCAGTTGACGAAGAACACCTTCGGCAGTTTGGACTCGTCGGAGTTCTTGCCTAGGTCGATCCAGTGCTGGAAGTAGTCACCGACGTGGTACCCCATGAACGGCAGCATGGCCATTGGGTCGCGGCGCACCGTGCCGACCTTGCCCTCGGCGGCGGCGGTCTGCTCGCTACCCATCGTCGCACCCATGAAGACGCCGTGCTGCCAGTCGCGTGCCTGCGTCACCAGCGGGACGGTGGTCTTGCGGCGCGCGCCGAACAGGATGCCGGAGATCAGCACGCCCTGCGGGTCATCCCACTCGGGAGCCAGGATCGGGCACTGCGACATCGGGGTGCAGTACCGCGAGTTGGGGTGCGCGGCCTTCTCGTCGCTGTCCGGCGTCCAGTCGCGGCCCTTCCAGTCGATCAGGCGCTGCGGGTCGCCTTCCAGGCCCTCCCACCACACGTCACCGTCGTCGGTCAGCGCCACGTTGGTGAAGATGGTGTTGCCGGCCTCCATGGTGCGCATCGCGTTCGGGTTTGACCTCCAGTTGGTGCCCGGCGCGACGCCGAAGAAGCCGAACTCGGGGTTGACCGCGTAGAGCCGGCCGTCCTTGCCGAACCGCATCCAGGCGATGTCGTCACCGAGCGTCTCGGCGCGCCAGCCCGGGATGGTCGGCTGCAGCATCGCGAGATTGGTCTTGCCGCACGCCGACGGGAACGCCGCGGCGAAGTAGTACGCCTTGTTCTCCGGGGAGATCAGTTTGAGGATCAGCATGTGCTCGGCCAGCCAGCCCTCGTCGTGCGCCATCACCGAGGCGATCCGAAGCGAGTAGCACTTCTTGCCTAGCAGGGCGTTGCCGCCGTAGCCCGAGCCGTAGCTCCAGATCTCGCGGGTCTCCGGAAAGTGAGTGATGTACTTGGTGTCGTTGCACGGCCACAGCACATCCTTTTGGCCCGGCTCCCGCGGTGCGCCCACCGAGTGCAGTGCCTTGACGAAGAACCCGTCGCTGCCGAGCTTCTTCAGCGCAGCCGTGCCCATTCGGGTCATCACCTTCATCGAGAGGACGACGTACTCGGAGTCGGTGATCTCCACGCCCAGCTTGGGGTCGTCGGCACCCAGCGGCCCCATGCAGAACGGCACCACGTACATGGTGCGGCCGCGCATGCACCCGCGGTACAGGTCGGTCAGGGTCGACCGCATCTCGGCCGGGTCCATCCAGTTGTTGGTCGGGCCGGCGTCTTCCTCACGCTCGGAGCAGATGAACGTCCGGGACTCGACTCGTGCCACGTCGGATGGGTCGGAGAGAGCCAGGTAGCTGTTGGGCCGCTTCTCGTCGTTTAGCTTCGTCAACGTGCCAGCCTCGACCAGCTGGGCGGCCAGCCGGTTGAACTCCTCGTCGGAGCCGTCAGCGAACATAACCCGGTCAGGCTGGGTCAGTTCGGCGACCTCCTGTACCCAGGCCAGCAGCCCCTGATGATTGGTGGGTGCAGCATCCAGACCGGGAATGGTCGCTGAGGTCATCGAACTCTCCTGAATTCGTCTCCGTTACGTGCGGGCACACAGGTGAAACGGATATTGACAGGGTGGCGTTAACTACAGGTTAACGTGATCCCCTTGCTGGGGAGGGTCCGGGGCGGGTGTAGGCGTTGTTCCCGCTACGGGTTCGGGGCGG
>NZ_LR655756.1 GCF_902168065.1 Mycobacterium tilburgii | reverse complement strand
GGTTGCGGGCTACCCGCACAACGTCGTCGCACAACTCCTTGGGATAGGGCTTGCCATGGTGACATCCTTCCAGCCCGCCCACCCTGGGCAAGCGATCTCGGTTGTCACCCATCCGTGCAACAGACCCGACCGGTGCGCGGCTGCCAAATGCGTTGTGTGTCATCGCCAATCGATGCATGGTAGATTTCCTGAAAGTTTCGGCCACCGCGCGCGAACGTGGCGATGGCAGCCGCCGGCACGAACTGTTCGACCACCGGCGCCGGCAGCCACTCACAGGGGCGTACGTGCATCAAGTCGTCCCAGCCAGAACCATCCGACGGGATCGCGGGTCCACACGAACGAGCCCTCGGCGATCTCGGCGAAGCGAGTGACCTGACGCAAGAGGCACTCCCGTTCGGCCGGCCCAGTCGCGGATTGCCCGAACCCGCAAACCCCCTGTCGCAACGCGTGATCGAGCGTGGTCTGCGGTCCGGCGGCATCGTCACGAGACCGTGCGTCAGATTATTGGCGTTTCTTTTACGTCGAAACGTGAAGGTCAGCATCCCGGTATTCCTGTAGATCGGACATTCTCGATCTGGCTTCTCGGTCTACTTCCGGTTGTTTTCGCGTGCTTGCGCCTAATGACTCTCGCGCGTGGAAACACCAAGACCCTGAAATCGTTGATGCAAAATCTCAACGTGACCGCGTTGGTGCTGGCCACGATCATTCCGCTTGGAAGCTCACTGCTGACCTGGTGGCACTTTTTCAGCATCATCGTTAAGGTAGGATCCACACGAAAGCCTGGCCGAGGGCTATCTCTCGTGTTGCTACTGCTTTTCATTGGCTTTAGACTTTTATGCGATGCCATTGCAGTGGGCTGTCGAGGAAACCGCCCACCTTGCCCAGGCATGACGACAACCCGTGTCTCGTGCTGCGCACGGCGGTGGGATAGCACTCCGCGCCGAGTAGGATCAGCGCATAGTTCGGGCCGAAGGAACAAGGGCAGCCCGAACACCGCCGCGAACGCGATGACGGTATGGATCAGTCCGGGAATCACGGCGATCAGCAACATTGACGCCGCGCACAACACCAGTCCCGAGAGTTGCAAAGTGGTGCGGTGCAATCGATCCACCGCCACCAACCCGACGAGCGCACCGCTCAGGCCGAAACAGATCATCAGCACGGTGTTGATCGCCACATTGGCGACGGTGTCGGTCGACGGGAAGATGCTTTTGATCAGCAGCGGTTGGCCCACGGCGTTGCCCTAGGTCGCGATGCTGAAGAAGAACCAGCTGCCGCCGGTGCCGATCAGCGTGATCAGGAAGGTGCGATTGGTCAGCACCTCCGAAAGCCGTACCCTGACCCGCGCCTTGCCGGTGGCGGCGACGAGCTGCGTCGTCTGCGAAAACACGGACAGGTCGCTTTCGGCGAGTTCGCGGTCTTGGGCGACCCGCAACGTCCAGCGCGGCGACTCCGGCATATGCCTGCGGTTCCACAGCACCAGCAGCGCCGGCAACGCACCGAGGCCCAGGATGAGCCGCCAGGCCAGTTCGTGTGGCGTCCTCATCGCCAGAACCAGAAGTGCTACAAGGTAAGCTGAGACCTGACCTAACGCAAAAAAACAGGAATGCGAAGCCGACGACCCGGCCGCGGTTGAAGTGGTTGGCGTACTCCGTGGTGATCACACTGGACGCCGGGTAGTCGCCGCCGCTCCCGATGCCGAGGATGAACCGGGCGACCAGCAACCAGGCGAAGTTCGGTGGCGAGCGCGGACAGCAGCGCGCCGACGACCATGATGGCGGCCTCCGGGCCGTACATGGTGCGCCGGCCGAGCAGATCGCCGAGCCTGCCGAACACAAACGCGCCAATGGCCACGGCGAGCAGGGCCGAGTTGGTCAGCAGCGCCACCGTCCGGAGCTCAGCCCGAACTCCGGCTTCACGAGCAGGATGACGGTGCCAATGACGTTGAGGTCGTAAGCATCAGTGAAAAAGCCGGCGCCCACGGTCGCGGCGGCCTTGAGGTGAAACAGGCTCAGCCGGGCGTTGTCGAGGGCTTTTTCGATCGGATCCACTGGTGTCCGGGCGGTTGCCGTAGTGGCATCCAGGGTCCGTGTCATGAACTTCTCCCTGATGGTGAGGAACCGTCAAATACCTCCTCAGTCTCGGGATGTATGCGGCCGCGAAATCGAACGTCGTCGACGTGCGCGTTAACAACGGGGGAACGTGCGTGCTTGTCGTGCGGATAAGTGAGACACGTCTCAAACACGGCCTATATCAACGCTTCGCGCGGGGTCGACCTGGCCGTGGTCAACGCGGAAAACGCACAGCGCAGCGGACCCCGCGGACCGGGTTCAGGGCTTCATATCGAAATGGCAGAACGCCTGCTCGAATCTGGTGTCGATGTCATCACCGGGGGCAACCACTCCTGAGACGGAGAGATGGCCGATGTGGAGAAGGCGCTCGCGCACCCGCGGGTGTTGCGCCCGTTCAACATGCCCGACGACCTGCCGGGCGACGGCGTGCTCCAATTGAAGGCCGCTGGAACAGATTTCACCGTGGTCAACCTGATGAGCAAAACCGCCGTGGTCGAGCAGGAACCGTTGTTCGGTCGGTGGTTGACCGAACCACAACACGTCACGCCGTTGTGGCGAGCATGGCAGTCAATCGACCGGCGTGGCGCGGTGATTGTGGACCTGCATGGGTCGAGCGTCAACGAAAAGTAAGCTTTCGTGTTCCAGGACAACGCTCTGCTGCCGTGGCGCACCGTGCGGTCCAACATCGAGCTGGCGCTGCGGCTGCGCGGTGTCCCGCGGGCACGACTGCCCGTTGGAAGGGTCATTCACGCGAGCAGATTATTTGGGGAAACAGGGAATTCACTGTGAGTCAGCGTTGGAGTTGTTTACCGTGGATGCGACAACGTCGGGTGGCAGAACCGGCCTGCGGCGGCCGTTGTGTGTCGCGTCAAAATTTCATGTCGGTTTCGGTTGGGCAAAGGTACGGCAGCTGCCGGTGATGCGAAGGCCGGTATTGCCTGGCTGCTTTTATGTTGGCTGCCATGGCCGGACTCAACAATTGCGTGAGGCGCTGGCGCACAGCCCTTGCCGCGAGCATGTCGGCACTGGTTGCTGCCGTTCTCGGATGCGCCCTCGCCCCCGTGGCTCACGCTGCCGCGGCCGCGGCGACGTTGTCGGTGGCGCATGCGTGGCAGACCGGGTTCATTGCGCACTTCACCGTCACCAACATGAGTATGACGCCGCTCACAGATTGGCGGATCGAGTTCGACTTGCCGGCGGGAGAAGGTATTTCGCACACCTGGAACAGCAGCTTCACTCAGTCGGGCACGCATTTCGTGCTCGGACCCGCGAACTGGAATCGCAGCATTGCACCGGGTGGTTCGGCCACCGGTGGTTTCCGGGGCGTGCTGAGCGGCTCCTTCTCGCCGCCGGCGAATTGCGTTCTCAACAGGCAATTTCCGTGCAGCTAGCGGCCGGACCGCTACCCGGGTCCCAGGGCAGCAGGGGCGGGCAGCTCCCGGTAGCGCGCCCCCGTCGGTGTGACGAACTCCACTGTGTGACATCCCTTTTGTCGATCTCCGCTGTCACGTGCCAGCACGGCTCTTCCTTGGTGTAGTTGCACCGCTCACATATGCCGACGCCGTTCGTCGCACTGGTCGCCCCGCCCCGGGCGATGCGGCGTGGCGTGATCCGTGTGCCGGATCGGCGCGTCGCAGTAGGGCGTCCGGCAACACCGATCCCGCATGCCGATGAATGCAGCCCATCCCGCCGGGAAACAGCGGGTACGCGACTCCATCGCGACCAATGACCGCGCCCGCGGGCGCCGATGACGGTGCCCAACAGTGACTCGTCGGACATCACCAGAATTGACCGCGACCTGCGCAGGCCGGCCGGTGACGCGTTCGATCAACGCATCGGCCATCACCTGGCCCCGGCTGCGGCCGTCGAACGTGGTGTCGGCGGCCCGCTTGAGCGCCGCGTACACCGACACACCCTGCGCGACCGGCAGCAGCGCGATGACGAACGTCATCGCGTCGGGTGCCGGTCGGATGGTCACGGTGCGGTCCGACTCGGCCTTGGCGGCCCGATCGACAGCCGCCTGCGGATCGCCCAGCCCCTCCAGCGAGGAGGCGTCGGTGCACAGCTCAGCACCCAGGATACGGCGATCGTCGACATCCAGGCAGGCCGACTCGCGCACGATGAGCGTGGCTCGCCACTCCGACAGCAACCTGGCCTGCAGGGCCGCAAGCGTGTGCGGCATTTCGCACACTAGCGCCTTGGCCAGCCCGAGATGTCTGGGCCACCCCGAATCGGGGAATCGCGTCGTGCCATCGCGATTTCGGCCGCCACGCCGCGGCGCGCCGAGCGGCCGGAACACCCAGGTCCGCGTCGTGCGCGTGGCGCAGCACATCGAGGGCGACGGCGGCCAGACCACCGTACTCGAACATAAGTTCGATTGTAGGCGAGGCCACCAACGCGTCGCACGTCGTGAGGTGCTACGCTGCCCGGCAGTCGACATCCTTTAACGATCCGTCCGGAGAGGCGGATAAGGAGGTCAGGTTTCGCATGAGCGCCGCGGGTGATTCCGCAACCGGTCGCGAATTGATGTCGGCGGCCGACGTCGGTCGAACCGTTTCCCGTATCGCGCATCAGATCATCGAGAAGACCGCGCTGGACAGTCCCGACGCATCCCGGGTGGTGCTGCTGGGCATCCCGACCCGCGGCGTGATCCTGGCCAACCGCCTGGCCGCCAATATCGGCGAATTCAGCGGTGTCGAGGTCGGCCACGGAGCACTCGACATCACCTTGTACCGCGACGATTTGAACATCAAACCGCCCCGCCCGCTGGAGGCCACCTCGATCCCCGCCGGGGGCATCGACGACGCGCTGGTGATCCTCGTCGACGACGTGCTCTATTCGGGCCGTTCGGTGCGCTCCGCCCTGGACGCGCTGCGGGATGTGGGCCGCCCGCGAGCCGTGCAACTGGCGGTACTCGTCGACCGCGGCCACCGCGAGTTGCCGGTGCGGGCCGACTACGTCGGCAAGAACGTGCCGACCTCCCGCGCCGAGAGTGTGCACGTCCTGCTGCGCGAGCACGACGACCGCGACGGAGTCGTCCTCGCGCGGGAGAGCGACTGATGACCAGGAACCTGCTGACCGCCGGGGATCTCGGCCGCGACGACGCCACCGCGATCCTCGACGATGCCGACCGGTTCGCGCAGGCCCTGGTAGGTCGCGAGATCAAGAAGCTGCCGACGCTGCGCGGGCGCACCGTGGTCACGATTTTCTACGAGAATTCCACCCGCACCCGGGTGTCTTTCGAGGTGGCCGGGAAGTGGATGAGCGCGGACGTGGTCAACGTCAGCGCGTCGGGATCCTCGGTGGGTAAGGGCGAGTCGCTGCGCGACACCGCGCTGACGCTGCACGCCGCCGGCGCCGACGCGCTGGTCATCCGGCATCCGGCCTCCGGCGCCGCGCATCTGCTGGCTGACTGGACCCGCGATCGCGAAGCCGGCCCGTCGGTGATCAACGCCGGCGACGGCACGCATGAGCACCCCACCCAGGCGCTGCTGGACGCGCTGACCATCCGCCAGCGGCTCGGCGGCATCGAGGGCCGCCGCATCGTGATCGTCGGCGACATCCTGCACAGCCGGGTCGCCCGCTCCAACGTGACCCTGCTGGCCACGCTGGGCGCCGAAGTGGTGCTGGTGGCGCCGCCGACGCTGCTGCCGGTCGGGGTGGAAAATTGGCCGGCCACCGTCTCCTACGACTTCGACGCCGAGTTGCCCGCCACCGACGCCGTACTGATGCTGCGGGTGCAGGCCGAGCGGATGAACGGCGGGTTCTTCCCGTCGGTACGCGAATACTCGGTGCGCTACGGGCTTTCCGGCCGCCGCCAGGCGATGCTGCCGGGGCACGCGGTGGTGCTGCACCCGGGTCCGATGGTGCGCGGCATGGAAATCGCGTCGTCGGTGGCGGATTCGTCGCAATCCGCGGTACTACAACAGGTTTCCAACGGCGTGCATGTGCGGATGGCTGTGCTGTTCCACGTCCTGGTCGGAACCTTATCGGTGGGGACAGACGGGAAAGAGGGGACCTCGTGACGGTGCTACTGCGCGGCGTGCGGTTGTACGGCGAAAGTGAGCGGGTGGACGTCCGGATCGATGACGGGCAGATCGCCGCAATCGGGACAGGGCTGGCCATTCCCTACAGCGCCGACGTCATCGACGCGACCGGCCATGTGCTGCTGCCCGGGTTCGTCGATCTGCACACCCACCTGCGTGAGCCCGGTCGCGAATACGCCGAGGACATCGAAACCGGTTCGGTCGCAGCCGCTCTGGGCGGCTTCACCGCGGTGTTCGCGATGGCCAACACTACTCCGGTCGCCGACAGCCTGGTGGTCACCGACCACGTCTGGCACCGCGGGCAGCAGGTCGGGCTGGTGGATGTGCATCCGGTCGGCGCCGTCACCGTCGGCCTGAACGGAACCGAGCTGACCGAGATGGGCATGATGGCCGCCGGCGCCGCGCAGGTGCGCATGTTCTCCGACGACGGCACCTGCGTGCACGACCCGTTGATCATGCGCCGGGCCCTGGAGTACGCCACCGGGTTGGGCGTGCTGATCGCCCAGCACGCCGAGGAGCCGAGGCTGACTGTTGGCGCGGTGGCACACGAGGGGCCGACGGCGTCGCGACTGGGACTGACGGGATGGCCGCGGGCCGCCGAGGAATCGATCGTCGTCCGCGATGCGTTGCTGGCCCGCGATGCCGGCGCCCGGGTGCACATCTGCCACGTCTCGACCGCGGGGACCATCGAGCTACTGAAATGGGCTAAGGGGCAAGGTATTTCGATCACCGCTGAGGTGACACCGCATCATCTGCTGCTCGACGACAGCAGGCTGGTCAGCTATGACGGGGTGAACCGCGTCAACCCGCCGCTGCGGGAAGCCTCCGATGCGGTGGCGCTGCGTCGGGCGCTGGCGGAAGGGATCATCGACTGTGTGGCCACCGATCACGCCCCACACGCCGAGCATGAGAAGTGCTGCGAGTTCTCCGCGGCGCGGCCCGGCATGCTCGGGCTGCAGACGGCGCTGTCGGTGGTGGTCCAGACGATGGTGACGCCTGGACTGCTGACCTGGCGGGACGTGGCCCGGGTGATGAGCGAAAACCCCGCGCGCATCGTCGGATTACCGGACCAGGGTCGGCCGCTCGAGGTGGGCGAGCCGGCCAACCTGACGGTGGTGGACCCCGACGCGACGTGGACGGTCTCCGGGGCCGACCTGGCCAGCCGTTCGGACAACACACCTTTCGAGTCTATGACCCTACCCGCCACCGTGACGGTCACGCTGCTGCGCGGGAGGATCACCGCCCGCGACGGGAAGAGCCCCGCATGAATCCCGGAACGCTGGTGGGGTCGCTGATCTTCGCGGCCATGCTGGTGGTGGCGATCGCGGTGGTCATCCAGGTGATGATGCTGGGCTGGCGTCGGCGCGCAGAGCGCCAGCAGGAGCTGATCGGCACCCTGCCGCAGGTGCCCGTCGAGGTCGGTATGGCGACCACGACGCTGCGCGGCGTGTACGTCGGGTCGACGATGGCGCCGGAACCCAACGAGCGCGTGACGGCCAGCGGTCTGGGCTATCGCAGCAAGGCCGTGGTGAGTCGCTATCCCGAAGGAATCCTGCTGGAACGCGTCCGCGCCAACCCGGTCTGGATTCCGCAAAGCGCGATCACCGAGTTGCGCACCGAGCGCTCGATGGCGGGTAAGGTCGCCGCCCGCAGCGGGATACTGGCCATCCGATGGCGGCTCTCCTCCAGCGTTGAGATCGACACCGGATTTAGGGCAGGCAACCGCGAGGATTACGAAGGCTGGCTGGAGGACGCTGCGTGACCGTAACCACCAAGGCTCTACTGGTACTCGAAGACGGGCGCGTCTTCACCGGCCGGTCATTCGGCAAGATCGGCCAAACCCTCGGGGAGGCCGTGTTTTCCACCGGGATGTCGGGTTACCAGGAGACGTTGACCGACCCGAGTTATCACCGCCAGATCGTGATCGCCACCGCGCCGCAGATCGGCAACACCGGCTGGAATGGCGAGGACGCCGAAAGTCGCGGCGACAAGATCTGGGTGGCCGGGTACGCGATTCGCGACCCGTCGCCACGGGCCTCCAACTGGCGGGCTACCGGGACGCTCGAGGACGAGTTGATCCGGCAGGACATCGTCGGGATCGCCGGCATCGACACCCGTGCGGTGGTGCGGCATCTGCGCAGCCGCGGCTCGATGAAGGCCGGAGTGTTCTCCGGTGCGGCGGTCGCCGACCCGAAGGAACTGTTGGCACGGGTTCGTGACCAGCAGTCGATGCTCGGCGCCGACCTGGCCGGCGAGGTCAGCACCCCGGCCGCCTACGTTGTGGAACCCGAGGTTCTCCAACGGTTTACGGTTGCCGCGCTGGACCTGGGGATCAAGACGAACACGCCGCGCAACTTCGCCCGCCGCGGCATCCGCAGCCACGTGCTGCCGGCGTCGGCGGCCTTTGAGCAGATCACCGAAATCAAGCCGGACGGGGTGTTCTTGTCCAATGGGCCCGGAGACCCGGCCACCGCGGACCACACCGTCGCGCTGACTCGCCAGGTGCTGGACGCCGGAATCCCGTTGTTCGGTATCTGCTTCGGCAACCAGATCCTGGGTCGGGCGCTAGGCCTGTCCACCTACAAGATGACCTTCGGGCACCGCGGCATCAACATCCCCGTCATCGACCACGCCACCGGGCAAGTCGCTGTGACCGCCCAGAACCACGGCTTCGCGCTGGAATGCGAGGCCGGCCAGCGGTTCGACACCCCGTTCGGCGCGGCGATCGTCAGCCACACCTGCGTCAACGACGGGGTCGTCGAGGGCGTCAAACTGACCAGCGGACGGGCGTTTTCGGTGCAATACCATCCTGAGGCCGCTGCCGGCCCGCACGACGTGGAGTACCTGTTCGACCAGTTCATCGAGCTGATGGCTGCTCACGACAGCGGAAGGGGCCGCTAGTGCCGCGCCGCACCGACCTCAACCACGTGCTGGTGATCGGCTCCGGGCCGATCGTCATCGGCCAAGCCTGCGAGTTCGACTACTCCGGCACCCAGGCCTGCCGGGTGTTGCGGGCCGAAGGCCTGCAGGTGAGCCTGGTGAACTCCAACCCGGCCACCATCATGACCGACCCGGAGTACGCCGACCACACCTACGTCGAACCGATCACCCCGGCGTTCGTCGAGAAGGTGATCGCCCAGCAGGCCGAGCGGGGCAACAAGATCGACGCGCTGCTGGCCACGCTGGGCGGGCAGACCGCACTCAACACCGCGGTCGCGCTGTACGAGAACGGCGTGCTGGAGCGTTACGGCGTCGAGCTGATCGGCGCCGGCTTCGAAGCCATCCAGCGCGGCGAGGACCGGCAGATGTTCAAAGACATCGTCGCCAAGGTCGGTGGTGAATCCGCGCGCAGCCGAATGTGTTACACGATGGACGAAGTCCGCGAGACGGTCGAGGAGGTCGGCCTGCCGGTGGTCGTGCGGCCAAGCTTCACGATGGGCGGGCTGGGCTCGGGCATGGCGCGATCCGTCGAGGAGGTCGACCGGATGGCCGGTGCCGGGCTGGCGGCCAGCCCCAGCGCCAACGTGCTGGTCGAGGAATCGATCTACGGCTGGAAAGAATTCGAGCTGGAGC
>NZ_LR655789.1 GCF_902168065.1 Mycobacterium tilburgii | reverse complement strand
GGGTCTGTTGCACGGATGGGTGACAACCGAGATCGCTTGCCCAGGGTGGGCGGGCTGGAAGGATGTCACCATGGCAAGCCCTATCCCAAGGAGTTGTGCGACGACGTTGTGCGGGTAGCCCGCAACCGCGAAGACGGGGTGACGATCGAGCAGATCGCCGCTGATTTCGGAGTGCATCCGATGACGCTGTGGAAGTGGCTACGCCAGGCCGACATCGACGACGGGGCCACACCGGGTAAGACGACCGGGGAATCGGCCGAGCTGCGGGAGCTGCGTCACCGGAATCGG
>NZ_LR655755.1 GCF_902168065.1 Mycobacterium tilburgii | reverse complement strand
CGCCGCCGCTGGAACACCCGCGAGCAGCTACGCATCGCCATCGTCACCTAGGTCGAACGCACCTACCACCGCCGACGCCGACAGGTCGGTCTGGGCCGGTTGACCCCCGTCGAGTTCGAAGCAATCAGACGATTTCAGCGCTCGATGTCGGCGCCTCCGTGGAAGTTGTTGATCAAGCGCGGATTGGTGCGGATTCAAATTCAACCAAACACTAATGTCCGTCGGAGTGGTGAACGGGTCCGGTGCGCCAGGCCAGATTGCCCGGCGCCGTCGAAAACCGGTTTACGAAACCGGTTCTGGGTCGGGGTGGCGGGATTTGAACCCACGGCCTCTTCGTCCCGAACGAAGCGCGCTACCAAGCTGCGCCACACCCCGCTTGAAGCCAGGACAGCCTATCGCACCGGCCCGCCGACTCGCCAAACCGCTGGCCGGAAGCTAGATCCAGCTGCAGTAGCGCTCGAATTCGACCAGCGCCTGGGCGGGACCGGTGAGATCGAGGCCCTGGTCGGCCACCCACTCGTCGCTGAAATAGGTGTCGGCATAGCGGTCGCCGCTGTCGGCGATCAGCGTGACGACGGAACCGCTGCGGCCCGCTGCCACCATCTCGGCCAGCAGCCCGAACGCGCCCCACAGGTTGGTTCCGGTCGAAGGCCCCACCCGTCGCCCCAGCACGGTGCTGACGTGACGGGCGGCCGCGATCGACGCCGCGTCGGGCACCGCGACCATGCGGTCGACCACGTCGGGCAGAAACGACGGCTCGACCCGCGGCCGGCCGATGCCCTCGATCCGCGACGACGCCGTCACCACGTCGTAGCGCTGCCCGGCGTAGGCCGGAAAGAACGCGGAATTCTCCGGGTCGACGACACACAGGCCGGTGGCGTGCCGCCGGTACCGGATGTAGCGGCCGATCGTCGCGCTGGTTCCGCCGGTGCCCGCCCCGACCACGATCCATTCGGGGATCGGGTGTTGCTCGTCGCGCATCTGGGCGAATATCGACTCGGCGATGTTGTTGTTGCCGCGCCAGTCGGTGGCCCGTTCGGCGTTGGTGAACTGATCCATGTAATGGCCGCCGGTCTCCTCAGCCACCCGCTGGGCCTCGGCGTAGACCTCGCTGGAGTTCTGCACGAAATGGCAACGACCGCCTTGGGATTCGATCAGCGCGACTTTCGCCGAACTTGTGCTGGCGGGCATCACGGCGACGAACTGCAGGCCCAGCAGTGACGCGAAGTACGCCTCGGATATCGCCGCCGACCCCGAAGACGCCTCCACGATCGTGGTGCCCTCACCGATCCACCCGTTGCACAGGGCGTACAAGAACAGCGAGCGCGCCAGCCGGTGTTTGAGGCTGCCGGTGATGTGCGTCGACTCGTCTTTGAGGTACAGCGCAATATCGAAGTGCGTCGACCAAGCCGAAGGCAGCGGGTAGCGCAACAGGTGCGTGTCGGCGCTGCGACGGGCGTCCGCCTCGATAAGCCAGATCGCGTTGTCCGCCCAACTTCGGGAGACGCTGCGGACCGCGATCCCGGCCCGAGCGCTCAACGAAGCGATGCCGCAGGTACTGAGCGGCCCCGGTCGCTGCTGGAATCCCGGCCCCCCATCGGGGCGGCGATCAACGTCAGCAGGGTCGATTCGGGGCGGCAACAGAACCGCACCGGCGCGAACGGGGAGGTGCCCAGCCCCGCCGAGACGTGCAGTTGCATGTCGGCGCCCCAGCGCGACGGCCCCTTTGCCCGTGTGCGGTCCAGGCCGCAGTTGGTCACCACCGCCCCGTAGAACGGCAGGCACAGTTGGCCGCCGTGCGTGTGCCCGGCCATCACCAGCTGGTAGCCGTCTGCGGCGAACCGATCCAGCACCCGCGGCTCCGGCGAATGCACCAGTCCCAGACGCAGATTCGCGGCCGGGCTGGCCGAGCCCGCGATGGTCTCGTAGCGGTCGCGGTCGATGTGCGGGTCGTCCACCCCCGCCGCGGCGATGTGCAGGCCGGCCACCTCGAACTCCCGGCGAGTGTGGGTCAGGTCTAGCCAGCCCCGCTCGGTGAAGGCCGCCCGCAGATCCTGCCAAGGCAGCGGTTCGCCCTTCACCCGGTACGACGGATTGGTCAGGTAGTTCAGCGGGTTCTTCAACCGCGGCCCGAAATAGTCGTTGCTGCCGAACACGAACACCCCCGGTCGCGACAGCAAATCGCCGAGCGCCTGGATGACCGCGGGCACCGCCTTGGGGTGGGCCAGGTTGTCGCCGGTGTTGACGACCAGGTCGGGCTCCCAGCCGGACAGTTCCCGCAGCCAGGCCTGCTTGCGGCGCTGGCCGGGCAGCATGTGCAGATCGCTGATATGCAGCACCCGTAACGGAGTGGATCCCGGTGACAGGACCGGCATGGTTATCTCGCGCAGGATGAATGCGTTGCGTTCGACCACCGCGGCATAACCGACACCGGCGACGGCCGAACCGAACGCGACAGCACCGGTGCGAATCAGGGCGGGCACGACTTCAGCCATGCGGGCAGTTTACTGCCGGTTGCGGCCCGGCAGCGCCTCAGCACGGTCGCCCTTAAGGAGGCGGTTGGCCCGGCGGCGGGGGTGGGGAGAGCAACGGAATGGTGATCGGCGGCAGCCCGGGGATCTCCACCACCTGCGAACCAACCGGCAGGGGCGCCCCGTCCGGCTGGGGTGGCGGCGCTGGAGGGATGCCGTTGCTGACCTGGATGGTGATGACCGAACCGGGGATCGTATTGCCCGACGGCGACGTCCCTACGACCTCGCCCAACTTCGCGCTGCTGTTGACGGAGTTGGTTTGGTCGGCCACCTGGAAGCCCGCCTCTTTGAGGCGGGTGCGGGCGGCGTCCACGTCCATGCCGGCGACGCTGGGCACGCGTGAGCCCGGTGAACCCTCGACGTACCGTGGATCGGCGGGGGGCAGTTTGACGTCACCGAAGTTCAGCGCGATCGGCTTCATGGCGGTGAACCAGGTGCGCGCCGGCTCGTTACCTCCGTAAAGGTCGCCCTGGCCGCAGTGGCGCAGCGGCGATGAACACAGATCCGTCGGGTTGGGGGAGTCGTCATAGATATAGTTCGCGGCCGCGTAGTGTCTGGTGAAGCCGACGAAGCCGGACGAGCGGTGCGCCTCGGTGGTGCCGGTCTTACCGGACACCGGCAGATCCCAGCCCGCGGCGCCGGCCGAGCCGGCCGCGGTGCCGCCGCCCCTCGCGTCCTTGCTCATCGCGTTGGCCAGGGTGTTCGCCAACCCCTCCGGGACCACCTGATCGCAGGTTTCGGTGGTGACGGCGACTTCGTTGCCGTTGCGGTCGATCAGCTTGTCGATCGGGTTCGGCGGGCACCACACGCCGCCAGATGCCAGCGTGGCCGCGACGTTCGACAGCTCCAGGGCGTTGACCTCGATCGGTCCGAGCGTGAACGAGCCGATGTTCTGCCGTTTGACGAAGTCGGCCAGGCTCTCGTTGCTGTCCGGGTTGTAATCACGGGCCGTGCCGGGATCGGCGTAGGACCGCAGCCCGAGCTTGATCGCCATGTCGACCGTCCGGGTCACGCCGACCTGAGAGATCAGCTTGGCGAACGCGGTGTTGGGCGAGGTCGCCAGCGCCTCGGTCACATTCATCGAGCCGCGGTATTTTCCTGCGTTGACCACACACCAGGTGTTCTTGGGGCAGCCCTTGGCGCCACCGCTACCCAGGCCCTTGGCCTGGAACCGCGGCGGGACGTCGAGGGTGGCGTTGATGCCCATCCCCATGTCCAACGCGGCGGCCGTGGTGAAGATCTTGAACACCGACCCCGCGCCGTCGCCGACGAGCGAGAATGGTTGCGGCCGCATGGTTTGGCCGGCGTCGACGTCGAGGCCGTAGGTGCGGTTGCTGGCCATCGCCATCACCTTGTGCGACGTCTTGCCCGGCTGGATCACACTCATCACGCTCGAGATGCCCTGCAGCGTCGGGCTGGCGAACTTGTCGATGGCCGTCTTGACTGGATTCTGCACGTCGGGGTCCAGCGTGGTCCGAATCAGGTAACCGCCCCGGGCGACCTGTTCCTTACTGATCCCGGCGCGGGACAAGTATTCCTGGACGTAATCGCAGAAGAAGGCACGGTCGCCGGCGGCTATACAGCCGCGCGGCAGCTGATTGGGTTGCGGCAGCACCCCCAGCGGGGTCGCCTTGGCGGCGCGCAACGCGTCGGCCTCCTGCGGAATGTTCTCGATCATCGTGTCGAGGACCAGGTTCCGCCGCGCCAGCGCGCCCTCGGGGTTGGTGTAGGGGTTGAGCGCACTGGTGGACTGCACCATGCCCGCCAGCAGCGCCGCCTGCTGCCAGTTCAGATCCGAGGCGTTGATGCCGAAGTAGGTCTGGGCCGCATCCTGCACGCCGAACGAGCCGTTACCGAACGAGACCAGGTTGAGGTAGCGGGTCAGGATCTCCGGCTTGGTAAACGTCTTGTCGAGCGTGAGCGCCATTCGGATCTCGCGCAGCTTGCGCGCCGGGGTGGTCTCGACCGCCGCTCGCTTTTCCGCATCGGTCTTGGCGGTCACCAGAAGTTGGTAGTTCTTTACATACTGCTGCTCGATCGTGGAGCCGCCGCGGGTGTCGACGTCGCCGGAGGCGTAGCCGGCCAGCCCGGTGAGCGTGCCCTTCCAGTCGACACCGTTGTGTTCGGCGAATCGCTTGTCCTCGATCGAGACGATAGCCAACTTCATTGTGTTGGCGATCTTGTCGGTGGTCACCTCGAAGCGGCGTTGCTCGTACAGCCACGCGATGGTGTTACCCTTCGCGTCGACCATCGTCGAGACGGCGGGTACTTGTCCCTCGAGGAGCTGGGCGGAGCCGTTGGCGACGACCTCGGAAGCCCGGTTGGACATCAGTCCCAGGCCACCAGCCATCGGGAACATCAAAGCGGTGGCGACGATACTAGCCAGCAAACAGCATCCGGCCAGCTTGATAATGGTGAGAGCTGCCGGTGGCCGGTCTGACATGCGTATAGGGTAACCGCCACTTCTTACCCCTCGCGCCCCCGAATCCGCTCAGCGGTCCGACAAGCCTTGAGCAGGGTCTTTTGCCGTTGGCGGGGAGCCTCGGTTGCAATCGATTTACATATCGGCTACGCAAATCGGGTACTCAAAGAGTTGGCACGGCTTACCCTAGACGACAAGACGGCACGCCCGTCCCAAAAACCGTTATCAGACTGTTGCGCAATTGGCCCACTGACCACCTAACTTGTACAGACAGTGAGATTCAGGTAACACCGAGCAGCACCATGTGGCGTAGATCGCACCGACGGTCTGCCACCCGAGGAGGGCGGTCGCACACCGCGACCGGGAGGAAGGGAACAGCTCGTGTCAGGAACACGACCGGCAGCACGCCGAACCAACATTGCCGCACAGGGGGTACTGCGCAGTGTGGATGCTGAAGAACGCATTGCCTGGGTGTCCAAAGCGCTGTGTAGGACCACTGATCCCGACGAACTCTTTGTCCGAGGGGCCGCCCAGCGCAAGGCCGCGGTTATTTGCCGACACTGCCCGGTTATGCAGGAGTGCGGCGCGGACGCGCTGGACAACAAGGTCGAGTTCGGCGTCTGGGGCGGCATGACCGAGCGGCAGCGCCGGGCCCTGCTCAAGCAGCACCCCGAGGTTGTTTCCTGGTCTGATTTCTTCGACAAGCGCCGCAACCGAGGCGTCAGCTGACGGTTACGCCCTCCGCTACGCGGTGCGCCGGGGCGGACTGATTAGGCACGACCTCGTATTACTGTTTTCGTTACAGTGGCCGCATCGTTGAGTGCGTGTCGAACGGCAGTCAAAAGCCGAACTAGCTTGTGCGTGTGCACAATTCGCGGCCTTAACTTGGCTTGTGTGCAATTACCGTCAGCTGCGCAGAGTATTTGCGGTTTGCCGCGGGCCAGCCGCCAACCTGTTTGGGTGCCCGCTCGCGATCCAATAAGCGGCTCTTGTTGACGTCGGCGTAAAAGCTGGTCAGGACGCCGCATCGGCGCCGACGCCGGTGATCTGGTCGGCCAAGGCCCGCAGCGCCTCCAGATCGGACACGTCAAAGGGCAGCGATGGAACGTCCACGACGGGCACGTGCGGGTTGGCCCCGGTGAAGCGGGACAGCAGCCGGATCTCACGCTTGGCCGTCTGGCCGCGATCGGCGTGAATCTGGAGCACGGCCGTGGCCAAGGCGGTATTGGCGTCGCCCACGGATTTCAGCGACCCGATGCCGTCGATGGCGCGTTCCACGGGTAACGAGCACAACAGCGGATGGGTGCGGTTAAGGATCAGGCCCGCCAGCGGCATGCTCTCCTGCGAGAGCCGGTCCACGAAAAAGGACGCCTCGCGCAACGCGTCGGGCTCGGCCGCCGACACCACGACGAACTGGGTGCCGCGTCGTTTGAGCAACGCATAGGTACGGTCAGCCTTCTCGCGGAAACCGCCGAACGTGGCATCCAGCGACTGGACGAAGGCGGCCGCATCGCCCAGCATCTGCGACCCGAGGATCGTCGACATCGCCTTCATCGCCAAACCCATTGCGCCGGTGACTAATCGGCCGATGCCCCGTCCGGGGGCCAGCAGCAGCCGCCACAATCGGCTATCCATGAAACTGCCCAGCCGCTTCGGCGCGTCCAAGAAGTCCAGTGCACTGCGCGACGGGGGAGTGTCGACCACCACCAAGTCCCAGCGATCCTCTGCCAGCAGCTGACCCAGCTTCTCCATCGCCATGTACTCCTGCGTGCCGGCAAGCGATGTGGCGACCGTCTGATAGAACTGGTTATCCAAAATCGCTTGCGCCCGAGCGGTTCCAGAGTACTGAATCACCATCTCGTCGAACGTGCGACGCATGTCGAGCATCATCGCGTGTAGCTCACCGGTGACTTCGGGCGCCAGCGGCACCCGCTGCGGGGTGTTGCCGAGGTCGTTGACACCCAGCGCTTGTGCCAACCGCTTGGCCGGATCGATCGTCAAAACGCAGACATTGCGCCCGTATTCGGCTGCGCGTAGTGCCATGGCCGCGGCGGTCGTCGTCTTACCCACGCCGCCCGCACCGCAACACACCACGACCCTGTTGGATCGGTCGTCCAGGATCGACGCCAGGTCAAGATCTTTCGGGACAGTGTTCATAGAACACCCTGCTGTGCAAGTGATTCCGACAAATCGTACAGGCTTCCCAGGTCGACACCGTCGGAGATGGCGGGCAATTCCAGCCGCGACACCTGAATGGCGTCGAGCTGTTGTGCGGTCTCGGCGCGCGCGCTTATACGATTCGCATGCTGGATGGTCTCGGTCAACAGGCCAGAAAAGTCGTTGTCGCCCAACTCGATTCCGGCACACTTCAGGCCGGCGCGCACCGCGTCCGCGTCGACATCGCCCTCCGCGGCCTTGGCCAGTTCACCGGGCTCTAGATATGCCGGAATGTTGCGGTTGACGATCACGCTGCCGATCGGCAGTTTCATCTCGGCCAATTCCTCAATGGCTTCCAGAGTTTCCTGCACCGGCAGCGCTTCGAGCAGTGTCACCAGGTGGATAGCGGTCTGGTCGGAGTGCAGCAACTTGACCACGCCCTCGGCCTGCGAATGCACCGGCCCGCCCTTGGCTAGATCCGACACGGCCTTGGTGACGTCCAGGAACCTCGCGATCCGTCCGGTCGGAGGCGCGTCCACGACGATCGCGTCATAGACCGGCAGCTTGTTCTTGTCGACGCGAATTACGGTCTCTTTGATTTTGCCTGTGAGCAGCACATCGCGTAGACCGGGCGCGATCGTCGTCGCGAACTCGATGGCCCCGATGCGGCGCATCGCCCGGCCCGCGATGCCCAGGTTGTAGAACATGTCGAGGTATTCCAGGAACGCGGCTTCGATGTCGATTGCCAGCGCGTTGACTTGACCGCCACGTTCGGCGGTGGCGATCTTGACTTCTTGATAGGGCAACGGGGGGACGTCGAACAGCTGCGCAATCCCTTGGCGGCCCTCAACTTCTACCAACAGCACTTTGCGGCCGCCGGCCGCGAACGTCAACGCCAACGCCGCCGCGATCGTCGATTTACCGGTCCCGCCTTTGCCGGTGACGAAGTGCAGGCGGGCTTTCGACAGGCGTGCCGGCCAGCCCACGGCAGCGCTGCCGCTCGATGTGGTTGCCACCTCAGCATGCTAGCCCGAGCCTCGGGCGGCCCCCGCTCATCGGGTCGCCGCAGCGGATCGCGTGGCGTTGCCGGCTGCCGGGTGGGCTGGCCAGTGCGGTTCCGTGCCGACGGATAAGCTCGCGACATGAGTCAACCGACTCCGTGGGAATACGCCACGGTTTCGCTACTGACGCACGCCACCAAACAGATCCTCGACCAATGGGGCGCCGATTGCTGGGAGCTGGTGTCCGTGCTGCCCGGCCCCACCGGCGAACAGCACGTCGCGTATCTGAAGCGCCCCAAGTAGCCCCGAAGGACGAGGGTTGATGAACACTTTTGCCCGGCTCGGGCAGCTCGGCATCGCGCTTCCCGATGTGGTGGCGCCGCTGGCCTCGTATGTTCCCGCGGTGCGGACGGGGAACCTGGTCTACACTTCCGGGCAATTGCCGATCACGGACGGAAAGCTGGCGGGGAGCGGCAAGGTGGGTGCCGAGGTGAGCCCCGACGCCGCCAATGCGATGGCGCGGACCTGCGCGCTCAACGCGCTGGCGGCGGTGAACTCGCTGGTCGGCATCGACGCGGTGACCCGAGTGGTCAAAGTCGTCGGCTTCGTCGCGTCGGCGCCCGGCTTCAACAGTCAGCCCGCCGTCGTTAACGGGGCCTCCGAGCTGCTGGCCGAGGTGTTCGGCGACCAAGGCGCGCATGCCCGTTCGGCGGTCGGAGTGTCCGAGCTGCCGTTGGACGCACCGGTCGAAGTGGAGTTGATCGTGGAGGTCGGTTAACGACAGTGGCCGAGACCGCCGAGCAGCTGACGCATCCCGCATACGGCATGTTGCGGGCGGTCACCGACACGGCCTCGGTCCTGTTGGCCAACAACCCGGGCCTGATGACGCTGGAGGGCACCAACACCTGGGTGTTGCGCGGACCGCGCAGCGACGAGTTGGTCATCGTGGACCCCGGCCCGGACGACGACGAACACATCGCCCGGATCGCGTCGTTGGGGAGCATCGCCCTGGTGCTGATCAGCCACCGCCACGGTGATCACACCGACGGCATCGACAAGCTCGTCGAGCGCACCGGCGCGACCGTGCGCTCCGCGGGCAGCGGGTTCCTGCGGGGCATCGGCGGTGAGCTGGTGGACGGCGAGGTGATCGACGCCGCCGGTTTGAAGATCAAGGTGATGTCGACGCCCGGCCATACCGCCGACTCGTTGTCGTTCGTGCTGGAGGACGCGGTGCTGACCGCGGACAGCGTGCTCGGTCGCGGCACCACCGTCATGGACAAGGAAGACGGCAGCCTGACCGCGTACCTGGAGTCGCTGCACCGCCTGCACGGCCTGGGGAATCGCGCGGTGTTGCCCGGACATGGGCCCGACCTGCCCGATTTGGATGCCGTCACGCAGGGCTGCCTGATCCACCGGCACGAGCGGCTGGAGCAGGTGCGCTCGGCCTTGCGGGAGCTCGGCGAGGACGCCAGCGCACGCCAGGTCGTCGAGCATGTCTACGTCGATGTCGACGAGAAACTCTGGGATGCCGCCGAATGGTCGGTGCAGGTGCAGCTGGACTATCTGCGGCAGGAGTGAGCCGCGCCCGCGCTTGGGTGTGATTGTCCGGCTTCTCCTCGGTCCGCTCCGCGGACCGCATCGTCGTCGAACTACCTCGCTCGGCGGGCCAGGCGCTCCGAGTCCGAGATCAGCACGCTCTTGCCCTCCAGGCGGATCCACCCGCGGTGCGCGAAGTCGGCCAGCGCCTTGTTGACGGTCTCGCGGGAAGCGCCGACCAGCTGGGCGATCTCCTCCTGCGTCAGATCGTGGGTGACCCGCATCGCGCCGCCCTCCTGGGTGCCGAACCGCTGGGCCAGCTGCAGCAGCTGCTTGGCCACCCGGCCCGGAACGTCGGTGAAGATGAGGTCGGCCAGGTTGTTGTTGGTACGGCGCAGTCGGCGGGCCAACACCCGCAGCAGCTGCTCCGCGATCTCCGGGCGATCTGCAATCCACGCCCGCAGCGCGTCGCGGTCCATCGACACCGCCCGGACCTCGGTGATCGTGGTCGCGCTCGAAGTCCGCGGGCCCGGGTCGAAGATCGACAACTCACCGAACATGTCCGACGGGCCCATGATGGTCAGCAGATTTTCCCGGCCGTCGGGCGACCGGCGGCCAATCTTTACTTTCCCCGAGACGATGATGTAGAGCCGATCGCCTGGTTCGCCTTCCGCAAAAACGGTGTGTCCCCGCGGGAAGTCAACGGGTTGCAACTGCTTGGTCAGTGCGGCGACTGCGCCGGGTTCAACCCCTTGGAAGATTCCGGCCCTTGCCAGGATCTCGTCCACTTTGCCTCTTCAGCTTTCAACGAAAATTATATCTTTCAACGAAGTTATATAAGGTGCCCACCCACTTTGCCCGTGACGAGTCTAGAGGTAGGTCAACGTGCCAACGCTACACACGATTGACGTGTCTAGTCGTCCCAAATTGCGGATTGGGCGACGAATGCGCATGTAGCCGCATCGGTAATGCGCGACCGGACGGGTCGGTGACGTCCCCGATCAACAGCGATTCGGCGCGGTGGCGGCCAATGTGCGGGGCGGGTGGTGAGGGCAGCGCCGGCTGCGGGGCCTGCCGCCGGTGCAGGTA
>NZ_LR655754.1 GCF_902168065.1 Mycobacterium tilburgii | reverse complement strand
CCCCCCACCTACACCCCACCCCCCCCCCCCCCCCCCCCACCCCCACACACCCCCTACCGCCACCACCGCCAGATGTGAAGAGGCGACGGGTCCCCCCCGGGCCCCGGCTGGGACCCGCCACACCCTACCCCGGCACCGCTGCGCTGCTGCCGGTGCTGGGCACCGCGCTGGTGATCGGCGCCGGCAGCGCCACCGGCAACCTCGGGGCGGCTGCCTGCTGTGCCGGCCTGCGCTGCGCGCCGTCGGACGGGTGTCGTACTCCTAGTATCTGTGGGCATTGGCCGGTTGCTGCTGTCGCTGCCGCAGCTGCTGGGTGACCCCGCCGGCCTGGCCGTGGTCACCTTCCATCTGGTCGAAAACCCCGGCCGGTTCGCCGCCGCCTTGCGCCGCTCGGCCAAGGCGAACTTGGTCGTCGCCGGGGTCGCCAGCGCCGTCACCGCGTCCGCATGCATGCTGCTGACGGTCATCCCGGTGCCGGTCGGTCAAGGCCCGGCCGCGTCGAAAGCGACCATCCTGGCGCTGCCGTCCGCCAGTCCACACGCCACCGACGCGCACAAGGCCGTCGTGCAGCAGGCCTTCGCGCAGGTGCGCACCGCCGTCGCGGCGGGTGTGGGGCGGCGGGCGACACCGGTCTGCGACGACGGTTGCCCTGATTGGTGATTCGCACGCGGCGATGTGGAATCGGCGTTGCAGCAGATTGCCGAGCAGCGGCACTGGCGGCTGGAGACGATGACCAAGGTGACCTGCCCCATCCAGGATCTGCCCATCGACAGCCCGTATCTGGGTCGCGAGTACACCGAGTGCGAGCAGTGGCGCGGCCAGGTGCTGGGCCGGATAGCCACCGAACAATCCGCGCCTGGTGGTGTTGGACATGAGCCGGCGCTACGGCGGCGATTTCGGTTTCGAGTCCTACGACCCGGCGTGGATCGAGACCCTGGGGCCGCACCGTGGCACAGCTGCGCCACGGCGGGCGACCGTTCTGGTCCTCGGTCCCGCACCGGACCCGCACGCCCCGGTGCCCACCTGCCTGTCCGGGCATTTGAACGACGCCGTCGCGTGCACACCGCGCCGGTCAACGAGGGCGGCATCGCCGCGGGGCGCACCGCGACCACCGGCAACGGCGGCCACTACGCCGACCTCACCGATCTGTTCTGCACCGAAGAACGCTGCCCGTGATCGTCGGTAACACCCTGGTGTTTCGGGACGACAACCACTTCACAACCGAATACGCGCAACTGATCGCACCGGTGCTGGGTGCACTGGTCGATCGAGCCATAACGGACGGATGACGTTGCGGTGACTTTCTTTGCAAATGAACCGCGCCGCAGGAGCGAACGTGTTAGGAATGTAAAGGGTTTTGGAGGTTTGAAATGTCCCCGCTGTTGCTGGTTTGCATCGCGGCTGTCATACCAGTCGCCGGAATTGGGTTGATGCACCTGCAAGCACGCCTGGAACAGTGGGACTACGAGCGGCACGCAGAAGACTAGCGCCCTTTGTTGACGCGAAATCTGTTGCTCGACTAGCGGTTTGACGGCGTCAAAGCCGCCGCGAATCTCAGCGCCCTACTACGTTAGCAGTTGCGTGCGAATCAGTGGTGCGATCTTGTCGGCCATGTAACGATGCCCAGCGTCGTTGGGGTGCACGCCATCCGGGCCGATCAGGTCGGGCCGGTCGACGAACCAGCGCGCGCTGATCGGGTCGGCGAACGCCGCTCCCGCCGCCCGCGCCTCGGCGTTCAGCACATCGCGAATCTGCAGAATGTCCAGGGGCACGTCCGCAGTCGGCCACGGCGGGCCGATCACCAGAAATCGCGCCGACGGCGCCAGGATGCGCGCCAGGGTGAAGGTATCGCGGACCCTGCCGGCCAGCAGGCCCAGATCGGAGCCCTGATCGTTGCGGGATCCGAAGAACACCACCAGCACGTCCTCCGGCTTGGCCACCCGCGCAGTCAGATCTTGGAAGATGCTGCCGTGATCGCCGGGAACGACGTAACCGGCCCTGCCCTCGGCCGCGACATCGGGGGCGATCTTCATCCCCCGCTTGGTGAGCGCCTGCCAGGTCAGCGACGTCCACGCCTTCGGGCCCAGGCCGCCCAAGTCGGTGCCGGTGGTGTAGGAATCGCCGACCACCGCGATGTGCGAGAGCCGCGAGCCCAGCGTGACGAAGGCATGGGTGCGCGGGCCCGCATGATGAGTCACGACGGCACCGATCATCCCAGCCACCAGGGTCAGATTCACGGCAAACGCGGCCAGTCGACTCACGCGCGCCTCCCCTGTCCCTGCTCCGTCGTGAACCCAACGCGATCAGCACAGGACAAACTACCAGTACGACGCGCCCGACACAGCCGCATGCCGCTCCGAGAGGTCGTGGGGCACAGCGTAATTCGTCAGCGAAATGAGGCTGTGATTACACCGCGCGGACGGACACCGAGTCTCGCCCGCCGCCGATCTTATGCACCTTGGCGGATTCGCCGGACTCGGTCGGCGGATTCGCGGGCCGGACGTCGACCATCCGGCGCATCCAGCGCCGGGCCGGTTCCTCTACAAAGTGGTACAGCAGGCTGGACAAACCAAACGCGATCGCGATGAGGCCCAAAACGTTCCACTTCCACGGCGAGTCGGACTCCCAGGGCGTGAGCTCGAACTGCTCGACCGCCCATCCCCAGCTGGTGTGCACCAGCTCGTGCACCATGTACAGGCAGAACGAGATCTGCCCGCTGTAGACCATCACCCGGGTGGACAACAATCTCGGCAGGCTGCCCAGGCCGACCGCCAGGGTGATGACGAGCGGGATGAACAGCACGTCGACCACCCCGCCGCTGTCGTTCTCCACGACACCGCTGATCGGGTGGGTGCTAAACCAGTACAGGACGCCGACGGCGGCGACCACCAGCAGCACGGACAGGTAGCCGGCGATGCGGCGGCCAGGATCGGTCAGCCGCAACCGGTGCACGGCCGCGCAGGCCAGCGCGCCCGCCGCGAACTGGGTCACGATCCGCGGCAGCCAGCTCCACGGCGTGTAGAAGTGCCCGCTGGCCAGCAGCAGCACCACCGGCGGCAGCGAGGCCGCGACAGCCAGCCACATTAAGGTCCGCGCCCGGGTGGCCAGCTTCATCCGGAACACCACCAGCGCCAGCACGCCGAACAGCAGGTAGGCCAGCCACTCCGCGCTGATCGACCAGGCCGGGCCATCCCAGCTGGTGCCGTCGAAGAACGGCTTGAACCACAACTGCACGAGCAGCACCTGGCACACATAGCTAATCGCGGTGAGATCGTTCGCCTCCGGTAGCGGCACGTGACCCACATGCAGCGACAGGATCACCAACAGCGCGGCCAGGTGCAGGGTGACCAGGTATACCGGCCACACCCGGGCCAGCCGCAGCCAAAGGAAATGCAGCGTCGCCCGCGTCGACCAGGTCCGGCCCATCCGGTCGAGGTAGTTCCACGTCAGCACGAATCCGCTGAGGATGAAGAACAGGTCGACGCCCTGCGCGCCGCAGTTGAGCACCGGGGCGAGACTTTCCCGGAAATCGGGCGAGATGTCGCTGAGCATCGGCCGGAAGTGAAACAGCACCACCCACACAGCGGCGACGATGCGGAGTCCCGTCAGGGCCTTGATCTCGCCCCTAATCTCACCGGTAGTCTCTCGGCTGGGCACAGGGCTTTGTCTTTCGGTCTGGACTCTCCAGTTTCGTTCGCTTTCCACCCCGGCTGACCGGGCATTTCGCCCTATCACAAGCCCCCAACTCGCAACCGGCAGCCAGAGCAGCCTAACAGCGTGGCGGGCCGGATGGTGTCACAGCGACGGCGTGGCCGCGAGGTTCACGGGCCGGCTCCCGGCGAGCCAGCTTTTTAGCAAACAGTTAAAAGCGGCTTCCGGTCCCCTTAGGATTCGGAGGCACCGTAGGAGATAGCTCCGGTCGACGTTGTGTCGGCCTTCGGCCAGAAACAGAAATGATGGGGGCCTTAGATGACGATGGCAATTTCGGCTCGACAAGGGAACGGCAGTCTCGACTGTGGTGGCGTTCAGGTCCGTGCCCACTGCCGTCACCTCGCCACGGTGCTGACCGTGCGCGGTGAGATCGACGCAGTCAACGTCGACCAGGTCGGCGAGTGCCTTCGCCGTTTCATCGTCGGCGACAACCCCATCGTGCTCGACATCAGCAACACCGAGCACTTCGCCGGTGCGGTTGTGTTCCTGCTGTCCACGTTCGACGAGGACTGCCGCCAGGCCGGGGTCCAGTGGACGCTGGTCGCGGGCCCGGGCGTGGTCGAGCAATTGACCGACGGCGACGGCGAATGCGTGTTCCCGGCGGTGGGTTCGGTGCCCGAGGCGTTCGGCGACCTGGCCGACGCAGTCGTGTTCCGCCGCCGTCTGGCGCTGCCGTTGATCAGGAAGTCGGCTTAGCGGTCCGGTCACGCCGCAACCGGGCAGTCCCCAGGACTGCCAATATCCCGGCGGTCATCGCCAACAGCATGGCCAGCAGCAGTAACTGCGGGTAGTACACCAGCGCCGTCGTCGACGGCTGCCCGTCGACGACAGGCGCAACGGCGACGGCGTGGCGTGCATGCAGCCAGCTCGCCCCGACGCCGACCAGCGCCAGGCAGGCCAGGCCGAGCTCGACCGCGGCGCGAATGCGGGCGCTCACAGCGGTGACCCATCGTCGTCGTGATGATCGAGGTCGGTGGCGTCCGACCGGGCCGGCTCCACGCGCTCCTGCACCAGCAGGGTGAGCGCATCGCGGAGTTGGCGGTGGCGTTTCGCCCAGGCCTGCGTCGTGCGCCCCTCGGTGAGCTTGAGGACGATGCCGGTGCGGCCGCGGGGAACGCCGAACAGCTCACCTAGTGCGCGCGACGACTGCCACTTCGCCAGCTCGTTGTCGGAGTTGGCCGGATGCTCGGGCTCAGGGAACACCTTGACGATTTCGCGCACCAGCAGCGTCTGGGTGCCCTGGCGCAGGGCTTCGGGGGTCAGTTCCACCGAGACGTGGATCCGCGCGGCCGCCGCCGCACCCGACAGCACCCACAGCCAGCTGGCGCCGGGTTCGTAGAACAACGGCCTGGAGTTGGCGTCTTTGGCTGTGGTCATTGGAGCCTCGTCCCCGTGACTATTACCGCCGATGTAGCCGTCAGGAAAGCCAACCCGCCGCGTCCACGGCCCAGTAGCTGAGCACGATGTCGGCGCCGGCCCGGCGGATGCTGATCAGCGATTCCAGTGCCGCCGCGCACCCGTCGATCCAATTCTTTTCCGCCGCAGCACAAATCATCGCGTATTCGCCGGAAACCTGATAGGCGGCCACCGACACCGGTGACACGTCCGCCGCGGCGGCCAGCACGTCGAGATACCCCAGGGCGGGTTTGACCATTATGATGTCGGCGCCTTCGTCGATGTCCAGCTCGATCTCGCGGACCGCTTCCCGGGAGTTGCCGGGTTCCTGTTGGTAGGTGCGCCGGTCGCCGGACAAGTTCGAGCTCACCGCCTCCCGGAACGAGCCGTAGAACGCCGACGCGAACTTTGCAGCGTAGGCCAGGATCACCACGTCGGTGTAGCCGGCGGCGTCCAAGCCGTCGCGAATGGCCCCCACTTGACCGTCCATCATCCCGCTCGGGCCCACCACGTGGGCGCCTGATTCCGCTTGTGCCACAGCAAGTTTCACGTATCGGCTCAGAGTTGCGTCGTTGTCGACACGACCCCGGCCGTCAAGGACGCCGCAGTGACCGTGATCGGTGAACTCGTCGAGGCAGGTGTCGGCCATCAGCACCGTGGCGTCGCCGAGATCCTTGGCCAGGTCACGCAGCGCCACGTTGAGAATGCCGTCGGGGTCGGTGCTGGCCGAGCCGGCCGCATCCTTGTCCTCGTCGCGCGGCACCCCGAATAACATCACTCCGCCCACGCCGGCGGCCACCGCGTCGGCGGCGGCGCGACGCAGCGACTCGCGGGTGTGCTGCACCACGCCCGGCATGGACGGGATCGGTCGCGGCTCGTCGATGCCGTCGGCGACGAACATCGGTAGCACCAAATGCCTTGGCTCCAGCGATGTTTGCGCGACCAAGCGACGCAGGGCGGGAGTGGAGCGCAGCCGACGCGGCCGCTGCCGCGGATACGCCATCGGCTAGCGCCTGCGACTCTTCTTACGCGGCGGCGGCAGCGCACCCTCGGCGCGCAACCGCGCGGCGTGCTCGGCCAACGCGTCGACCAACGGACCGACCGCGGCGGTCTCGGGCTGCACGTCCACCCGCAGGCCGAATTCGGCCGCGGTCTCGGCGGTCTTGGGACCGATGCAGGCGATGATGGTGCGCGAGTGCGGCTTACCGGCGATACCGACCAGGTTGCGCACCGTCGAGCTGGAGGTGAAGCAGACCGCGTCGAAGCCGCCCGTCTTGATCATTTCCCGGGTGGCTGCCGGCGGCGGCGCCGCGCGCACCGTCCGGTACGCGCTGACATCCTCGATCTCCCAGCCACGCTCGCGCAGACCCTCAGCCAGGGTCTCGGTGGCGATGTCGGCGCGCGGCAGCAGCACCCGGTTCACCGGGTCGAAAATGCTGTCGTAGGGCGGGAAGTCGTCGAGCAGGCCCAGCGAGGACTGCTCCCCGGCCGGCACCAGCTCGGGGCTGATGCCAAACGCCCGGACCCGGTCCGCCGTCGACTCTCCGACGCAGGCGATCTTCACGCCGGAGAACGCGCGGGCGTCTAGGCCGAACTCGCCGAACTTCTCCCACACGGCGCGCACCGCGTTGGTGGAGGTGAACACCACCCACTGGAACCGGCCGTCGACCAGTCCCTTGACGGCACGCTCCATCTGGGCGGGGCTGCGCGGCGGTTCGACGGCGATGGTCGGCACCTCCACCGGCAGCGCTCCGTAGGACGTCAGCCGCTCGCTCATCTCGCCGGCCTGGTCCTTGGTGCGCGGGACCAGCACGGTCCAGCCGTACAGCGCCCGGCTCTCCCACCAGTTCAGCTTCGACCGGTTGTTTACCGTCTTGCCGATGGTCACCACCAGCTGCCCGGTCAATGGGCCGGCCGGGTCGCCCGCACCTGCCACCACGGCAGGGTCGGTGAGCCCCTGCAGCGTCGTTTCGATCGACCGCTGCTGACAGGTGGTGCCCTGCGCGGTCACCACGCACGGCGTGGTGTCGGCCAGTTCGTGCTCGATCAGGGTGCGGGCCGCGTCGGCCAGATGCGTCGGGGTGGCCTGCAGGATCAACGGTCCCGGCGCCGCCGCCAGCGCCTCCCAGTCCACATTCGGGTGGCGCACGTCGGCGACCGTGTGCGACGAACCCAGCGGCAGCCCCGCGTAGGTCGGCACCGCACTAATCGGCGCCAGCCCCGGCACGATCTCGACGTGCAGGTGGGTGCGCGCGACGGCGTTCACCTCGCTGATCACCGCGTCCAGTGTCAGCGGGTCACCAGCCACCAGGCGCACCACGTCGACCCCGGTGCGGGCCTCGGCCGTCAGCGTCTTGGCCACCTCGGCGGACTCACCGAGTGCCGGGCGGATGTCGGCACCACCGGACAGCACGGCGGGCGCGACCGGCGGGTGGTCGCCGTCAGTGGAGCCGTCGGCCGTCGCCGCGGGCGGGTTGGCCGGCGCCGGGCCCGAGACGGGCGGCAGGTCGGTCCCGATCAGCGCGAGCACGGGCTCGGGCACGTCGGGATCGGTGAACACCAAGGCGGCGTTGGCCAGCACGGCGGCCGCACGCGTGGTCAACAATCCCGGGTCGCCCGGGCCGGAGCCCACGAACGTGATGCGGCCCGGTCTCGGCTTACGCCCTCGCGTCGTCATTATCGCTCCCAAGTCCTTTTGAGGTCATTCAGTTCTCGTGCGCGGGATCGCGCCGCGCTTGGCCAATCAACTCCCCCGCGCCCAACTCCAACAGCTCCGCAGCCACCGAGAGCCCTAGTTCTCGTGCCCGCTCGGGAGCGCCGATGCCGGACGCACGGATCACGTCGGATCCATCCAGCGCCGCCACGCAACCGCGCAGCGACAGCTCGTCGAAGACCCGGCCGTCCTCATCGATGGACTCGACCACCTCGGCGATCGCTCCCACCGGTGCGGAGCAACCGGCCTCCAATTCGGCCAACAGCGCTCGCTCCGTGGTGATCGCCGCGCGCGTCTCCGCGTCGTCCAGCTCCGCCAGCACCGCCGCGAGCCGACTATCGTCGGCGCGGCACTCGACGGCGAGCGCACCCTGAGCCGGTGCTGGCAACATTTGCACCGGCTCTAGCGTCTCGGTGACATCAGCGAGGCGGCCCAGTCGGGCCAATCCGGCCCGGGCCACCACGACGGCGTCAAGATCACCACTGCTTACCCTGTTCAACCTGGTATCTAGGTTGCCTCGTAGGGGGCAGATTTCCAAACCGAGACCCAATGCTCTAAGCTGTGCGGCCCGTCGCGGGGAAGAGGTGCCCACCAGCGCGCCCGCCGGCAATTCCCCGAGCACCAATCCGTCGCACGCCACCAGTACGTCGCGAGGGTCGTTGCGCGGCGGTATCGCCGCAATCGTGAACCTCGGGTCGTTGGTGGTGGGCAAATCCTTGTGCGAGTGCACCGCGGCGTCGACGCGGCCGTCCAGGATGGCCTCGCGCAGTGCGGTGGTGAAGACGCCGACGCCCAGACTTTCGATGGGGGCCGACGACCGGTCACCCGCCGTGCTAACGATCACCAACTCGGCGGGGTGGCCGTTGGCGATCAGTGCGTCCCTGACGACGCAGGCCTGCGTAGTGGCCAGCAGACTGCCCCGCGTGCCGATACGGATCACGTGCGCCAATCGGTTACTCGCCGGGTTGCTGCGTGCCGGTGTCGAAACGCGTTGACACAACCGGCAGTTCACCCGCTCCGACGGCGGCTACGGAGTCGATGGCGGTCTGGTCGAGTTCGAACAGCTCCCGCAACGCCTCGGCGTAGCTGTCCCCGCCGGGCGCGCTGGCGAGTTGCTTGATGCGGACCGTGGGCGCATGCAGCAGTTTGTCCACCACCCGGCGGACGGTGCGCGCCACCTCCTCGCGCTGGGCGCTCTCCAGGCCCGGGAGCCGGTTTTCCAGTCGCAACAGTTCGGCTTCGACGACGTCGGCGGCGCGCTGGCGCAGCGCCGTCACGGTCGGGGTCGCCTCGGCCATCCGCTGTCCGGCGAGGTAGGCGGCGAGTTCGGCGGCCACGATGTGGCGGGCCGCGTCGACGTCGGCCGCGGCGGCATGCGCGGCGGGTTCGTGTTGGATGCGCTCGACGTCGACGACCCATACACCGGGCAGCCCGGCCACCGCGGGGTCGACGTCGCGCGGCATGCCCAGGTCGCAGATCAGCAGCGGGCGTCCCGTTTCGTGCCGCTGGGCGGCGGCAAGCGCGTGGTGTACGTCGGCCAGTGAGACCACGGGACTGACCGCACCCGTGCAGCTGATCACGATGTCGGCTTCGGCCAGGGCGTCGGGCATCCGGTCGAGGGTCAGCGCCTGGGCGCGCACACCTTCGTCGCGGATCTTGCGGACCAGCCGCTGACCCCGGGCCAACGATCGGTTGAGCACCAGGATGTGGTCGACGCCGGCGCGGATCAGGTGGGTCGCCGACAGCGCACCCATCGACCCGGCGCCCACGACCACCGCGGTCTTGCCGGTCAGGCCGCCGACCTTGCGGTCAGCCATGCCCAGGGCTACGGACACCACCGAGACGCCGGCGGAGTCGATGGACGTTTCGAAGTGCACCCGCTTGCCCACCGACAGTGCGCGTTGCGCCAGCTCGTGCAGCACCCGGCCGACGGCGCGGTTCGCCTCGGCGGCGGTGTAGGCGCGGCGGACCTGGCCCAGCACCTGCTGCTCGCCGACTACCGCGGAGTCCAGGCCGCTGGCGACGGCGAACAGGTGCTCGACGGCGGCCTCGCTGTAGCGCACGTAGATGTATTTGGTGAGGTCGGCCATCGACATTCCGGAGTAATCCGAGAGCACCTGGCCGATGACCGCCAATCCGCCGTGGAACGCTTCGACGACGGCGTAGACCTCGACCCGGTTGCATGTCGAGAGCACCATGGCCTCGGTGACCAGGGGCGATTGCAGCACCCGCTCGATGATTTTGTTGCGGTCGGATTCGTCGATACTGAGTTGTTCCAGAACGGAAACCGGCGCACTACGGTGCGAAACCCCGAGGAGCAGGATGCTCACGGCAGCATCACCTGGCTAGCTCCCTCGCTACTCCAGTAAGTGAACTGCTGTCTACGGTAAACGTTTATTCGGTGGGCTACCAAATATTTGAGTCCGCAGCTACAACGCACCCGGCTGGTGGCGTCAACGGGCAAGGTCGGCACGCAGGCGGGGTTCGTCGATTTCCCAGTAACTGTGCTCCCGGCCGTCCAGCAGGACGACCGGCAGGCAGTCGCCGAATTTGGCGCGTAGCCCGGGGTCGCCGGCGGCCGCCGTGGCGTCGACGTCGGTGCTGGAGAGGTCGAAGCCCAGCTCCCCGGCCAGTTCGGTCAGCCGCGCGTAGGCCTGCGCGCAGATTGTGCAGCCGTGGCGGGTCAGCAGCTGCACCTTCGGGCGGGTCATGGGACCAGTATGGCAGCGGCGGGGTGCGGTCTGGGCGGTCCAGGGTGAATTGTGGGCGGGCCCGGCGCTCAATAAGTTGCGGCTATGGCTGCCCAGAACGATCTGCGCGTCGACCCGACCATGATGCACGGATTCGCGCAGGCGCTGCTCGGGGGTGCGGAGAACCTGCGGGCGCAGATGGCCGCGCTGGACGGTCAGGTCGGCGAGATGC
>NZ_LR655753.1 GCF_902168065.1 Mycobacterium tilburgii | reverse complement strand
GGTGGGCAGGGCGGCTCGGGGCAGGCCTAACTCCTCGGCGTGGCAGCTGTGGCACCGCGGGGCGCGTGAGGTCGAGGCCGGGCTGTCGATCCTGGCGGTGGCGCGGGCCGGCCAGGGATTTCAACGCACCGAAGCTGTTCGCGTGCAGGCGTTCGGCAGGTGCACGATGTCTGATGCGTTTCGGGTGGGTACCGAGGCGTTGGCCGACGCGGTGCAGCGGATGGCGGAATTTCAGCGGTACGACGAAAGCATGATCGCCGAAATCGACTCGCTGGTAGGCAATCTGCATGACACCTGGTCGGGCGCGGCCGCGTCGGCCCACGCCGAAGCACACCAGCATTGGGCCCGCGGCGAAGCGATGATGCGCGCGGCGTTGGCGCAGTTACGCGCCGCGGGCGCCGGGCGACTTCACATCCAAGGTCGAGGCACTGGAAGCCGAGATCGCGTCCACGCTAGCCGAGGCCACGACGATCGCCGACACGATGGCCAACTACGCCGCCAAGCAGTGGGATCGGTTCCTGCACGCCACTCCCGTCAGGCATGCCGTCGGCCTGGTTGGGCCACGGCACCAAGGAGTTCTTCTCCGAGGCCGGGGTTCGTCAAGGGGCTCTACGACATCAGCCAGGTGCGCCTCGTGCTCGACCCGGTGGGTTACTTCCACGATCTGAACGGCATGGTGATTGCCGAAACTGCCCAACCCACCGGCCGTGAAGCCGCCAGAGGCGCCCAGGACCCCGGCGCCGGGTGTTAAGCCTCCGGAACCCGACAGCCCGTTGCCACCGCCCAAGGCGGGCCCCGCTCCGGCCGGTGCTCCGCTGCCGCACAGCCCCACCGAACCTAAGCCGCCGGTCGGCGAGACCCCGCAACCGATTACCGCGCCGTTAACTTCCGCGGGCAAGCCAGCGATTGCCCTTCCCGGCGAGCCCGCATCGCCCCCGCATGGGCAGGCGCCGTCCCACACACCGACCGCGATAGGCGCCGCACCCACGCCTGCAGGGGCCGCCGCACCCCACCTGACGTCGGCGCCGTCCTCCCCCACGGGCGAAGGGATTCCCGGCAAAGCGGCACTCCCCCACGCCGGCGCACCACATCCGCCCGGCGACGGTCAACCGCCGCATGGACCGGGTGACGGCAACGGACATCCACCGACCGATGGTTCGCCGCACAAACCCGGGGATGGGGGCAATCCTTCATTACCGGTAACCCTCCTGAGCTTGGATGAGCTGTCGGCACTCGGCGACTACACTGGGGCTGGTTATCGAGACCTGAATAACGCTCTTAAGATCGACTTTTGGACACAGCTCAACAGGCGCGCGTTGACGCGATAACGCGCTAGACAAGCTGCCGCCCTACGAAGGTCCAGTCATCCGCGGCGCAAACGTACCGGCCGACGCGCTCGACCGGTATCAACCTGGTCGAGTCGTTACAGAGCCCGCTTTTACGAGCACGACAATTCTTCGTGCCGTCGCAGCGGGACCAGCATTCGTTGGGAACGTCGAGTTCAGGATTTTCTCGACTACCGGACGAGATATATCTTCTTTCTCGATGTACCCCGACGAGCAGGAAATTTATTTCCGCCCGGCATAAAATTTTACGTTGTAGGCAAGGCCGTCGATCCATAGACGGGTCGGACCATCATCAAAATGTATAGAGCGCTAGAGGAAACTACACGATGGCCGAGAAAATCGAAGGAAATACTTTTTCCACCCCTGAAGAGGGTCGAGAGGATTGAAATGATGTTTTCTCGGAACGCGGATGCGGGCAAGGCCGTTGTGCTGAATTTGGGAGACGACGTCCGTTCTGACCTACGGCTGAAAACATTATTCGTAGAATGGCGCGACCGCGGGCTTAGTTCACAGATACAAGTCGAGCCAGCCGATCAGCCCGCCGCCCAGTTCTTGAAACGGGAGATGTCAACTATAAAAAGGGATACGCTGAGCAATATCTCAAGCGGTACACGTTCAAAGACGACCCTGGCACGTACAGTTATGCAATGCCATCGGACGCAGTGTACATACAACTCCTCGCGTTATCGTTTCGAGGAGCTGACCGCAGCACTGCTGCACGGTATGCCGGAGAGCATCACATCGAAGGTGCCCGGCCGGCGCCGGTAGGCGGCGTCGGAAGCATAAGACCTACAAGCCATTTCGCATCCGCACGGCGGCCCACGCAAGCAAACAGCCTTCATGACATCAATTCATGCCAGAGGTGTGACGTGAACCGCATGATCTGCCGGATAGGGTTGATGATGGCCGGTAACCGGCCACCGGGCGGGACGGCGTTTTAGGAGGTGTGGCGATGACTTGCTCTGAGTCGGGTGGGACGAACGGCGCAGATCCCGCCGTCCGCGTCGACTTGGAGTCGGTGGCCGCCAACGCCAGCGCGGCCCACGCCCTCGAGGGTCTACAGGAGTCGCCTGCCGACGAGGGCCGCCCGCAGCCGCCGATCGACCTGACCGCCGCCGCGTTCTTCGACGTGGACAACACGCTGGTGCAGGGCTCCTCCGCGGTGCACTTCGGCCGCGGCCTGGCCGCTCGCAACTACTTCACCTACCGCGACGTCCTCGGATTCATCTACGCGCAGGCCAAGTTTCAGCTACTCGGCAAGGAGAACAGCGACGACGTCGCCGCCGGCCAGCGGAAGGCATTGACCTTCATCGAGGGCCGCTCGGTCGACGAGCTGGTCGCCCTCGGCGAGGAAATCTACGACGAGATCATCGCCGACAAGGTCTGGGCGGGAACCCGCGAGCTCACCCAGATGCACCTGGACGCCGGACAACAGGTGTGGCTGATCACAGCCACGCCGTACGAACTCGCCGCCACCATCGCCCGTCGGCTCGGCCTGACCGGCGCGCTGGGCACGGTGGCCGAGTCCGTCGACGGGATCTTCACCGGCCGGCTGGTCGGTGACATCCTGCACGGCCCCGGCAAAGCGCACGCCGTGCGGTCGCTGGCGATCCGCGAGGGCCTGAACCTGAAGCGGTGCACCGCCTACTCCGACAGCTACAACGACGTGCCCATGCTGTCACTGGTAGGCACGGCCGTCGCGATCAATCCCGACGCGCGGCTGCGCAGCCTGGCCCGCGAACGGGGCTGGGAAATCCGCGACTTTCGGACCGCGCGCAAGGCAGCGCGGATCGGAGTGCCCTCGGCGCTGGCACTGGGCGCCGCGGGCGGTGCACTGGCTGCGCTGGCGTCTCGACGGCAATCGCGCTGATAGGCTGCGCCGCTGAGCGACAAATCTAATGGAGAGCGGCAATAGCATGACAACTCCAGAAAGCGCCGAGGGCCTCATCGGTAGTCATTACCGGGCACCCGATTACTTCGAGGTGGGACGCGAGAAGATTCGCGAGTTCGCGGAGGCGGTGAAAGACGACCACCCGTCGCACTTCAGCGAGGAGGAGGCCGCGAAGGTGGGCTACTCGGCTGTGGTGGCCCCGCTGACGTTCCTGGCGATCGCCGGACGGCGCGTTCAGTTGGACATCTTCACCAAGTTCAGCATCCCGATCAACATTGCCCGCGTCCTGCACCGGGACCAGCAATTCCGGTTTCACCGCCCGATCCTGGCCCACGATAAGCTGTATTTTGACACCTATCTAAACTCGGTAATCGAGTCCCACGGCACCGTAATCGCGGAGATCCGCAGCGAGGTCACGGACGCCGAGGGCAAACCACTCGTCACGAGCACCGTCACGATGCTGGGCGAGGCGGCACACCAAGAAGCCGGCGCTGAAGCAACCGTCGCCGCAATTGCAACCATTTCTGCTGGAAAGTAGGACGATTCAGATGACGTCAAAGGGGGAATCAGGTGGCACCAAGCTAAAGCCGCCGGTAGAAGCGGTTCGGTCCCACTACGACAAGTCGAACGAATTCTTCAAGCTCTGGCTTGATCCGTCGATGACGTACAGCTGTGGTTACTTCGACGAGAATCCGGACCCGAACAACCTCACCAAGACGTTGGAAGAGGCGCAGTACGCCAAACGCAAACTCGCGCTGGACAAGCTCAACCTCGAGCCCGGCATGACGCTGCTCGATATCGGCAGCGGTTGGGGCTCGACCATGCGGCACGCGGTGGCCGAATACGACGTCAACATAATCGGTCTGACGCTGAGCGAAAACCAGTACGCCCATTGCGTGGCGGAGTTCGACAAGATGGACAGCCCGCGCCGCAAGGAGGTGCGGATTCAGGGCTGGGAGGAATTCCCCGACGAGCCGATCGACCGTATCGTGTCGCTGGGCGCGTTCGAGCACTTCGCCGATGGGGCCGGTGACGCCGGGTACGAGCGGTACGCCACGTTCTTCAAGAAGTATTACGACTTGCTGCCCGACGACGGCATCATGCTGCTGCACTCGATCGTGGTCCCCACCCGCGAAGAGGGCAACGCGATGGGCCTGAAGGTGAACATGACCCTGCTGCGGTTCATCAGCTTCATCCTCAAGGAGATCTACCCTGGCGGAAAGCTGCCGCAGGTTGACCTGGTGGACAAGTACGCGACCGACGCGGGTTTCAAGATCGATCGGCACCACTTCATCGGCAAGAACTACGTCCCGACGCTGACCGCCTGGGCGGATGCGCTCGAGGCGCACAGGGACGAGGCGGTCGCCCTCAAGGGTCAGGACACCTACGACATCTACCTGAAGTACCTGCGGGGCTGTTCGGATCTGTTCCGCGACGGCTACACCAACGTCTGCCAGTTCACGTTGGTCAAGTAGGTCCGCCAATACATCTTTGCCGCAGCCGGCGCTGGGTGCGCGGCGAAAGTCGGGTTGTTGGGCCGTAATACGGCTAAATCACCCAACAACTCGACGTCGAGCAGCGAAGTGAGGCGGTTCAGCCCAAGAAGATATTGCGCCGCCCGGCCAGCAGCCGGTACAGCGTCTGTTGGATCGTCTCGCGCACCTGATCGGTCAACTCGAACGTGACCATCGGGTCGTCGGCGTCCGACGCCGCATAGTCGTGGGTGTAGATCGGTTCCGCGAAGGCGATGCGCCACTTCGACGGCAACGGCACCAGGCCGGCCGGGCCGGCCAACGGGAACAACGGGGTCACCGGGAAGTAGGGCAGCCCGAACAGCCGCGCCAACAACTTCACGTCGGCGATCATCGGGTAGATCTCCTCGGAACCGATGATCGAGCACGGGATGATCGGCGCCTTGGTTCGCAGCGCCGCCGTCACGAACCCGCCGCGGCCAAACCGCTGCAACCGGTAACGGTCCTCGAACCGCTTGCCCAGACCCTTGTAGCCCTCCGGGAAAACCGCGGTGAGCTCGCCGGCGGCCAGCAGCCGATGCGCATCGGTCGTGCAGGCCATGGTGTGGCCCGCTTTGCGCGCGGCCTCGCCGATCAGAGGCAGATCGAACACCATGTCGGCGGCCAGCAGGCGCATGTCCCGGTGCGCGGGATGCTCGTCGTGCACCGCCACCGACAGCATCAACCCGTCGAATGGCAGCACGCCGGCGTGGTTGGCCACCAGCAGCGCGGCGCCCTCGCTCGGCAGGTTCTCGATCCCGCTCACCTCGACGCGGAACCACGACTTGAAAAAGAAACGCAGCAACGGCCGAACAATGGCGTTGTTGAAATGCGGATCGAACCCGAATTCGTCGACGCTGTAATTGCCCGTCAACCGCTTCCGGAAGAACCCGGCGACCGCGGCGACCTGCTGAGCAAACTCGTTGAGTGGTATTTCACACGAAAGTCCCGTGCCCGCGGCACGGCGGTGGCGGTGCTCATCGATCTCACAGACCACTGCGGCAATCTGTTCGGCCGATGCGCGACCGTGTGGATCGGCCAACAGCGAAGGATGTTGACGCGAAGCTTCGGCACGCTGATCGGCTCTCCGGCGAGCCGCTACCCGACCCCTATTGCTATGCAGTGGAATGACATTCGCTCTGGTTTCACCCGCCACAATATCTATCTGACCCCACTCCATGGAATTGGATTTCGGCTACCCCAGCGCCGCGCTAAGGCTATGGCGCGACCTTCCAAGGAGCGTACCCGATCAGGGTCGATTATGGGAGCCAGGCCACGACCACAAACGTAGTCATCGAACGCCTCTGCCGTCGTCCATTTCGGCTGGTAGCCGAGCTCCGAGCACATTCTGGAGGTGTCCATCACGCGGCCATAACTCAGGTAATTAAATTGCTCGCGATCGATCTCAGCGTAGCGGTTAGCCCATCTCAGTGAATCGAGCGCCCACACGCCGCATCCGGGCACCGGCAACGGAATCCGGCCCGCCCGCCGAATCGCTTGAGACAGCATGAGAATTCCGTCGGCACCGATGTTGAAGGTGCCGGCCTTGCCGGCTATCACCGCGCGTTCCAGCGCGCCCAGCGCGTCCTGCTCGTGCAGCAACTGCAGCCGGGCGTCGCGGCCGAGCATTGTCGGGACCAACGGCCCGGCCAGATACCGCGACAGCGTGGTGTCCATCGCCGGCCCAATCATGTTGGCCAGCCTTAAAATCGTCACCGCGACGTCGGGGCGGCGCCGGCCCAGCCCGCGCACGTAGCACTCGATGTCGAGGGAGTCCTTCGCGAAGCCGCCGCGCAGCGGGCGACGGCTGCTGCTGTCCTCGGTGAACATCACCGGATCGTGCGGGCTGGACCCGTAGACCTCCGAGGTCGACTTGAGCACCACGCGGCGCACCGAAGGCGCTTTCTGGCAGGCCGCGAAGAGCTGCATCGCGCCCATCACGTTGAGTTCCTTCAGCGCCGCCGAACCGCCGGAACGCGGCGCATACAAAGCCGCCGCGGCGTGCACCACGGTGTCGACGTCGCCGTTGCGAATAACTTTACCTATGAACGGGTTTCGGATGTCAGCCCGGACGAACTCGGCACGCCCCATGCGGCGGAGCATGCCCTTGCTCGGGGCGATGGCGTCCACGGCGATGACCGTCTTGATCATCGGATTCTGCGCCAGCCGGGCCGTCAGGTAGCCGCCGAGAAACCGGCAGGCACCAGTTACCAGCACCACTTTCGGGTAGTGCAGGGTTTCATCCGCGTTGTCGCCCGTTCCGGTGCCGCCCCCGCTCGACGAGTCCACTCGACCAGCCTAACGGCCGACACAAGCCGCGTCGCTATAGCCGCGCGGCTGTCGGTGAGAACGAGATTGTTGCGGAGCGGAGGTTACTTGCCCAGTTTTCTGCGTTGCACCCGCGTGCGACGCAGCAGCTTGCGGTGCTTCTTCTTCGACATACGCTTGCGCCGCTTTTTGATTACTGAACCCATGAACTCCGCTATCTGACCCGGGACCACTTTATGACTTGACCCGAATACTTTACCCAACCGGCCACCTGCAATACCAAACCGGCGTCCGGTCAGACGTCGAACACCGGACGTCGACGCAGATCGTGGCGCGAGGGCGACTAGCCGGCGTCGAAGTAGGACGTCTCCAGCATGTCGTGGACGGCCTTGGCGTGCACGCGGAACGACCGGCCCACGCGCACTGCCGGCAACTCACCGCTGTGCACCAAGCGGTAAACCGTCATCTTGGAGACCCGCATCAGGGCCGCTACCTCGGCGACAGTGAGAAATTGTGTCCTGGACTGCTGGCCATCGACAGAAGCCGCCTTACCTGCGGAATCTCGCGCTGATGGCCCGTTCGTAGACGTCATCGCTACCCAATCGTGTCAGGCCCACGCAATGCCAGCGGCTTCCCCTCCGCTGGCACCCACACGGGCATACAAAAGGAGAATAGCGGGACTAGTGGGGTTACTGGTACTGGTGAGAGACAATCAGTTGAATAATCTTCAATTACTCCGATGTAATTCTTAGCTGCTCAGAGCGCATTTTGGCGGCCTGCACGGCCGCGTCGACGGTGGCTCGCAGCCCCCCGCGCTCGAGTTCGCGCAGCGCAGCGGCGGTCGTTCCGCCGGGCGAGGTCACGGTGGCGCGCAACTGTGCGGCGGTGGTGTCTGCCTGCCCACCCGGCGCCTCCCCCTCGGCGGCTCGCGACGCTTGATCCAGCCGTTCCAGCAGCAGCGCCGCCGATCCGGCCATCGTCTGCGCCGCCAGCTCGGTGGCAACCTCGCGGCTCAGGCCCGCCGCGACACCGGCATCCACCAGCGCCTCGACCATCAACAAGAAATACGCCGGCCCGGAACCCGACACCGCGGTCACCGCGTCCATCTGCGACTCGGGCAGGGTCAGCACTCCACCGACCGCACCGAACAGCGCCGAGACCTCCTCGAGCTGCGGCGGGGTGACGAACCGGCCCTTGGCCAGGGCGGTCACACCCGCACCCACCACGGCCGCCGCGTTAGGCATCGCCCGCACCACCGGGGTGCCGGCCGGCAGTTTGGACTCGAAGTAGGTGAGCGAGACTCCCGCCGCAACGGTGACGAACACCTGTTCTCCGCTGCCGCCCTCGGCCGCACCGGCGGCCTTGCACAGCTCGGTGGTCAGCGCATCGAAGTCGGCGGGCTTCACCGCGACGACGACGAACGCCGCGCTCTCGGCGGCGTCGGACGGCGACGAGGTCACCCAGACCGAGTAGGTGTCGGCGAGGTACTTGGCCCGCTCGGGCACCCGCTCGACCACCACCAAGTCCTTGACTTGCCGCCCCGCCCGCAGCAGACCCGACAGCAACGCCTCGCCCATGCTGCCGCCGCCGATGATTGCGATTCTTGTCACGGGAGAAAGCATCGCAGACCGCCCCGCTTGCGCGGATTACCCGGGGCACAGGCACCAGTGGTCCTCGTCGAACCAGTCGTGCCCGATCTCCAGGCAGGTGCAGATCACCCGTAGCCATCCTTCGGCGGGCAGCGCCCGCAGAAACGCCGTGAGCTGGATCGTGGGCGCCCGGCCGGTGCGCTCCACGGCGAAGGTCACCGGTGCCGACAGATCCCCGCACATCAGCACATCGGGCAGCCCGTCGGGAGCCGCACCACGGGGCCACGCCCACATCTGCAGCACGGGGGTCGCCCGTCGGGGCTGGGCTCCAGCGTGGACAGCAGCGGCCGCACGTCGCAGCCCTCGCCCAGATGCACCAGGCCGGCTAGCGGATTGCCCGGGAACGATCGGTTCGAAGTCGTCGGGCGGCTCCGGCGCCATCAGATCCACGACGGGGTTCGCCGACAACAGTGGCTCCGCCGAACAACCCGCCGAAAAGTGTTCTAGGGAACCAAGATTGACCACCGCGTGGAAGGCGGTGCGATCGCCCTGCATGAGCTCGACGTCGAAGACACTGATCCGCCGCCGGCGCTTGCGGATCGCGGTGACCAACCGCATCGGCCCCGGGGTGGGTGCCCACAAGAAGCTCGCCGACACCGCGACCGGTTCGTGGCCGGCTTCGGCGCAGGCGTGACGGACAGCGTTGGCGCACAACGCCAGCATCGCGCCGCCGTGCACCTTCGGGACCGATGGTCCAATGCTTGTTGAGTTCGCCTCGTAAATACCTGGCTCGACCTCCCGCAAGCGCATCGCGGCGGTGAATAACGCGGTCATGATCTCCTGGGGGTCGCGGCACGGTTATCGCAGCAGATTCGTGCGAGCGAATTGCAGCGATTCGGCGAGCATCGCCTCGCGCTCGTTGGCCGAGCGTGCGCTCGACGTGGACACCTCGAGGATGACATGGCCAGCGAAATGACCGACGGCCAGTCGCTGGCACACCTCCGCGGTGGGCTGGGTGCCGCGGCCGGGCACCAGATGTTCGTCGGAGGGCCGGCCGCTGCCGTCACACAAATGCAGATGCACCAGGCCGGCGCCCATCCGCTGCGCCATCTCCAGGGCGTCGGTGCCCGCGGTCGAGGTGTGCGACAGATCCAGCGTGTAATGCGAGTGGTTGCCGTCCAGCGGGTCGAACGACGGGGCGAACGCCGAGATCGCCGGGCCCGGACCGCCGCCGCGGCGGCGCATCCGCTCCCGCGACTGGTCGGCTCCGAAAAACCGGTCCGCCCGGAACGGAAACATGTTCTCCACGGCGACCAGCACGTCACTGGAGGCCTCCAGCGACTTCACCTGCTTGCTGAAGCCCTCGGCGTAGCGCCGCTGCCAGCGAAACGGCGGATGCACGACGACGGTCTGGGCTCCGAGCTCCTCGGCAGCCCGCACACTGCGCTCCAGCTTGAGGATCGGGTTGGAGCCCCACACCCGCTGCGAGATCAGCAGGCACGGCGCGTGCACCGAGAGCACCGGCACCTGGTAGCGCCGGGACAGCCTCTGCACGGCACCGATGTCCTGGCTGACCGACTCGCTCCACACCATCAACTCGACGCCGTCGTAGCCGAGCTTGGCCGCATACTCGAACGCCGCCTCGGCCCTCAACGGATAGACCGACGCCGTGGACAGGCCGACTTTGATCGCGGGGCGCACTGTAGGCGGTGGCGCCTAGCCGGTTTGCATGGACAGGGCCAGCGGTCCCAGGGTGATCAGCGCCCCGACCGCCACCGCGATCAGCGTGCTGGCGATGTCCTCGGTTTTGCGGACCACCCACACACCGGACACCAGGCCGAGGATGACCAGGACCGACAGCACCAGCGCCACCAAGCTGTTCCACCGCCACAGCTGATCGAAGGCGATGAACAATCCCGCGCCGAACGCAACGGCCAGGATCGACTGGAAGACGATCAGACTGCCCCGCCACAGCGCTTCGAGCCTGCCGGGTTCGTCGTGCGCCTCCGCGGCCCGCGCCGACCGTGCAATCTCGTCCTTCGCTGCGGTCTCGCTGGCCAGGACGGCCGCGTCGGCCCCCTCCCGCTCGTCGCTGCGGCGCCGCGCCACCTCGTCGGCCAGGGTCTGCCCACCGAACAGGGTGGAATTTGCCCCGTGCAGGTAGGACCGCACGTAGGCGGAATCCTCGGTCGCGGGTTCGGCCTCGCGCACGTCGGAGTCCATGACATCCACCGGCATGTCGGCGTACTGCTCGAGCGGATCCGGGCTCATGTCCTCGGCCTCGGAGGACGAGGCCGCCGGGCGGGCGCGCTCGGCCGGTCGCTCGGCGTCACGGCGGACGAGCCGCGGGTAGGCGCTACGTTCGGGTCCGGGGTGCGGGGCGGGGCGGGGCAACTTGGGCCACGGCGGCTCGGTCTCCAGGCGGGGCGCCGCGGGGGGGCGCCCGGGTGTCTCTTTTAAACATCTGACGCCGCCGGCGATATGGAGGGTGGGGAGTCTGGGGGGGGCCCGCTGCGTATAAAAAAAAAAAGAAGAGAGTGTGGATGGTGGCGTAGTGTTGGAAGTATTGTGGGTGTGACATGTCGTGGCTGCGGTGTTGTGTCGGGTGTGTGGGATGAGGTGCAGTGTGTGGGCGTGG
>NZ_LR655752.1 GCF_902168065.1 Mycobacterium tilburgii | reverse complement strand
GTGCTGCTGGTCGTCGGCGTCAACGGCACCGGGAAAACCACCACCGTCGGCAAACTTGCCCGGTTCCTGGTCGCCGACGGCCGACGCGTCGTGCTGGGCGCCGCCGACACATTCCGGGCTGCCGCTGCCGACCAGCTGCAGACCTGGGCGTCGCGGGTGGGCGCGGAAGTGGTGCGCGGACCCGAGGGTGCCGACCCGGCGTCGGTGGCCTTCGACGCCGTCGACAAGGGCATCGAGGCCGGCGCGGATGTCGTGCTGATCGACTCCGCGGGGCGGTTGCACACCAAAGTGGGCCTGATGGACGAGCTCGGCAAGGTCAAACGAGTGGTGACCCGGCGGGCCGCCGTCGACGAAGTTCTGCTGGTTCTCGACGCCATGATCGGGCAAAACGGGCTGGCTCAGGCAAAGGTGTTTGCCGAGGTCGTCGACATCACCGGCGTGGTGCTGACCAAATTGGACGGAACAGCCAAGGGCGGCATCGTTTTCCGCGTGCAACAAGAATTGGGCGTGCCGGTGAAACTTGTTGGCCTGGGCGAAGGCCCCGACGATCTCGCACCCTTTGAGGCAACCGCATTCGTCGACGCCCTGCTCGGCTGAAACCCCTTACACGGGGACCGTTTCGTTAATGCCGCCGAAATACTGCGGCCCCCTCTCGGAAACAACCATTGCGCAAGGTTCTGGATCAGGTCATCAGGCATATATCCGATGACCAGATCAGGGCCCGACCGGAGGTGAGACTGAGTGACATTCCCGATACTGGGCCAGCCCAATACCAACGATACCGCCTGGATGCTGGCGAGTTCAGCGCTGGTGTTAGTGATGACGCCAAGCCTGGCGTTCTTCTACGGCGGGGATGGTGCGCGCCATAAGCGTGCTCAACATGCTCATGATGAGCTTCAGCGCCATGGGCGTTGTAACGGTGCTGTGGGTACTGTACGGATATTCAGTTGCCTTCGGCAATGACGTGGGCAACTTCATGGGTAACCCGACCGATTACTTCGGGCTGAAGGGGCTGATGGTGGCAACGCGGTGGTCACGGATCCCACCAAGGGAGTGTCAGCAACCGATATTCCACTGTCCGGCACGCTGCCCGCGACCGTCTTCGTGGCACTCCAGCTGCTGTTCGCGATCATCACGGTCGTGCTGATCTCGGGAACGGTGTCCGACCGGCTCAAGTTCAGCGCCTGGCTGGTATTCGCTGGCTAGTGGGCGACGGTGGTCTACTTCCCGGTCGCGCACTGGGTGTTCGCCTTTGACGGCTTCGCCTCCGAGAAGGGCGGGTGAATTGCCAACAGCTGCACGCAATCGACTTCGCCGGCGGGACGGCGGTCCATATCAATTCCGGTGCAGCGGGCCTGGCACTGGCGCTGGTACTCGGTAAGCGCAAGAGCTGGCCCACCACCCTGTTCCGCCCGCACAACCTGCCGTTCGTGATGCTCGGAGCCGGCCTGCTGTGGTTCGGCTGGTACGGCTTCAACGCCGGGTCGGCCACCAGCTCCAACGGTGCCGCCGGGTCGACCTTCATCACGACGACCACGATCGCGACGGCCGCGGCGATGCTCGCCTGGCGGCTGGCTCACCGAGCGCATCCGCGACGGCCACGCCACGACGCTGGGAGCGGCGTCGGGCATCGTCGCCGGGGCTGGTCGCCATTCACCCTGTCCTGTTCGTCGGTCAACGCGCTGGGCGCTTTGATCGTCGGCCTGGTGGCCGGTGTGGTGTGCGCGCTGGCGGTGGGGCTGAAGTTCAAGCTCGGCTTCGACGACTCACTCGACGTGGTCGGCGTGCACCTGGTCGGCGGATTGGTGGGCACCCTGCTGTTGGGCCTGCTGGCCGCGCCGGATGGCCTGGCGATCAACGGCGTCAGCGGTGTGTCCAAGGGATTGTTATACGGTGGCGGCTGGGAGCAGCTGGAAAAGCAGGCGGTCGGCGCGTTCGCCGTCCTTGGCTACTCCTTCATCGCGACGACTATCCTGGCGTTAATCCTGACGACTATCCTGGCGTTAATCCTGAAGTACACGATTGGGCTGCGGCTCAATGCCGAGGCAGAAGCCTCCGGCATCGATGAGGCCGAGCACGCGGAGAGCGGTTACGATTTCGCGGTGTCTACGGCGTCGGTTCTTTCCCGTGCCAGCCTGCCGAATGCACAGGACGAGATAGCTTCTGGAGCAAGCGATCTCGTGCTGCGCGGCGTGCGTTACTGTACGAGGGCAGCGCCCTGCACGCGGCTGAGCTGCGCCATGCGTGGCTGGATCTGCACGAGTCGTGGCTGACAGACAAGGCGACTGAACTCGGCATCACCGAAACCGGCGCGTTCGCGATCGTCGAAGTGGGCGGTCTGGGCCGTTGCGAGCTGCTGCCGTACTCCGACCTCGACTTGATATTGTTGCAGGACAACGTCTCCTACGATGTGTTGCAGCGAGTAGCGGACGGCCTGTGGTATCCGCTGTGGGACGCCAACATTAGGCTCGACCACAGTGTGCGCACCGTGGCCGGAACGCTCGGTGTCGCCAACGGCGACATGATCGCCGCGGTGGGCATGCTGGACGCGCGCCACATCGCCGGCAACGCTGAGCTGTCCGACGAATTGATCGGCGGCGCAAGAAGGTAGTGGCGCACCGCAATTCGGTCCCGAATGGACGAACTGGTGGAGATGACGCAAGCGCGCTGGCTGCGCTGCGGTCGAATCGCGCACCGCGCCGAGCCCGACCTCAAATCTGGCCCGCAGCGGTCTACGCGACGTGCAAGTGCTCGACGCGCTGGGCCTGGCCCAGCTCATCGACCGCCACGACATGGGCCGTCCGGAAAGCCCGGGCGGTTCACTCGGCGACGCCTACCTGACCCTGGTCGATGTGCGCACCGAGCTGCATCGGGTGTCCGGCCGCGGGCCGCGATCAGTTGCTCGCCCAGTTCGCCGACGATATCAGCGCGGCGCTGCACATCGGCGATCGATTCGACTTGGCGCGCAGGCTTTCCGACGCCGGGCGCACCATCGCCTTCTACGCCGGGGCGTAGGTGACCAGCACACCGTGAAACTCCCGGCGAGGTCTGCGGGTTGGTGTTGGAGAACCTCGGGTCCAGGAAAATGCCGTACCGCTGCGCGGCCTGGGCCCACTGCACCTTCAGGTGTTCGGTGGGGCACCACGACGGTGATCTGCTCGACGGTGCGACTGTGCAACAATTCGGTCACCACTCGCAGTGCGAACGTCGTCTTGCCGAATTCCGGCGTGGCCACGGCGAGGAAGTCGCGCAGCTCGGCGGAGAGATGTTTCACCAAGACCCGGCGCTGCCAGCCCCGCAGCGGTCGGCTGTAAGCGTCGGCAGTCGCTGTGTCGCTGACCGGCTGCATCGACACAGGCTCCCTTCCGGTGCGCGGTTCGCAGGTCGCGCCCATCCAAGTCGTTGACCCCGGCCGCACGATGCCAACCGGCTTGGCGGCGGGTGTGAAATGTAGCATGGCAACGCTTTTCGGCGTCGCAACGACGCAACGGTGCGTCAGCCAGGCCGCAGATAGGTTATCCCGAAAGCTGTGAGCGGCGCACCAGACCGCGCTTGCATCCAGGCGTCGATCCGCGCGGCGACGTCGGGCCAGCTCGGTTCGAGCATCATGTTGTGGCCCGTCGAAAAGAATTCCGGCCGGGTCCCGTAAGCGCGGTGGCGCGCACCGCGCGCGGGCTGACGAAACCGTCGTACACCGCGCCGAGCACCAGAATCGGCGTGCGCACCCGCCGGGTCCGGACTGGGCGGACCCGGCGGGTCGATCATCGTCGCGCGGATGCTCTCGGCCCCGGCGCGCCGGTGGCAGGATTCGACGACGGACGGCCTCGGGCCTGTTGGGGCAGAACAGGTATTCGCGGGCCAGCGCCGGGTGGCGAGGGACTTCAGCAACGTCGGATCGTTCCAGGACTCCAACGTCATCGACGGTCGGCGGCGCCAGACCCGCAACGCGGTGCCCAGCACGCCCTGCGGGGGCAGTGACCCGAGCAGCACCGCGGCGGGCGCCCGGCGCTCCTCGAGGTAGCGCTGGATCACGAACCGCCCACTGAATGGCCGACGACCGGGGCGCCGCCCAGGTCGTCGGCCACCGACGTGACGTCGTCGATGTAGTCGGCGATGGAGACCTTCGGCAGCGGTTTGGTGGCGGGGCTGCCGGCGTACCCGCGAAGGCTGAGCGAGACCGCGCGGTAGCCGGCGTCGGCAAATGTAGTCCAGAAACCCGTTGTCCCAGTACCATGTGCCGTGCCAGCCGCCGTGCACGAACAGCAACGGTACCGGGTGGGTGTCGGAGCAACGCCCCTTGTCGATCACCTCGAGCATGTGCTGACGTTTTGCTGGCCGGGACGACCGCCTTGTCAAGAGTGCGATGCACCGAGGCGAATTGCGGCCAACCGCACACTTGCGCCAGTGAGGGCTCCCGGCGGTCCCCCGCTAGGCTGGCGGAGTGTTTGAATCGCTGTCCGACCGGTTGACCGGTGTCCTGGCGGGGCTGCGCGGCAAAGGTCGACTGACCGACGCTGACATCGATGCCACCACCCGGGAAATCCGGCTCGCGCTCCTGGAGGCCGACGTCTCGCTGCCCGTCGTGCGGGCGTTCGTCGGCCGGATCAAAGAACGCGCCCGCGGCGCCGAGGTGTCCGGTGCGCTGAACCCGGCGCAACAGGTCGTCAAGATCGTCAACGAAGAACTGATCGGCATCCTCGGCGGCCAGACTCGCCAGCCGGCGTTCGCGAAGACGCCGCCGACCGTGATCATGCTGGCCGGCCTGCAGGGATCCGGTAAGACGACGCTGGCCGGAAAGCTGGCGGCGTGGCTGCGCGGCCAGGGCCATACCCCGCTGCTGGTGGCCTGCGACCTGCAGCGGCCCGCCGCGGTTAACCAGCTGGTGGTTACCGGTGAGCGGGCCGGTGTGCCGGTGTTCGCCCCGCACCCGGGCGCTTCGCCCGAGTCCGGACCGGGTGACCCCGTCGCCGTCGCGGCCGCCGGGCTCGCCGAGGCCCGCGCCAAGCATCACGACGTGGTCATCGTCGACACCGCCGGGCGGCTGGGTATAGACGACGAGCTGATGAGCCAGGCCGCGGCCATCCGCGACACGGTCGACCCCGACGAAGTGCTCTTCGTGCTCGACGCCATGATCGGTCAGGACGCGGTCACCACCGCCGAGGCGTTCCGCGAGGGTGTCGGCTTCACCGGTGTGGTGTTGACCAAGCTGGACGGCGACGCCCGCGGTGGCGCGGCGTTGTCGGTCCGTGAGGTCATCGGCGTACCAATCCTTTTCGCGTCCACCGGCGAGAAGCTGGAAGACTTCGACGTCTTCCACCCCGACCGGATGGCCAACCGCATCCTGGGCATGGGCGACGTGCTCAGCCTGATCGAGCAGGCTGAGCAGGTCTTCGACGCGCAGGCGGCCGAGGCCGCCGCCGCCAAGATTAGCACCGGCAAGCTGACCCTGGAGGACTTCCTCGAGCAGATGCTCGCCATCCGCAAGATGGGGCCGATCGGCAACCTGCTGGGCATGCTGCCCGGCGCGGGGCAGATGAAGGAGGCGCTGGCCGAGGTCGACGATCGCCAGCTCGACCGGTTGCAGGCCATCATCCGCGGGATGACGCCGCAGGAGCGCGCCGACCCGAAGATCATCAACTCCTCGCGGCGGCTCCGCATCGCCAACGGCTCGGGCGTGACGGTCTCGGAGGTCAATCAGCTGGTCGACCGGTTCTTCGAGGCCCGCAAGATGATGTCGTCGATGCTGGGCGGCATGGGCATTCCGGGCCTGGGCCGCAAGTCGGCGACCCGAAAAGGTAAGGCCGCCAAGGGTAAAAAGGGCAAGAAAGGCGGACGGGGGCCGACGCCGCCCAAGGTCAAGAGCCCGTTCGGGCCCGGGGCGCCCGTTATGCCCGCCGGGTTCCCCGACCTGTCGCAGCTGACCGAAGGGCTCAACGAGCTGCCGCCGGGGCTGGCGGACTTCGACCTGTCCAAGCTCAAGTTCCCCGGCAAGAAGTAGCCGCGTGGCTATGCACGTGCGAGGTCTGCGGTTACCCGACGAGACCGAGATCGAACTGTGGATTGTCGACGGCCGCCTCAGCACCGAACCGGTTGCCGGGGCCGACACCGTATTCGACGGCGGGTGGATCCTGCCCGGCCTGGTGGATGCGCACTGCCACGTCGGGCTCGGCAAGACGGGCGAAATCCCGCGCGACGAGGCCGTCGCGCAGGCCGAGTCCGAACGCGATGTCGGCGCGCTGCTACTGCGTGACTGTGGCTCGCCGACCGACACCCGCAGCCTCGACGACCGCGACGATCTGCCCCGTCTGATTCGGGCCGGCAAGCACCTGGCCAGACCGAAGCGTTACTCGGCCGGCTTCTCCGTCGAGCTCGAAGACGAATCGCAACTGCCGGCGGCGGTGGCCGTGGAGGCGCGGCGCGGTGACGGCTGGATTAAGCTCGTCGGCGACTGGATCGACCGCAGCATTGGCGATCTGGCGCCGTTGTGGTCCGACGACGTGCTCAAGGAGGCGATCGACACCGCGCACGCGCACGGCGCCCGGGTGACCGCCCATGTGTTCAGCGACGAGGCGATGCCGGGGCTGATCAAGGCCGGGATCGACTGCATCGAACACGGCACCGGGCTCACCGACGACACCATCGCGCTGATGGTCGAACACGGCACGGTGCTGGTGCCCACCCTGATCAACATCGTCGACAACTTCCCAGGCATCGCCGATGCCGCGACGCGCTACCCGACCTACGCCGCCCACATGCGCGAGCTGCATGCGCGCTGCGCCGGGCGGATTGCGGCGGCCGTGGAGGCGGGTGTGCCGATCTACGCTGGAAGCGACGCCGGCCCGATTATCGCGCACGGCCGCATCGTCGACGAGGTCGAGGCGCTCAAGGGCATCGGGATGAGCCCGACCGCCGCGCTGGGCGCGGCGTGCTGGGATGCCCGAAGCTGGCTGGGCCACCCCGGGCTGGACCACGGGGCGTCGGCCGATCTGGTGTGCCACGCCGAGGACCCCCGAAAGGGCCCGTCCGTATTGAGCCAACCCGATCTTGTTCTGCTGCGCGGCAACATGTTTCGGCCCTAGCGCGGCACCTGCGCCGGACGGGCGGGGTGCCATGCCGGCCGGATAGAATCTGCTGATGGCACTGGCCAGCGGCGCGGTTTGCCGGATACACCGTCGCGCGAAAGCTAGGATCCGGGGCGGCCGGGCGAGGTCTACCTTGTTCGGGATCCCGGTTCGGCGCGCTGGCAGGCGCTGAAGGTGATCTCGTTGCCGCCGTCGTCGGACGGCCGATTCCGGCGGCGTTTTCTCGAGGAAACCGCGACCGTGACGAGTCTACGGCACCCGCACATCGTGGCGGTGCACCACCGCAGCGACCTCGACGCACGGTTGTGGATCGCGATGGACTACGTGGAGGGCAGCAGCGCCGCGCAGCTGATGCGGGATCGTTTCCCGGCGGTGTGGCCGACCGGCGAGGTCCTGGCGATCGTCGCCCGGTCGCCGGCGCGCTGGACTACGCCCACCAGCGCGGCTTTTGCATCGCGACGTCAAGCCGGCCAACATCCTGATGACCGTCCGGCAAGAGGGTGAGCAAAACAGATTCTGTTGGGCGACTTCGGAATAGCCCGTCCACTTGGAGAGCACGCGAGCGTGTCGGGCCGCACGTCTCGGCGGGCACGGTCGGCTACGCCGCGCCCGAGCAGTTGATAGGGGCCGACACCGACGCACACGCCGATCAGTACTCGCTGGCCGCCACCGCTTTATCATCTGCTGACCTGGGCGCCGCCGAGCGGGTACCCCAATGCGACCACCGCGCTGCGCGAGTTGTTGCGCGCACGCCACCGAAACTGAGCTCGCAGCGCCCCGAATTGGCCACTCGACGAGGTGTTCGCCCAGGGCGTTCGCCGCGCAGCCCGGCGACCAGTTTACCAGCTTCCGCGCCGTTCGCCGACGTCGTCAGTGCGGCCGCCGGATTGTCACCGGCGCGCCCGGTCCGGACCCCGTGTTGGTGCTGGACTACCCGGACTACCACTGGCCCGCAGACCGGGTGCACCAAGTGAACCACCGGGTGCGTCGGGCGCCACGGACGACGCCGAAACCGATGCCGAACCCGCGGTGCCGACCCGGCCGGCGGCCCCGCAAGATCGTGGTCGTCGCCGCCGCGGCCGCGGTGCTGGCCGGGCTGTTCGCGTTCGGCATCGTCACCGGCCGCAAGATCGAGTCGACGGCCGAACGGACCGCCGGTGTCCCGTCGAGCGCTCCCGCCGCGCCCCGTCGCGCTGCCGCCGACCACCGACGCATCTACCCCGCCCGCCGCGCTGGAGGGCACCTACCGCCTGCAGGTCGAACGGTCCAAGGAGACGTTCGATTACACGCCCAGCCCGCAACCCCCGGACGTGATATCCTGATAGGCGTTCCGGACGTCGTGCACAACCATCCTACTGCTCAGCCGCCGCGATACACGACAATGACCACACCCAGTTGGCCTCAACCGGTGGTTCCGTCCCGTGGTCTTCCGATTCGAGGGCTGCCAGTGGCAGTCACGGCCCGAGACGGTGCCGTTTGGCGTTCGGGTGGCGAGGCGTCCGGCGGGGTGGCCAAGTCGCAGACCACCCTCCAGACGCTGGCGCTGCGGCCCAGCCCGCACGGTGATCTGGCGGGGGAGATGGATCTGGTCGTGCAAATCGACGAGTGCAGGCAGCGCTCCTCGGTGGTGCGGATTCCCGCCACGCTCAATATGTGCCGGACCCGGTGACCGTCCCCGAGCCGAGCGGCCCGCCGGTGCCCGTCGCCCCGTCGAACGCTCCGTTGCACACCCCGAGCCGCCCGCGGTGTCCGGCCGGCCGGGCCGATAACGCTCTGACAGCTCCTTTGTCGTGGGACGCTCACATCGTGCAAAAAGATTGCGAGCACTCACTATAACTATGGTAGCGTCGCCAGCAACCAACGAGCCGGGAGGCAACAGTAACCTACGACGTGATCATCCGGGACGGATTGTGATTCGACGGGACCGGCAGCGCGCCGCACACCTGCACGCTGGGCATCCGTGAGAGCGTGGTGGCCACGGTGTCGTCCGAACCGATCGACGAGACCGGATGCCCGGAGGTGATCGACGTGGCCGGCAAATGGGTTGTGCCCGGCTTCATCGACGTGCACACCCACTACGACGCTTAAGTGCTGCTGGACCCCGGGCTGCGCGAATCGGTGCGCCACGGCGTGACCACCGTGCTGCTGGGCATGTGCTCGCGGTCGACGGTCTACGCCGACTTCCGAGGACGCCGCCGACCTGTTCAACCGGGTCGAGGCGGTGCCGCACCAATTCGTCCTGGGCGCGCTGGAAAACAACCGGACCCGGACCACCGTCGAAGAATACATCGAAGCCATCGACGCGTTGCCGCTCGGCCCCAATGCCAGTTCGCTACTCGGCCATTCGGACCTGCGCAGCACGGTGCTGGGGCTGGACCGCGCCACCGACAAGACCGTCAAGCCCACCGACGCCGAACTGGACGATGGCCACGCTGCTCGACGACGCGCTCGACGCCGGGATGCTCGGCATGTCCGGCATGGACGCGGCGATCGACAAACTCGACGGCGACCGGTTCCGGTCGCGGGCGCTGCCGTCGACTCGCGACCTGGCGGGAGCGGCGCAAGCTGATCAAGCTGCTGTGCAAGCGCGGCCGGATCCTGCGGAGCGCACCGTATGTCGACAAGCCGTCGTCCGCGCTGATGTTCTTTTGGCCAGTAGCCGGATCTTCAACCTCCGCAAGGGTGTTCGGATGAGTCTGCTGGTCTCGGCCTACGCCAAGTTGATGCCGCTGGCCGTCTACGTGTTCGGCCCGGCCATCCGGCTGTCCAACAAGCTGCTGCGCTCCAGCGTGCGATTCCATCGAGGAGTTCGGCGCCGGCACCGCCGCGCTGCACCTGCGTGACCAGTTGCAGCGCAACGAATTACTGGCCGACGAGTCCTATCGCCGGGAGTTCCGCAAGGAATTCGACCGGATCAAGCTGGGGCCGTCGCTGTGGCACCGCGACTTCCACGACGCCGTCATCGTCAAATGCCCCGACAAGTCGTTGATCGACAAGAGTTTTGGCGCGATCTCCGACGAGCGCGGCCTGCACCCGTTGGACGCGTTGGATGTCCTCGTCGAAAACGGTGAACGCAACGTTCGGTGGACCACCATCGTGGCCAGCCACCGGTCCAAGCTGCTCAATGCGCTCGCCAACGAAGGCAGTGTGCACATGGGCTTCTCCGACGCATGTGTCCACCTGCGCAACATGGCGTTCTACAACTTTCCGATCAAGCTGCTCAAGCGGACCCGCGACGCCTACCGCGCCGGCCAGCCGTTCATGACTACCGAGCGGGCCGTGCACCGGCTGACCGGGGAACTGGCAGAGTGGTTCGGCATCGACGCCCGGCACCCTACGCCAGGGTGACCGCGCGGACTTCGTGGTGATCGACCCGCAGGGGTTGACCGACGAGGTCGACAGCTACCACGAGGAAGTGGTGCCGTTCTACGGCGGGCTTGCGGCGCATGGTCAACCGCAACGATGAGGCCGTGGTCGCCACCGGCGTCGGCGGCGCCGTGGTCTTTCCGGGCGAGCGAATTCCGCGACGGCTACGGGCAGACCGTGAACTCGGGCCGCTACCTGCGGGCGGGTCAGCGGGTGCGGCGCGCGCCGCACTGGTCTGAGTCACCGCGATGGCCAGGACCCAGCAACAGCGCCGCGAGGAGACCGTCGGTCGTCTCCTCGACGCCGCCACCGCTAGTATCATCGAGGTCGGCTACGCGCGGGCCTCCGCGGCCGTGATCACCAAGCGGGCCGGGGTGTCGGTGGGCGCCCTGTTCCGTCACTTCGAGACGATGAGCGACTTCATGGCGGCGACGGCCTCAGAAGTGCTAAGCCGTTCACCAAGCAGGTAGCACAGATCCCGGCCGGCGCTGCAAGCGGCGCTGACGATCTTGCGGGACATCACCGGCAGCCCCACCAACGCGGTGCTCTACGAACTGATGGTCGCCGCGCGCACCGACGGGAAACTCAACGCTCATCTGCGCGACGTCATGGCGCAGTACACCGCGAAGATTCTCGACGCCGCGCGGACGCTGCCGGGCTTCGAGGTCGTCGGGGCGGAGACGTTCCCGGTGCTGGTGGCGTTGCTGACCAACGTCTTTGACGGCGCGGCCATGGTTGCGCGGGATCTCCCCGGAGCCAGATATCGAGGAGCCACGAATCGCGTTGCTATCCAAGCTGATAACGGGACTGGTCGCCAACGAGGACGGCTAGCGACGGTCCTACAGTGACCCAATGCTTGCCGATGGGTTCAGCTCGAAACCCCAATCGAACAGGCTGCCCGCCTGATCCCAGTACGTTGGACTGCCCGGCTTGACTAGCCCGTACATCATCGCGACCACCAAGCGGCGTCCGCCACGGGCCGCGGCCCCGACGAACGTCTTGCGTGTGGCGTTGGTGAACCCGGTCTTGCCGCCGATGGCACCCGGGTAGCGGGTCAGCAGCTCGTCCTGATCGGTGATCGGCTCATCGCCGTGCTCGCCGGGAAACATCGCCGACGGTTCGGCGGTGATGTGCGCGAACGTCGGGTTGGTCATCGCGGCCCGGAAGATCACGGCCAGGTCGTGCGCGGTCGAGGCGCCGGAGCCGCCCGGGCCGTCTAGGCCGGACGGGGTGGACGCGTGGGTGCCGGTGGCCCCAAGGGAGGCGGCCTTGGCGTTCATCTTGGCCACCGTAGCGTCGGCGCCGCCCAACAGGTGCGCCAGCGTGTTAGCGGCATCGTTGCCGGACACCAGCAGCAGCCCGTCCAGCAGCTGGCGCGCGGTGTAGACGCGGCCGGGCTGGACGCCGACGCAGTTGCACTCCACCTGGGTGTCGGCGACGTCGGCGACCACGGTGGCATCTAGGGGTACCTCGTCGAGCACCACCAACGCCAACAGCACCTTGATGGTGCTCGCCGGCGAGTGCTGCATGTACTGGTCGCGGGCTGCGAGTACCTGACCGCTGTCCAAATCGGCCAGGACCCAGGTCTGGAAGGGGCCGTCGGGGATCGGCATCGGAGCCGATGGGCTGCATGTCGTCCGCACGGGACTCCGGCGCGGTGGCCGTCCCGGGGGTCAGGCCGGCGACCGTGAGCAGCGCAGCAGCTGCGGCCAGGAAGTTCCGCATGGCCGCAAAGTGTAACTTCCGGACGTGTTCGGCTTCCGGTGCCTCCCTGGTGCCCGTGAGGCACCGGGCAGAACGGCAGCGTCAGATGTGGATAAGAGACGGGGCGTTTTCGGCGGGGCCCGTGGGCGCGGGGGCTGAGGGGGGCGGGGGGGGTGTCGGGGGGGGGGGGGGGAGGGGGGGGGGGGTGGGGGGGGGGG
>NZ_LR655751.1 GCF_902168065.1 Mycobacterium tilburgii | reverse complement strand
TGACTGGGCCGGGGCGGTCGACGGCCGGCCCGCACCGCGGCCACCGCGTCGGCGAACGGCCCCCCGCTGCGGTAACGCATACCGGGATTTTTGACCAGAGTGATCTCGATCAGTTCCCGCAAGTTGGGCGGCAGCTCGGGCGGCAGCGGCGGCGGCGGTTCCTTGATGTGCTTCATCGCGACGGTCAGCGCACCGTCACCGGTGAACGGCCGCTTACCCGAAACCACTTCGTAGCCAACAACTCCCAGCGAATAGACATCGCTGGCGGGGGTGGCGTCGTGGCCCAGCGCCTGTTCGGGCGCGATGTACTGGGCGGTGCCCATCACCATGCCGGTCTGGGTCACCGGCGCGGCGTCGACGGCCTTGGCGATGCCGAAGTCGGTGATCTTGACCTGCCCCGTCGGGGTGATCAGGATGTTGCCCGGTTTGACGTCGCGGTGCACCAGCCCGGCGGCGTGCGCGATCTGCAGGGCGCGGCCGGTCTGCTCCAGCATATCCAGGGTGTGCCGCAGCGACAGCCGGCCGGTGCGCTTGAGCACCGAGTTCAGCGGCTCCCCGTTGACCAACTCCATCACCAGGTAGGCGGTGCGCCCCTCGCTGTCCATTTGGCTTTCGCCGTAGTCGTGGACCGCGGCGATACCGGGGTGATTGAGCATCGCGGTGGTGCGGGCCTCCGCGCGGAAGCGCTCGATGAACTCGGGGTCTTGGGAGAATTCGCCCTTGAGCACCTTGACGGCCACCCGCCGGCCCAGTCGGCTGTCCACGGCCTCCCAGACCTGGCCCATGCCGCCGGTGGCGATCAGGCGTTGCAGCCGGTACCTGCCCGACAGCGTCACTCCAACTTGTGGGCTCATGGGCCCCCCTGCAGTGCAGCCTGGATGACGGCCCGGCCGATCGGGGCGGCCAGCGAGCCGCCGGTCGCGGACAGGCGGTCGGCACCGTTCTCCACCAGCACGGCCACCGCAACCTTCGGCGCTTGCGCGGGCGCAAACGCGATGTACCACGCGTGCGGCGGAGTGTTGCGGGGGTCGGTGCCATGCTCTGCGGTACCGGTCTTGGATGCAATCTGCACACCGGGAATGGCCCCTTTCTGCCGTGTGGCCTTCTCGGCCCCGACCATGAGCTCTGTCAGCTTAGCGGCGATCTGCGGCGATACCGCGCGACGCTGCTGGTATGGCGCCGTCGTGCTGATGTTGGCCAAGTCCGGTCCTTTGAGACCCTCGACCAGGTACGGCTGCATCGTTACGCCGTTGTTCGCGATGGTGGCAGCGATCTGGGCGTTCTGCAGCGGGGTCAGCGCCACGTCCTTCTGCCCGATGCTGGACATCCCGAGGGCGGCGGCATCGGCGATGATCCCGATCGTCGACTCCGCGACCTGCAGCGGAATCACGCTCGGCGTGCTGTCCAGGCCGAACGAGCGCGCCATGCTACGCAGGGCCTCGGCGCCGGTGAGGATGCCCAGCTGCACGAACGCGGTGTTGCACGACTTGGCGAAGGCCTGGCTGAACGTCACTGTCGGCTGGTCGCCGCACGGGGTGCCGCCGTAGTTCTCCAGCGTGGCGGTGCTGTTGGGCAGTGGGATCATCGGCGCCGCCGTCAGCTGCTCGTTCTCGGTGGCCCCGCTCTGCAGCGCGGCCGCGGTGGTGATCACTTTGAATGTGGAACCGGGCGGGTAGGTCTCCGATATCGCCCGATTGACCAGCGGGTCGTCCGGATCGTCGCGCAACCGCTGCCACGCCTGCGCCTGCACCTCGGGGTCGTGGGACGCCAGCAGGTTGGGGTCATAGGACGGCGACGACACCATGGCAAGGATTTTGCCGGTGGCCGGTTCCAGGGCGACGACGGCTCCCTTGCACGGCGGGCCGCCGCAACCCTGCTGCATTGCGTCCCAGCCGGCCTGCTGCACGCGGGGGTTGATGGTGGTGTCCACGTTGCCGCCGCGGGGATCGCGGCCGGTGAAGAAGTCGGCCAGCCGACGGCCGAACAGCCGCACGTCGGAACCGCTGAGCAGCGAGTCCTCCGCCCGTTCCAGTCCGGAGTTGGAGTACCGCAACGAATAGAACCCGGTGACCGGGGCGTACACCGCGGGGTTCGGGTACACCCGCAGGAAGCGGAAGTGGCTGTCGGTGGCAACGGAATAGGCCAGCAGCTGGCCGCCCGCGATGATCTGTCCGCGCTGCCGCGAGTACTCGTCGAGCAGCACCCGCTGATTGCGGGGATCGGCGCGAAGGCCATCGGCGGCGAAGACCTGTGTCATCGTGGCGTTGAGGAGCAGCAGCACGATCAACGCCATCACGATCACCGAGATTCGTCGCAGTGAGGCGTTCATACTCGCTCGATCACCTCGGTGCCGGCGGCCGCGATCGGCACGGTGTCACGGCGCGTGCTGCGCAGCGGGCGGCGCGCGCTGTGCGAGATGCGCGCCAGGATGCCCAGCAGCACATAGTTGGCCAGCAGCGAAGAGCCGCCGTAGGACATCCACGGGGTGGTGAGTCCGGTCAGCGGAATCAGTTGGGTGACACCGCCGACGACGATGAACAGCTGAATGGCCAGCGCCGATGCGAGCCCGGCGGCCAGCAGCTTGCCGAAGCTGTCGCGGATCGCGATCGCGGTGCGCAGGCCGCGGACGATGACGATGGTGTAGAGCATCAAGATGCTGGACAGCCCGACCAGGCCGAGCTCCTCGCCGAACGCCGCGATGATGAAATCAGTGGCCGCCGCCGGCACCGTGTCGGGCTGGCCGTTGCCCAGCCCGGTACCGAAGATGCCGCCGGTGGCGAAGCTGAAGAGCGACTGCACGCTCTGGTAGCCGTTGCCGTCGGGGTCGGAAAACGGGTCCAACCACATCTGCACCCGAACCCGAACGTGCGCGAAAAGGAAATACGCGACAACGCTTCCCACCGTGAACAGTACCAGGCCGATGATGACCCAGCTGAAGCGTTGGGTGGCGAGGTACACCACGACCAGAAACGACGCGTAGAGCAATAGCGATGTCCCCAAATCTTTTTCGAAGACTACGACACCGATCGAGATCACCCAGGACGCCAACAGAGGGGCGAGGTCACGTGGGCGCGGCAGGGTCATGCCCATCAGGTGCTTGCCCGCACTGATGAACAGACCGCGCTTGGCGACTAGCACCGCCGAAAAGAAGATCAGCAGCAGGATCTTGGAGAACTCGGCGGGCTGAATGGAGAAGCCCGGCAATCGGATCCAGATTTTGGCACCGTTTTGCTCGGCCAGCGACGCCGGCAGGATGGCGGGGATCGCGAGCAAGATCAGGCCGGTCAGCCCGAAGATGTAACCGTAGCGGGCAAGCTGCCGGTGGTCTTCGAGGAAGGTGACCACGAGCGCAAATGCGGCGACACCGACCAGCGTCCACAACAGTTGTTGGGTCGCGCTGGAGTGATGACGGCCGGATAGCTCGCTGCCGACGAGGTCGAGACGGTGGATCATGACCAAGCCAAGTCCATTGAGCAGCGCGACAATTGGCAGCAGTAGCGGGTCGGTGTAGGGCGCGAAGCGCCGGACGGCCAGGTGCGCGCCGCCAAACACGGCCAGAAAGATCAACCCGTAGTCGAGCAGGTCCAACCGTAAACCGCGCCCCTGGTTGGCCTCGACGACCAGCAGCGCGGCGACGGTGATCAGTGCGGCGAAACACAACAACAACAGCTCGGAGTTGCGCCGAGTGGGTAGCGGTGGGGTCACCGCGACCGGCGGTTGGACCTGTGCGGTCATGCAGCCGTCCGGCAGTCGATGCCCGGCTGAGGTGGGATTGGCGGGAGCGTAGTCACCGTGGTCGTGGAAGCCGACGAGGGGGCGGGCGCCGCGGGAGAAGTGCTTACGGGAGCGGTGCTTTGGTCCATGCTGCTGGGAGTGGTGCCGCTGGACGGAGTAGGGGGCGCTGTAGCGCTCGGCGGTGTTGTCCCGCTGGTCGCCGGGGTGGGCGGCGCCGGCGGCGAGGTGGCCCGCGGCGGCGGGCAGGGGGGCAGCAGGTTGTTGGCGGCGAGCTCCTTTAGCTGCGTCTCGGCCTGGTCCAGAGTTCCGGCGGGAAGCCCGGCGAGCACCTGCGCGCGGGCGGCGGGCCGCAGGTCCTGCAGTTGCAGAAGCCGGCAGTCGTGATCACCGCCGGACTGGCTGTAGCTGATGATCGATAGATCGTTGCGTGCGTTCAGGCAGCCTGCCAAATGCGGTTCGTGCAGGGACATCCCGAACAGCGAGCCCTGAATACCTCGCATGATCGACGCCATGCCGTTGTATTCGGCGACGTAGTAGTTGCTCCGGATGATCGCCCGTCCGATTGCCAGTCCCGCGAGCGCCAGCAGCGCCACCAACGTGAAGACGATGGACACTCGCCGCCACGACCACCGCGAACGGGCAGCAGGCTCTTCTTGTGCCGCAACGGGGTTGATGGCGGGCTTACGGGCTCCGATAGCCGATGCCCGGCCCGCAGAGGTGTTGGGCAGCGTCAGTTGGTCTTCCTCGCCGGAGACCGCGCCGGCCAGAATCGGCTGGGTCTGACCGTAGTCGTAGTCCACGACATCGGCGACGACGACGGTCACGTTGTCGGGTCCGCCGCCACGCAGCGCCAATTCGATTAGCCGGTAAGCACTTTCGGCGACGTCGGGGATCTGGAGGGCTTCGTAGATGGTCTCGTCGCTGACTGGATCGGACAGCCCGTCGGAGCAGAGGAGGTAGCGATCACCGGCACGGGCTTCGCGCATCGTCAGCGTGAGTTCGACCTCGTGGCCGGTCAGTGCCCGCATGATCAGCGACCGCTGCGGATGGCTGTGCGCTTCTTCCCGTGTGATTCGTCCCTCGTCGACCAGGGTCTGAACAAATGTGTCGTCCTTGGTGATTTGGACCAGCTCGCCGTCGCGGAGCAGATAGCCGCGTGAATCGCCGATGTGCACCAATCCAAGACGGTTGCCCGCGAACAGGATTGCGGTCAGGGTGGTGCCCATCCCCTCGAGCTCGGGCTCCATCTCCACTTGCGCCGCGATCGCCGCATTGCCGGCGCGCACCGCCGCGTCGAGCTTGGCGAGCAGGTCGCCACCGGGTTCGTCGTCGTCGAGATGGGCCAGCGCGGCGATGACCAGCTGCGAGGCCACCTCGCCCGCGGCGTGGCCGCCCATGCCATCGGCCAGCGCCAGAAGTCTAGCGCCAGCATAGACCGAGTCTTCGTTGTTGGTGCGTACCAGCCCGCGATCGCTGCGGGCGGCATAACGCAGGACCAGGGTCACGGGCGCAACTCGATTGCCGTCTTGCCGATCCTGATCGGCGTACCGATGGGAACTCGTGCCGCAGTCGTCACCTTCGCCCTGTCAAGGTAAGTGCCGTTGGTCGATCCTAAATCCTCGACATACCATTCCGAGCCGCGCTGAGACAGCCGGGCGTGCCGCGTCGACGCGTAGTCGTCGGTCAGCACCAGCGTCGAGTCGTCGGCCCGTCCGATCAATACCGGCTGCCCGCTGAGCGTGATGCGGGCACCGGCCAACACTCCCTCGGTCACCACCAAATAGCGGGCGGCGTGGAGGCGTTGGCGCGATGGCAGCAAGCTGCCGCGCAACGCCAGCCCACGGCGAACCATGACTGCACCCGTTGGTGCGTAGATATCAGTCTTCAAGATGCGAAGAACGGACCAGATGAACACCCACAACAGCATCAAAAATCCGGCCCGCGTCAGCTGCAGTACTAGTCCCTGCATCTGGCGTCCTTTCCGTCCTGGCGCCGCACCTCGTGAAACCAAGCAACGTCACGATACTTGGAGGGCGGTCGACGCGGGGCGAAGCACGGCAGCGTGACCTCGGTACGTTCAGTGGATCCGAACGATGATCTCCGAGTGGCCTAACCGGATCACGTCGCCATCGGCCAATTGCCATTCCTGAACCGGCGCGTTGTTGACGGTGGTTCCGTTGGTGGAGTTGAGGTCGGACAGCAACGCGACCTGCCCATCCCAGCGGATCTCCAGGTGGCGGCGCGAAACGCCGGTGTCAGGCAGCCGGAACTGGGCGTCCTGGCCGCGACCGATGATGTTGGAGCCTTCCCGCAGCTGGTAGGTCCGGCCGCTGCCGTCATCAAGCTGCAGCGTGACTGCCGCGCCGGACGCTCCGTAACCGCCCTGACCGTAGCCGCCGTAGCCACCGGCCTGCTGTCCGTAATCCGCGGGCTGGCCGTAGTCGGCCTGCTGGCCGCCGTATTCGTACTCGCGGTGGGCAGCCTCGGGGTAGCCGCCCCCGCCCTGCGGGCCGTAACCGCCGGCCGGAACGTTCTCCGCGTATTGGGTGTAGTTGCCGCGGGCGTACTCCTGCTGACCGTAGCTCGTGCCACCTTGCTGGTAGCCCTGGTCGTACCCACCCTGCTCCGGGTAGGACGGCCGCTGTTCGGGTACGGGCGGGGCCGCGTAGCCGGTCTCTTCGGGACGGGCCGGCCCGCGACCGTAGTCGCCGCCGTAGCCGCCCCCATAGCCGCTGTAGCCCTGTTGTCCGGCGCCGGGTCGCCCGCCGGGGGGCGGAGCGTAGCCGGCACCGAGGCGGTAAGCCTGGTCGTAGCCTGGTCCGCCGTAGCCACCGGCTGGCGGATGCTGCTCATACGTCGGCTCATACGGCGGCGGATAACCGCCCTGTGCCCCTTGGTCGGGGTAACCGCGGCCCTGCTCAGGGTAGCCGCTCTGCTCCGGCGGGTACCCGCCGCGCTGGTCGGGTGCACCCTGCTGATCTTGGCTGCCGCGCTGGTCGTCTTGCGGGCGCGCGTAGTACTCGTCGCCGGGACGCCCTTGCCCCTGACCGCCGCGGTAGCTCGAGTTGTCAGTCATCGGTGGTACTCCTGGTCCTGCGCTAGACGCATGATTTGATTGTGGCCGGACGGAATCGCTGGCCGTCGGGCAGGGCTCAACGTCGGGGTTGACAGCACCGCGGGTGCGGAACTGGCCGGTATGCAGGTTCGGCAACTGCTCGAACCGGACGACAACATCACCATACGTTTCCCACCCCTGTTCATGGAGATAGTCGGCCAGGTATTTAGCGAAAGCGCCCGACGTGAGACCCGGGTCGGCGGCCACCCGCTCGAAGTCGTGCACACCGAGGGTAATGACGTACTCGTTGGGCGCCAAAAGGCGATTTCCATGCAGTGGCCGCACACCGTCTTCGGCTTCCCGGCGCAGCAGGGCCTCAATCTCCTGGGGGACGATCGATCCGCCGAACATCCGAGCGAATGCATCGCCGACCGTTGACTCGAGCTTGCGTTCGATCCGCGCGGCAAGCCCTTTTTGGCTACCCACGCCTCAGCGCCCGCCCCGCACTTGTCGCGGTGGATCGCCGATGCGAGGCAAACGACCCACCCGCGTGTCGCATCACTCATGTATGGTATCGGGACACCGCCATGCCGCGTCACCGTCAGAATTCTGAGAATCACATCGGTGCAGTTCAGCATCGGTAGCGCAGCCGGCCGGCCGCGGCGGACGAGACCGGGCGGCCCGCGGGAGCGGTTAGGGCGAACGCCTACTACAGTGATATGGTCCTTCGGTTTTTGCCGGGCGAGTGGCGGAATGGCAGACGCGCTGGCTTCAGGTGCCAGTGTCCTTCGGGACGTGGGGGTTCAAGTCCCCCTTCGCCCACCACGAGCGGTTCAGGACCGCACGTGCACAGGCCTCGAACCCTGCCACGGTTCGCGACCTTCGTGTTTTGTGGACTCGCGTTCGCACCCGACGGCGGCGGCGCGCGCTGATGATCAACGATGGGTGTCGGCCGACGTCCTCACGGCTGGACGGGGATTGGCCGTGTCCGGCGGCAGTGCTTAACTGCAAGCGTGGTTAGACAATCGGAACTGGGGTGACGCTTCTTCTACCGATTCGAGCCGGTGCACGGCGTGACGTACTTCGCGCCGAGGCCCGTGCGACGCTCGACGCGCTGGGCTATCGCGGTTACTGGATGGGGTACTTCGTCGCCCGGTCCGCGCAGCGCCCGAGGTGGTCACCGCGTGCTCTTCTACAACTTCGCCCCGCAGCGCGTCGCCAGGCGCTGCTGGCGGCGTGGTAGATCGCCGGCCCGGAAGCCGCGCTGCGTGCGCGTCAGGACTCCGCCGTCGCCGCGCTGCGCGCTACGGTGTCAAAGAAGATGAAAATGTCTGCACCGCAGTAGAATTAGCCGCGAAGGCCGCGCGCCCGGCCCCAGTCGACGGACGTCCGCTGATCGCCAGCAAATCGGGCGCTGCCGTGGCCGGACGAGCCGCTGGCGACGCTCTGTCACGCCACCACGTTGTTGCGTGAGCACCGCGGCGACGGGCACGTGGCGGTACTGACCGCCGCCAGCATCTCGGGCCGGGAAAGCAACGTGCTGCATGTCGCGGCGAACCGCGTCCCACGCGAATTCATCTCCCGCACAAGGGCATTACGACGCGATGAATGGCGCGCAAATGAGCAGCGGTTGAGTGCGCGCGGCCTGCTCGGCGATGACGGGTCGTTGACCGAGGCGGGCCGGACCCTAAAGGAGCAGGTCGAATCGAGCACCGACGCACTCGCCGTGTCGGCGCTCGACGCGCTCAGCGACGATGAGGTGGAGGCGCTGTTTCAGGCGTTTACGCCGATCACCCGGGCGGTGGTCGCGGGAGGCGATGTCGCGGCTGTCACCCGATGTCGTTGCGCCGCGAAGAATTACACGACGGCAGTGCACATTTGGCCTCCGGATAACCCTGCGTGACGCCATCCTACGGATCGCGCGGCAGCAGGCGCTGCTTCTGTTCGACGAATTCTTCTTGAGTGAGAATTCCGGCGTCGCGCAGCGAGGCCAATTCCCGCAGCTCGGCGGCGATGCTGGTGATCGGCCCACTGAGCCGAGCCTGCGGGCACCCCGGTCGCCTCCGGCGAGGGGGCGTCCTTGGGCTTACGCCCGAGCGCCCCGATGTGCTCCTTTTGGCTTGTGCCACCGCAGCGGCACGATTTCGGCGAATGCGGCCTCGTAGGCGGCGACCGCCAGCTGCCCACCATCGGTCTCCTTGTCTGGAATGAAACGTAGGAGAAAGCGTATATACATACATTAGGAATAGGATTCCAGCGTGTGTAATATCCGCGCTATGGGCGGAGCCCGCGGTGAGCCGTGAGTCGGCAGGCACGGCTATCCGTGCATTGCGCGAGTCCCGCGATTGGTCCCTAGCTGATCCGCCGCCGCGACCGGCGTCAGCATTATGGGCCTGAGCTATCTCGAGCGCGGCGCCCGTAAATCCCACAAAAGCACTGTTCAAAAGGTCGAGAATGGTCTCGGCTTGTCGCCGGGCACATATTCGTGGCTGCTGGTGGCCGCGGATCCGGACGCCGAGCCGGCCCGCTTGATGGCTGCGCTGCCGCCAGCGCCTGGCGGGTGGCCGTCAACGCGGGCGCGGACTCCACGGACCGGCTCATGCAGCATCTACGCGCCCTCGAGGAAACGCGCGGCGCTCTGCTGGAACGGGTGCCCAACAGCGTCAGCGCACGCTTCGACCGAGCCTGCGCGCAGTCGTCGCTGCCGGAGACGATCATCGCCGCGCTGCTCGGGGTCAGCAGCGAGGACATGTGGGACATCCGCAACCCCGGCGTGATCCCGGCGGGCGTGCTGCCCCGCGTGCGCGCCTTCACGGAGGCCCTAGAAACGAGCCGAGAGACAACCGGCGAGCCGAGCCAACGCACCGGGGACGAGGGGGACGAATGACCGAAACCGATATCGAGGCATTGCGGCGCGCTTATGAATTGTTCGCCAGCCGCACCGGCTCGGTGCCGTTCGATGCCGCCCTCATGCCCAGCTGCGCCGCTGCACCGAATCCCGTTGTGGAACAACCCGGTTACCGGGTACAGGCAACGCGCAGCCATGATGTACTGCGCGCGGCGGCACACACGGATGCGGCGGCCTCGGGCGTCATCGCAGGCGCCCACCGTGATTGGGCGCATGCCCACGCTCTGACCAAGCACGTAGGCCGGCATCCATCTGGATCGCACCACCTATCAGCAGATCAACGACGGGATACCGGTGCCCCGTTCGCAAGTCGGGCCCGGCGATCTGGTCTTTCCGCACGCGGGGCACGTGCAAATGGCCATCGGCAACAATCTTGTCGTCGAGGCGCCCTACCCGGGCGTGTCGGTGCGAATCAGCCAGCTGGTCAGCAACGTCGCGATACGCCGGTCGATATGAGTAGTCGGGACGAAGTGAGGTTGAGCGCATGGCCGAACAAGCCGGTCTTTCACTAGCGGCGATCCGGTCGCAGCAGTCGGCCATAGCCGCCCCGGCACGACGCGATCGCCGAGGCCGACCGGGCGCTTCCGGAGGTGCTCGCCGCCGCGCACACCGCGATGCGGAAAAGCATCAGGCGTCTCGATGCGATCGCCGACGAAATCGAGCGTGCCGTCCCGGCGCACGCTAGCCTGGCTATGGACACCCCGCTGGGCGCGCGGGAGTTTCAGAAGTTCCTGGTGGCCAAGCAACGCGAGATCGCCGCGGTCATGGCCGGATGCGCACGAACGGGATTGGGCGAAAGCCGCTGTGCTGGAACGCGTGCGGGAGCGTACGGCGCTCCGACGGGGTAACCGGCCACGCCGCCGGTGTTCATACACAGCCGCACCGCGGTGAATTATCGACAGCACCTGCCCTCATTACTGTCACCCGGCATGGAGGGGTCGCGACACCGGCGCCGGCGGCGCGCAGCGCCGCCGGCCTAGCTGATGTCACCTACGACGAGCTGCTGGCCGCCGTGCGAGCCGTGCGCGACCGCACCGGCGATCCCAACGCGTGGCAAGTCGGGCTGATACCGGCCGAGCTGGCGGCGACGGTCACGCCGACCACCTGTCCGGAACAGCTCGGGGTGGATCCTGGGCAAACTCCGTCAGCAACATCCCGACGTGTTCGGTCCCCGCTCCATGCCCGCCGGCGGGCCGGCGCCGGATCGTTCCGAGGGTGCCGCGGCGGAGGCCATCGCTAACACCGAAGCCGCTCTGGCGCACCAGAATTCGGCCAGCGCACAACTGGACCTGCAGTCATCTCGGCCATCATTAATGCGCATTTGAAGACCGTCGACGGTGTGCCGAAGCGCTTAGCGCGCTGCAACGCGAGACCGAGGCCGCGGTGCGAACCCGCCCGGACCTGGATACCCCGGCGGGGGCGCGCGACTTCCAGCGCTTCCTCATCGGAAAGCCGCGAGACATTCGGGCGGTGGTCATGAACGCCAGCCTGGATGACACGTCGAAGTCGTTCGACACCGTGCACCCGAGCGGGCACATCCTGGTCTGCTCCTGTCGCGGCGGGTACATGCACAGCGTCCCCGCTGAGTGAAAAGGCGATGGATACCGACGCCGCGACCTTCGCCCGGGGCATCCTGCTGACCGCGGATGTGTCGTGGCTCAAAGCGCTGCTGGAAGTCCGCCAAGAGGCCGTGGCGGCCAGTCGTACTCCGTCGGCGGAGGTCCCGACGCCCTGCGATCTTGACGCGGCAATTGAGAAGCTGCTGGCGCACAAGCTGCGCCGCCGCGACAGTACGGACTAGATGAGCCAGGGCTTGGCGGCGTCGGGATCGGGCGCGATGTCGCTCGGCGGCTCGATCGGATTAGCGACGAACAACTCTCGTGCCCGGCCGAGCAGGGCGAGCACTTCATCGAGTTGTTGCTGTAGCGCGGAGTCGGCCATGAGCTCACGCTACCGAATCCCCTGTTCGCCGCACAATTCACCTTCGGCACAGCACTGCTGCGTGGTCGTTAGTCTGACCGGGTGGCGATCTTCGGGTCGAATGACGGCGCGCGCCAGCGCCTCCGGAGAGCTACCCGGGAATCATTGTCGATGCCGGCCTTCGGCTCTCCTCCCGACTGCACCCCGTGGGTGATCGGCGGCCCCTGGCCTGCCGAGCTGTCGACGCTGACTACGAAACCGCTCGTTCGCAGAGTATCTCGAGAAGGATCTGCAGCGAATCGTCAGCAGCGCCAACAACCAGCTGGGGATGGTCAAGCGCGCGGGACTTCCCAACGGTCCATCAGGCGCCGGCGAACGGTCCGAGCAGAATACGCAAAAACAGCACCGCGAACGCGAAAGCGATCGACAAGGGGTCGGCCGCCCGGTCCGGATTGAACAGCAGCGCGCCGGCCACCGTCGCTTGGAAGAGCCCGTCCCCGAACTGACTCGCCATGCGCACCGCGATCACCCGCCAAATCCGGCAGAGCGCGCACGGACTGCTACAGTTCGGCGGAGGCGCGCGCTGGAGTCCGGGTTTGGAACACAGGACCGACTTCCACGAAGAGGCTGGGGCAAGGATCGTCGCACTCGACGTCGCTGCATTAAACACTAGAAAATCTTTAAGGGCCACGATTGTTTGTGCCGAACGATGCTACGGGAGTGCGATGATGGACACATGGCACAGCCGGAGGATCCCGAAGACTTCATCGCACCCGCTGCCCAGCGGCTGCGAGCGGGTACACTGCTGCTTGCCAACACTGACTTGCTCGAACCGACATTCCGGCGCAGCGTCATCTACATCGTCGAACACAACGACGGCGGCACGCTGGGCGTCGTGCTCAACCGGTCCAGCGAAACCGCGGTTTACAACGTCTTGCCGCAGTGGGCCACGCTGGCCGCCAAGCCGAAGACGATGTTCATCGGTGGTCCGGTGAAGCGCGACGCAGCATTGTGCTTGGCGTCGTTGCGGATTGGCGCCGACCCCCAGGGCGTGCCGGGGTTGCGGCACGTGGCCGGCCGGATCGTGGTGGTTGATCTGGACACCGACCCCGAAGTGGTCGCACCCCTCGTCGAGGGGGTGCGGATTTATGCCGGGTACTCGGGCTGGACCATCGGCCAACTCGAGGGTGAGGTCGAGCGCGACGACTGGATTGTGTTGTCGGCGTTGCCCTCTGACGTGCTGGTCGGCGGCAAAGAGGATCTGTGGGGGCAAGTCCTGCGCCGCCAGCCGCTGCCGTTGTCGCTGCTGGCCACGCACCCGATCGACGTCAGCCGGAACTAGACCCCCCCGCCTTCCCGAGCATCCTCGGCTGCGGCATCTCGTCGGTCTTGCGGCCCATCCTGCTGGCGATCACCGCGCACACCACCAGCTGGACGTGGTGATAGATCATCAGCGGCAACATGATCGGACCGACGGTCGCGGCGGGGAAGAACACCAGCGCAATCGGTAGCCTGGAGACCAGGCTCTTCTTCGATCCGCAGAACCAGGCTCAAAACAGCACGACCTGGTACAGGTCGACGGTCAGCACGGACGGGACCAACGCCCGCGCAGCGAGCCTCAGCAGCGGTAACAGCACAAACGTGGCGGCCAGCAGCACGGTGATCGCCAGACCGATCAGCAGCGGGGAGAGCAACGGTGACAGGCGAGCGCGCATCAGTCGGGTTACCGCACGTCGGCGGGTCGGCGGGCCGTGGCTAGCGGCAGGACTGTGTGCAGAGGTCGCACGCGCCGGCGGAGCTCTGCGGCGGGTTCGCCTCCCGCCGCAGAGCAAACCGCGCGCTCTGCCACGATCCGGCGGCCAGAGTCCCGAGGGCGCCGGTGACGCAGACGACCAGCACCACCAGCGCGGTGTGCATCGAGACGGCCAGCACCACCACACCGCCGGCGGCCAGCATTACCGCGACGGCCAATTGCGTCGGCGCCATCGCCCGCAGCGCCAATTGCGTAGTGTCCGCGCCCGTTTCAGCGGAGTATGGGACAGCGACCATGTCCCGAACCCCGCCGAGGCCACCGCCTCACACACGCACACCACCCCAGCGATCAACATGGCCTCACAATACGATCCCGGCCTTCGGTTCCGCGCGCCGGGCTCCATAGCGCCTGGGGCGCTTGGGATCAGAGGCCGAGATTACTGAAGTTCGGCAGCGGCGGCAGGCCCGGCACCAGGGACAGCAGGTTAGGCAACGGCTGTGGGGCCTGGTTGGGTGCCGCGTTGGGTACCGCCGCCGGTGCGGGAAGCCGCGCGGGTGCCGCGACGGGAGCGGCGGGCACCTGTGCCGGAGCCACCGGGGCGGGTGCGGCGTTCGCGGGTGTTTGCGCGAGCGGGGTCACGGCGGGTGTCTGCGCAACCGGAGCCGTGGCGGGTGGCTGCGCGGCCGGCGACGCCGACGGGGCCAGGGCGCTGGTGCCCGGGGCGCTCACCCGGAACCCGTTGATGATGGCGTCGGTGGCCGGCGCATCCCCGATCGCCACCGCGCGGTCGGTCGTCACCGACAGCGACACCAGGTAGTGCTCATTACCGGACGATCCCGGCCTTCGGTTCCGCGCGCCGGGCTCCATAGCGCCTGGGGCGCTTGGGATC
>NZ_LR655750.1 GCF_902168065.1 Mycobacterium tilburgii | reverse complement strand
AAAACGACCCACGCCCCCCCCCGGCCCCGACGTCGTCCGCCGCTTCGGTTTTGGCTTCGGGTTCAGCAACCTCGGCCGGTTTGGTGTCGGCGCGGTGGTCGTCCCGGATGACAGGAATATCGCCGGTCAGTTCGGCGACGGTGACGGCGTCGCTGTCGCGGCGGCGGCGCCGCCGCCGGGTGACCGCCGGGGTGCCAATCGTTCCGTTCTTCGCTAACAGCTCGGCCACCGAGATCGGCCGAGTGCCGGGGCTGTCGGTCTCGGAATGTGGTCCGGTCATGATTTGTCGCCTCTCGATCGGTTGGTGTTCCGATCTGTCTCGTCTCCAGCATTGCGCACCGGCGTCTCCACGAGGGCGGTTCCGTCCGCTTCGCTGTCGAGCTTGCGCAAGATAAGACCTTCCCGTAATGCCCACGGGCAGATATCCACTGTGTCGATCGCCAGCACCCGCATGCTCGCCTCCGCCACCAATGCGCCCGCCACGATCTGTGGCGCGCGCTCGGCGCTCACTCCTTCCAATTCGGCCCTGTCAGCGGTGGTCATCCTAGAGATGAAAGATATGAGTTGCCTGAGGCCATTGGCGGTCAGCGTCCGTTTTACCCGTGGTCCGGCGGCCGACGGCGCAGCGCCCGTCAGCCGCGCCAACGAGCGGAACGTCTTCGATGTCGCGACCGCGAGATCCGGCTCGCCGGCTTCGAGCACCGCCACGCTGGCGTCGGACAGCTCGGCGTCCAGCCAATCGCGCAGCATCGCCACCCGGCGCCGGCCCGGCGGGTCGTCGGGCAGCCACTCCCAGGTCAGCCGTCCCGCTCCCAGCGGCAGCGACAGCGCCACTTCGGGTTCCTCGTCGACGCCGCTGGACAGCTCCAGCGAGCCGCCGCCGATGTCGAGGTTGATGATTCGCCCGGCGCTCCAGCCGTACCAGCGGCGCACCGCCAGGAAGGTCAACCGCGACTCGTCCACACCGGTCAGTACCTGTAGCTTGACACCGGTCTCCTTGCGGACGCGGCTCAGTACGTCGTCAGAGTTCTCGGCGTCGCGGACTGCCGAGGTGGCAAAGGCCATCAGCTCGGCGCACCCGGAGCTCACGGCGATCTTGGCGAACTCGTCGATGGTGGAGATCAGTTTCTCGGCACCGCGCTTGGTGATCTTGCCCGAGCTGTCGGTGGCCTCGGCCAGCCGCAGGGTGGCTTTCGTCGAACTCATCGGCGTCGGATGCCCCCCGCGGTGGGCATCGACCACCAACAGATGGACCGTGTTGCTGCCCACGTCAAGCACGCCTAATCGCACGAAAACAAACTAGCGGGACAACGACGCGGGCGCGGTTGCGCCCCGCTGAGGAACACCACAATCCCCCGCCGGGGGCGCCGGCAGACACCCCGGCGCCCCCGGCGGGGGATTTTTGGTCTAACGTTGCATCCGTGGCGAATTCGCACCCAGAATCAGGGCAAGAAGTGGAATTGGATTTTGCCCGCGAATGGGTGGAGTTTTTCGATCCGGACAATCCCGAACACCTGATCGCGGCCGACCTCACCTGGCTGCTGTCCCGCTGGACCTGTGTGTTCGGCACCCCGGCCTGCCGCGGCACAGTGGCCGGCCGCCCCGATGACGGATGTTGCTCGCACGGCGCCTTTTTGTCCGACGACGACCGCGGTCGGCTCGATGACGCGGTCAAGCAGCTGACCGACAACGATTGGCAATTCCGCGAAAAAGGGTTGGGCAGCAAGGGCTACCTGGAACTCGACGAGCACGACGGCGAACCGGCGTATCGCACCCGCAAGTACAAGCACGCGTGCATTTTCCTGAACCGACCGGGATTTGCCGGCGGCATCGGCTGCGCGTTGCACAGCAAGGCGCTCAAGCTGGGGGTGCCACCGCTGACGATGAAACCCGACGTCTGCTGGCAACTGCCGATCCGGCGCAGCCAGGAGTGGATCACCCGGCCCGACGGCACTGAGATCCTCAAGACCTGGGTCACCGAATACGACCGGCGCGGCTGGGGTTCCGGTGGCGCCGACCTGCACTGGTACTGCACGGGCGACCCGGCCGCGCATGTCGGGGCCAAGCACGTGTGGGAAAACCTGGCCGACGAACTCACCGAACTACTCGGCGCCAAGGCGTATGCCGAGCTGGCGGCAATGTGCAAGCGGCGCAGTCAATTAGGCCTGATCGCCGTGCACCCCGCCACCCGCATCGCCGAGTAGCGAAGCTCCGTCAGGTGGTCTGCGAGCGGAAGGCCGCGACCATGCGCAGCGCACTCGCGGTCAGGTACACCTCGACGGCCGTGGCAGCCGCGGCGGCGTCGCGCGCCAGCACCGCGTCGGTGATCGCCCGCAGGTCGGCCACCACCCAGGTCCGGCTCGTCGTAGGCGCGGGTGAGCTCGTGCTCGCGGCCGCCGAAGGCGTCGTCCACCCAGCGGTAGAGCAACCCCAGGGCACGGTTGCGGGTGCCATGGATCAGCACCCGGAAGTAGGCCAGGTCGGTGGCCTGCAGCGCCCCGGCGCCGCGGGCATCCCGCACCGCCGTCAGCGCCGCGCGTAGCGCCTCGTCATCTCGGCCGTGCTGCGCTGCGCAGCCAACCGACCGATCAGCGGGCCGAACGCGGCGCGGATCTCGAGCAGCTCGACTAGAAACTCGGGCGCCAGTTTGCGGATCAGCGCCTCGACCACCGCCGGATGCGTCAGCTCCTGCGGGTCCCGCACCACGTTGCGCTGCCGTGTCGGGCCTCGATCAGGCTCCCATCTGCTGCAGCCGTGCCAGGCCTTGGCGCAGCGAGGTGCGGTTGACCCCGAGTTGCTCGGCCAGCTCCCGTTTCGGCGGCAGCACCAAGCCCTGCGCAAACGCGCCATCGAGGATGGCGTCGACGATCGACGCGGTGATCTGTTCGTCCACGCGCTGGCGGTCCGGCGGCTGCAGCACATTCGACTGGTTCATTGGCTCAATCCAATATAGTGGACGGATCCGACAACGTGGTGGAAGCGAGGCAGTGGACGACGAGCAACGATCGGCAGTGTCCCCACGCTGGCAGGGGCAACCCGACCGGCTGGAGGTCTGGTACGCCATCTTGTCGGACCCGCAGACACGCACCGGGGCTGTGGAGCCACTGCGAGACGGTCGCGCCGATCGACGGCCGCACCCCCTACGCGCACGGGTGGGCCACCTGGTTTCCGGCGGACGGCTGCCCGCACACCGAGCGTTTCGGCCCCGAACCAGGCGCGACCCGCCGCCGGGGTCGCGCCTGGTTCGACGCCGCCAGGGTGCGTGCGACGCCCGAAGAACTGGCCGGACGGGCCGAGGCCCTCGCATGGGAGCTGTCCTGGAAAGACGCCGGCACACCGCTGTGGACATTTCCCCGGCCGGTCTGGGAGCGCGAACTGCTGCCCGGCACCCAAGGTCGTCCTCGCCCCACTGCCGACTTCACCGGCTCCCTGACCGTCAACGACGCCGCCGCGCCAATCGAGGGGTGGCGGGGCGGCGTCGCGCACATCTACGGACACGGCAACGCCAGACGCTGGGGCTGGATTCACGCCGACTTCGGCAACGGCGACGTCCTGGAGGTGATCACCGCCGTGTCCCACAAGGCGAGGCTGCGACGGCTGCCCCCGCTGGCGTTCGTCCGCTTCCGCGTCAACGGAAAGTATTGGCACTGGCGGTGGCCGACGAGGTCGTCAGCACGCGCTGACCGCGAGCTAGCCCTCGAGCTTGTAGCCCAGCCCGCGAACGGTCACCAGGTGCACCGGGTTAGCGGGATCGGCTTCGATCTTGGACCGCAGCCGCTTGACGTGCACGTCGAGCGTCTTGGTGTCCCCGACGTAGTCGGCACCCCAAACCCGATCGATCAGCTGCCCGCGGGTCAGCACCCGGCCACTGTTGCGCATCAGATATTCGAGCAGATCAAATTCCTTGAGCGGCAAGGTGATTGTTTCGCCGTTGACCGACACGACGTGCCGTTCGACGTCCATCCGCACCGGCCCGGACTCCAAGACGCCGTCGCTGATCTCGGAATCGTCGTCACCGCCCCGGCGCAGCACCGCCCGAATCCGCGCGATCAGCTCGCGCGCCGAATACGGCTTGGTCACATAGTCGTCGGCGCCCAGCTCCAGACCGACCACTTTGTCGATCTCACTGTCGCGGGCCGTCACCATGATCACCGGCACGCCGGAGCGGGACCGCAGCTGCTTACATACGTCGGTTCCGGACATGCCGGGCAGCATCAGGTCCAGGAGCACGATGTCGGCGCCAGCCCGGTCGAACTCGGCGAGCGCCGCCTGCCCATCGGTCACCACGGTGACCTCGAAGCCCTCCTTGCGGAGCAGAAAAGCGAGCGGGTCGGCGAGCGACTCCTCGTCTTCCACAATCAGCACGCTGGTCATCGGGGGTGTTCCTCATCCTTTCGCCTTGCTTCGTCATGCACGCGGATCATCGGCTCAGTTCTTCCTCTCGTTGGGACCTGCTGGGCCGCACCTCGCGAGCCTGGGGTTGCTCGGGTTCTCCGTCGCCGGCACTGTCCCGATAGACCGGGATGGACAACGTGAACGTCGACCCGGTTCCCGGCTTGCTCCACACGCCGATGCTGCCGTCGTGATTCGCGGCAACGTGTTTGACGATCGCCAACCCCAGCCCACTACCGCCGGTGGCTCGCGAACGCGCCTTGTCTCCCCGGAAAAACCGCTCGAAGACCCGCTCCTGGTCCTCCAACGCAATCCCGATACCGCGGTCGGTGACCGCGATTTCGATGTTGTCGCCGCGGCGGCGACGGCTGATCGACACCGGCGAACCCGGGGGCGAATAGGCGATCGCGTTGGAGACCAGATTGGCCAGCGCGGTCACCAACAGCGTTTGATCCCCCAGCACCCGCAACCCGGTGGGCACATCGGTACGAACCTCGATCTTGGCGTTGTCGGCCACCACCTTGTGACGCGAAATCGCTTCCGACACAACGGTATCGACGTCGACCGCGGTGACGTTGGGCAGCCGCTCCGCGCCCTGCAGCCGAGACAACTCGATCAGCTCGGCGACCATGTCCCCCAGCCGGTTGGCCTCGATGAGCACCTTCTCGGCGAACCGGCGCACGGTTCCGGAATCGTCCGCCGACGCCAGCAGCGCCTCGGCCAGCAGCGCCATCGCACCGACGGGAGTCTTCAGCTCGTGGCTGACGTTGGCCACGAAATCGCGAAAGTCGCGCCTGGTGGCTTCCATGCGCGCGTAGTCGGACTGGTCGTGCACGAAAACGACTGCAAACCTCCGGTCTTCCTCGCTGAGCAGCCTGGCCTGGCCGTGCACCGAGATCCCGGGCCGGCCGGCGGCCGCGCGCTTGGCGGGTTGCAGGTCGAACTCGATCTGCTCGCCGTCGAGCGCCTGCTGCGCCGCATCCCAGGCTTCGTCGCCCAGTTGGCGGTCGCGCACCAGGCCCAATTCCTTGGCCCGCTCGTTGAGGTAGACGACGTCACGGTGGGAATCCACCACGGCCGCGCCCAGCGGCATCAGCGTGACAATCTGTTGCAGCATCTCCGCGACGGTGATACCGGTCGACTCAGTGGTCGCTCGCTGCCAGCGGCGCTCGACATGTGCGGACAACCGAGTACCGGCCGCCACACCAACGGCCAGCGAAAGCACTGACAAGACCCCGGCCAGCAACAGCGCCGAGAACACGGTCACGAACGAAATCCTACAAATCTGGTGAACGCAGCCCTAGCGGAACGAGGCCAAAATCGGACAAGTCACGACATGCGTCACAGGTATTCCACCGCCGTTCACGCGATGTTTGGCTAACGAGCGATTTGTCCGCAACAGCGACGATCGACGATGCAGCTGGTCGAAGGCTATCGACTGCCTTGGTTGGCTACCGTCACGGCGCCGGCGGCCGCCGCTTCGGGGTCCAGATAGGTCCCGCCCGGCACCACCGGGCGCAGGTCGGCGTCCAGGTCGTAACGCAGCGGAATACCGGTGGGAATGTTCAGCCCGGAGATCTCCTGGCCAGAAATCCGGTCGAGGTGCTTGACCAGCGCCCGCAGCGAGTTGCCGTGCGCGACGATCAGCACCGTGCGGTCGACGCGCAGATCCGGGACGATGACGTCGGTGAAGTACGGCAGAAACCGCACCACCACGTCGGCCAGGCATTCGGTCAGCGGGCCGCCGCCGATGTTGGCATAACGCGGGTCGGTGTCCTGGCTGTATTTGCTGCCCTGCTTGATGGGCGGCGGCGGGGTGTCGTAGCTGCGCCGCCAGGCCATGAATTGCTCGTCGCCGTACCGAGCCTTGGTTTCAGCCTTGTCGAGGCCCTGCAGCGCGCCGTAGTGCCGTTCGTTGAGCCGCCAGCTGCGATGCACGGGGATCCACAGCCGGTCGGCGGCGTCGAGGGCCAAATGGGCGGTGGTGATCGCGCGCCGCAACACCGACGTGTGCAGCACGTCGGGCAGCAAATTGTGCCCGGCTAGCAGCTCGCCGCTGCGCACCGCTTCCGCTTGGCCCCTTTCGGTGAGGCCGACGTCGACCCATCCGGTGAACAGGTTCAGCGAGTTCCATTCGCTCTCGCCGTGGCGGAGTAATAGCAGCGTCGCAGTGTCAGCCATGCCGGTCAGTCTCTCATGCACTCACTAGGGGTCGTCATCGTCGATCAGGTGTGCGAATGCCTCTAGGTTCTTCAGCGACTCGCCTCGCGAGACCTGCCACTCCCACTCCTTCTGAATCGAGGATCGAAAACCCAATTCCAGCAATGTGTTGAAGTCCGAATCCACCGCTTCGAGGACTTGCCCGAGCACGCGGTCGATCTCCTCGGCGGTTACCGACGCCAGCGACATGCGGCCCACCAGATAGATGTCCCCGACGTTGTCGAGCATGTATGCGACCCCGTAGAGTCGACGGTTGCGCTTGAGCAGGAACCGGTAGACACCCTCGTGGTTTTCGTCGGGTTTGCGGCACACGAACGCCTCGATGCGCACCGAATGCTCGCCGACGCTCAAGATGGTGTTCGTCGTGAGCTTGCGCTCTCCGGGCAGCTCCACCACGAGGCCGGGTAAACCCCCATGTGCCCCCTTATGTTTCGAATACGTCAGCTCGCTGGCCTGCAAGACCCGCTCGATCACCTGCTGCACCGCCGCCGTCACGGGCGCCGCCCGCTTCGCACTGCGTCATCACAGCTACGGCTCATGCGCCTACCCCCTGGCGCGGCGTCCACCGCCGCGGTTTGCGTGCCGCGGCACGGTCCAGCGGCACGCCGACCCGGCGCTGCCGGGCGGCGGCGTAGTCGCCGATGGCCCGCCGGTAGCTGGCCAGCAGCGCGTCGGTGGTGTTCTCCCAGGAGAACGTAGCGGCATGTGCCGCCGCGGCCCGGCTCATCGCCTTGCCCCGCTGTGTGCGGTCCAGCTGCAACAGTTCATCGAGCGCGTGCGCCCAGTCGTCGACGTCGTGGCCGGTCACCAGCGAGCCGGTGACGCCGTCGCGCACGGCCACCGGCAGGCCCCCGACCGCGGCGGCCGCCACCGGCGTGCCACACGCCTGCGCCTCCACGGCGACCAAGCCGAATGACTCCGAATAGCTGGGCACCGCAACCAGATTCGCGGCCTGGAACAACGTGGCCAGGTTCTCGCGCGATTGCGGCGGCAGGAAGGTGACCCGATCGGTGATGCCAAGTTCGTCGGCCAGCCGCACCAGCCCGTCCGGAGTGGCCAACCCGCTGCCGGACGGCCCGCCGGCGACCACGACGCGCACCCCGGGTAGCTTGGCCGCCGCCCGCAGCACGATGTCGGGTGCCTTCAGCGGTTGGATGCGCCCGACGAAGGCGACGATGGGTTCCTCGAGCGCTAGGCCCAGGGCGGCCCGGGCGGCCCGACGATCACCCGGATAGAACACCTCCAGGTCGACGCCGGGATGGACCACATCGATCGCGTCGGGATTGGCCTGGTGAAGTGAAATCAGTTGCTGCGCCTCGTCATTGGTGTTGACGATCAGCCGGTCCGCCTCGTCGACGACCTGCTGCTCACCCACCGTGCGCAGCGGGGGCTCGGGCGAGTCGCCGACGGCCAGTGCGGCGTTTTTCACCGCCGCCAGCGTATGCGCGGTATGCACCAGCGGCACCGCCCACCGATCGCGGGCCAGCCAGCCGACCTGGCCGGACAGCCAGTAGTGCGAGTGCACGATGTCGTAGTAGCCGGCTTCGTGCGACGCCTCGGCCCGCAGCACCGCGGCGGCGAACGCGCACAGCTGGGTGGGCAGATCGTATTTGTCCAGGCCCTCGAACGGCCCCGCCACCACGTTGCGCACCAGCACGCCGGGTTCGACTTCGACCACCGGCAGGTCGGCCGACGCGGTGGCCCGAGTGAAGATTTCGACCTCGATACCCCGCCTGGCCAGGTGCAACGCACTCTGCAGCACGTACACATTCATGCCGCCGGCGTCGCCGGTACCGGGCTGCGCCAAGGGGGAGGTGTGCACTGCTAACAGCGCGACCCGGCGCGGATCATTTCGGAGGACCTCGTCGTGCCGCACTCTATTCATCTTTACAGCACGGCCCGAATGCCAGCCCACGCACGCTGGCCGCGTCCCGTCAGGCGGACGATTCCGGAAGGATTTCGGGGACCCGGGAACCGATCACCCCGGCCCGGCGCATCGCACCCAACGGGTCGACGTACAGGCCGCCCAGCGACACGATGCCCGCCCCGGCCTCCTGCACCCGGTTGCCGAACGCGGTGACCCGGATATCCCGCGGGGCCAGCACCGAGCGGGCCGCGAAGGCCGAATCCACCTGTTCCATCGCCTCCGGATACTCGGTGAAGGCCTGGCCGCCGACCACCAGCTCGTCGGGATTGAGCAGGTCACGCAGCAGCGCGACCGCCTCGCCAAGCACCCGGGCCCGCTCCGCGAGCAGATCCTGGGCCTGCTGGTTGCCGGCCCGGGCCACCCGAATCAGATCGGTGATGCCGGTCGTGGCGCCGTTGGGCCGGCCCGCCGGGGCCGCCAGCACGATGCGCAGCCGGCGTGCCGCCGCCAGGACGGCCTCATCGCTAACCGTGGACTCCAGCTGTCCGGTGCCGCCGAGGAGCTCGGAGTGTGCCGGCAACCCGGCGATCGTGCCGGGGCCGCTGGACGGGCAATGCACCCGCCCGCCGATCACCAGCGCGTAGCCCACGGTCTCGCGGGCGTACACGTACAGGCTGGTCGGCGAGCTGGGCGAGAAGCGCCGCATGCCGAGCAGCAGTTCGGCTCCGGCCATGGCGTCGACGTGGGACGCCACCGACACGGGCAGGTCCAGCGCGTCGGCCAGCACCGGTCCGACCGGGGCCTGCCGCCACCCCAACCGCGGGTGGTCGACGTGTCCGGTGGTGCCGTCGACGGTGCCACCGATGGCCACCCCGACCCACAGCGGCCGGCGCCGGTGCCAGCGCCGCAGATACCTGCCGGCGCTTTCGGACAGCGAGGCCAGCGCCGCGGCCGCGGGGCTGAGCGGCGTCGGGGTCTCGACGGTGTCCAGCGTGCGCCCGAACAGGTCGGTCGCCACGATGCTGGTGGTTCGGGCACCGATGTGGATTCCCAGCGTCACGAACGGTTCGTGGTTGACCTCCACCGGCACCCGCGGGCGTCCGATGGCCCCCGAGACCGCAAGTTCGGCGCGTTCGCGCAGCAAACCCGCGTCAAGCAGCGCAATGACTTGCCGGTTCACCGTCGCGATGCTCAGCGACGTGACACCGGCAATGACGTCACGGCCGACCGGGCCGCGCAATCGAACCGCCCGGAATACCGAGGCCGCGGCGGAATCGGCGATATGCAGCGCCGGGGGCAGAATCTGCCGGTGTAGCCGAAGGTGACCCTTGCGACTTGGCGAATGATGGGTGTGGGTGAAAGAAGTCGAGCGCACGAGCGTCCTTTGTCCGAGTTCTGACGGCCGGTCTTGGCCACAACCTGTTTGGGGTCAGGCGCGGCAACAACACGCACATGCCGCGCAAAGACACGCGGCGGTGTTGCTGAACAGGGCGCTGTGGTGCATATCAGAAATTTAGCACGTTTATTAGAGTTGTCTCGGTGAGTGCTGCGAACGCGAATCAACGAGTTGCCGTGGTCACCGGGGCCAGTTCCGGGATCGGTGCAGCAACCGCCAGATCCCTTGCTTCCCTTGGATTTCACGTCGTCGCAGTGGCACGGCGCGCGGACCGTATCAACGCCCTGGCAAACGAGATCGACGGCAGCAGGATTGTGGCCGACGTCACAGACGATGCTTCCGTGCAGGCGCTGGCCGCCAAGTTGGGCCGGGTCGATGTGCTGGTCAACAATGCCGGCGGCGCCCGCGGTCTGGCGCCCGTCGTCGACGCCGACCTCGAGCATTGGCGGTGGATGTGGGAGACGAATGTGCTGGGCACGCTGCGGGTCACCCGCGCGCTGCTGCCCAAACTCATCGATTCCGGCAACGGCCTGATCATCACCGTAACCTCGGGAGCCGCGCTGGAGGTCTACGACGGCGGCGCGGGCTACACGTCGGCCAAACACGCCCAGGCCGCGCTGCACCGCACACTGCGAGGCGAACTCCTCGGAAAACCAGTGCGGCTCACCGAAATCGCCCCTGGCGCAGTCGAAACCGAATTTTCACTAGTGCGCTTCGATGGCGATCAGCAGCGCGCGGACGCGGTGTATGCTGGCATCACTGCGCTGACGGCGACCGACGTCGCCGAGGTGATCGGGTTCGTGGCGTCGCGGCCGTCCCACGTCGACCTGGACCTGATCGTTTTGAGGCCGCGGGATCAGGCCAACGCGGTGCGGTTTAACCGCCGGGGCTAGGCGACGACGCGGTGGTCTGGGTTCCCGACAAGCTCGGCGCCGTCGACGGGGTGACCGAGGCCGTCACCGGGATCTGGCTGGCCGGCGGATGCGCGTTGGGCGGCGGCAACGCCGACATGGCCACCCAGGTGTCCCAGTCCACCGCCCAGTCCCAGATGTCGCCGTCGGAGTAGGACAACTGGATCGAGCTGCCGGTCACCTCGACCGGATCGCCGTAGATCGCCGAATTGTAGTACTGCTCGGCATCCTCGGTGGACAGGTTGATGCACCCGTTGGTGACATTTGTGTTGCCCTGTGCGCCGGAACTGGCCGGGTTGGCGTGAATGAACTCACCGTTGTTGGAGATCCGCACCGCCCAGCGTTCGTGCACATGGCTGTAGCCGGCCGCGGGGTTAGACATGTAGAAGTCTGCATACTTCTCTGTGACCACGTGGGTGCCGTTGCGGGTCACGTTGCGCGCCTTGTCGGCCTCGCCGTAGCTGCACGGGAAGTCCATGATGACGCCGACGTCGGTGACGACCTGCATCCGGTGTGAGGACACCTCGGCCTTGACGACCTGGCGCCGGCCGATCTGGATCTTCAGCGACATGTCCTGCAGGCCGTAGGCGCCGTCACCGAATGGCAGCCCGTAGAACTTGGCGTCGACGTTGACAGTGGTGCCCGCCGGGTAGTACTCGCGGGGGCGGTAGTGGATGCGGGCGCCCTGCTGCTCGTCCGGCAGCCACGCCCAGCAGCCCTCCACGGGCGGGTTGGTGGTGACGGTCAGCGCCTTCTCGACCGCGGCCTTGTCGCTAATCGGCGCGTCGAACTGGATGATGATCGGCGCGGCGACGCCGACCGTCTGACCGTCGGCCAGCTGGAAGCCGCCGTCGATCTTCTTGTCGGGTTTCACCGTGGTGAATTTGCCTGTGACGGGGACGGTCTTGCCGTCATGACCGACGACCGACCCGCTCCAGCTATAGGTGGTGTCGAAGCCTAGCGGCTCGGTTGTGCTGTAAACGGTGCGGTCCTGATTGAACGCCCCCGCGACCACCTTGCCGGACAAGTTCGTCAACGCCACCTTTTGGAACCAGCCGTCGGTGACGGTGACGCTGATCGGCGCGATGGGAACCACATCGGTGGCCGCATCGGCGGGCTGGTACTTCAGGGACGGTGCCGACTGTTCCCGGCTCTTGTCCGCCTGCTTGGTCACCGGATTGCCACAGGCGGCCAGGACACTCGGCGCGAACACACCTAGCCCGAGGGCTGCCAGCGCCAGCCGCCGATTCATCGGCGGCCGCTCGTCGGAAGTGTTCACGACACTAAAAGATACCGGCCGCAGCGACATCCGCGGCGCCGCGCCGAGTCGGCTAAGGCGCCCGGTCGGACGCAATTCAGTGCTCTAAGCGGCAACCGAGCAGCACAGGTTCGGGTTCCAGTGTGATGCCAAACACGTCGCGAACACCGTCGCGAACGGTGCGCGCCAGCGCCAGCACGTCCGCGGTGGAAGCGTTGCCACGGTTGGTCAAGGCAAGCGCGTGCTTGGTGGACAGTCGGCACGGAGCGGACGGGTCGTCGGGATAGCCCTTGCCGAAGCCCGCGTGCTCCACCAGCCAGCCGGCGGCCAGCTTGACCCCGTCCGGTGCCGGGTAGTGCGGCACCGGCCCATCGACCCGGGCGGCGATCGACTGGTAAACCCCTTGTGCGACAACTGGATTGGTGAAAAATGAACCGACGCTCCAGGTGTCCCGGTCGGCGGGGTCGAGCACCATGCCCTTACCGGTGCGCAGCGCCAGCACCGCGTCACGCACCGCTTGAGGGTCGGCCCGTTCGCCGCTGGCCGCGTTGAGGGCCGCGGTGAGCTCGCCGTACCACAACGGCGCGCTGCGTCCCGACGCGTCCAGCGCGAATTCCACTTCCAATACGACGGCCAGGACCTTCGGGTTCTGTTTGAACACGCTGGTGCGATAGCCGAAGCCGAGCTCGGCGCCGGGGATCCAGCGCACCGCCCCGGTGCGGCGATCGATCACCCGAACCCGGGTGATCGTGTCGGAGACCTCCGCGCCGTAGGCACCCACGTTCTGCACCGGGGTCGCCCCGACGGAACCGGGAATGCCGGAGAGGCATTCCAGCCCGCCCAGGCCGTGCTCGATGGCCGCGACCACCACGTCGTCCCACACCGCGCCGGCCTCGGCGCGCACCAGGTTGGCCTCGATGGTGATGCCGCGGGTGGCCAGTTGCACCGCGGTCAGGTCGGTCAGGTCGTCGGCGATCACCAGGTTGGAGCCGCCGGCTAACACCAACACCGGCCCGGCGTCAACGGACCGGCCGGCCGCGTCCAACGCGCCCAGAACGGCGACCACCTGTTCGCTGCTGGTGCAGGTGATCAGGCGGTGCGCGACCGGTCCCACCCGCAGCGTGGTCAACGGCGCCAACGGCACCGCCTCGGCGACGTGCGCACCAGCGAAGAGCGATCCGGCTTCGCTTGGTTTCATGGCCCGTAACGGTAGCCTGACCTGCTATGCCACGCTCATTCGACTTGTCCGCCGACTACGCGGACAGCGTCGAGGAGCTGCACCGGGCGTTCGGTGCGGCGGCGTACTGGCATGCCCCGACTGGCCGACATCCCGGTCGCCGACCCGCGGCTGGAGTCGCTTCACGTCGGCGGCACCTCGGGCAACGACGGCACCATTGAGGTGGTGACTCTGCAGCAGGTGCGCAGCCACAACCTGCCGGCCATGGTGACCCAGCTGCACCGGGGTGATCTACTGTTCCGGCGCGAGGAACGATGGGGCCCGGTCACCGACGATATCGCCACGGCATCAGTACAGGGCGATCGTGGATACCCCAGTATACAGGGAGCAACGCCTCACCACCGAATGGATCACCAACAACGCGTAATTCGTCACCAGGCCTAGCTGAATCGCCCGCCTTCTCCTCGCTCCGCAAGCGGAGAGCATCGTCACCGGGCCTAAGCTGGCGGACATGCGAATCGCGTTGGCGCAAATGCTCAGTGGCAGCGACCCGGCGGCGAATCTGCAGCAGGTCCGCGACTACTCCGCCCGCGCCGCGGACGCCGGCGCGGCGCTGGTCGTCTTTCCGGAAGCGACCATGTGTCGGTTCGGCGTCTCGCTGCAGCCGATCGCCGAGCCCATCGACGGACCCTGGGCCGACGGTGTGCGGCGGATAGCCACCGACACCGGCATCACGGTCGTCGCGGGCATGTTCACCCCCATCGACGACGGGCGCGTCACCAATACGCTGATCGCGGCCGGGCCGGGCACCCCCAACGAACCGGACGCGCACTACGACAAGATCCATCTCTACGACGCGTTCGCATTCACCGAGTCGCGCACCGTCGCACCCGGCCGGGAACCGGTGGTGATCACCGTCGACGGGGTGAATGTGGGCCTCACCGTTTGCTACGACATCCGCTTCCCGCAGCTGTACACCGAACTGGCCCGCCGGGGCGCCCAGCTGATCACCGTCTGCGCCTCCTGGGGAGCGGGTCCGGGAAAACTCGAGCAGTGGACGTTGCTGGCCCGCGCCCGCGCGCTTGACTCGATGAGCTACGTCTCCGCGGCCGGCCAAGCTAATCCTGGTGGCACGCTGGACGGCTCGGGATCGGCCGCCGGGGCGCCGACGGGCGTCGGCGGCAGCCTGGTGGCCTCGCCCTTCGGCGAAGTGATCGCCTCGGCGGGCGCCGACCCGCAACTGGTGGTGGCCGACATCGACGTCGACCAGGTCGCCAAGGCCCGGGAGAGCATCGCGGTGCTGCGCAATCAATCCGACTTTGCTCAAGGCGATAGGGCACAATCGGTTGGGTGACGAACCCGCAAGGACCACCCAGCGAGGGTCCGTCGTCGTGGACTCGTCCCGGCAATCAAAATCCGTTCGGCTCGCCCACTGAGCGGCTGAGTGCCCCCGGCGCCACCCCGCCTCCCAACCCGGCGGCTGCCGCCGCAGGCCAGCGTCAGTATCCGGCAGGCCCGTACGCCCAGCAGGCGGGCCACACCCCGCCC
>NZ_LR655749.1 GCF_902168065.1 Mycobacterium tilburgii | reverse complement strand
GCGTGAACTGGTTCACGTCGATGTAGCCCGCACGGAACGCCCGGGCGCAACCGGTCAGGTACCGCATGTACCGGTCGTAGACCTCTTCGGACTGAATCGCGATGGCCTCCTCGCGGTGGTCCTGCAACGCGTCGGCCCACAGATCCAGCGTCCTGGCGTAGTGCAGCCGCAGCGACTGCCGGCGAGCGAGGTTGAAACCCATCTTGGAGGCGTGGAATTCCACCATCTCGATCGCCGGCAACTGCCCGCCCGGGAAGATCTCGCGGGCGATGAAGTCGTTGAAGCTGGTCTGCTCCGCGGTCATAGGCAGGCCGCGTTCGAGAATCTGCGGCGCCGTCAACATCGTGATGGTGTGCAGCATCATCACGCCGTCGTCGGGCAAGTTTCGGTAGGCCATCCCGAAAAAGTCGTCGTAGCGGTCGTAGCCGAAGTGCTCGAACGCTCCGATCGAAACGATCCGGTCGACGGGTTCGTCGAACTGTTCCCAACCCTGCAACAGCACGCGCCTGCTCCGCGAGGTGTCCAACGCGTCGAACAACTGCTGAACGTGCGCGGCCTGGTGTTGGGACAACGTCAAGCCGACGACGTTGACGTCGTACTTCTCGATCGCGCGCCGCGAGGTGCCGCCCCATCCGCAACCGATGTCCAGCAGCGTCATGCCGGGCCGCAGGCCCAACTTGCCCAACGACAGGTCCATCTTGCGGATCTGCGCCTCTTCGAGGCTGATGTTCTGCATCCGGTCGAAGTAGGCGCAGCTGTAGGTCATCGTCGGATCGAGGAACAGCCGGAAGAAATCGTCGGACAAGTCGTAATGCGCTTGTACGTCTTCGAAGTGCGGCGTCAGCTTCTCGGTCATGGCGGCTCTGTGCCTCCCAACTGCGGTCCAATCAAGTGATCAACGAACTGGCCGTCCCCGTGGTTCAACGGGGCTGCCCCCGGTGCACAGGCGTCGAACGTCCAGGGTCCAAACGTAACGTAGCTGCTGTCAGACTTCTCGTCCAGAAAGGTTTGCTAACCATGGTCGTGCTGACGGATGGACAAGTGGACGCCGCCCTCCCCGGCCTCGACGGGTGGGAGCACAGCGAGGGGGCGTTGCGACGCTCGATCAAGTTCGACACCTTCTTGGCCGGCATCGACGCGGTGCGCCGCGTGGGTGAGCACGCGGACCGCAAGGACCATCATCCTGATATCGATATTAGTTGGCGCACAGTTACTTTCGCGCTAGTGACGCACTCCGAGGGCGGTATCACGAAGAACGACATCGAGATGGCCCGCGACATCAACGAGATCGTCGGGCGCTAGGCCAGCGACGAGGCGGTCCGGGTGTCCGAAGCGGGCGCCGATACTGGATCCGAAGCGACACAACGCCTTCCCGAGACGGCGATGACAACTAATGTTGCCATTGCTGCCGCGGTGTATGTCAGCCCGGCCCACGCCAGATACCACGGCCGGCTGATCTGCCAGATGCTCGGCTGCGCGAACAACAGCAGCCAGGGCACGCCGACGAGAGTGAGCACCAACCAGCCCCACACCGCGATCCGCGCGCCAAGGCGCTCCCATAACGGTCCGTGCACCAGCCACACCATCAACGGCACCAGCCACACCCAGTGATGGGTCCAGGAGATCGGCGACATCAGCAGCCCGAGGAGATCGACGACCAGTAGCTTGCCCAGTCGATCCGTCGGGCCCAAGGCCCGCCACGCCAGGACCGCCAACACCGCCGTGCCCGCGATGGCGGCCAGCACCGGCGGGGAGAACCCGGCGTCATGGCCCACGATCCGGGAGATGGCGCCGCGCCAGGATTGATTGATCGACGTGGCGATCGGGCCGACCCGGTGGGCGTCCCCGAGCAGAGCGGTGAAGTAGTAGCGAGTCTGATCGCCGACCACCAGCGCCGGGAGCCCGACGGTCAGCAAGAACACGACGGCCGAGAACGCGGCGGCCGCGTACCGCCGCACGCCGACCAGATAGACACCGACAACGGCGGGCGTCAGCTTGATCCCCGACGCCACACCGACCAGGAGCCCGGACAGCCACCAGCGGGTGGTGTAGACCGCCCAGAGCACGGCCAGCATCAGAAAGACGTTGATCTGGCCGTAGTCGAAGTTGTTGCGCAGCGGCTCGATCCACATGGTGATGGCCGTCCAGGCCATCGCGACACGCCGGCCGGTTCCGGTCCGGACGCCGAGCAGGTGCTGGGTGAGGCGCACCGAGCCGTACAGCGCGGCGATCATTGTGACCTGCCACAACAACCCGGCGAGGGCGAACGGCAGCCAGTGCAGGGGGTAGAACATGATCGCCGCGAACGGCGGATAGGTGAAGGGCAGCGGGAAGTCCGGCGTGTGCTCGGCGTACACGCAGCTGTACAGGGTGCCGGGATGATCCAGTGCGGCCGCGCCGCCGAGGTAGACGTGCAGGTCGACGAAGTTTGCGCCGTTGGGTCCCAGGTAGGTCAGGCCCAGTCGGGCAACGACACTCACGATCAGCAACACCGGCGCGACGGTGCTGATCAGACTCGCCATCCGCCGGGAGAACGATGCCGCCGCAGCGGCCGAAGTGGTGTCTATTCGCCCGACTTTAGCGACCGCGCCGGCCGTCGTGCGTTGCCGTGCAGTTCGTGGGCTCTCCGGGAACCGCCCGGTCACCGCCACCGCTCGTATCGGTAACGATCAAATAAATGCCACACGTGTCACTTGAGTCCCACCAGCATCAAAGTAGCTTCGGGATCCGTCACCTGTTGTCGATCCCTTAGGGGGAGCAATGCAAACCATCTGGACTTTCGCGAAGGCCGCCGTCGTTGTCGTCGGTTCGTCCGCCGCCCTACTGACGGGCGGTATCGCCCACGCCGACCCTGCCCCGGTTCCCGACCCCGTGCAGAACATCCCGCAACAGTTGATCGCTTCGGCGGCCAACGCCCCGCAGATTCTGCAGAACCTCGCGACCGCCTTGGGCGCGCAGCCGCCGGCCGCACCGACCGCCCCCGGCATCACGTTCCCCGGCATGGCCTCGGCCGCGCAGCCGCCCGCCCCCGCGGGCGTGCCGTCCATTCCCGGGCTGAACTCGATTCCGGGGCTGGGGCAGGCGACACCGGCGGCGGCCCCCGCCGCTCCGGCGTCCACCCCGCAGGTGGCCAACGTCAACATGCCGGCCCTGCCCGGCCTGCCGCTGAACGTGCCGCCGAAGCTGTCACTTCCGGGCGACCTGACGGCGCTGGCCACGGGAGCCGTCCCTGGGACAGCGGCGGCCGCCACGCCGCCTGCGCCGGTGGCGGCGACACCTCCCTCGCTGCTCTCCGCCCTGCCCTGAGCAGTTCGTTGACCCACCCCTAAACGGCTAACCCTCTACCGAAGGACGAGGACATCGTGGAAAGCACTTGGAATCTGTCCAAAGGTTTAGCCGCTGTTGTCGTGGCATCGGCTGCCGCGGTCGGGTTCAGCCCGACCGCGGCAGCCGACCCGGCGACGCCGCTGCCGACACCGCAACAACCTCACTCCACTCAGCAACTCCCGGGCCTGCCCGCGTTGTCGCAACTGAGTCCCATCATCCAGCAGGCTGCGGGCAACCCCGGCCAAGCAACCCAACTGTTGATGGCCGCCGCGCAGGCGTTCACCCACAACCCGTCGGCGCCCACCGAATCGAAGAACGTGGCGGCGTCGGTCAACCAGTTCGTGCAGGAACCGGGCACCCCGGTTCCCGGCGCGGCGGCGCCGCAGGCCGCGCCCGCCGAGCATGTGCCCGGGGCCGACATCGTGCCCGGCGCGCAGGCACACCTGCCCACCGGCATCGACCCAACCCACGCCGCGGGCCCAGCCCCGATCGCCGCTCCCCCGGCCGGCACGCCTCACGTGTCTGCACCGGACGCCGCTCCCGGTCCGGCCCTCGACGCCGCCCCGGCGCGGGCGCCCGCACCAGCGCCCGTAGTTGCCCCAACCCCGGCCGTGGCTCCGGGCTTCGGCCCCGGCGCCCCGATCACGCAGGACTTCATGTACCCCTCGATCGGCAGCAATTGCCTTGCGGACGGCAGCAGTTCGATTGCCACCGCGCTCTCGGTCGCCGGGCCGGCCACGATCCCGCTGCCCGGTCCAAAACCCGGCCAGACCGCCTACGTGTTCACTGCGGTCGGCACGCCGGGGCCAGCGGAGGAGCAGAAGCTGCCGCTGAACGTCACCTGGGTGAACCTGACCACGGGCAAGTCCGGCACCGTCACGCTCAAACCGCGGACCGACATCAACCCAGACGGGCCAACCACCTTGACGGGAATCGCCGACACCGGTTCGGGCAGCATCATGTCGACGATCTTCGGTCAGGTCACAACCAAAGAAAAGCAGTGCCAGTTCCTCCCCACCATCGGCTCGACTGTGGTGCCCTGACGGGCGACCAACACCATATCCGGTGCGAGCGCACGTGTCACCACACAACACTCCCGTCCGCCTTGTCCCGGGCTAGTAGGCCATGAACAGAATCGCGTCGCGGTCGTACTCCAGCCCCGGGTGCACGCTGGACAGGTGCGCCTGCGTCAGCTCGACCAGCTCATCCTCGTCTTTTCCGACGATGGCTTCTCCGCACGGACAGGTCAGGTTGTGTCTTCATTGCCGCCCTTCCCTTCTGGTGTCCTACTACTGTGCCGCCTACTTGGCTGATTTGGCAGCGGCTTTCATCTGCTTTTTGTAGGACCGCACTCGGCCCATCGATTCGGCGTCGACGATGTCGGCGACGGAAATGTGCGTGCCGGCCTTCCCGAACTGCCCGGCCGCCGCACGCCAGCCCTTCGGGGTGACGCCGTACTGCTTGCCCAGCAGCGCCAGGAAGATCTGCGCCTTGACGTCGCCGAAACCGGGTAGGCCCTTGATTCGGCGCAGCAGCTCCGCGCCGTCGGGGTTGCCGGCGGTCCACAACCCCGCGGCGTCGCCGTCGTAGCGGTCGACGATGATCTGGGCCAGCGTCTGGATCCGCTTGGCCATCGATCCAGGAAACCGGTGGATCGCAGGCTTTTCCGAGCACAACGCGGCGAACTTCTCGGGGTCGTAGTCGGCGATCTCGACCGCACCGAAGATGCCCATCCGGTCGGCGATTTTCATCGGGCCGGAGAACGCGGTCTCAAAGGGGACCTGTTGATCGAGCACCATCCCGATGAGCAGTGCCAGCGGGTCGCTGGACAGCAGTGCGTCCGCCTCGGGTTCTTGCGCAAGCCACAGTGTCAATTGTCAACGCCCTTCCTTCCGGTGCACGCCTGAGACCGATGGCCTATGTGTCGACACACTACTCACTGACACTCACCAGCAACGGCGCAGTTATCGTGACGTGGTGGTAGATGAGGCCCGATTGGCACTGATGCTGGCCCGCGACGAACTGCATGCGCTCGTCACCGGCCTACTGCCGGGCCGTCGACCGCGCCGACTACGCCGCGCTACGCGACCTCTACCACCCCGACGCCACCGACGCGCACGGCGAGTTCTCCTCGGGCGGCGGAGCCGTATGTGCGTGTATCCCAACACAACGTAACCACCACCAACTTCGACATCGACGGGGACAGCGCTCGCGGCGAGATCTACTGCCTGGTGTTCCACACCTTAGCCGGTCCCGAACACGACATCGACGTCCTGGTAGGCGGCCGCTACCTCGACGAGTACACCCGGCACGACGGCCGCTGGAAATTCAGCCGGCGCACCATCGCCGCGGATTGGGCCTACCAAAATGACCCGTCGTTGGTGGACTTCTCCCATCCCAGCACCCGAGGCAGCCTGCGCGGTCAACCGGGCCAGAGCGATCCGTCAGCCGGGCTATTCACCCGAACTTAGCAGAAAACTGTTGCCCGCCAATGACTTTCCAATAATTGCCGGCGACTAGCCGCTCTTGCGGCGGAATTCCCGACGGCCACCGGCGGCCGCGCCGTGCGCCCGGGACTGCTTGCCGCCCCCATCCTTGTGGTCGGATCCCCTCGATGCCTTGGACATCTTGCGATCCAGGGCTTCGCTAAACTTGCGCTTATTCTCGTCCTCTGCCCCGGCGGCATCCTGCTTGGAGTTCAACTCGGCCATAGCGGAAGCTTAGTCCGACTACCGCTTGCCCGTCGGCATGCCGTACAGATGTGAGATCGGCAGGGTCAGCAGCACGCCCCGGTCGGTGACCATCGCCTGCTGGAACTCATCCCAATCCGGATGCTCACCGGCGATGTTGCGATAGGCAATCAACGCTTCGACGGTGTCTTTGTCGGGCGCCGCGGCCGGGGGGCTCAGTTCGGCCGTCCCCTCCGCGACGGCGTACGACCAGCCGTCGTCCGAATCGACCAGCAGCGAGGCCCGCGGGTCGCGGCGCAGGTTGCGGGCCTTGGCCCGCGGCTCGGTGATCGACACCCGAATCACCAATTCCCGGGGATCGAAATGGTAGCTAACGTTCGACAGTTGCGGCCACCCGTCACGTTTGATTGTTGCCAGCACGCCGAGCGAGTTTCCCTTGATCAGTGCCAGCAGCTTGTCGTCGAACACTTGGTGTCCCATGCTCAAAGACTACGTTTGTCTGATGTCCGTCTGATCCAATCGGATGATTACCGGCTACGCGGTGTTCCTGTGAGGCGTCAATGTTGTGGCGTCAATTTGAAGATGGCCGACGTGGTGACTGCCCTGACCGGTGCCGGGTTCACCGCCGTGCGCACCATCCTGTCCAGTGGGAATGTGCTGCTCGAGTCGCCCGCCGACGCCGGCACGGTGCGCAAGAAAGCCGAAGCGGCCCTGCGGGAGAAGTTAGGTTACGACGCCTGGGTGCTGGTCTACGACACCGACTCGGTGCGCTCCATCACCGATGCGTATTCCTTCGAGCCCGAGGTAGACGGATATTCAGTCCTACGTCACGTTCGTCGCCGACCCCGCCGTGCTCGACGAACTGTCCGCGCTGACCGCCGGCGCCGACGAAAAGGTCAGTGCCGGCGACGGCGTCGTGTACTGGCAGGTAGCCAAAGGCGCCACGTTGGTAGAGCACGATGGGCAAGCCGAGGTACAGGTCGTCGACGACCACCCGCAACCTGCGGGCTCTGACCAAACTCATGTAGATCTCGACCCGCGACGCTGGGTAGGGTTTCCCCGATGACCTCTGCGCAAGATTCTCCGAAGGAGAAGGTCTGTCTCGACGGCGTTCCGGAGACCGCGCTGCCGACGCTCAATTCGCGCGCCCCGGAGGCGCGCCGCCCCGATCGCATCCTCGATGATCCGATGGCATGCGGCTCTGCGACGCCATCGATTACGACTTCGCGAAATTGGCCGCACACGTCAGGACATCACGCTGCGCGCGCCTGTTAGACGCCCAAATGCGCTCGTACTTGTCCGAACACCCGACCGCCACTGTGGTGGCGCTGGCCGAGGGTCTGCAAACCAGCTTCTACCGGTTGGACGCGGCACTCACCGATAGCTGATTTCTTTGGCTCACAGTCGATTTCCCCGAGATCATCAACGTGCGGACCCGACTGCTGCCGCCGATGCCGTTCGCACTGTCGGCCGCACAGGCCGCCGAATTGGTCGACAGCGTGCCGGGTGTCCGCGCCAATGCAAGATCTGCGACTGCTACCGGGCCGCGGTCGCGCGTTGAACGCCGCGGTGTCGCTGCTGTATCGAGTGCCTGCGCTCGCCCCGCTGAGACCGTGCCTGACCCCTGCTGGAGTTCGACTAGCCCTCGTCGGGTTCGGGCACCGTCTCGATGTAGCGCAGCGCGTCGGCCTTGCTCAGGCCGAGCCCGTGGGCGACGTGCACGTACTTACGGGCTGCGGCCGCCATCGCGGCGTCGCTCGGGTCGTACCACGCGATGAAAGTGCCGAAGCGGCCCCGAGTTTCGACGATGGCCGCGTTCTCCAGTTCACGATAGGCACGCCACGGTGTTGACAGCCACGCCTAGCTGGCCAGCCAGCTCGCGGACCGTGGGCAACCGGGTGCCCGGTGGCAGCACACCGTCCCGGACACCCTCGATGACCTGCGTGCGGAGCTGATCGAACAGCGGCCGGCCCGCTTTCAGCTTGACCCGTAGCAATTCGCCCAGCTCCACGTATCCAGTATTACCCCACCACCGCTATGTTTGGTGGCATGCGAGTGGCGGTGCTCAGCGGAGCAGGGATCTCGGCGGAAAGCGGAGTGCCGACATTTCGCGACGACAAGAACGGGTTGTGGTCCCGTTTTGACCCCTACGAACTGTCCAGTACGAAAGGCTGGCAGGACAACCCCGAGCGAGTGTGGGGCTGGTATTTGTGGCGGCACTACTTGGTCGGCGGCGTCGAGCCCAACGACGGCCACCGGGCCATCGCAGCGTGGGAGGACTACGCCGACGTCAGTGTGATCACCCAGAACGTCGACGACCTGCACGAGCGTGCGGGCAGCACCGCTGTACACCACCTGCACGGCAGCCTCTTCGAATTCCGTTGCGCGAGTTGCGATCTGCCGTACACCGACGCGCTTCCGGTAATGTCCGAGCCGGCGCTGGAGGTGCAACCGCCGCGCTGCCTCCGCTGTGGCGGGCTGATCCGGCCCGACATTGTGTGTTTCGGCGAGCAGCTGCCCGAGGAGCCGTGGCAGCAGGCGGTCAAGGCGACCAACTCCGCCGACGTGATGGTGGTCGTCGGGACCTCGGCGATCGTCTATCCCGCGGCGGGCCTGACCGATCTTGCGCTTTCCCGCGGCGCCGTGGTGATTGAGGTTAACCCCGAGTCCACGCCGTTGTCGGCGAACGCGACGATCAGCATCCGTGAATCGGCGAGTCACGCGTTGCCCGGGCTGCTGAGGCGGTTGCCCGCCCTGCTGAAGTAGCCGCCGCCAGACCCGCTACGGCCTGCGGGCGCGGCCCAGCAACAATTCGGATACCGGCATCGGCGACCAGGACGGCAGCGTCCACTCCCGCCGCGACGTGATCACCTCGAATCCGGCGTCAACAATCGCACGTTCGGTGTCGCGATGGGTGTGACAGTTGCCCAGAAACCGCGGCCACACGGTGGCGTCGGCGAACCGCTGCAGCCGGCCCCGCAAGCCGTCGCTGGCCACATGTTCGAGATAGCGCAACTCCCCGCCCCGGGCCCAGCATCGCGTACAGGTGCCGCAACACCAGCGCGGGATCCCGCACCGAGCACAGCACCAGCGAGCAGACGACCGCGTCGAAGGGTTTGTCGGCACGGAACTCCTCCACGGTCTGGTTGGTCAGGACAACCGGCACCAGCGCCGCCACGGCGACCGTCCGGGCCCGCGCGGCCAGTCGCAACTCGGGTTCCATCGCCACCACCTGCCGGACGGTCTGCGGGTAGTTCGGGAAGTTCATGCCGATCCCGGCGCCGACCTCGAGCACGCGTCCCGTCAGACCGGACAGGTTCTATCCGCACCGCTTCGGTCTCGTGGTTGGCTGGCGGCGTGTGCCTGCTTGGCGGTCGACGTGACGGGCCGGTACTGCACCAGTACTCCCGGATCCGGGAGATCAGGAACACCCCGTAATCCATGGACAGACCGAACGCGATGCAGAACAACAGCAATCGGCATGTTGGCGACCAGGGTGCCGCTGGGTGTGGTCCCCCCAGTGCGCCGAGATGACCTTCCTGGAAGAACGGCCATCACACCCAGCGCAGTCGGCAGCCGATCGGTCACCGCATCGACGCTGTCGCGGTTGACCTGCGCGACACCGGCCATCTCGACCGAGCGACCGGCGGGGCCGGGCACTTGGTGCAGCCGCTTGAGCTGAGCGTCGGACGCCGGCGAGAACAGTGGCGCTAAACTGCTGACGGTCAAAAACGCTGGATTCCAGGCGGCGCACCAGCCTGCGCGCGTCCAGCGCGTCTGGCCGCGACCCCAGCAGTACGATCGCGGCCGGGATGATCACGATCGATGCCGTCGCGACGAAGGCGACGGTCGCCACCCCGGCGTAGGCGAACGATTTGAGGGAAGTACATCGGGAACAGCACCGTCGCCGACATCGACAGCGCACCGTGACGGCGGAGGGCAGCACAGTGTGCCCGGGCGGTCGCCATGGTTCCGGATCAGCGCCTCCTCCCGGTCGCTACCGTCGGCAAGCTCGTCGCGGTAGCGGCTGACGATCAGCAGCGTGTAGTCGACGGCCAGCGCCAGGCCCATCGCGGTGCTCAGTTGAGCGCGAAGATCGACACCTCGGCGGTGTAGATGACGAGCCGCAGCACCGACATCGAGCCGACGACGGCGGCGAGCGCGCCGAGGGCCATCGGCAGCGCCGCGGATGTCGAGACCGAGGTTGATTTGGAGAGCTGCCACCAACCCGCCGAAGACCCAGATGAGCACCAGGAAGCTAAGCGGCAGCGCGATACATCCATGACCAGCAGGTCGGCCTGATTCTGGGTGTTGATCTGTGCGTACTGCATCGCCGAGCGCTCCGGAGCGCACCGTCACGCCGTCGGGGTTGTGGACGAAGAGGTCCGACAGGGTTTGGGGCGTTGTTCTGCGCGTGGTTCCCGCCGCCCTTGAGGTTGACCACGATCAAGCCGGACTTGCCGTCCTTACTGATCAGTTCGGCGGCGGCGCGGTCCACGGCGAGGGCACGTTGTATACCAACGGCGAATGCTGTAGCTCGTCGACCAGGTCGGTGGCCACCTTGCGGGCCTGGTCTGGGCGCCCACCGGTGCGGTCACCAGGATCAGCAGCTGCTACCCGCTCTGCCCGAACTTGTCCGTCAGCACGGCGATGGCACGTACGGATTCCGAATTGGGATCCTAGAAGCCGCCAGGCACCAGGCGCTCGGCGACCGGGAGGCCGAAGACTGCGGCGGCGATGAAGATCAGGAGCCGACCGCGATGATGCGGCGCGGCGCCGCGATGGCCAGCCGAGCGATCCTTGGCAACATTTATGCTTCCTCCCCGGTCGCGGTCCCGCGGGGACGCGTACCTCGTGGGCGGTAACCTAGACCCGGTAAGTGACAGGTGTCAAACAACTCCTCCTGGTGGTACCGGCCAGGACCCGGTCCGGTTCGATCTGGTTTCAAACCCGCGAAGACTAAGAGTCCGGCTAGAAAATCAGGAGCTAAATAAGCTGCTCACGGGCCGAAACCCAGCCAGACCGCCGAGGGCCTTACTCACGAGTAATTGCCACAATTTTCCGAACCTTGACTCAAAGAATTCTTAATGGTTACTCTATAGGCTCAGTGTCATGTGGATCGACGACTTTAGTGCAGATGTCATCAAGGTTGACTTCGAGGCACTCTACCACGGCGACGTGCTAGTGGAAGGCGAGACCTCTGAGCAGCTTGATGAATGGTACCCGCTTCCCAACGCAAGCTGATCACCATGAGCCTGCTCGCTCGGCTGCTCATGGCCGAACCCTCTGTCTCCCGTTGGTTCCGTCGATCGCATTGATCCTGTTGCCAACAAAAGCCCCCGCCACGGCGGGGGCTTTTGCGTGTTCGGGCGTTTCGTTTTGTGTGCGCAACGGGCCCGTCAGCGCGGCACCATGCGGATGGCGCCGTCGAGCCGGATCACCTTACCGTTGAGCATCGGGTTCTCCACGATGTGCACGCCCAGGCGCCGTACTCGTCGGGGTCACCCAGCCGGGCCGGGTGCGGCACCTGCTTGCCCAGCGACTTCTGCGCCTCCTCGGGCAGCGAGCCCAGCAGCGGCGTCTTGAACAATCCCGGCGCGATCGTCACCACCCGGATCAGCTCGCGGGACAGGTCGCGCGCGATCGGCAGCGTCATGCCGACGACGCCACCCTTGGACACGGAGTAGGCGGCCTGGCCGATCTAGCCCTCGAAGGCTGCCACCAAGGCGGTGTTGATGTGACGCCGCGCTCGGGGCTGGTTTAGGCCCGATCGGCTCCATCTTGGCGATGCGCTCGGCGGCCGGCCAGCCGCAGCACGTTGAAAGTGCCGATCAGGTTGACCGTTGATGACCTTCTTGAAGCCGTCCAACGGGAACGGACCGTCCTTGGACAACGTCTTGATGGCGTTGCCGATGCCGGCGCAGTTGACGTTGGCTCGCAGCGGGCCCATCGCCTCGGCGACGGCCAGCGCGGCAGTGACGGCGGCCTCATCGGTGACGTCCGCCTCGACGAAGCGGGCGCGGTCGCCGAGTTCGCGGACCGCGTCCTCGCCGCGGAGGTCGATCACCACCACCTGCGCACCGCGATCGAGCAGGCGTTTGGTGGTGGCCAAACCCAGCCCGGAGGCGCCACCGGTGACAACGGCGACGGCGTCTTTGATCTCCATGCGAGTCCTTTCGTGATCCTGGCGACCAACTCATTGGTTGGGAACCATACCTAGTCGTTGAGCGCGTCGGCGACGTCGGTCACCGGCGCCGCGGGCCGCGGTGTCTCCGGCGCGGTCTGGGAAAAATGCGGCGCCGGTCGCGGTTGCAGACCACCGTTCACCTCGTAGAATGGTGTGGCGCTCGGTGGCTCGGTCTGGATCTCGCCGAACGCCAGCACCGGCGTCACACACGCGTCCGAGTCGGCGAACACCTTGGCCCAGTGGTCGCCGGTCCTGGCTGGCGAATTTCTCGGCCAGCATGGCGTGCAGTTCGGGCCAGCGGTTGACGTCGTTCTGGCCGGGCAGATCGGCCCCGTCTAGACCCCGCCCGGCCAGCATTGCGGCGTAGAACTGTGGCTCAATGGCCCCGAACCGCGACGTAGCGGCCGTCGGCGCACTCGTAGGTGGTCGTATAGTAGGGGGCCGCCGCCGTCGAGACGGTTGGCGCCGCGCGTCGGTCCACATGCAGGAGGCGCGCATGTGCCACATCATCTGGACCAGCACACTCGAGCCGTCGACCATCGCGGCGTCCACCACCTGCCCCTTGCCGGAGCTGTGCCGCTCCCACAGCGCCGACAGGACGCCGAGCAGCAGAAACATCGAGCCGCCACCGAAATCGCCGACCAGGTTCAGCGGCGGCACCGGCCGTTCGTTCGCCCGGCCAATCGCCGTACAGGATGTCGTTCAGCGAGATGTAGTTGATGCCGTGGCCGGCCTGCTGGCTGCGTGGTCCGGTCTGGCCCCAGCCGGTCATCCGCGCGTAGACCAGCCGGTCGTTGACTTTGGCGCAGTCCTCGGACCCCAGGCCCAGGCGCTCGGTAACGCCCGGGCGGTAGCCTTCGATCAGCACGTCGGCCTTGGCGATCAGCTTCAGGACGAGTTCGCGCCCTTCGGCGGACTTCAGATCGGCGGTCACCACCCGCCGGTTGCGCATCATGGCGTTTTTGGCCACGCCGCCGGGGCCCCGGGACCTGTGGCCGGGCGGTCGATGCGCACCACGTCCGCCCCCAGATCTCCGAGATCATCGCGGCGTGCGGTCCCGGCCCGATGCCGGCCAGCTCCACTACGCGAAGTCCCTTGAGCGGTCCTGCCATGATGTCCATCAACCTTTCGTCTGCGCTGACGCGTGCGAACCCGTTGGCATCTTCGCAGCCACGTTCGACGGCCGTGCACCCCGGTCTCCCAACCGGTGATTAGGGTGAGCCCGTGCCGGAATCCACGCTCGACCTCCAGCCTTCCACGGCCGACCTCGCGGTCGACCTGTCCGACGGCGTGCTGTCGTTGACCATCAACCGCCCGGAGAGCCAGAACTCGCTGACCACCCCGGTGATTGCCAGGCTCGCCGACACGATGGAAAAAGCGGCCACCGATCCGCGCGTGCAGGTGGTGCGGCTGGGCGGTGCCGGCCGCGGCTTTTCCTCCGGTGCCGGGATCAGCGCCGACGACATGTCTGGCAGCGGCGGCGTTCCGCCGAACGAGATCATTCTGGAGGGTCAACCGGCTGATCCGTGCCATCACCGCGCTGCCGCACCCGGTGGTCGCCGTCGTGCAGGGACCGGCCGCGAGCGTCGGCGTTTCCATCGCGTTGGCGTGCGACATCGTATTGGCTTCTGAGGTGGCATTTTTTATGCTCGCCTTCACCAAGATCGGGCTGATGCCCGACGGCGGCGCCTCGGTGCTGGTTGCGGCGGCGATCGGTCGGATCCGCGCGGTGTCGATGGCGCTGCTGGCCGAACGGTTGTCGGCGGCGGAGGCGTTCGCTGCGGGCCTGGTCACCGCAATCTATACGGCCGAGGACTTCGACGCCGAAGTGGACAAAATGATTTCGACGTTGCTGTGCGGCCCAGTCGTGGCGTACGCCAAGACCAAGGATGCGATCAACGCGGCGGCCCTGGCCGAACTGGATGCCACGCTGGACCGTGAGTACCGGGGGCAGTCGATCTTGTTGCGATCGGCCGACTTACGGGAGGGCACAATGGCATTCCAGAAACGCCGCGCGCCTAACTTCACGACCGCTAGACGCTTAGTCGCCGCCGAATCGGCAGTCCTTCCCAACGTCGGTTGAGGGAGGAAACAATGGATCAACAGCTGAGTTGCCTGGTGACCGGGGCGACCGGCTACATCGGCGCCCGCCTGGTGCCGCGGCTGCTCGACGACGGCCACCGGATCCAGCCCATCGCGGTGCGCGACGTGCTCCACTACTTGGTCGCCGCGGCGACGGCGGCGGTGCCCTGCTCGCGCATTTGGGACATCGGCGGTCCCGACGTGCTGGAGTACGGCGACATAATGCGCGTCTACGCTCAGGTGGCGGGCCTACACCGGCGCTACCTGTTCGTGCTGCCCTTCCTTACGCTGTCGATCGCCAGCCTGCGGGTGGGCACGGTCACGTCCGGCTTGGCGAGGCCGCTGATCGAATCGCTGGAATGCGGTGCAGTGCTGGGCAATTCGGACATCGACACCATTATCGCGCCACCGCCGGACGGCCTCACCCCCCTACCGACGCGCGGTATCGCTGTCGCTCAACCGGGCGGCGCGGGGGCTACCGGATGCCAGTTGGGCGTCATCGCACGCCGAGCCGGCGGAGCCACTGCCCAGTCGTCTACACCGACGTGCGGACGGCATCGACCGCCGCGAACCCCGAGGACTCTTTGGGCGGCAGCGGAAACCGCCGCGACGAGCAACGGTCGGCTGGACCGTGACAGAGCGCGAACCCGGCACCCGGTTGCGGCTACGCTCCCGATTCCGCAGCCGCGGGACCGCGTGGCTCGAGATGACGGTCGCCCCGCAGGACGGCGGTGGCAGCACGTACGCGCAGCGGGCGATCTTCGTGCCGGCCGGCGTGTGGGGCGGCTCTACTGGTTTTTCACCCGGCCGCTGCACACCGTCGCGCTGGCGGCGCTGGTGCGCAATGTCGTCGGGGCGCCGCGCACCTAGACGCCGAACATCGGCGGCAACACCAGCACCATGATCAGACCCCAGAAGAAGTGGGTCAGCATGGGCGCCAGGACGCCGCCGCTGGCGCGGCGCTCGAGGGCGCAGACCGCGCCGAGGATGATCGCGGCGAACCCGAGCGTCGGGTTCCCACTGGCCAGCGTCACGCCGAGGTACAGCATGGTCGAGATCGTCAACGGCGCGAACCGACCCAGCGCGGTGTACAGTGCGCCGCGGAAGAACATCTCCTCGGCGACGCCGTTGATGACGGTAATCAGCACGACCAGCCAGAACGAACCGTGGTGGGCGTATTGCAGCACCCGGGTGATCAGGGCCGCGACGGCAGGAATCTGGCGGGCGATCAGTCCGCCGACGACGAAGACACCGCCTAGCCCCAGGCCGATGAGCGTGCCGCTGATCATCGGCCGCTGGGTGCGGCCACGCCAGCAGATCCCGCCCAGATGCAGCGGACCGGAACAGAGCGCACCGACGGCCCACACCGCGGCCAGCGCCAGGGTCAGCCAGTAGAAGCTCGACTCGCCGGGTGCACGCCGCAGCAAGTAGCCGAGCACCGCGGCGCCGAGCACCAAGGTGATCGCGACGATGACGCGGCGCCGTCGCACCAGTGACGGCGGTTCATGGTGTGGCACAGTAACATTGGTGACGGCGCAACGCAGCTCGGAGAAGACACGGGCGTGGTATGGGCTGCCCTTGCTGGGTCATGCCGGACGGATCCGCGGGGTCAGACTGAGCAGAATGTCCAGGCTGGTGCGGACGGCTCCGGCAACCGGGCCCGGCACGCTGTTGTGACCAGCCTGGATCCCACATAGCCGGTCGCGCCGGTCACCACAATCCGCATACATT
>NZ_LR655768.1 GCF_902168065.1 Mycobacterium tilburgii | reverse complement strand
GTGCATGTAGCCGACGGCCACCCCGGCGCCGGCGGCGTACAGCTCGCCCACCACGCCGGGCGGGACCGGCTTCAGCCAACGGTCCAGGACGAATAAGGCCGCGCCGGGGACCGGCGAGCCGATCGGCGCGCCACCCTCGGGCGTCAACGCGCCGCTCATCGCGGCGTAGATGGTGCCCTCGGTCGGGCCGTAGGCGTTGACTATCGTCCGCCCGCCCGGCGCCCACCGGTCGACCACCTCGGACGGCAACGCTTCCCCAGCCACGAACAGCACCGTGGATTCCAACCCATCCGACGGCAACATCGCTGCGGCGGAAGGGGTTTGGCACAAGACACTGACCTTCTCGGAGATCAGCAGCGCGTGCAGGTCCTCCGGTGAGCGGACCACCGCCTCGGGGACGATCACCAACCGGCCGCCGTGCAGCAGTGCACCGAAGATCTCCCACACCGACACGTCGAAGCTGTACGAATGCCACTGCGACCACACCTGTCCAGGGCCCGCCGGGACGGTCGCGTGCAACTTCTCGAGCAACGACGTCGCGTTGCGGTGCGTGACGGCCACGCCCTTGGGTTTTCCGGTGGTGCCGGACGTGTAGATAAGATACGCCAAATCCTCGGGCGCCGGTGCCGACAGTTCGACGCCGGGATCGACACCCTGGTCGTCGTTGAAGTCGACGACGACCAGGTCGACGCCGTCCAGCCGGGACCGCAATGCGGCGGTAGTCAGCGCGGCGATCGGGGCGGCATCGCCGAGCATGAACTCCACCCGGGCGTCCGGCAGAGCCGGATCGATCGGCAGATAGGCCGCCCCCGCCTTAAGCACGGCCAGCATCGCGATGATGGCTTCGGCGGATCGCGAAAACAGCAGCGCCACAGTCTCACCCGGGCCCGCTCCGTGGCCGGTGAGCACCCGCGCCAACCGGTCCGCGGTCTCATCGACCTCGCGATACGTCCACGACCGGTCGCCGTACACCAGCGCCACCGCTTCGGGGGCGGCAGCTAACTGGGCGGCGAACAGCTTCGCGATCGTGGTGCCCGCGGCGGGCTGGGTCAACACCGCCCGGTTGCCCCACTGGGCCAGCCGCGAATGCTCTTCGGGGTCAAGCAGATCGATCGACGACACCCGTCGCGTGGGATCGGTGGTCATGGCCACCAACACCCGCTGGAAACGCTCGACCAGCGTCTCGATGCTAGCCGGGTCGAAGACATCGGTGTCGTACTCGACGCGGACACCCAATTCGTGGCCCGGCAGCGCCATCACGGACAACGGGTAGTGGTTGAACTCACGACTGCTGAAATCGGTGATGGCCAGTTCGTGGACGCCCATCGGCACGCCGGTGTCGATCGGGTAGTTCTCGTAGACGAACAGCGTGTCAAACAGCTGGTCGTGCCCGGTGGCGCGGTGAATGTCGTTCAACCCCAAATATTGGTGCTCAAGGGTCTCGGTGTAAGCCCCCTGAAGCTGATCCAGTAGGTCGCCAATGGTGGTCGCCGCGGTGATGTTAGCCCGGATCGGCACGGTGTTGATCAGCAGACCCACAATCGATTCCGCGCCCGGCAGATCGGTCGGCCGCCCGGACACCGCGGTGCCGAACGCGACGTCCGGCTGACCGGTCATCCGCATCAGCAGCTGCGCCCACGCCGCCTGCAACACCGTGCTGACGGTGGTGTGGCAGGAGCGGGCGAGCGTGCTCAGCTCGCGCGTGGTGTCCGCCGGGACGCGGTAGGAATCGACGCGGCGGCGGAGGCCCATCCGTTGCGGCGGGCCCACCAGGGTCGGGGTATCGAACCCTTCGAACATTTCGCGCCACGCCGCCTGGGCGGCGCCGCGGTCCTGCGCGGCCAGCCAGGAGACGAACCTGCGGTACGGCACCGGCGCGGGCAGCTTGGCCCCGTAGTAGCTGGCAAAGATCTCGCGCAGCAGAAGCGGTTTCGACCAACCATCCAAGACGATGTGGTGGTTGGTCAGCACGAACCGGTACAGGTCGTCGCCGGTGCGGAGCAAGGCCGCGCGGAAGGTCGGCTGGTTGGCGATGTCGCACACCGCGGCGCGCTCGGCCGCGCACAGCCGTTGGACCTGCTCCTCGACATCGGTGTCTGCGCCGGTGATTTCGGTGTACTGCCACGCCATCACCGGGTCGGCCAGGATGACCTGCACGGGCTCGTCGAACTCGCCGGTGAACCGGGCCGCCAGGTTGGGGTGGCGGTTGACCACCGCCTGCACGGCATTCCGCAGCCGCTGCGGGTTCAGCGGGCCGGTCACGGTGATACCCAGCTGCACCGCATACAGGTCTTCCCCGAAGCCTTCCGCCAGCGTGGCGTGGAAGAACAGGCCCTGCTGCAGCGGGGTCAGCGGCAGCACATCGGCGATCCGGACCCGCCGGGACAGGTCGTCAATCTGCTGCTGGGTCATCCGCGCGGGAGCCAGATCGGACGGCGTTAAGCCGCCGCCGCCGTTGCGCACGTGCGCGCAGATACCGGTGAGGGCCTCGAACCACAGTTGGCTGAGCCGGGCGATCTGGGTCTCGTCAAGCGCCGACGGCGCCCACGTCCAGTTGGCCTGCAGGTGCGGGCCGACATCGCTGTCGACGGTGCCGGCATTGAGCTCCACCGTGTGCGCCAGCGGCAGCGGGACGGCGGTCGCCGCGCCGGCCAGGTCCAGGCTGTCCTGGCTGACCCGCCACAGATCCCCGGAAAGTTCGGCCGCGGTACCCGCGCCCAGCCGTCCCAGGTAGTTGAACCCGATCACCGGGTCGGTGCCGTGCAGGTCGACATCGTCGTTCAGGTATCGCAGCAGCCCGTAGGTAAGGCCGTCCGGCAGGGCGCGCAGCTGTTCCTTGGCGTCCTTGATCACCGGCCCCAGCGCCGCCTCGCCGGCGGCCACCTGCGACCAACCTAGGCTGCCGACGGACACCGACACCGGATATTTGGTGGTGAACCACCCGACCGTGCGGGACAGATCCACGTCGGCCGCAAGTTCCTCATGCCGGCCGTGCCCCTCGACATCGATGCCGATGGGTGCGCCGCCAGTACCCAGGAACTCCGCCCAGGCCAATACAAACGCGATCAACAGAATGTCCTGCACGCCGGTGTGAAACGCCGCCGGCACCTCACCCAGCAGCTGGCGGGTGGTCTCGACGTCGAGCCCGACCGACAGTTGCCCGGCGGTGACGTAGGTGTCCACCTCGGGCCGTACCGCGGGCAGCGCCGCCGGCACCACGGCCACCTGCCGCCACGCCTCGGCCTGGGCCACGACCTCGGGCAGGCGGGCGTGCTCGTCGAGCAGCGCCGACCACCGCGCGAACGACGTTCCGCCCGGCGGCAACTCGACAGGCTGGCCGCTGTGGTGCTGCGCCCAGCCAATGTTGAGGTCTTCCAACAAGATTCGCCAGGAGACGCCATCGACGACCAGGTGATGAACGATCAGCACCAGCTGTGACGTCGAGTCAACCCACAACGCGCTGAGCATCACGCCGGCACCCGGGTTCAGCCGCGACCGCGCGTCGACGAGCGCCTCGCCGGACAGCACGTCGACCGACCACAGCAGGCCCGAAGCGTCGACGGAGCCAACGTCGGGCACCGACAACGACCAACCGCCGGCGCCGTCGTCGTCCACCCGCAGCCGCAGCATTGGGTGCCGGTCGACCAGCGCCTGCAGCACCACCTTCGCGTCGGCTTCGGTCACCCCGGCGGGCGCCTGCATCACCATCGACTGGTTGAATTGCTCGACCGGGCCCTCGATGCTCTGCAGCCAGCGGATGATCGGCGTGGCGACCACCTCGCCCAGCCCCTCGTCGACCATGCCGTCGCCGTCGGCGGCGACGCTGGCGACCTGGGCCAGCCGGGCCACGCTTTGTTCGACGAAGATGTCGCGTGGACGCAGCAGTATGCCCGCCGCCCTGGCCCGCGCGACCACCTGCATCGACAGAATGCTGTCGCCGCCGAGGTCGAAGAACGAGTCGTCGACACCGACCCGTTCGACCCCGAGCACCTGGGCGTAGATGTCGGCCAGGACCTCCTCGACCGCGTCCGACG
>NZ_LR655767.1 GCF_902168065.1 Mycobacterium tilburgii | reverse complement strand
GTGGTTACATTATTTGTCGGTCCCGGCGAAGGCGGCGTGCGTTGTCATCACGATGCTGCGCGATGCCAACCTCATCGAACAGTCCCGGGTGGTGATGGAGAAGCCGTTCGGCACGGACCTGGCCACTGCGGTGGAGCTCAATGACTTCCTGAACGAAACGTTCGACAAATCTCAGATTTTCCGCATCAACCATTTCTTGGGCAAGGAGGCGGCGCATAATATTTTCGCGTTCCGTTTCGCCAACGGATTGTTCGAGCCGATCTGGAACCGCAACTTCATCGACCACATCCCGATCGATATTCCCGAGAAGCTGGGGCTGGATCAACGGGCGAACTTCTACGAGAGCACCTGCGCGTACAAGGACATGGTGGTCACGCACCTGTTCCAGGTGATGGCGTTCGGGGTGATGGAACCGCCGACCGCCCTCGAGCCCTATGCCATCAGCGAAGAGAAGAACAAGGTGTTCCGATCGATGCCCCCGGTGAAGACATTGGACGTGGTGCGTGGCCAGTACGCCGGTATCGTGAAGAGGAAGGCTTGGCAAGGGATTCCGACACCGAGACATTCATCGCGCTGAAGGTCGGCATCGACAACTGGTGCTGGACCGGGGTGCCTATCTACCTGCGCCCCGGCAAGAAGATGGCCGAAGGCATCCGCATCATCTCGATCGCGTTCAAAGAGGCGCCGCGCAGTATGTTCCCGCCGGGTTCGGGTGTCGGAACCCAGGGTCCCGATCACAAGACGTTCGATCTTGCGGACAATTCGAGAGTTTCGCTGTCGTTCTACGGCAAGCGGACCGCCCCCGGGATGAAGCTCGACAAGCTGTCGATGCAGTTCTCTTCCCAGGAGATCGACACCGTGGCCGACATGCTGGAGGCCTACGAGGGCTCATCCTCGATGCGCGGTGACCACACACTGTTTACCACCGCCGAGGGCAACGAATCACTATGGTAGCGTTCGGCAGAACTGCTCGACGACCCGCCGCCGGCGGAGGTGTACCCGGTGGGAACGTGGGGTCCCAACACTATTCACCAACTGAACTGATCGCACCTAACACCTGGCGGTTCCCGTTCGAACGTGGATGGCGGCAGAGAACCAGAGAGTAGGGGCAGCCGGGGACCATCCAGGACAGCACCGACGACGACTGCAGCGCGGTAAGCGCGCACACGAACACCAGGGAGATCGCGCTCCACAGCATCACGCGGCGGAAGATGTCACCTTCCTTGCCGTCGAGGTTCACCGCGGCCGCGGCGATGGAGAAGTTCTGCGGCGAGATCATCTTGCCCAGCACACCGCCAGAGCTGTTGCCCGCGGTCATCAGCAGCGGCAAAAGACCGGCCTTGGCGGCGGCCGTCACCTGCAACGCGCCGAACAACGAGTTCGAGGAGGTATCGGAGCCGGTGACCGCCACGCCGATCCATCCCAGGATGGGGGAGAGCAGCGCGAAAGCACTTCCGGCGCTGGCCATCCAGGTGCCCAGGGTGATGGTCTGCCCTGCGGCATTCACCACGAAAGCCAGTGCCAGCACGGCCATTACGGTGACAATCGCCCAGCGGAGCTGATACAGGGTCGCGCCGTAGGCCTTGAGCGCGCCACCCACCGACAGGCGTAGCACGAACATCGCGACGAGGCCGGCGATCAGCATCTGCGTTCCCGGCGTGTTCACCAGGCTGAAGGTGAAGTTCGCCACGCTGGACGGGCTTCCCTTGGCGGTTTGCAGGTGCAGGCACTGCCAGTGCACCGCGTAGGTGGCGTGGTCCAGGAACTTCTTCACGACGGGGACCTGGCAGAGGACGAAGATCGCGATGATGATCGCGTAGGGCGTGTAGGCGCGGAACACCTCGGCGCGCGCGTCGGTCTTATTGAGGTCGGACTTGTTCAGGTTCGCCTCGAACTCGGGGGCCATGGTGTCGGACTCACCGTCCGCGACGACCGCGACGGGCGGGGGTGGTCTGGGGCCGCCGCACCTGCAGCAGCAGCACCACGGCACCCGAAGACAGCAGCGAAGCGACCACGTCCGCGGACGGCACCGACAGGAAGTTCGATGTGGCGAATTGGCCGACGCCGAAGACGATGCCCGCCGTCAGCGCCACGTGCCATTTCTCGCGAAGTCCACGACGGCCGTCTGCGATGCGTCGCTGGAGATCCCGGAGACCTTGCCGAGCGTGATGATCGGGATCGCCATGGCCCCGTAGGCCACCGGTGCGGTGTTGGCCACCAGGGCAAGGACTGCCGCCTTCAGCGGCTTGAAACCCAACGCAAGCAGCATCATCGACGTGACTGCCATCGGCGCACCGAAGCCGGCCAGCGCCTCGAGCAGCGCGCCGAAGGGGAAGGCGATGATGATCGCCTGGATGCGGTGATCGTCGCTGATCCCGGCGAAGCTGCGCCGGAGTACGTCGAAATGTCCTGTCTGGACGGTCACTTGGTAGACCCAGATGGCGTTGATCACGATCCAGAGGATGGGGAAGAAGCCGAAGACGACGCCCGCGCTGGCGGCCAATAGCGCCTGGCCGGTTGGCGTGCCGTACACCGCGATGGCGATGGCAAGCGCCACCGCCACGGAGATCAGCGCAGCCACCCAGTCCGCATCCGTAAGGCGCCGAGCATGACGAAGAGCATCGCCAAACAAGGGAACTCAGGCCTAGCGAATGTGCGACTGGGTCCAAAATCTGGCGATATATATGCTGGGAACCTTAAAGATTCGGTGGGACTGTTGTGCGCCGGATCACTGTGCTACAATCACAAATGCCGGAAAAAGTTTGGAATAAATTAAATCGGTCGATTTATTTGGGCGTAGAGTCCCCTCCAGCTTCCCGCAGACCGTCGACCAGCAAAGGAACAGCGGCCATGGTACCGGGCGTCGCGCCACGAACGCAAACGAGCAGCTCGTAATCGACTTCATCCAGGCCTTCTACGGACAGCACATCGACATCGACGCGGCAACCGCACTGATGTCGGACGACTTTGTGTGGGAGCGACATGAGATGGCCCTCGCCGGGCATGTCGTGCAGCACCGCCCCCAGATCTCCGAGGCCTGACGTTCAGCGTGGGCCAACGGGACGTTGACATCGACGTCCCTCTGCCACACCTGTACCGGCACGGTGATGTCCTCGAGCTGGAAGCCCCAGTCGTGCGCGAAGAGCCGGTAGTCTTGTGCCGCGGCCCTGCCCGCGGTCGGGCACACTTGGACGATCATGTCCAGGAAAATTTCGCACTTCGAGCCGCGCGAGGGCATCGCGGTCGACGGGCGGCATGCTTGCCACCAGCTGCCCCAACATGAACGCCGGGAAGCGACGGCCGATCAAGAAGATCAGCCCGAAGATCACCGCATTGGCCGCGGGCACGGTTCGGCCGAGCCGGGCAAATACCTTGTTCGCGGGCATCATGCCCGCCTCGAACCGGGCTTGACGAGAGGCCCGACACCGCTGACGAGCGCGGCGGTAGTGACACGGTCGGGGAGGAAGCGAGTGCAGGCCGCCGCATGGGGCCCGCCGCCGGAAAATGCCGAGCACCGCGAAATGTTCGAGGCCAAGGTGATCGGCCAGTTCGGTGACGTCGCTCGCCCAGCTTTTGAAGGTGTGCCGCGGCTGCCAGGCGCTTGCACCGTAGCCGGGACGGTCCGGGACGATCAACCTGGACGCCCGCCGCCAGCGCGGGTTTCTCCGGGTCGATGAGGCATTGTCGACGCGAGCCCGGCTTCCCGTGGAACGCGAACACGGGGTAGCCGGGTTGCACAGCTCGGTCCAGGCGAGTTCGCATCCTTCTATCAACTGCATGATCCGTGCATCCATACTTGTGACCGTATGCGTCATGGCGTGGATGCAGTTGGGAGACAACGCGTTATCGCGTTATGACACCTCGCGTGATCGCGGAATTTAACCCGAGGCGCTGAGGATCTTGATCGCGAAGATCAGCGAGTCGCCGGGCCGAATCCCCGCGCTGGGCTGGCCTTCGGGGGTAACCGTCCGCGGGGACCATCGCGACGGCGACCGTAGACCCGACTTTTTGCCCCGCGATCGCCTTCTGGAAGCCGGGTATAACTCGGGTCACCGGGAAGTCGGCCGGGACGCCCACGATCGTAGCTGCTGTCGAACACCGACCCGTCACGTCCGTTGACGCCCATGTAGCAGACCGAGACCTTGGCGGTGCTCGAGACCACCGCTCCGCGTCCAGTCGGGGGCCGCGCCGCTCGGCGGTGCGGCTGTGGGGCACGAACCGGCGGCACTTGCCGTTCCTCCTCCGGCGAGCGTCAGGACGGTTGCTTAGGCACAGGCAGCGCCGGCGAGCGAAGAATTTGCCCGGGTACCGACTCGACCGCTCAAACAGACAATTCCCCGGAAGGAATTGTGGTTACCCTCGGGTTGCCGTTCAGATAGGCGACTAGTGGATCCGGCGCATATGCGGTGGCTTCGTCCCGCTCGATGGCGGTCGACGCGACGGACTCCTGAGCCGGGTCCGTGACACCGATTTTGCACACGAATGGTGGCAGCAGCCGATACACACCGACACGGGTCTCCTGTATAGGTGCCGACACATCCAGGGCGAACAGCAATGCGGCGACAAGCGGTCCGCTCTGGGGTGACGGTGTGCCCGGCCTGGGGACCGGCGAAGGCCGTGGGATCGAGGGCCCAACCGAGACTGCGGGCGTGGTCGGTCATCCAGAGCAGCGCCAGATCGCTCAATCTGTGATGGACATATCCGCCGCCAACGTCGCCGTGGGCGCCGGCAAACCACACCTGCGTCGCCGGAATCGGTTGTTGGAGCAGGAGAATGAGGTGCTGCGCCGGGCGGCGGCGTACCCCGGTACAGTCGAATCTGCCGGGAAAAGGCTTTACCCGCTCGTGAAAGAGCTCGCTGCCGACGGGATTTCCGTGGCGGTGACGTGCTGGTCCTCAAGCTCGCCCGCCAGCCCTACTAACGCTGGCTGGCCAACCCCGTGACCGACGCCGAGTACCTCGAGGCGCATCGGCTCCAACGCCCTGTTCGACGCCCACCGCGATGATCCGGAGTCCGGCTACCGCTTCCTGGTCGCTGAGGCCGGCGACGCCGGGCAGCCGATGGCCGAGCGCACCGCGCCCCCTGGCGGATCTGCTCGAACAACGCTGGTGGAGTGTGTTCGTCAAGCGTAAACTTGGTAAGAACGGCAAGGTTGGTCCACCGGTCCATGACGATCGGGTAGG
>NZ_LR655766.1 GCF_902168065.1 Mycobacterium tilburgii | reverse complement strand
CCCCGGTGCAGCTGGCGTCCTTCGACCAACCGGCGTCGCCGCCCGCGGAACTGCCGCCCCCACCGGCTGACATCCCGCCGCCTGCCGACGCTCCGTTGCCTACGGATCTGCCGCTCACCCCATCGGCGGACACCCCGCCTCCGGCCGACGCCCCGCTACCTGCCCCCGACGCGCCGTCGGCCCCGGCCGACGCTGACGCACCCCAGCCGGAGCCACAGCACGCCACGAAGGTGGGCTACACGCAGAAGGTGTGGGAGGCGATCCGCGCCGAGAACGTCAACGGCAACGACGCGCTGGACTCGCTGGCGCTGTCCGTGGCCGTCAACTGAGACGCTAACGCCGGGTGGGTTCGGCCTAGCGCCGAACCCACCCACTCGTCGGTTACGTCATCGAAAAAGTTGGTGTTTCCAGACCGGTAGGCGCGCCTTGACGGTGTCGACCAGCTCGGCGCAGGTGGGCGAACGCCTCCTGCCGGTGATCGGCGGCCACCGCCACCACCAAGGCCGCCTCCCCGATGTGCAGCGTGCCGATCCAGTGGCTGGCCGCGACGGCGCGCACACCGGCCGATTTCTCGACAACCTCGGCGACCACCTGAGCCGCGGTCGGGTGCGCGGAGTGTTTTAGCAGCACCACCCGGCGTCCCTTGTCGTGGTCTCGGATCATGCCGGCGAACCCGACGATGGCGCCAGCCGACCGATGGCCGACCAGTTCTTTATGCTCATCCAGGGAGATGGGCTGCTCGGTCATCGCGGCACGCAGCACGACCGTCATCGGTTGTGGTCTTTACCGGCGATCTGGTCAAGGGCATGGTCGAGCACGTCGGCGAGCACACTCAGCCCGTCGCGCACGCCGCCGGGCGAACCCGGCAGATTGATGATCAGGGTCCGGCCGGCCACCCCACACCCCACGCGACAGCACCGACGTCGGGACCTTGGGCAGACCGGAGCGGCGAATCGCGTCGGCCAGGCCGGGGATCAGATAGTCCACCACCGCGACGGTCTCATCGGGGGTGACATCGCTGGGGGAGATACCGGTGCCGCCGGAGGTGATGATGACGTCGACGTCGTCGTCGAGGGCGGCACGCAGCGCCTCACCGACCGGCTTCTCGTCCGCCTACCACTTCGGGGGCGGTGACCGAAAACCCGCGCTGTTCAAGCCATTCCGCGAGGATCGAGCCGCATTTGTCGGTGTACACGCCGCTGGAAGCCCGGGTCGAGGCGATGATGATCCGGTCCGACCGGGGGTTCATGCCCGCACCCAGGTCCCGGTCTTGCCACCCTCTTTGCGAAGCACACGGATGTCGTCGATGAGGGCCGCCGGGCCCACCGCCTTGATCATGTCGTAGAGCGTAAGCGCGGCCACACTCACGGCCGTCAGCGCCTCCATCTCGACACCGGTGTAGGTCGGTGCTGCGGACCGTCGTGACGATGTCGATGTGCGCTTCGCCCACCGTGAAGTCGACGTCGACCCCGGTGAGGGCGAGCTGATGGCACAGCGGGATCAGGTCGCTGGTGCGCTTGGCGGCCAGGATGCCAGCCACCCGGGCCTCGCAAGCGTGTCGCCCTTGGGCAACCCCGCTGGACATCATGTCCACCACCCGAGCCGAAGTGCGCAGCGCCCCCGCCGCGACCGCGGTCCGCTTAGTGGTGTTCTTCTCGGTCACATCGACCATGTGTGCCGCGCCCCGCTCGTCGAGGTGCGAGAGCGCGTCCGGGTGCGATCCCCCGTCTGCCCGGCCTGCGCAGGCCTGGGTGTCCCGGCCATCCCGGCATTACCTGCCCGGTTGATGACCGTGACCGGGTGAATGTAGGGCAGATGATCAGCTTCGACAGGGAAGACGAGGTCACCGAACGGCGAGAGCGCGCCGGTGCGATCGGTCACCAGCTCGCTCACCGCGTGGTCGTCGGGGTCCGTCGTCGGCCAGCCGTTGTCGACGTACCTGCTCTTGCCCGCCTTGCCTCCAGCACTGTTAGCCACATCGTACATTCTGACAGGTCGCGTCCGCGCGCGTGACGCTAGTCGGAAGGCACCCCTGCCCAGGCCACCCCGGCGACTATCCCCAGCGTGCGTGCTCGCCGCCGACCAGGATCTCCGACCTGCTTTACGCTGGTCAGCGATGACCGACAACACCCCGGATATCCCGCAGGGATCCTGGCTGGCCGATTTGCCCGACGAGCGGCTGATCCGACTTCTCGAACTACGGTCCGACCTTGCCCAGCCGCCCCCCGGTAGCATCGCGGCCCTGGCCGCGCGTGCCGGGGCCCGGCAGTCGGTTAAGGCCGCCACCGACGAGCTGGATTTCCTGCGCCTGGCCGTGCTCGACGCGTTGTTGGTACTGCACGCGGACACCGCTGCAGTGTCGACGGCCAAGCTGCTGGCGCTACTCGACGGCCGCGCGCCCGAGGACGAGGTGATCGAGGCGCTCGACGATCTCAGGCAGCGCGCCCTGGTCTGGGGTGCCGGCGCGATCCGGGTAGCCGCCGACACCGGCACCGCGCTGCCGTGGCATCCCGGGCAGGTGACACTCGAGGACAATTCCCGCACCGGCGCACAGCTCGCGGAGCTGATCGACGGACTCAGCCAACCGCAACGCGAGGTGCTGGACAAGCTGCTCGAGTGACGGTCACCGTGATACTGGAACTCAACTTCAATCCCGAAAAGGCCGCCACCGCGCGCGAGGTGATGGGGCGCGCTGAAAGACACCCGGGCTTTCAACGGGAACGTCCGGACCGACGTGCTCATCGACGACGCCGACGAAGCCCACTGGCTGATCTACGAAATCTGGGAGACCGTCGAGGCCGACCGCAGCTTTCGTGCCGGTGAAGGCAAGCTGATCCGCTCCCTCCCCTGCTGGCCGCGCCGCCGGTCAAGAAGCGCTACCTCACCAGCGACGTCTGAGCAGCACCAGCTCAAGGCGGGAATCACTTAGCGTTCGAACAACTCGATGCCGGAGCGGTCGTAGGCCGCCTCTGGGAAGTACGATTACCTGTTCCGTGGTGCCCGACGCGGAGTCGGGCAGGCTCGACGTCATCGAATCCGCCAGTGACTCAGGCACATACCCGGCCAGCCAGTCGCGTATCCGCTGCTGCCGATCGCTGACCTCGGCATCCGATGTGCCGACCCTGATGGCCGCGGGGGACCACTTGGCCACCGCCGCCGCGTCCGGGGCGAACGACGCGCACACCGTCGTCGTGGACGACAACGGTGACGAGAACTTCGTCAACGACAACGGCCAGACGTCCGGCGCTATTTTACAGCAACGTCACACCCCAAACCAGGGTCAGGACGCGGTTGGCGCGCTTGAATGCAGGGTGCTGCCACGCCTCGCGCGGGGTGGACTCCCGGGCATATTGTTCGGTGAACGGGACAAGGGCCAACGAGCCCAGCGCCACAGCGGCCAGGATGCCGCTCGACAACGTCGCCGATCAGGTATCCATCCAGTCATCGTTCTTGGCTCCGGTCACCCATCCGGCGATCGTCAGCCCCACAAAGAATACGATCGTGACGAGGTCGAGCACTTTGTGGCTGCCACACAGGATTGACAGGCCCGCCAACGCCATGGTCATCGGGCATCTGCATACTTTCCGGTCAGGTGCTGTCGACCTCGTCCGGAGAGTAGCTAAGACGAATCCCTAGCGCAGCGAATGCGCGCTAGGTCAGCGAGGCCGGCGGCAGGAAGCGGTCACCGTACTTGGCCGCGAGCTCACGCGCCCGGGCCACGAAAGCTTCCTTCCCACGGCCGAGCGGACCTTCGTAGCCCACCATGAACTGCGCGCTGCCACCGGTGTACGGCGGGAAGCCGATGCCCATGATCGAGCCGATGTTGGCGTCGGCGGTCGACGTCAGCACACCCTCGTCGAGGCACTTCTGAGTCTCCAGCGCCTCGGCGAACAGCATCCGGTCGATCATGTCCTGCAGCGGCGGCTGCGAGCTGCCAGACTTGAACGTCTCCCGCAGGCCCGGCCACAACCGGGTGCGCTTGCCGTCGACGTACTCGTAGAAGCCCGCGCCCTTCAACCGGGACGGCCGACCGAGCTCGATCATCCTCTCGACGACAGCCTCGGCCGAGTGCGGCTCGTAGGTGCCGCCGGCGTCCTCGACGCCCTTACGGGTGGCCGCGGCGATCTTGTGCATCAGCTCCAGGTTGAGCTCGTCGGACAACTGCAGCGGCGGCGCCGGGTAGCCGGCCTGCGAACCGGCGTGCTCGATGCTGGCCGGTTCCACGCCCTCGCCCAGCATCGCCAGCGCCTCGTTGACGAAGGTGCCGATGACCCGCGAAGTGAAGAAACCGCGGCTGTCGTTGACCACAATCGGGGTCTTGCCGATCGCCAGCGTGTAGTCGAACACCCGTGCCAGCGCCTCGTCAGACGTCTTCTCGCCCTTGATGATTTCGACCAGCGGCATCTTGTCGACCGGGGAGAAGAAGTGGATCCCGATGAAGTCCTCCTGCCGCTTGACACCGGTCGCCAGACCGGTGATCGGCAGCGTCGAGGTGTTCGACCCGAGCAGCGCGTTGGGTTCGACAATTTCCTCGATCTTTTGGAACACCTTGTGCTTGAGGTCCTGGTTCTCGAAGACCGCCTCGATCACGAAGTCGACGCCCTTGAAATCGGCGGCGTCGGCGGTCGGCGTGATGCGGTCCAGAAGCACCTTGCTCTTCTCTTCGGTGGTCTTGCCTCGCTGAAGTGCTTTGGCCTCAAGCTTTTCCGAGTAGCCCTTGCCCTTTTCCGCCGCTTCGATGGTGACGTCCTTGAGCACCACATCGAAGCCGGCCTTGGCCGAGACGTACGCGATGCCGGCGCCCATCATTCCCGCGCCCAGCACACCGATCTTGTTGATCTTGACCGGCTCGATGCCGTCGGGACGCGAGCCGCCGCCGTTGATGTGCTGCAGATCGAAGAAGAACGCCTGGATCATGTTCTTGGCGACCTGACCGGTGACCAGCTGGGTGAAGTAGCGGCTCTCGATGCGGCTGGCGGTGTCGAAGTCCACCTGCGCGCCCTCGACGGAAGCGTCCAGGATTGCCCGCGGTGCCGGCATCGGCGCACCCTTGAGCTGTTTCTTCAGCAGCGCGGGGAACGACGGCAGGATGCCGGCCAGGCTGGGGCTGGCGGGCGTACCGCCGGGCATCTTGTAACCCTTTTTGTCCCAGGGCTGTTCGTGCGCTTCGGGGTTGGCCTTGATCCACGCCTTGGGGGCGGGGCCCAATTCCTGGCTCTTCTTCACGTCTGACGCTGCCGAGGCTTTGGCGTGGGTGGTGTGTT
>NZ_LR655765.1 GCF_902168065.1 Mycobacterium tilburgii | reverse complement strand
GGTAGCCGCAGCTCGGCGGCGTAGCCCAGCGCCTGGTTGACGGTCAGCTGGCGGTGCACCACGTCATCCTGCGGGACCATCCCGATCCTGCTACGCAGCGACGCGTACTCGGTGTGGATATTGTGGCTCGCTGCGTTTGATACTGAGGGTTGGCTTACAGCCTGTGCCCCTGTGGCGGATGTGATTGGGGGAGCACGTGCTAAGACCAGTACCGTCGCACTTGTCGGTGCACACTTCTACCCTGAGGGCATGGCTTTTGCCACGGAGCATCCCGTAGTCGCGCATTCGGAGTACCGCGCGGTCGACCAGGTCGTGCGTGCCGGCGGCCGGTTCGAGGTCGTCAGCCCGCACCAGCCCGCCGGTGATCAGCCCGCCGCCATCGACGAGCTGGAACGCCGGATCAAAGCGGGGGAGCGGGATGTGGTGCTGCTCGGGGCGACCGGCACCGGGAAGTCGGCCACCACCGCGTGGCTGATCGAGCGGCTGCAGCGGCCCACCCTGGTGATGGCGCCCAACAAGACACTCGCCGCCCAGCTGGCCAATGATCTACGAGAAATGTTGCCGCACAACGCCGTTGAGTACTTCGTCTCGTACTACGACTACTACCAGCCGGAAGCGTACATCGCGCAGACCGACACCTACATCGAGAAGGACAGTTCCATCAACGACGAGGTGGAGCGGTTGCGGCACTCCGCGACGTCGGCGCTGCTGTCCCGGCGCGACGTGGTGGTAGTCGCCTCGGTGTCGTGCATCTACGGCCTGGGCACCCCGCAGTCCTACCTGGACCGTTCCGTCGAGCTGCAGGTCGGCACCGAGGTGCCGCGCGACGGGCTGTTGCGGCTGCTCGTCGATGTGCAGTACACCCGCAACGACCTGTCCTTCACCCGCGGCTCGTTCCGCGTGCGCGGCGACACCGTCGAGATCATCCCGAGCTACGAGGAGCTCGCGGTACGCATCGAGTTTTTCGGCGACGAGATCGAGGCGCTGTACTACCTGCACCCGCTAACCGGCGAGGTCATCCGCCAGGTCGACTCGCTGCGCATCTTCCCCGCGACCCACTACGTAGCCGGCCCGGAGCGGATGGCGATGGCGATCTCCACGATCGAGCAGGAACTCGCCGAGCGGTTGGCCGAATTCGAATGCCAGGGCAAGCTTTTGGAGGCGCAGCGGTTGCGGATGCGCACCAACTACGACATCGAGATGATGCGGCAGGTCGGCTTCTGTTCGGGCATCGAGAACTACTCGGGGCACATCGACGGCCGCGGCCCGGGCTCACCGCCCGCGACGCTGCTCGACTACTTCCCGGAGGATTTCCTTTTGGTCATCGACGAGTCGCACGTCACGGTGCCGCAGATCGGCGGCATGTACGAGGGCGACATGTCTCGGAAGCGCAACCTGGTCGATCACGGCTTCCGGCTGCCGTCGGCCTGCGATAACCGCCCGCTGACCTGGGAGGAGTTCGCTGACCGGATCGGGCAGACGGTGTATCTGTCGGCGACGCCCGGCCCCTACGAACTCAGCCAGGCCGGCGGCGAGTTCGTCGAGCAGGTGATCCGGCCGACCGGTCTGGTGGACCCGAAGTTGGTGGTCAAACCGACCAAGGGGCAGATCGACGACCTGATCGGCGAAATCCGCAAGCGGGTCGAGGCCGACGAGCGCGTGCTGGTGACCACGCTGACGAAGAAGATGGCCGAAGACCTCACCGACTACCTGCTGGGGATGGGCATCCGTGTGCGGTACCTGCACTCCGAGGTCGACACGTTGCGCCGGGTGGAGCTGCTGCGTCAGCTGCGCCTCGGCGGCTACGACGTACTGGTCGGCATCAACCTGCTGCGGGAGGGCCTGGACCTGCCCGAGGTGTCGCTGGTCGCCATCCTCGACGCCGACAAAGAAGGCTTCCTGCGGTCCTCGCGCAGCCTCATCCAGACCATCGGCCGCGCCGCCCGCAACGTCTCCGGCGAAGTGCACATGTACGCCGACTCGATGACCGACTCCATGAAGGAGGCCATCGACGAGACCGAACGCCGGCGCGAGAAGCAGATCGCCTACAACGAGGCCAACGGCATCGACCCGCAACCGCTGCGCAAGAAGATCGCCGACATCCTCGACCAGGTCTACCGGGAGGCCGACGATTCCGACAGCGTCGTATTCGGCTCCGGGCGCAGCATCTCGCGCGGTCGTCGGGCCCAGGGGGAGCCCGGCCGCGCCGTCAGCGCCGGCATCATCGAGGGCCGCGACACGTCCAACATGCCGCGGGCCGAACTGGCCGACCTGATCAAGGACCTCACCGCGCAGATGATGGCCGCTGCCCGGGACCTGCAATTCGAGCTGGCTGCGCGGTTCCGCGACGAGATCGTTGACCTCAAAAAGGAATTGCGCGGAATGGACGCTGCCGGTCTGAAGTGATCCGGGCACCTCATACGGTGTAGGGGTGGCGAATACGGCAACGACGTCGGCAGCTGGCACGAGCTGCTGGGCAGGCATCTGGGCACGTCCACCTTGCTGGCCGGCGGTGTTCTGCTCTACGCCATCAACGGGTTTCTGAGCACCAGCTTGCCGCCGAGCACGGTCGCCGAGATCGGCGGCAGCCGACTGTATGCCTGGGTGATCACTCTGTACATGGTCGGATCGGTGGTCGCGGCGGCCACGGTGAACACCTTGCGCTTGCGGTTGGGTGCGCGCGCCTCGTTCCTAGGCGGCCTGGCGGTTTTCGGCGTCGCCAGCGTCCTGTGCGCGATCGCGCCCAACATGCAGATCCTGATTGCCGGACGCGGCCTGCAAGGGGTGGTTGGTGGTCTGCTGGCCGGCTTGGGCTACGCGCTGATCAACACCACCTTGCCGCGTTCGTTGTGGACCCGCGGGTCGGCGATGTGGGGAGTCGCGACCTTGGCCGGCCCGACGATAGGCGGCCTCTTCGCGCAATTCGGGTTGTGGCGGTGGGCATTTTGCGCGATAATCATCCTGACCGCATTGGTGCTCGTCGTCCTCACCAACGGCGACACCGCATCCGGCCAGGAGCACCGGCAAGAGGCGACGGCCCACGGCGCGGTGCCGGTGTGGTCGCTGGTTTTGCCGGGCTCCGCCGCGTTGGCGGTCAGCGCGGCGGAGTTGCCGCGCAACGTCTTCGGAACCGTGGGGCTACTGATCGCCGGTCTGGTGGCTGATCGGGATATGCCTCGGCAAGGAGCGGGCGACGCGCGCAGGGGTGTTGCCGCCCAGCGTCTTTGATCGCGGACCGCTGAAGTGGATTTACTTGACGATGGCGATCCAGATGGGGGCGGTGATGGTCGCGACACCTACGTGCCGCTGTATGGCCAGCGGTTCGCGTATCTGACGCCCGTCGAGGCGGGCTTCCTGGGTGCGGCGCTCGCCGTGGGCTGGACAGTCGCCGAGATCGGCAGCGCCTCGCCGAGTAGTCTCCGCGTCGTCAATGGGGTGGTCGCGGTTGCGCCGTTGGTGATGGCCTCCAGCCTGGTGCTGGCCGCGGCAACCCAGCGCGCAGACGCGTAGATCGGGGTGGTCCTGATCTGGGGCGGCGGGGCTGTTGATCGCCGGCATCGGTATCGGGATGACCTGGCCGCATCTGCCCATGCGCGCCATGGACATGGTCGACGACCCCGCCGAGGGCAGCGCCGCCGCGGCGGCGGTCAACATCGTCCGGTTGATCTCCGCGGCTTTCGGAGCGGGCCTGGCGGGTGTGGTGATCAACAACGTCAACAACGCTCATGTCGGCGACGGCCGTGGTCGTGTCCCATCAAGGCCCGCCGGCGGGATCGCTGAAGCTCTCTATTCGGTGGCGTCCTCGCGCACAACACCGCGATGACCCCGTTGATCGCGGTCAAAGTCTCTGGGGCCTTTCCCATTTGCGCATCCGACAACGTCATCGTCACCCGCACCTCACCGTTGTCGATGTCGTGGGCGTCGGCGTCGAACTCGGTCAGTTCCCAGTCGCGCTGCGCACACACACGCAGCACCTTTCGCAGCACGCCGCGGCCGTTTTCGTAGATGACCTGCAGCCGGGTGGTGCCGCGCAACCTGGCTCCGAGCTGCCGTTCCACCGTGCTGAAGGCCAGCGCGCTGACGAAATGCAAGAATACCATCAGCATGGCGAGCAGCATCAGGCCTCGGATGCCATGCCGACGGCTGCGGACTCCCAGACGGCTGTTGCCGTGGTGAGCCCATGCACCGCGCCGCACCGCGTGATGATCAGACCCGCACCCAAAACCCGACGCCCGTGACGATTTGGGCCGCGACACGGGAGGGGTCGCGGATGACAGTGCCGGTAGCCAGCACGTTGGCGAAGCCGTATTTGCTGACCAGCATGATCAACGCCGCCGATGTCCTGGGTGCGCAGCCCGGCGCTTTTGCCCTGGACAGGGCGCTCCAAGCCGATCAGCGCCGTCAACCTGAATGCGGCGAACAGTTCGACGATATGCCGCACGTTTTGCACGTTGCCGCCCAGCAGGGAGCCCGACAGCCAAATCTCCTATGTGCATGAACCGGCCGCAGCCGGCATTCTGCCTTTCCGGTCATCGTGTCGATTTGATGACTTGAGAATAGTGGAACTGCCATCGTTCGACGATTTGGAAGCCCAGGTAGGCCGGGAACCGAAACGCCGGAGCGCGGCCGAAAACCCCTGGCGGCAAAGGCCGTCCGAGTTGATGGTCGGGAAACGACTTGTTGTAGTTCGTGATCGTCCACAGCGCGGGGCACTTGTTGATCTTCGCGGTTGTCAGCCACACCGCGACGTGCCCGTCCCACAGCGAACCGACCTTCGGCCCGTACACGCCGCGCTCCACATCGATCAGGGAGCGAAACGCCGCCGGTCGGGTAGCCAGCAGGGCACGAATCGGGCCCGGCCGCCACGGCACCGTGTTGTCCACCAGCAAGCAGTCGCCCGGCGCGGCGTGTGCGCTGATCAAGTCGGCCACCTGACTGTAGTCCCAGCCTTCCTTGGCATATGGCCAGCGCTGGACGAACAGGTAGTTCGGAACCGCCGCTGTGGCAAACACTCCCACCAGGCAAGCGATCAGCACGGTGCGGCGGGCCACGGTGACAATGCAGATCGCCAATAGCACTGCCATCGCCGGGGTGGTCAAAATCAGGTAGCGCGGAAAGTACATCGGCTCGGCGACGGCCGAATAGATCACCACGGCGGCTGTCGGCAGCACAAACCCCCCCACACAGATGGTCACCCGGCGGGGGATCTCACCCGGCGGGGCCGGCGCCCCCCTCCGGCGGGGGGCCAACGCGGGCCCCACGACGGCGGCGCCGGGC
>NZ_LR655764.1 GCF_902168065.1 Mycobacterium tilburgii | reverse complement strand
GGCTGCGCCTGGTCGAGGAACTCGTCGACGTTGGTGGCGGCGATCGACTCGCGGCCGAGCTCCCGTTCGAGCCGGTCCAGGCCGAGCGCGGCGAGCATCAGCAGCACGGGCACGCAGGCCACCAGCAACCACAACACAACGAGAGTAAACATGCTCAAGGTCTCAGCCAGGTTACGAAATCAGTACTCTGTCGTAGGTGACCGTGGCGCGGCCGTTTGGGCGTTCGAAATCGAAACCGGCCGTGGCCGATCCGAAAACTGACTCGGCACTCGCGCGCCGCTGGGCCTCCGAAACCCGCGCCGGGTTGGTACGGCGCGCCCGTCGAATGAATCGCACTCTGGCACAAGCCTTTCCGGAGGCGCACTGCGAGCTGGATTTCACCAATCCGCTGGAACTCGCAGCGGCCACCATCCTGTCGGCGCAGAGCACCGACAAGCGGGTGAACCTGACGACGCCGGCGCTGTTCCGACGATACAAGTCGGCGCTGGATTACGCGCAGGCCGATCGCGACGAACTGGAAAACCTCATACGCCCCACTGGTTTCTTCCGTAACAAGGCCAGTTCGTTGATCGGCCTCGGTCAGGCGCTCGTCGAGCGGTTCGACGGCGAGGCGCCCTCGACCATGGACGAATTGGTGACCCTGCCCGGCGTCGGACGCAAAACCGCCAACGTCATCCTCGGGAACGCATTCGGCATCCCCGGGATCACCGTCGACACCCATTTCCAGCGGCTGGTGACCCGGTGGCGGTGGACCGCGGAGAAGGATCCGGTCAAGATCGAGCACGCGGTCGGTGAACTGATCGAACGCCGCGAATGGACCATGCTGAGTCACCGGGTGATCTTTCATGGCCGGCGCGTGTGTCATGCCCGCAAGCCGGCGTGCGGCGTCTGCGTGCTCGCCAAGGACTGTCCGTCGTACGGTCTCGGCCCCACCGAGCCGGCCCTGGCCGCGCCCCTGGTCCAGGGCCCGGAGGCCGAGCACCTGCTCTCGCTGGTCGGCTTGTAAAACGGCCCTCGGCCGCGTATGACGACGTTGACCCGACGAACACGCTGGACCATCGCCATCCTGGCGGTGGTCGCGGCACTGGTCGTCGCGCTGGTCGCACAACTGCCTGACAGCACGCCGCCCTTCGCAGAGCCGCCGCCGTCACCCAATCGCGAGTACCGGGATGCGGACACACCGGCCGTGCCGGCCGGCCCCCGGCAGCACGCCGACCTGCCGCCCTGCCCGGCGCCCGGCAGCGGTCCCGGACCAGCCGCCCTGCGCGGCGTCTTCGTAGAATGCGCGGCCGACGGATCCAGCGTCGACGTCGCCCGGGCGCTGGCCGGGCGACGCGTGGTCCTCAACCTGTGGGCCTACTGGTGCGCGCCGTGTGCGGCCGAACTGCCCGCGATGGCCGAATATCAGCGACGAGTCTGGCCCGATGTCTTGGTGGTGACGGTGCACCAGGACGAGAACGAAACCGCGGCGTTGACGCGGCTGGCGGAGCTGGGCGTTCGGCTGCCGACGCTGCAGGACGGCCGTCGGCTCACCGCCGCGGCGATCAAAGTGGCGAATGTGGTGCCCGCGACGGTCGTGCTGCGACCGGACGGTAGCGTTGCGCAAACGCTGCTGCGGGATTTCGCGAGTGCCGACGAGGTCGCGGCCGCGGTCGGAAGCGACGGATGACCAAGTTCCACGTCCTGAAATAGCCTGGGCAGGTGGACTCGACGAGGAGGCGCCGGTGAGTGTTGGGGGTGCCGCCCGCGCTCAGGGGACGGTTCCCCTGACACCCGACGCCTACCCGTCCCGGTTATGTCCGCTGATGGACAACGTCGATCAGATGCCGGACGCCTACCGTCGCCGGCTGCCGCCCGAAGTGCTGGCGATGGTGACCGCGGACCGAGCGGCTTCTTCCCGGCGCGATGACCGCGAGGCCGCCGGTGCTGGTGCTGTTTTCGGGCCCCGGAGTCCGGGCCGGCCGACGGGGGCGTGCCCGACGACGCCGACCTGCTACTCACCGTGCGGGCGTCGTCGCTGCGGCACCATGCGGGCCAGGCCGCGTTTCCCGGCGGCGCCGCCGACCCACAGAATCGCCTGATGGTGTACCGCAGCGACCTCGGCAACCGCTGGGCGGGTCCGGCGTTCTTGTTGAACCAGATGCTGGTTTGGGGATTCACTGGCCAGGTGATTTCTGCGGTGCTCGATGTCGCGGGCTGGGCGCAGCCATGGGACACCGACGACGTCGGCGAACTCGACGACGCAAAGAGATTGGTCGGCCGACAAGGCGGCGGCCAATGAACCCGATGACCCCGTCGCAGTGGCTGGACGTCGCGGTGCTCGCCGTGGCCTTCATCGCCGCGATCTCGGGCTGGCGTTCCGGCGCGGTCGGTTCGCTGTTCTCGTTCGTCGGCGTGCTGCTTGGTGCGATCGCCGGGGTGCTGCTGGCCCCCCACATTGTTAGCCATATCGCCGCCCCCCGCGCCAAGCTGTTCGCCGCGCTGTTTTTGATCCTCGCGCTGGTCGTTGTCGGGGAGGTCGCCGGCGTCGTGCTGGGGCGGGCGGTTCGCGGCGCGATCCACAGCCGCAGCATCCGAGCCGCCGACTCCGTCATCGGGGTGGGCGTGCAACTCGTCGTGGTGCTCACCGCGGCGTGGCTGCTTGCGACTCCGCTCACCCAGTCGAAAGACCAGCCCAGGTTGGCGGCGGCGGTGCGCGGTTCGCGCGTGCTCGCCGAGGTCAACGACATCGCGCCGCCCTGGCTGAAGACGGTGCCCAAACGCCTTTCGGCGCTGCTGAACACCTCCGGGTTGCCCGCCGTGCTGGAGCCGTTCAGCCGCACCCCGGTGATCCCCGTCGAGTCGCCGGATCCCGCCCTGGCCAACAATCCGGTGGTGAAGGCCGCCGCGCCCAGTGTCGTCAAGGTGCGCAGCCTGGCGCCCAGCTGCCAGAAAGTGTTGGAGGGCAGTGGTTTCATCATCGCCCCGGACCGGGTGATGACCAACGCACACGTGGTGGCCGGATCTAGCAGCGTGCAGATCTACGCCAGCGGCAATCCGCTGGAGGCCACCGTGATCTCCTATGACCCGTCGGTCGACATCGCGATCCTGTCCATCCCGAACCTGCCGCCGCCCCCGCTGGCGTTCAGCGACAACGAGGCGAAAACCGGCACCAGCGTGGTGGTGCTGGGATATCCCGGCGGCGGTAACTTCACCGCGACCCCGGCCAGGATCCGAGAAGCCATCAAGCTCAGCGGTCCCGACATCTACCGGGACCCCGCGCCGGTGACCCGTGACGTCTACACCATCAAGGCCAATGTGGAGCAAGGCAATTCGGGTGGGCCGTTGATCGACCTCACCGGCAAGGTGCTCGGCGTGGTGTTCGGCGCCGCCGTCGACGATCCCGACACGGGATTCGTGTTGACGGCCGGTGAGGTCGCCAGTCAGCTGTCCCGGATCGGTGACACCCAACAGGTCGGGACCGGCAACTGCGTCAGCTGACCAAGGGGCCGTGCACCTGTTCGAGAAACCGCGCTAGGTGTTTGTTGACTTCCTTGGGGGCCTCTTCGTGGCTGTAATGCCCTGCGCCGGCGACGGATATGTAGCGGCCCTGGGTCGCGAAGCGTTGGTTGCGGTTGATCGGGTCGGCCAACACGTACGGATCGGCGTCGCCGCGCAGATGCAGCAGCGGTACTCCCAGCTGGCGGGACACCGATTTCATGAAGCGTCGTCCCTCGGTGCGCAGTTGGCTGCGCACCGCCCAGCGCTGATACTCCAAGGCGCAGTGCGCCGCTCCGGGAATCTGAATCGCGGTGCGCAGGTACCCGATGGTCTGTGAGAAGTCTTCGGAAGCAACCCATTTGCCGGAGCTGCGGCTGCTGACCAGTCGCTCGATCTCGGCTCCGTGGTCGCGGGTCAGCAGGTGCTCCGGCCACACCGGTAGCTGATAGCGCAGCAGCGTCGACAGCAGCGCGGACCTCTGATCGCGGCGGGTCAGCACCGAGCGCCGCAACGCGACCGGGTGGGGCGAACTGATCAGCGCGATACCGCACACCAGCCGAGAATGCAGCAGCGCGGTGGTCCAACAGGCCAGGCCGCCGTCGGCGTGGCCGACCAGCGTCGCCGACGAATGCCCAAGCGCGCGAATGAGTCCGGCCGCATCACCGGCCAGCGTCCAGCCGTCATACCCGCGGGGCGGTTTGTCGCTGCCGCCGCAACCGCGAAGGTCGACCGCGACGACACGCGCTCCGGTCAATCCGCGCAACTGGTGGCGCCAGGACCACCAGAACGATCCGAAACCATGCAGCAGCATCACCAGCGGTCGGGCCGCCGCCACGCTCGGCGCCTCGTCACCGTCCGGGAGCGCCTCGACGACGTGGAACCGAATGCCGTTGGCGTGCACATCCAAATGGCGCCACGGCCCGTCGATGCGGACCACCGACGGATCTGGCGACGCCATCTACCAACCCGAGGGGTCGGACGGAGCCTGCTCTCCGGCGGCGTCGGTGAGCTCCTTGGCACCGGCCTTGTCGTGGCCAGGGGTGAGCGCGGTGCGGGTCTCCTTGACCGATTCGATCGTTTCCTGCGGCCCCCGGATCCGGCGCATCTTCAGCCAACCCAACAGCGCCAGCGCACCACCGACCACCACCATCAGCGCGAACATGATCAGGAAAGCCGCCCAGCGCCACAGCCAGTTGTCGAGCAGCTCGGTCAGGAAGAAGAAGAAAAAGAACGTTGAGTAGAACAACACCACCAGCGCGGCGATGAAAAAGACGCTGCCGGTCAGGCCCTTCTTGATGTCGCGGGTGATCTCGGCACGGGCCAGCTCGACCTCGGCCCGCACCAGGGTGGACGCCTGAGTCGTCGCGTCTTTGATCAGGTCACCGATCGACGGCTCGCCGTTGCGGGCATGCGGATCCGCCAACGGAATCGTGGTCAGGGTGCTCGGCACACTATTCTTGCGATCGACCTTGCTCACAGACGGTCCTCTCCGCTCAACTGCCCGGCCCGCATCGTCGCCAAGCCCGCTCGCTTCGTCGCGGTTTATGTTGCCATGTGCCGCCAGGCCAGATGAGGCCAGCCGACCATCGGTCAACGGCTCACCGACGGCTATTTGCACAGCAAGATTGCGGCCCGGGTGATCATTTAGACTGGCGCAGCTGTTCTCCGACGTCCGGGCGCCGATGGGAGTTTACGCATTGCAGAGAGCACATCGGTGCGTGGTAGCGGCGCTGGTGGCCGTGCTGCTGTGTCAAGCGGGTTTGCCCGCAAACGTCGCCTACGCCGACGACCGGGTCCCCATGGGTGGGGGGG
>NZ_LR655763.1 GCF_902168065.1 Mycobacterium tilburgii | reverse complement strand
ACGAACGCGGCCAGCGCGGCCGCGGTGCCGATGAACGACCGATGATCGTCGCCGAACCCCACGGGTACAGAGTGCCGCCCCAGCTGGTCGCCAGGGTCAGGCCGGCGGCACCCAGGCCGACCAACACGATTCCGGCGTAGTCGATAACCGGCTTGGTGTCCGACGCCAGCGCCGGGATGGTCGCCGCCGCCAACAGGATCACCACCACCGAGATCGGCACGTTGACCCAAACGCCCATCGCCAGGTCAGGTAGTCGGTGAAGTAACCGCCCAGCAGCGGGCCGACCACCGTCGTCACGCCGAACACGGCCCCAAGGATGCCCTGATAGCGGCCGCGTTCGCGCAGCGGCACCACATCACCGATCAGCGCGCTCGCAGTGACTGTGATCGCGTCGCCGCCCATGCCCTGCAGCGCGCGGGCCGCGACCAGCATCCTCATGGAATGGGCCAGGCCGCACAACGCCGACCCGATCACGAAGAACACGATGGCGGCCTGAAAAACGTATTTACGGCCGAACAGGTCGCCCACCTTGCCGACCAGCACCGTGACGACCGTCGACGCCAGCAGGTAGCTGGTCACCCAAGACTGGTGGCCGGCGCGCCCAAGTCGGCGACGATCGTGGGCAGTGCGGTGGCGACGATCGTCTGGTCGAGCGCCGTCAGCAGCATCCCCAGCACAATCGCGACGAAAATAAGGTTTCGCCGCTTCGGGCTGAGCACCGCGCCGCCGGGATGCCGCGGGTACCGCCGGATTGGCCTGCGTCTGTGCGGTGGATGATGCGCTCGCGCTTGTCATGCCTGCCTTCCCGTCGGCGTCCTATGCTAACGGGTGCCCACGGCTGACCCGCGGCAATCGCGTCGCGGGTCAGCCGGCGCGAGAGCGGCTAAGCGATCGAACCGGGCGGGCGCGACACGCACTGCGTCAGGTAGAGCTGCTCGCCCAACTTGTCCATCAGCTGCAGCTGCGTTTCCAGGTAGTCGACGTGGTTTTCCTCGTCGGCGATGATCTGCTCCAGCAGGAAGGCGCTGGTGCTGTCCTCTTTCGCGCGGCACATGATGACGCCGGGCTTAAGCCGGTTCAACACCTCGTACTCGATCGCCAGGTCGGCCTCGAACTGTTCGCGCAGCGTCTGGCCGATGCGCAACGAGAAGAGCCGCTGGTAGTTCGGCAGCCCGTCCAGCAACAAGATGCGGTCGGTGATCGCCTCGGCGTGTCGCATTTCATCGAATGATTCCGCGCGGGTGTGCCCGGCTATCTCGGTGAAACCCCAGTTCTCCTGCATCTTCGAATGCAGGAAATACTGGTTGATGGCGGTCAACTCACTGGTCAGTTGCTCGTTGAGCAGCCGCAGTACGTCTGGATCCCCTTGCATGATCACTCCTCCGGAGTCATAGCTGTCTGGCTGCGGCACACGGCTGGGCTGGTGCGCGCTATGCCGCCGTAGCAGCACTTTGCCACCGCGATTTCGAATCTTCCAGCAAGGTATGGCTGCGCTCACTAGGCAAATTGCTCTAGTTAGGTTCGTCTAACCACAGTTAGGTTAGAGTGGGTTAATATGAGGCATGTTCGGGCAAACCGCTCGTGGATGTGAGGCGCGCTGATGTACGTCTGCCTGTGCGTCGGGGTCACCAACCACACCGTGGCGGAGTGTGTGGCCCGCGGCGCGGCCACCTCTAGGGAGGTGGCCGAGGCGTGCGGCGCAGGCGGTGACTGCGGGCGCTGCCGGCGGACGTTGCGGGCCATCATTGCCGCGTCGAAGAACAGCGAAGCCGCACTCGAGACGGCGGCGTCACTCTGACGGCGGGCGCCGTGTCTCAACTTTGCTTGCGGTCCGCGAACGAGGCCAGGGCCGCGCTGCTGTCTGGACGCCCATCAATTTGGCGAAGTGAGCGTTTTCCCGCGCCGTCGCTGCCGCGACTCCGGCCGGATCGGTTCGGCCATCGTGTGCTTGACGGCCATCAAACTTGACACAGGCCGGGACGCAAAGACTTCGGCGTGGGCCGGGACGCAAAGACTTCGGCGTGCCGACGGGTCTCGGGTAGTTGCGCCCGGCTCGAGACCCGCCAGACCAGATCCATTCGCAAGGCTTTCTGCGCGTCGACCCACTCCGAGGACATCAACAGCCATGCGGTGTTCTGCCGGCCGATCAACTGTGGCAACAGGTACGACGAGGCCGCCTCGGGAGCCACCCCGAGGCTAGTGAACGGACATTTCAATCGCGCCGTCGAGTACATGAAGGCCAGATCGGCGTACCGCATCACCGACCTCGGCTTCACCCCGGGCAAACACGGCTTTCCCGGCCTGATCGACGTGCTCAACGCTTTCCCAAGCCGCCGACTTGCGCCGTCAACGGGGGTTGGGGTGGGTATCGGCGCCACCATCCTCGGCTGGCATCGCGGGCGTACCATCACGCCATGAGCCGAATCGGAACATTCGCTGACGACGACATCTACGGCTGGGCCACGAAGTCTCCGGACCTCGGCGGCGCGATCGCGAACTTCAGTCAGGCCCGTCTACACCAAGAACCGGCTGCCGATGCGGACCCGCGAGATCGCCCGGGCCGTGATTGCCCATGACAACGAGTGCACCGTGTGCCGGAACACCCGCGACGCCCGACGGCCCGGCCGAGGGCGTCGACGAAGCACTTTACGAGCACGCGCTGGAATGGCGGACCCGGGAGGGTTTCAGCGAGCAGGAGCGACTGGCGGCCGAGTTCGCCCACCGGTTCGGCACCGAACACACCAAGTTGCGCGACGACGAAGAGTTTTGTCGCGGCGCCAACGAGCACTTCTCCGAGGAGCTGCGCCTGCGCTGTGGGTCGGTATGGGCGGCAGTATGCTGCGGACCCTCGATATCGGCCAGGCCTGCAAACCGACCCTGCCGAGCCGGGTGTAGTTGTCGGGTGTAGTCGTCGACCGTATCCGCCGATAGGGCTGCCATGCCAGCCATGCCGCTCGCCGCCACGGCGATCGCCCAACTGCAGACCGAGGGTGTCCGCACCGTGCTCGGCACCGTCGTGAATTCAGCCGGCCTCACACACGCCAAGACCGTGCCGATCCGGCGCACCGGCGTTTTCCCCGACCCCGGCCTGGGCGCCAGCCCGTCCTGGCACGCCTTAGCCATCGACCAGACCGGCATCGCGTTCACCGACGAGGTCGGCGTGATCGGCGATCAGCGGCTCACGTACCAGTGCAGCCGCTTCGGATGGTGGTAGGCCTGCCACGCGGCCTCGGCCACGCTGCTCGCCGGCATCAACCGCAGCATACCTCTCTTCGGCGCGGTCGCGCGCAGTTCCTCGCGCGTGGTGGGTGTCGCACCGTCGTTGGAGTGGTTGGGCGTCGTGGTGAGGATGGCGGTGTCGATCAGCCCCGGAAGAACGTCGGCGACGTGCTACACCGTCCCGGCTCCACTCCACGCTCAGCGCTTCGGTGAGGCCTTTGGACGGCATGCTTGGTCGACGAGTAGACGGCCGGGCGCGGCATCCCATAGGTGGCCGACGAGGACGGACGTGGTTAACATCAGGCTGCCGGTCGTTTTCTTTAGGTAGGGGAGCGTGCCGTACACCCAGGTCAGCACCGCTTTGTAGTTCACCTCGACGACGCGCATCGTCGCCTCGTACAGGCACGTCCTCGGACCACCCGGCCTCGCCGATGCCGGCGTTGCTCCACATCATGTCCAGTCCGCCGCTCGCGTTGCCGGCGCAGAAGTCCGCCAGCGCGCCGTCCAGATCCGCTTTGACCGTGACGTCGACCGGGCGCGTCCATTGCCGATCGGCGCCGAATTCCCGGGCCAGCGCGGCGAGCCCGTCGGCGTTGCGGTCGGCAGCGCCGACCCGCCAGCCGTTGGCGTGGAACAGCCGGACGCCTCTGCGGCCCATGCCACTGCCCGCGCCAGTGATGAAGACCGATTTCACGGCCGTGTTTCCGGAGCCCGGCATGCAAGCCTTCCCTGTCAGCCCGCCTCGACCACGTCTTTGATGCGGTTCAGCGTTTTGGTCATATCACGGACGTTGCGGCGCTTACGCAGAAAGCCGCCAAACACCCAGTACACGCCCAGCCACGGCGCGGGACTGAGCCGGAACGATTCGGTGACGTGCTGTGCCGCTGCCGACTGGGGCCAGGCGGTAGTGCCAGTTGTTGACCCGCTTGTCGCCAAGCAGGACCGAAAACCCTAATTCGCGGCCGGGCTCGCATGCGGTGACTTCACAGACCGTCCAATAAATCGGCCCGATCTCGTTTCGCTTGACATGACCGCGGAATTTCGCGCCGAGGGCCGGGCCTGCCGCACCGTCCAGCCACTTAGCTGCAAATACTTCGGGCGAAAACCTTCCTGTGTTACGGACGTCGGAAATCAGCTCCCAGATCTTGTCCGCGGGTGCCGCCATATGAACTGTTGCCGAACCTTCCATGGCCCGATCCAAACACATGGACCGTCGCTGGCCTAGGGAACGGCCATCGGGTCATCGGTGCGGAGTGGCCGCCTGGATAAGGCCGTTGATGATCTCCTTGATACCCTGCGCGGGGTGCGAGTACCAGCCGATCGGCAGGCCGGACGCGGCGCCGCACTTCGGCCAGGGCTCGACGCCCTGATCGGCGAAAAGCCGGTTCGCGATGGCGATTTGCTGCTCGCGGGAAGCGGCCGCGGGGTTACCGACGCCGCCATACTCGGCCCACGTGGCAGGCTTGAACTGCAGACCGCCGTAGGCGCCGTTTCCGGTGTTGGCGTGCCAGTTGCCGCCGGACTCGCATTGCGCGATCGCGTCCCAGTTGGGTGTCGGCGCCGCAGTGGCCTCGGCGTTGGTTGGGCCAAGCGTCACAGCGATGATGCCGCCCGCAATCGCGTACTTGACGAGAGGCTTCCCCAAGTTTCTCATGTCAAGCAATTCGCCACGTGTACGAAAAGCGTTACCGATTCGATTGATTCGCGAGATAAGAAATTTATGGCATTTCTATGGCAATGAAATCGGCATGTCACGGACCCGCTATGAGGTGCGGGAAGCGGCTGATCAGGCGCAATAGAAACGGGTCGCCAGCGCCTGCGTTTAGAGGTCGTCGAAGCGGTCAGCCCGGGTAACGTCCGCCCGCGCCGCGTCGAGTTGCGGACCGCAGGCCGGCGAGTGCAGTACGTCCTGATGCGCGGCGAGCTGCGCCAGCATCTTCCTATTCAAGCCGTCGATGGTCGACCGTGAGGCGGGACCGATCGGGCGCCCCTGTCGGCGCGCTGGTTCGAGCGTCCAATCCGCAAAACGACGATATTCGATCGCCGTGGTGGCGTCGATCTGGTCGCCGAACCGCGGCTGACGAAACTTGGGTCGAAGTGCTCACCTGCGGCGGTGGCGCTTAAGTCGGCGAGCTCTTGCTGCACCCGAGCCGGATTTTCGTTCGCAGCATGGGTCGTACATTTGAAAGCGGCCACCGGCTCCGCGGTCCGCAATTGTTGGCCGGCAGCGTCGACCAGCTCGGTCAGCTCGCTGTTAT
>NZ_LR655762.1 GCF_902168065.1 Mycobacterium tilburgii | reverse complement strand
GCCCCACCGCCGCCCAGGCGGAGGCTGGGGTTGATCTTCGGCACGCTAGTCTTCGTCGTCGCGCTGGTCGCGGGGACCGGAATCTGGACGGCGACGCACCGTCCCCGAGTATCGCGGCCTGACATCCTGGTTCCGAACACCACCGCGGCACCCCGGCAACGAACATCCCGACCACCAGCGGCGCCCCGACAGTGACTGCGGCGCAACTGGATTCGATCCTGGTCCCGGTGGAGCAGGTCAACACCATCGTCGGCACCACCGGCCCGCTCAGCGGCAATCCGCCTAACATCGCCCTGCAATGCACCCTGGGCAACAATCCGGTGGTGTGCCAGCACGTGCTGTACTTTTTATGGTTTGCCTCAAGAATTCGGTAATGATCACGATTCCGCGACCCTGCTGGAGCACGTGAGTTCGTGGGTGGGTACCAGACTGAACTATGCGCCCGGCTCCAGCGATTCGATTGACGGAGCGGTGGCGACCGATACCGCGTTTCTCGACAATCAGGGGCGCGAGCCTGCTCATCAAGCTGGCGGTGACCGCTGTGGTTGATGACGACCTGCCCGCGGATTCGATCGACCAACTGGTTTCGATCCGCTAAGCGTAGTGTGGGGATGTCGGCGATACCTCGCACCCGGCTACTCAACGCCATGTCGTCGCCGATTCTAATGATCTGGCTACACAATTCTGCCGTCAAAGCCCAGATGAAAAGGATGGATCCGTCGTTCCGTGAAAAGGCTCTGGGCTTCCGGTCTTTCAGCGATTTCCTGCGGTCCCGTGGTGACCTCGTCGAGCTCGACGAGACCAGCACCACGCATCTGGTGCGGCTACGCGGCGAACCTAACCCGGGGTGTGCCGAGGCTCAGGCGCTGACCTTGCGGCGGCGGTTGGCGCGCGGCTTGACCGCCGGGGCCGGGCCGCGGCCCACGACCTCGGCGAGGAACTTGCCTGTGTAGCTTTCCGGCGCCGCGGCGACGTCCTCCGGAGTTCCCTCGGCCACCACAGTTCCGCCGCCGGCACCGCCTTCGGGGCCCATGTCGACGATCCAGTCCGACGTCTTGATCACATCCAGGTTGTGCTCGATCACCACGACCGTGTTGCCCTTGTCGACGAGGCCGTTGATGACGTTGAGCAGCTTACGGATGTCGTCGACATGCAAGCCGGTGGTGGGCTCGTCGAGGATGTAGATGGTCCGGCCGGTCGAGCGCTTCTGCAGTTCGGACGCCAGCTTGACCCGCTGCGCCTCACCTCCGGACAACGTCGGGGCCGGCTGGCCCAACCGGACATAGCCGAGACCCACGTCGACCAGGGTGCGCAGGTAGCGATGAATACTGCTGATCGGCTCGAAAAACTCAGCCGCTTCCTCGATCGACATGTCCAGCACTTCGGAGATGGTCTTGCCCTTGTAGTGCACCTCCAGCGTCTCCCGGTTGTACCGGGCGCCATGGCACACCTCGCACGGCACGTACACGTCGGGCAGGAAGTTCATCTCGATCTTGATCGTGCCGTCACCGGTGCACGCCTCGCAGCGACCGCCCTTAACGTTGAACGAGAACCGGCCCGGTTGGTAGCCACGGACTTTCGCCTCGGTCGTCGCCGCGAACAGGGTGCGGATCTTGTCGAACACCCCGGTGTAGGTGGCCGGGTTAGAGCGCGGGGTGCGACCAATCGGCGACTGATCCACCCGCACCAGCTTGTCCAGGTGGTCCAGGCCGGTGACCCGGGTGTGCCGGCCCGGGACCTGCCGGGCACCGTTGAGCCGGTTGGCCAGCACGGCCGCCAGGATGTCGTTGACCAGTGTCGACTTGCCGGAACCGGACACACCGGTCACCGAGGTCAGCACGCCGAGTGGGAACGAGACGTCGATGCCGCGCAGGTTGTGCTCGCGGGCTCCGACAACCATGAGCTTGCGTTTGTGATCGACGGGACGCCGATGTTTGGGCGTGGCAATGCTTTCCCGGCCCGACAGGTAGGCGCCGGTGATCGACTTCTCGTTGCGCAGCAGCTCCTCATACGTCCCACTGTGCACGATCTCGCCGCCGTGTTCCCCGGCGCCCGGGCCGATATCGACGACCCAGTCGGCGTGCGCGATGGTGTCCTCGTCATGCTCGACGACGATCAGGGTATTGCCCAAAGCCCTTAGCCGCGTGAGGGTTTCGATGAGACGACGGTTGTCGCGCTGGTGCAGCCCGATAGACGGCTCGTCGAGCACGTAGAGCACCCCGACCAGGCCGGAACCGATCTGGGTGGCCAACCGAATGCGTTGCGCCTCACCGCCGGACAGCGTGGCCGCCGCCCGGGACAGCGACAGGTGCTCCAGCCCCACGTCGAGCAGAAAACCCAGCCGGGACTGGATTTCCTTGAGCACCTGCCCCGCGATCGCCTGCTCACGCGGACCGAGTGTGAGGGCGTTAAGGAAGTCGGAACAATCGGCTATCGACAGCTCGCAGACCTCGGCGATGGACTTGGCAGCGCGCTCCCCCCCAAACTCTCCCGTCAGTGTCACCGCCAGGACCTCCGGCTTGAGCCGGGTCCCCTCGCACACCGGGCAGGGGATATCGCGCATGAACCCCTCGTAGCGCTCCTTCATCTGCTCGGATTCGGTCTGCTCCATCTTGCGTTGCAGGAACGCGAGCACACCCTCGAAATCTGCGTAATACGAACGGGTCCGGCCGTACCGGTTGCGGTACCGCACATGCACCTGATGGTCGGAACCCTCGAGAATCGCCTTGCGCGCCTTAGCCGGCAGCTTGCGCCACGGCGTGTCGACGTCGAATCCCAGCTCCTCGCCGAGGCCGGCCATCATCCGGGTGAAGTACTCCGCGGTGTGTCCCGACGACCAGGGCACCACAGCGCCTTCGGCCAGGGTGCGGTCCGGGTCCGGCACCACCAGATCCGGGTCGACCTCCTTGCGGATGCCCAGTCCCACACATTCCGGGCAGGCGCCGTACGGCGAGTTGAACGAGAACGACCGCGGTTCCAGGTCGTCGACGGCCAGCGGGTGTCCGTTGGGGCAGGCCAGCTTCTCGGAGAACCGCTGCTCGCGCGGGTGGTCGTGCTCGTCACGATCGTCGGGGAACTCCAGCACCACGATGCCGTCGCCCAGGCCCAGCGCCGTTTCCACCGAGTCGGTCAGCCGTTGCTTGGCGGCCGCCTTGACCGTCAGGCGGTCCACCACCACCTCGATGTCGTGTTTCTCCTGCTTCTTCAGCTTCGGCGGATCGGTCAGCGGATGCACCACCCCGTCGATCCGAACCCGGCTGTACCCCTGCGCATTAAGCTTGTCGAACAGGTCGGCGAACTCGCCCTTGCGGGTGCGCACCACCGGGGCCAGCACCAGAAATCGGGTGCCCTCCGGCATCGCCAACACCTGATCGACGATCTGCTGCGGCGTCTGGCGGGCGATCCGCTCGCCACACACCGGGCAGTGCGGGCTGCCCGCCCGGGCGTACAGCAGCCGCAGGTAGTCGTACACCTCGGTGATCGTCCCGACGGTCGACCGCGGGTTGCGGTTCGTCGATTTCTGGTCGATCGACACCGCCGGCGACAGACCCTCGATGAAGTCGACGTCAGGCTTGTCCATCTGCCCCAGGAATTGGCGGGCATACGCCGACAGCGACTCGACGTAGCGGCGCTGGCCCTCGGCAAAGATGGTGTCGAAGGCCAGCGACGACTTGCCCGAACCCGACAGCCCGGTGAAGACGATCAGCGAATCGCGTGGCAGGTCGAGGTCGACGCCGCGCAGGTTGTGCTCGCGGGCGCCCTTGATGATCAGGCGGTCAGCCACGCTACCCCTCTCCTGGTGTGTTGCCGGGCTACCGGCGGCCAGTGCGCACGGCGCATTTTATGCTAGGTGCCCCCACCGACAAGACGCCCACCCCAATCCGCGGACCAGTAACCTGTCGCATATGCCCATCGTCGACGACAACTACACCGGTCACGTCAACCCTGGTACCGCCGCCCGCCGCACCCTGCCCGGGGTGACGATCATCAAAGCGTCGGTCGGCCCCATGGACAACAACGCCTACCTGGTCACGTGTTCCGAAACCGGCGAAACCCTGCTCATCGACGCGGCCAACGACGCCGACCTGCTGCTCGACCTGATCCGCGAGCACGCGCCCAAGCTGTCGCTGATAGTGACGAGCCATCAGCATTTCGACCATTGGCAGGCGCTGGAAGCCATGGCCTCGGCCACCGGGGCGCCGACGGCCGCTCACGAGATCGACGCCGAACGGCTGCCGGTCAAACCCGATCGGTTGTTGGCCCACGGCGACACCGTGCAGGTCGGCAAACTCACTTTCGACGTCATCCACCTGCGCGGCCACACGCCCGGATCGGTCGCGCTCGCGCTGAACGGCCCGGCCACGGCCGGCATCACCCAGCTGTTCACCGGCGACTGCCTGTTCCCCGGCGGGGTCGGCAAGACCTGGCAGGAGGGCGATTTCACGCAGTTGCTCAACGACGTCACCAGCCGGGTCTTCGAGGTGTATGCGGATGCCACCGTCGTCTACCCCGGCCACGGCGACGACACGCAGTTGGGCGCGGAACGCCCGCACATCGACGAGTGGCGCGAACGGGGCTGGTAAGCCTTCAGGACCCGGTCAGGACGTGGTGTGCACGATCAGCACGTCGACCGTCGCGCGGCGGGAGACGTTGGCCGGTACCGAACCCAGCAACCGGCCCGCGATGGTGCTCAGCCCGACGTTACCCACCACCAGCAGGTCGGCCTTTTCCTCTTCGGCCAGGCTGACTAGCGCGTCCACCGGTGCACCGACGATCGGGCGCTCCTCGATGTTCTTCGCGCCGGCGGCGTGCGCCCGTTCCTTGGCGTCCTGCAGGATCGCGTAGATCGGGGCGGTTCCGGATACCTTGTAGCTTTCGTCTTTCAGGAGGTCGACGGCCCGGCCGTCCTGCGGCTGGGGCAGGTAGGCCGACGCGATGATCAGCTTGGCGTCGGCCCCGGCGATGGTGGCCGCCCGTTCGACGGCACGTAACGACGAGTCCGAGCCGTCAGTGCCGACCACCACGGTCCGATAAGCGGACATTTACCCTCCCAGTGTCGTTTGCCCAGGCCAACCCCAAGACAGTAGAGCATTGTCCGATCCAGATGGGTCAGATTAACAACTCAACCGCGGCGTGGCGCAAGCCTGCATTTGGGTCGCCACGCTGCGACGATGGGCGCCGGCGCCGAGAATCACGTGATGGCAGACCGCGGTTTGGACCCGAAGGCGTTGTGTAACGGCCGTTTCCAGAAACGACGAATCCGAGGGGTGGCGACGCCGGGCGAACCGGACCCGAATCATCGGTGACCAGGTTCATCCGGCGCGCCTTAAAGTGACAAGCACCATGGCTACGCCCGCGCTCGAACACAGTCCCCCGGATGTCCCGGCCGTCGACGCCGGATCCGGGCACGCGGCTACGCGCGGAAGATTGCTCGACCCGTGGGCGATCGGTGTGCTGGCCGCGGTGATCAGCGCGGCCTGGGCCAGTCAGCCGTCGCTGTGGTTCGACGAGGGCGCGACCGTCTCGGCCGCGGCCAGCAGGACGTTGCCGGAATTGTGGCGGTTGCTGGGCCACATCGATGCCGTGCACGGTTTGTACTACCTGCTGATGCACGGCTGGTTCGCGATCTTTCCCCCGACCGAGTTCTGGTCGCGGCAGCCCAGCGCGCTGGCCGTCGGCGTCGCCACCGCCGGGGTGGTCGTCTTAACCC
>NZ_LR655761.1 GCF_902168065.1 Mycobacterium tilburgii | reverse complement strand
CACCGATGGCCGGCCGGCCCCCACTGGCCTGGCGGCACATGGCAACATAAACCGCGACGAAGCGAGCGGGCTTGGCGACGATGCGGGCCGGGCAGTTGAGCGGAGAGGACCGTCTGTGAGCAAGTTCGATCCGGCCAAGGTGGCGCCGGTGGCCAACTACAACGGCTTCGTGATCAACGGGATCGGCCCCGAGCCGGTGTTCGGGCAGGTCGCCTGCAAGCAAGGTCGGACCACCGGAAACTCATGCGGCGTGACGTGGGGCCTGGGGCAGGATCCGGGCACCATCGTCATGCAGGTCTGCGGCCGGCCGGGCGACTCCGGCGGGCCGGTGACCGTCGACAGCCTGCTGGTTGGGATGATCCACGGCGCGTTCAGCGACAGCCTGCCCACCTGCATCATCAAATACATCCCGCTGCACACCCCGGCGGTAGTGGTGTCGTTCAACGCGGTCCTGGCCGACGTCACCGCCAAACACCGGCCGGGCGTCGGATTCGTCCCGGTGCCGGCCTGAGCGTCGCCGGCCTTACTCGGCAGACCTGATTGCGTCGAACACGCCCGGATCGAGCAGGGTCGACGTGTCGCCAAGGTCGCGATTCTCGGCAATGTCGCGCAACAGCCGGCGCATGATCTTGCCGCTACGGGTCTTCGGCAGCTCCGGCACCACGTGAATCTCGCGCGGTTTCGCGATCGGCGAGATCTCCTTGGCCACCTGCGTGCGCAGCTCGTTGATCGTGTCCTCGTGCGCTCCGTAGCCTTCGCACAACACGACGAACGCGGAGATGGCCTGACCGGTGGTCTCATCGGTGACGCCGACAACCGCGGCCTCGGCGACCCCGGAATGGCCGACCAGTGCCGACTCCACCTCGGCGGTCGAGATCCGGTGTCCGGACACGTTCATCACGTCGTCGATGCGGCCCAGCACCCAGATCGCGCCGTCAGGATCGAACCGCGCCCCGTCCCCGGCGAAATAGTAACCCTTGTCGGCGAATTTCGACCAGTAGGTTTCGCGGTAGCGCCCCGGATCACCCCAGATACCCCGCAGCATCGACGGCCACGGTTTGTCGAGGACCAGGTAGCCGGTGACGTTCTGGGCGCTGTCGGGGTCGGGCTGCAGCGGTTCCCCGTGGTCGTCAACGATCTTGGCCGAGATGCCGGGCAGCGGCGTCATCGCCGAACCCGGTTTGGTCGCGGCGATTCCGGGCAGCGGGGAGATCATCGCCGAACCGGTCTCGGTCTGCCACCAGGTGTCCACCACCGGAACGGCGTTGGCGCCGATCACTTCCCGGTACCAGCACCACGCCTCGGGGTTGATCGGCTCACCGACCGATCCGATCAGCCGCAAACTGGACAGGTCATGGGCGTCGGGAATCTCACGTCCCCACTTCATGAACGTCCGAATCATCGTCGGTGCCGTGTAATAAATTGTCACACCGTACTTTTCGATGATCTGGAAGTGGCGGCTGCGATCCGGCGTATCCGGCGTGCCCTCGTAGAGGACTTCGGTGATGCCATTGGACAGCGGGCCGTAGACACCGTAGGTGTGCCCGGTGACCCATCCGATGTCGGCGGTGCACCAGAACACGTCGCTTTCCGGTTTGACGTCGAAGATGGTGTGCACCGTGTAGCAGGACTGCGTCAGGTAGCCGCCGCTGGTGTGCACGATCCCCTTGGGCTTGCCGGTGGTACCCGAGGTGTACAGCAGGAACAGCGGGTGCTCGGCGTCGAAAGGTTGCGGCGTGTGTTCCGGCGAGGCCGACCCCACCACGTCGTGCCACCACACGTCGCGGTCGTCGTCCCAGGACACATCACTTCCGGTGCGGCGCACCACCAGAACCTTCTCGATGAGGCTGTCGCCGTCGGGCCCGGGCGCCACGGCTTCGTCGGCGTTGTCCTTCAGCGGTGCCGGCTTGCCGCGCCGGAACTGCCCGTCGCTGGTGATCAGAACCTTGACCTGAGCGTCGGCGATGCGGGCGCGCAGCGCCTTGGCCGTGCAGCCCCCGAACACCACGCTGTGCATGACCCCGAGCCGCGCACACGCCAGCATCGCGATCACCGCCTCCGGGATCAGCGGCAGATAGAAGGCGACCCGGTCACCGGCGACCAGACCGAGATCGGTCAGCGCGTTGGCAGCCTTGCAGACCTCGGCCTGCAGTTCGGCGTAGGTGAGGCTGCGGCTGTCTTCGACCGGCTCGCCCACCCAGTGAATGGCGACCCGGTCGCCTAGCCCCGCCTCGACATGACGGTCCACGCAGTTGTAGGCGACATTGAGCTTGCCGTCGGCAAACCACTTGGCGAACGGCGGCTCCGACCAATCCAGTACCTCGGTGAACGGCGTCGCCCACGACAGCCGGTTGGCCTGGTCGGCCCAGAACGCCAACCTGTCCTGCTCAGCCTGATGGTAGAGGTCTTCACGGGCGTTGGCCTGTTCGACGAAGTGCGCCGGGGGCGGGAACGAGGACGGGCCGTCGATGGGTGTGGCGGTCACTTGCTTTTCTCCTAATTCGAAGACCGGGGTTCAAGCTGGTCAGCCGTCTGCGAGCCTAGCTTGGCCCGCGGAATTCCCGCACTCCAATTCGATGGCAAAGCACGTAGTCATAACGGATAATCACCGGTGTACGGGAATTTCGCGGGCCGGGCGCGCGATGACCACGGCTTATCTTTGGCGCCGCCGCAACGAGTTACGCGTTAACCGTCGCGACGGGGTCGCCGGCTCACGCGGTGCCGGTCGAAAGCGCCGAGGAGGCGCAGCCGTGCCGGTCCGAGCAGGTCACCGTGACCCCGTCGGCGATTCAGGGCGGCGTCGGCCACCGCGCGGTCACGCTGACTTTCAGCCTCGCCGGAGGTGCTGGGCCATGCACGCTCACCGGCTACTCCATCGTCGAGATGGGCAACCACTGGCCGGAGGTTCGTGCCACGCCCACGCCGCGTGGTTATATGGGGCCTGCCCGCCGGGGCCGACGTGCCGCCGACGGTCACGCTGTCGCTGACTGAGCAGGGGCAGGCCACCGTCGAGGGGATGGCCGTCGACAGCCGCTGCGACCCGTGTCCGACCTACACCGAGTTGCAGGTCAGTCCGCCGAACACGGTGGCCGTGCTGACCATGCCGGCCACCATCGATGTCTGCGACGCGCAGGTGCACCTGGCGACTGCCGCCTAAGCGGCAAACGCTCCAGGCAGCAGACGACTACGGGATTCGGATAACCGATTCCCTCTTGCCGCCCGCCGGACAGTCCGATGCCTGGGTGAGGATTTATCGCACTCGCCCAAATCCATCGCGAGATCGATGACGTCGGGGCCGATGACGCGCTTCACCAGCGGGCCGTCGCCATCGCGGCCGCCGTAGGCCCTAGTGTCACAGGCATGCGTAGGTTGCGGGGCAGGCCGGTCCGGCCGCTTCTCGCCGCGGTGCTGCTGGTGGCTGGGTGCTTGTCTGCTTGTGGCGGCGGTGCGCTGAGCCCCGAGTTGGTGGTGGTCAACGGCGGCGAACCGCCCAACCCGCTGATCCCGACCGGCACCAACGACAGCCTCGGCGGGCGCATCCTGGACCGGCTGTTCGCCGGCCTGGTGTCTTACGACGCCGCGGGCAAGCCGTCGCCCGAGGTGGCACAGTCGATCGAGACCACCGACAACATCAACTACCGGATCGTGCTCAAACCGGGCTGGCAGTTTACCGACGGCTCCCTGGTGACGGCGCATTCGTTTGTCGATGCCTGGAATTACGGGGCGTTGAGCACCAATGTCCAACTGCAACAAGACTTCTTCAGTCCGATCGCCGGATTCGACGACGTTGCCGGCCCGCCCGGCGACGGGAAACCGACCACGATGTCCGGGTTGCGCGTCGTCAACGATCTCGAGTTCACGGTGCGGCTCAAGGCTCCGACGGTCGACTTCACCCTGCGGCTGGGACATAGCGCGTTCTACCCCTTGCCGGACAAAGCGTTTCACGACATGGCAGAGTTCGGCCGTAATCCGGTCGGCAACGGCCCGTACCAGCTGGCGGACAGTCCGGACGGGCCTGCCTGGGAGCACAACGTGAAGATCGACCTGAAACCGAACCCTCGATATCACGGCAACCGCAAACCCCGCAACAAAGGCCTGCGGTTCGAGTTCTACGGCAACCTGGATACCGCCTACGCCGACCTGTTGTCCGGTAATCTCGATGTGCTGGACACGATCCCGTCCAGCGCGTTGACGATCTACCGCCGCGATCTGGGCGGCAACTCCGCCAGCGGGCCCGTCACGGTCAGCCAGTCGCTCGACACGCCGTTGCGGCTCCCGCACTTCGCCGGCGAAGAGGGCCGGTTGCGTCGGCTGGCGCTGTCGGCGGCCATCAATCGCCCGCAGATCTGTCAGCAGATCTTCAACGGCACCCGCAGCCCGGCCCGCGATTTCACCGCCAGCTCCCTACCCGGATACGACACGAACATCCCGGGCAGCGACGCATTGGACTTCAACCCCGAACGGGCGCGCCGACTTTGGGCCCAAGCTAACGCGATCTCGCCGTGGACTGGACCGTACGCGATCGCCTACAATGCCGACAGCGGACATCAAGAGTGGGTGGACGCGGTGGCCAACAGCATCAAGAACGTGCTGGGCATCGATGCCGTCGGCGTGCCGCATCCCACGTTCGCGGGCTTTCGCACCCAGATCACCAACCGCACCATCGACACCGCCTTTCGGGCGGGCTGGATCGGTGACTACCCGTCGATGATCGAGTTCCTGGCGCCGCTGTACGCCACCGGCGCAGGCTCCAACGACGTCGGGTATTCGAGCCGGGAATTCGACGCCGCTCTGGCCGCCGCCGAGGCCGCGCCCGACCTGCATCAGGCCGATGTGCTGGTCAATGTCGCACAGCGAATCCTGTTGCACGACATGCCCGCAGTGCCGCTGTGGTACTACATCGAGGTGATCGGATGGTCGCCACAGGTCATCGGCGTCACGGTCACCTGGAACGGGCTGCCCGACTACGAGAACATCGTCAAGGCTTGACAATGGGGTGGTATCTCGCACGCCGGATCGCCGTGCTGGTGCCCGTCTTCCTGGGCGCCACGCTGCTGATCTACGGCATGGTTTTCCTGCTGCCCGGCGATCCGTTGGCCGCGGTCGCGGGGGACCGGCCGCTGACGCCGGCCGTGGCGGCGCAGTTGCGGGCGCACTACCACCTCGACGACCCCTTCCTGCTGCGATACCTGCACTATCTGGCCGGAGTCCTGCATGGCGACCTGGGCCGCGCCTACTCCGGATTGCCAGTAAGTTCCGTTATGGCCCATGTCTTTCCGGTCACCATCCGGCTGACGCTTATCGCACTGGTTGTCGAGGCGGCGCTCGGCATAGGGTTCGGCGTGATATCCGGTCTGCGTCAGGGCGGGCTGTTCGATGCCACGGTGCCGATCGCCGGCCTGATCATCATCGCGATTCCGATCTTCGTGCTGGGCTTTCTGGCGCAATTCCTGTTCGGGGTCAAGCTCGGCATCGCGCCGGTCACCGTCGGTGAACGGGCGACGGTCGGGCGCTTGCTGTTGCCCGGAATCGTCCTGGGCTCTGTGTCATTCGCCTACGTGGTGCGATTGACCCGATCGGCGGTGGCCGCCAACGCGCACGCCGACTACGTCCGCACCGCGACGGCTAAGGGGCTGTCGCGACCGCGAGTCGTGACCGTGCACATCCTGTGCAACTCGCTGATCCCGGTCGTGACGTTCCTGGGTGCAGATCTGGGCGCGCTGATGGGTGGCGCGATAGTGACCGAAGGCATCTTCAACATTCACGGCGTCGGCGGCGTGCTCTACCAGGCGGTCGCCCGGCAGGAGGCACCGACGGTGGTGTCGGTCGTAACGGTGCTGGTGCTGATTTACCTGATTACCAACATGGTGGTGGATCTGCTCTACGCGCTGCTGGACCCGAGGATCCGCTATGGCTGAGCATTCGGGCTTTTGGCGGGAAACCTGGCGAAAGCTGCACCGCCGCCCCAAGTTCGTCGTCGCGACCGTGTTGATCGTGCTGATTGTTGCCGTCGCGCTGTTTCCGGCGTTGTTCACGCACGCCGACCCCACCTATGCCGATCCCAGCCAGAGCTTGCGCAGCCCCTCGGCGGTCCACTGGTTCGGCACCGACCTGCAGGGTCATGACATTTACGCCCGCACCATCTACGGGGCCAGGGCGTCGGTGACCGTCGGCCTGGGCGCGACCCTGCTGGTGTTCGTCCTCGGCGGCACGCTGGGTGCGTTGGCCGGTTTCTACGGCGGGTGGATCGACGCCGTCGTCTCGTGCGTCACCGACATCTTCTTCGGGCTGCCGCTGCTGTTGGCCGCCATCGTGCTGATGCAGGTGCTGCACCATCGCACGGTGTGGACGGTGATCGCCATCCTGGCCTTGTTCGGGTGGCCGCAGATCGCGCGAATCGCGCGCGGTGCGGTGCTCGAGGTACGGTCCAGCGACTACGTGTTGGCGGCCAAAGCATTGGGGCTGAGCAGGTTTCAAACGCTGCTGCGGCACGCGGTGCCGAACGCCGTGGGGCCGGTGATCGCGATGTCCACGATCGCGCTGGGAACCTTCATCGTCACCGAGGCGACCTTGTCGTACCTGGGGGTCGGCTTGCCCACCTCGGTAGTGTCGTGGGGCGGCGACATCAACCTCGCGCAGACGCGGTTACGGGCGGGCTCGCCGATCCTGTTCTACCCGGCCGGCGCGGTGGCGGTTCCGGTGGTGGGAGCGTTTCTTTTTCGCCTTTTGTGGGGGCGGACGTGGTG
>NZ_LR655760.1 GCF_902168065.1 Mycobacterium tilburgii | reverse complement strand
GCGTCGCGCTGCCGGCACCCGCGATTCGGACGCCCACCCAATCGTCCGCTCAGCCGCCGCCCCCGCCACCCTGCAGGCGTCGCACGCTACGCTGGATCAGGGGAATCGCATCGGCCGCGGTGATCGTCGTGCTGCTGTACGGCATCGGCCTTACCGGTGGTGCCCTGCGGCTGGACGTGTCGATTCCGCACGACTCGTTCGTCTCGATCCCGGGGCAAGGCAAAGACAAGATCAACTCGGCCCTCGCGGCCGGCGGGGGTCACTGCTGGCCCAGACAGTCGAGCAGGCCACCGTGCTGCGTCTGGATCACTACGCCGAGATCGGCTTCAGCGGGTTTGCCGCCCTAGTCGACGCCCTCGGCGGCGTCACAGTGTGCCCGACGGCGCCGATGCAGGATCCGTTGGCCAGTATTGACCTGCCCGCCGGCTGCCAGCAGCTGAACGGACGCGAAGCGCTGGGGGTACGTCCGGAGCCGCCACTGGCGGTTACCTTATCTCGAACTAGCTCCGCCCGGGAGTTCGGGCGTTCTCGAGCCAGGTCTTGGTGCGGCCGGGGTGGTTGGTGGCGATCCACGCGACCCCGACGTCGCGGCAGAAGTCGATGTCGTCGTAGCCGTCGACCGTCCAGCAGTACACGGCGCGGCCCTGCGCGGCGGCGCGGTCGGCCAGGTGCGGATAGTCCTTCAGCGCGGTCACCGAGGGCCCGACCGCGGTCGCGCCGACAGCGGTGGCCGCGCTGCTGGTCAGGTAGCGGGCGTTCCGGCCGAGCAGCACCGTGGGCAGCAGGGGCGCCGCTCGACGGATGCGCCACACCGCGGCCGCGGAGAAGGACATCACCACCGCCCGCGACCGGGCTGCGGAGGCCGGCGCGGCGATCCCGAATCGGTGCAGCAGCGCCAGCACCTTGCTTTCCACCAGCGAGCCGTACCGGACCGGATGCTTGGTCTCGATGAAGATTTTCACCGGCCGGTTCCAGTCCAGGACCAGCGATATCAGGGCGTCGAGTGTGAGCAGGCTGGTGTCACCATGAGCGCCGTCGGGTCGCCAACTGTCGTGCCAGGCGCCGTATTCGAGTTCGCGTAGTTGGGCGAGCGTCATCGTGCTGACCAGCCCGGCGCCGGTGGACGTGCGATCCAGCCGCCGGTCATGCACGCATACCAAGTGGCCGTCGCGGGTCAACCGCACATCGCATTCGACGCCGTCGGCGCCCTCTTTGAGCGCGAGCTCGTAGGCGGCCAGTGTGTGTTCAGGGCGGGCGGCCGACGCGCCCCGGTGAGCAACGACAAAAGGATGCGCGGCGAGCACCTCGTCGGCCCATGTCATACCCCCTATGCTGCCGGTTCCTGTCCCTTCTTCTCAACCGGAACATTCGACCCTGCCCCGTCGGCGCCATCGCACCGATCCGATGCGACCACCACCCAGCGGTGTGCGGGCCGTGCCACGGGCTTGCGTTCGCACCCTTCGAAGATGCGCGCGGCCGCGGCCAGCGTGGCCGCGGCGAAGAGATATCCGAACACCATCATGACGGTGTTATTCGCGATGCCTTGGGCATCGGATTCGAAGCTGGTGATGATCGCCCAGACCGATACGGCGTAGCTGACGATCCACGCGACCCACCACTCGAGGATCGGGCGCCGCAACCGGTTGTGATGGTCTTCGAGCGCGGCCAGCTCAATGACATAGACCGGCGCCCACAGCAGGTTGACGACCGGAACGAGGCAGCCCGCCCACAACGACCAGGTGGAGCGCTGGTCGGGCATGCCGTAATGGGAGAACACCACGGCGCGGCGAGCGATCAACCACTGAATCAGCAGGACCCCGGACAAGATCCACACCCCGGCCGCCGCGACGCTGGCCAGATCTCCCAGGTAGTCGGCGAAGGTCGCCACAATGGAATTCAGCAGGGTCTTGCGATTGATGACCAACAGGATGTAGCGCAGGACGTACACCAGCGCCGTCCCGCAGAGCACCAGCACGCTGATGAACAGCCACAGGCGCACCGTGGCCGCCAACGGACTAACACGTGGCGGAGCGACGCCCGGGGTCGGGGCCTGCTCGATGCGGTCGGCCAGTCCCCAGCGCGGGATCACCGTGTAGAGGGGCGTCGGCCCGAGCGGCCGTCGCTCTCGCCGCGCGGGCGGGGCGGCGCCTGGGCGTACGGCGATCCACCGGAAGCCGGTCGGCAGCCGCGGCAGAACCGGTGGGCGCGCGGGTGGTGGCACTGCGCCGGGTGTCTTCCAGCGGGGGTCGCCGATCGGTCCATCTCCCAGGGGTGCCATCAGCGCGCCGCGACAGCGCGGGCACCACTCGCGGCGACGCTCGCGCACGTTCCACCGAGCGCCGCACTGGGAGCACACCTGGATCACCGGGCCAGCCTAACGCCGCGACGATGCGGCGGGCAGTCCCGGCATGGCGTCGGGGCCGCCGCAGGTGTTACGCAAGTCACAGCTACTTTGTGACTATCCACAGTTTCCACAGGTTTATCCACATGGAGGCTGGGGGTATGCACGCAATCGATCAGCAACTTGCGGTTTACCTTGGCCTCATTTGTGGATAACACGGAGGGTTTGTGCTTCATCGACAGGGCCCTCGGGCCGCCCGAGCGAACTCAACGGCCCGCTAAATCGCAGCTGACAGCCCCGCGGGACCGGAAATGCACCCCGGTGCGGCGGCGCCTCGCCGTTGTGGCGGGCCCGACGCCGGTCGTAGCCACCGAGCTCGTTTTCCAAATGCCATCACGACGAGTTATGATCGCCATCACGAAAAGTGTTGTGGCTCACCTCACTTATGCGGGTGACTGACTGCGGAAGGCGATTGATGGCGACGCATTCGTTCGGTCCGGGCGCTCCGGCCTCATCGAACTCGCATTCCGGGTCGCCCGTATGGAATCACAGTTACAGCGTTGCCGCGTTGCGCGCCGGCGTGATCGCGCTGGCGTTGCTCGCCGTCCTGGCCCTTATCGTCTTGTCTTGATCGTTCGGTCTTGAAACCCCGTCGATCGAGTACTCGTCTTTTCGGTTCGTAGGGGTCGTCCTTGCGGCGGGCGCGGTCTTGGAGCAGGGTTGATTACGCTGAGCCTGCCGCGTGGCGGAATCCGCTCGAAGGCGCGTTAAGACGATCATCAAGGAAAGGAATGCCGTGGCTGAATACACCTTGCCCGACTTGAACTGGGACTACGCAGCGCTGGAACCGCACATCTCCGGTCAGATCAACGAGATCCACCACAGCAAGCACCATGCGACGTACGTCAATGGTTTGAATGACGCCATCGCCAAGCTCGAAGAGGCACGGGCCAACGACGACCATGCCGCGATCTTCTTGAACGAGAAGAACCTGGCGTTCCACCTTGGCGGCCACGTCAACCACTCCATTTGGTGGAAGAACCTGTCCCCGAACGGTGGCGACAAGCCGACCGGCGACCTGGCCGCCGCAATCGACGACGCCTTCGGCTCGTTCGACAAGTTCCGCGCGCAGTTCAGCGCCGCCGCCAACGGTTTGCAGGGCTCGGGCTGGGCGGTGCTCGGCTACGACACCCTCAGCGACCGGCTGCTGACCTTCCAGCTCTACGACCAGCAGGCCAACGTCCCGCTGGGCATCATCCCCCTGCTGCAGGTCGACATGTGGGAGCACGCCTTCTACTTGCAGTACAAGAACGTCAAGGCGGACTACGTCAAGGCGTTCTGGAATGTCGTCAACTGGGCGGATGTGCAGTCTCGGTACGCGGCCGCCACGTCGAAGACAAAGGGCCTGATTTTCGGCTGAGTTTCGCCATCGATCGGCGGGAGCGCCAACAGCCGTGCCGGGTTGCACGGCAACAGAACACGCAGGCATTCTTAATTACTCGAATTACCAGTGTGGTTAATCGGACGGGGGCGTAGCGCGGAGGTCGAAATGGAGACTGGTTCTGACCGGCCCATTAGGGTTTCCCCTTTCCATGCTCGTGGTGCCCTGAAGGGGTTCGTGATCTCCGGCCGGTGGCCCGACTCGACCAAAGAATGGGCACAACTGCTGATGGTCGCGGTTCGGGTGGCGTCCTTACCCGGATTGCTCTCAACCACAACGGTCTTCGGCGCCCGTGAGGAATTGCCCGACGAGCCCGAGCCGGACACCGTCGGCCTGGTGCTGGCCGAGGGCACCGTGTTCGGTGAGTCTGCAATCCAGCCAGGTTATTTCGCCGATCATCAGCCTCCCGCGCTGCTGATGCTGCACCCGCCGTCGGAGACCACGACGTCGTTGCCGGAGTGCAACGGCGCCGCCTCGGGCTGTGTCCTGTTGCCGGGGCTGCCATACCTGGGATTGGAGCACCGCGCGGCCTGGGTCGAAGCAGAAGCCGATGGCACCATCACGTCCATGGTGAGCCGAGTGGGAGTTGACCCCATCAGTCATCCCGACACCGCAATTCTGGCCATGCTGCTTGCCGCGTAGCGCAATTCAACCGAATTCGTTCGAGTGCCGAATTCGCGATTACGGGTTTTCCGAATTCCGCCGGTTCGTGACAGGGTCCTGACGCACCGCGAGCCACTGGTACACCGCGCGCCCGGTGATGCGCTGTGCGCGGGCCGCTTGCTGGAATCCTCGGCCGCACCCGCGGCGATAATGACCACGCTGGTTGTCCAACGACGTGTCCGATTCGGTGGCTATTCGCACGGAATTCACCGAGAAGGCCTCGGCCCATCACGATGACCAATGGCTCGCGGTTCCCGTGATCGAAGATGCGACCCGGGGCCAGCGCCCCCGACGCGGCCGATCGCGATGCGCCGCCGTGGTTGGCCATCCCGATCTTCGCCGTACGGCTTCCAGCGGTGCGCGCGGCATCCACGAAGCCGCGCGCCGCACGGCCGCCTCCCCCCAGCAGCTCCTGCATGCGTCAACCGACGGGGTGTTCACACTTGTGGTGGCCTATCGATTTTGTCGACAGCGCGCGGTCGGTAGCTGTCGCGGTAGTCGCGGCAGCGACGCTAGTCGCGGTCAGCGTGGGCCAGCGCAAACACTGCGACGGCGCCGGACCCATGATTCGGTCAGCGGGCGGTCGCCGGACAGCGTTAGCGGCACAGCGACAGCGGGGCGCTCCGCCAATCGATCCCCAGTGACACCTGGGCCGACCGGCGCGCGCACCGGCGATTCTATACCGCAAATAAACGGTTGTTTGCAGCAAATCTTCTGTTTTGGCGACATGCGTTGTCGAATGGTTGCGAGAGCCCTGTCCGATACCACCCATCGACCCATCTCGCCACTCGTGGGGCGGCCGCGCACTAGCACGTTTAGTGATGTTCTTTTCTGCGGATAACCTGTGAGTTTTGCTCGGTTTGTGGACACTGCCGTAATTTAGTTGGAGGCTCTCCGTGTGGAAAATAACGATTGTCGATGCCACGTACAGCGAAGCCGGTCTGGTTTGCACCTAGTTGTGGGCACCAACACTCGCTACCATGATCAGCAAATACACATAGGTAAACGGTTAACTTTTACAGCCCAGTGGAGATCTATCGATGAGCACGACATTCGCCGCCCGCCTAAACCGCTTGTTCGACACGGTGTATCCACCGGGGCGCGGGCCGCACACCTCGGCGGAGGTGATTGCGGCACTCAAGGCGGAAGGCATCACGATGTCGGCTCCTTACCTGTCGCAGCTCCGCTCCGGCAACCGGACCAACCCGTCGTCGGCCACCATGGCGGCGTTGGCCAACTTCTTCCGGATCAAGCCGGCCTATTTCACCGACGACGAGTACTACGAGAAGCTCGACAAAGAGCTGTCGTGGATGGCGAGCCTGCGCGAGGACAGAGTGCGCCAGATCGCGCTCCGTGCGGTCGGCTTGTCGGCGCAGGCTCAGCAGGACATCGTCGAACGTGTCGACGAGCTGCGCCGCGCCGAGCACCTCGACGCCTAGCTAGCTGACGACGTCGGTCCGCCCTGTTGGGTGGCCACCGCCCTGTGCCGGTTAGGGTTGGTTCTCGGATCGCGCACACGCGGCGGCGATCACCCACGAGACACCGGGAGGCGGTCGGCAATGGGCCTGTTTCGCAAGCGGAAGAGTCGCGCGACGCGTCGTGCCGAGGCACGCGCGATCAAGGCCCGGGCCAAGCTGGAAGCCAAGCTCAGCGCCAAGAATCAGGCTCGGCAGTTCCGGGAGGAACGGCGTGCGGCCGACAAGGCCCTCAAGGCGCAGATCAAAGCGCAGCACGACAGCGACCGAACAGCGTTGAAGGTTGCGGAGGCCGAACTCAAGGCTGCCCGGGAGGGCAAGTTGTTGTCACCCACCCGGATTCGGCGAATCTTGACGGTGTCGCGGCTGTTGGCGCCGATCCTGACGCCGGTGATCCACCGGGCGGCGATCGCCGCTCGCAGGCTGATCGACCAGCGCCGGGCGGATCAACTGGGCATCCCGCTGGCTCAGATCGGTCAGTTCTCCGGGCACGGCGCGCAGCTGTTGGCCCGGATCGCCGGTGCCGAGAAGTCGTTGCGGACCGTGCAGGAACGCAAGCCCAAGGATACCGAGACCAAGCAGTTCGTCGCCGCCATCTCCGAGCGTCTCGCCGATCTGTCGGCGGCCGTCGCCGCGGCCGAGCACATGCCCACCGCGCGCCGCCGGACCGCGCACTCTGCGACCTCGGCTCAGCTCGACGGCATCGAGGCCGACCTGATGGCTCGCCTCGGCCTGTTCTGAAAGTTAGGTTCGCACATGCCGTTTCACGCTGCACGGATGTCACGGGCCGCTATCGCTGTAGCCGCCGCAGCGGTGCTCTACCTCGGGGCCATCGGCGTTACCCCGTCGGCGTGGGCGCACGTCCACGCCTTTAGCGACACCACGGTCCGGGGCGCCATGGCGCTGGTGAGCTTTCAGGTGCCCAACGAATCGGACAAGGGTGCGGCCACCATGGCGCTGACCGTGCAGCTGCCCGACGTTGAGTCCGCGCGTACCGAGGCAATGCCCGGCTGGACGGCCAAGCTCGACCGCGATGTGTCGGCCGGCACGGTGCGGTCGGTGACCTGGACGGCCGCGCCCAACGGCGGTATCGGCGTCGACCAGTTCGCGCTGTTCCGGGTCTCGGGAAAATTGCCCGGCGGCGCCGGTGGCCGGTTCCGGGGCCGGGCGGCGTGTGCCGGGGGCGCCGGGGGGGTGGGGGGGG
>NZ_LR655759.1 GCF_902168065.1 Mycobacterium tilburgii | reverse complement strand
TAGGAGAGGGGTAGAAGAGAAAGGGTTGCAGGATCTCAGCGACAAGTGTGACCGCCACGCCCGTCTGCCTCAACATGTCCCTGAAGCCTAGCTGCACGCTTTTTTTTGACAAGCAGAGGGCGGCATAGGAGATTTGTGCTGGTCTCGTGGGCTCGGAGATGTGTAAAAGAGACGGGCGCCACTCCGGCCGGTGGGGCGCCGCCACCCCAGGTGCCCGCGCCGCCCGATCCACGCAAGGATCTGGCCGAGCGCATCCAGGCCATGAAAAAGCTTCGGCAGAGCGACAATCCCTACATCCAGATGGTCGCGATGCGGTGGGTGGCCTCGCACTGTGACAAAGAGGACATCCTGGCCGGCAACGACGACCCGAAACTGCCGCTGGTGACCTGCTCGACCGACTACAAGATAGTCTACCTGCTGGGGCCGTCGATAATCAGCGGAGATCAGATCCAGGACGCCAGTTCCACGATGAACCAACACGGCATCGGCTTCGTCGTCGACCTTCAATTCAAACCCGCAGCCGCCAACACCTGGGCCGACTTCACCGCCGCCCACGTCGGAACCCAGACCGCCTTCACCCTGGACTCGCAGGTCGTCAGCGCCCCGATGATCCAGGAACCCATCCCGGGTGGACGGACCCAGATCTCCGGCGGAGACCCGCCGTTCAACGCCACCACGGCCGGCCAGCTCGCCAACGTCCTCAAGTACGGCTCGCTGCCGTTGTCGTTCGAATCGTCGGAAGCCCAAACCGTCTCGGCGACACTGGGATTGACCTCCCTGAAAGCTGGCCTGATAGCGGGCGCGATCGGCCTGGCCCTGGTGCTGGTGTATTCGCTGCTGTACTACCGGATACTGGGATTGTTGACCTCGCTTTCTCTGATCGCTTCCGGCGCAATGGTTTTCGCAATTCTGGTGAACCTGGGCCGGCAGATCAACTACACCCTGGACCTGGCGGGTATCGCGGGTCTGATCATCGGTATCGGAACCACCGCAGACTCGTTCGTGGTGTTCTTCGAACGCATCAAGGACGAGATCCGCGAGGGCCGTTCGTTCCGGTCGGCGGTGCCGCGAGGCTGGGCGCGGGCTCGCAAGACGATCGTGTCGGGTAACGCCGTCACCTTCCTGGCCGCCGCGGTGCTCTACGTCCTGGCGATCGGCCAGGTGCGCGGATTCGCGATCACCCTGGGCCTGACCACCGTCCTGGACGTGGTGGTGGTGTTCCTGGTCACCTGGCCGCTGGTGTACCTGGCCTCCAAATCTCCGACGCTGGCCAAGCCCGCCTACAATGGCCTGGGTGCTATCCAGCAGGTCGTCCGCGAACGCCGGGCTGCGCCCGAGCGTGAAGATGGAACGGTGACCGCGCGATGACCGTTAAAGCCAAGAGCACCGGCGGCGACAACACGGCCGACTCCACCACGCAGCTGCCGCATCACAGCGTGTTCTCCCGGCTCTACACCGGAACGGGCGCGTTTGAGGTCATCGGGCGGCGGAAGCTTTGGTACGGCATCAGCGGTGCGATCGTCGCCATCGCGGTGCTCAGCATCATCCTACGTGGCTTCTCCTTCGGCATCGACTTCAAGGGCGGCACCACGGTCTCCATGCCCGTCACGGGCGCGACCGGCCAGGTGCAGACCTCGCAGGTGCAAAAGGTGTTCCGGAAGACCCTGGGCCGTGACGTCGAGGCCGTGGTCATCGTCGGTAACGGCGCATCGGCGACGGTGCAGATCAGCTCGGAGACGCTGACCAACGAGCAGACGGCGAAGCTGCGCGACGCGCTGTTCGATGCGTTCCAGCCGAAGGGCGCCGACGGCAAGCCCAGCAAGGTGGCGATCAGCGACTCGGCGGTATCGGAGACCTGGGGCGGCCAGATCACCAAGAAGGCGCTGTTCGCGTTGGTCGTGTTCCTGGTCCTGGTCGGCCTCTACATCATGGTCCGCTACGAGCGCTACATGGCGATCTCCGCGCTGACCACCATGGTGTTCGACCTGACCGTCACCGCCGGGGTGTATTCACTGGTCGGCTTCGAGGTTAGCCCCGCCACCGTGATCGGCCTGCTGACCATCCTCGGCTTCTCCCTGTACGACACCGTCATCGTGTTCGACAAGGTCGAAGAGAACACCAAGGACTTCCAGCACACCACCCGGCGCACCTTCGCCGAGGAAGCGAACCTGGCGGTCAACCAGACGTTCATGCGCTCGATCAACACCAGCCTCATCTCGGTGCTGCCGGTGCTGGCGCTGATGGTGGTGGCGGTATGGCTGCTCGGTGTCGGCACGCTTAAGGACCTGGCGCTGGTGCAGCTGGTCGGCATCCTGGTCGGCACCTACTCGTCGATCTTCTTCGCCACGCCGCTGCTGGTCACGCTGCGCGAGCGCACCGAGCTGGTGCGCACGCACACCCGCCGCGTCGTGAAACGGCGCAAGCCCGGCCCACAGAAGCAGGCCGCCGACGGCGGCGAGTCCGGTGCGAAAACGTCCGAGGCCGCGCCGGAGTTCGATTCTACCTACGGGGCCGAGACGGCGGGCAGTTCGACCGACGGGGTCGAGCCCACCGGTAAACAGGCGCCCGGTGCCCGACCCGTGCGGCCCACCGGCTCTGGGCGCCCGACCGGCAAGCGAAACGCCGGCCGGAGGTAGCCCGCGATGCTTCGGCGCGCGGCGATCGTTGCCCTGGCTGCAGCGCTCGCATCGACGTTCGCCCTGACCGGCTGCTCGGGTAGCGCCGCCTCGCAGATCGCCTACGTCGTCGACGGCCCGCTTACCAGCTATAACGTCAACACCACCATCGGCGCCGCGACGGCGGGCGCGCAAGCGCCCAACCCTGACCGGATTCGGCTACCACGGCCCGGACGGTCAGGTCGTCGCTGACCATGACGACTTCGGCAGCGTCTCGGTGGTCAGCGGTTCGCCCTTGGTGCTCGACTACCAGATCGCCGACAACGCGGTATACTCCAACGGCAAGCCGGGTCACCTGCGACGACCTGGTACTGGCCTGGGCGGCCCGGGATGCATTCGATGTTGACGATATCGACGTAGCCGGCCTGGGTGGCGGTACAAGATCCAATCCGTCCTGGCCAACGGCGCGGTGGTGCTCGTCACCAACGGGGCCTAGGGCGATCACCAAACGGATCACCGTGTCGCCGCAGGCGGCCCGACATCAAGGACCGGGTCAACAACCGCAGCGTCGATGTCGTCGATGTCGCGGCCGGCTCGTCGGAGACGCTGACCACCCCGGACAACTACGACCGCACCGACTTCGCCTCGGCGGGCATCGAGCAGCTGATCTTCGCCCCGCTCGGACCGCTGGAGCAGGCCAAGGACTGCCGCGCCGTCGCGCGCTGTGCATGCCCCGGGACGTTATCGCGCACGACGCCGGAGTGCCGATCGTCAACGTGCGGCTGTCGCCGGCCACCGAGGACGCAGTCGCGCAGGGCGAGGCCGCGCCGTTCGACAAGGCGGATCCCGCCGCCGCCCGCGACGCGCTGGGTGGTGCGCCGCTGACGGTGTGGATCGGCTACCCAGAGTCCGAACGCCCGGCTCGCGGTCACCGTCGGGACCATCACCAAGTCCTGCGCGACGGCCGGGATCAGCGTCACCAACGTGGCCCTGGACACATCCGGCCCCGCAGGCGCTCAGCGACGCAAGATCAACGTCCTGCTGGCCAGCACCGGCGGGGCCACCGGCAGCGGATCGACCGGCTCGTCGGCGATGGACGCCTACGCCCTGAACAGCGGCAACGGCAACAACCTGTCCGGCTACGCCAGCCCGAAGATCGACGGCATCATCGGCGCGCTAGCCGTCTCCGGCGACCTGGTCGAACGCGTGTGCCTGCTTGCCGAGGGGGCGCCGGTATTGTGGGGTGATATGCCGACGTTGCCCCTGTATCATCAGCAGCGAACGCTGCTGATGTCGAAAAAGATGTACGCAGTCAGCGCGAATCCGACCTGCTGGGGCGCGGGTTGGAACATGGACCGATGGGCTTTGATGCAGTGACGGATATACGCGAGGATCCGGCGTTGGCCGACCTCATCGCGTCGTTGACGCGCGACGTTTCCAATTTTCCCGAGCACGGAGTCCGGTTCAAGGACCTCACTCCGCTGTTCGCTGACCGGACGGCGATGCGCGCGGTCAGCGATGCGCTGGCCGACATCTCCGCCGGCGTCGATCTGGTCGCGGGCATCGAATCGCGGGGGTCGCTGGTGGCCGCCGCCGTGGCCGCGCGGCTAGGCACCGGCGTGTTGTCCATCCGCAAGGAGGGCAAGCTACCGCCCCCGGTGCTCCGCGAGAGCTACCAGCGGGAGTACGGCCCCGCGGCGATGGAGATCCCCGCCGACGGTCTGGATCTGCGGGGCAGCAACATCATGATCGTCGACGACGTGGTGGCCACCGGCGGCACTCTGGGTGCGGCCGAGCGTTTGGTCCGGCGCGCCGGGGCCAATGTGGCCGGCGCCGCGGTGCTAGTGGAAATCACCGCACTGGGCGGTCGAGATGCGCTGGCGCCTTTGATCGTGTACAGCCTGAGCCGCGTCTGAGGAGATATCCTCGGACTCGGAGGTGACCGACGTGGCGGATGAGCAGGGTACGGCGCAAGCTGATGTGCCGCCCATCGAGTCGCCGGCAGCGCCTCGGCTCGTGGATACGCCCGAGCCGCCGCCCACCGAGACGCTGAAGACGTCCAGCAGCGCGTCCCGGCGGGTGCGGGCCCGGCTGGCCCGGCGGATGACCGCCCAGCGCAGCACGCTCAACCCCGTGCTCGAGCCGCTGGTGGCGGTACACCGGGAGATCTATCCCAAGGCGAACCTGTTGCTGCTGCAGCGCGCGTTCGAGGTCGCCGACCAGCGCCACGCCAGTCAACTCCGGCACTCCGGCGACCCGTATATCACCCATCCGCTGGCCGTCGCTAACATCCTCGCCGAATTGGGCATGGACACCACCACTTTGGTGGCCGCGCTGCTGCACGACACCGTCGAGGACACCGGTTACACGCTGGAGGCCCTCAGCGAGGAGTTCGGCGAAGAGGTCGGCCACCTGGTCGACGGCGTGACCAAACTGGACCGCGTCGAGCTGGGCAACGCCGCCGAGGGCGAGACTATCCGCAAGATGATCATCGCGATGGCCCGCGACCCGCGGGTGCTGGTGATCAAGGTGGCCGACCGGCTGCACAACATGCGGACCATGCGTTTCCTGCCGCCGGAGAAGCAGGCCCGCAAGGCTCGCGAGACGCTGGAGGTCATTGCGCCGCTGGCACATCGATTGGGCATGGCCAGTGTGAAGTGGGAGCTGGAAGACCTGTCGTTTGCGATCCTGCACCCGAAGAAATACGAGGAGATCGTTCGGCTGGTCGCCGGGCGGGCACCGTCGCGGGACACCTATCTGGCCAAGGTCCGCGCGGAGATCGTCGCCACGCTGAACGCGTCGAAAATCAAGGCGACGGTCGAGGGCAGGCCCAAGCACTACTGGTCGATCTACCAGAAGATGATCGTCAAGGGCCGCGACTTCGACGACATTCACGATCTGGTCGGCATCCGCATCTTGTGCGACGAGGTCCGGGACTGCTACGCCGCGGTCGGCGTGGTGCACTCGTTGTGGCAGCCGATGGCGGGACGGTTCAAGGACTACATAGCCCAGCCCAGATACGGTGTCTACCAATCGCTGCACACCACGGTGGTGGGGCCGGAGGGCAAGCCGCTGGAGGTGCAGATCCGTACCTGCGACATGCACTGCACCGCCGAATACGGCATCGCCGCGCACTGGCGCTACAAGGAAGCCAAGGGGCGCAACGGCGTTCCGCATCCGCACGCCGCGGCCGAGATCGACGACATGGCGTGGATGCGCCAGCTGCTCGACTGGCAGCGTGAGGCCGCCGACCCCGGCGAGTTCCTGGAGTCGCTGCGTTACGACCTTGCGGTGCAAGAGATTTTCGTGTTCACCCCGAAGGGCGACGTGATCACCCTGCCGAACGGTTCGACGCCGGTGGACTTCGCCTACGCGGTGCACACCGAGGTCGGCCACCGTTGCATCGGCTCCCGGGTCAACGGGCGGCTGGTCGCCCTGGAGCGCAAGCTCGAAAACGGGGAAGTGGTAGAGGTTTTCACCTCCAAGGCGCCCAACGCGGGACCGTCGCGGGACTGGCAGCAGTTCGTGGTGTCGCCGCGGGCCAAGGCGAAGATCCGACAATGGTTCGCCAAGGAGCGGCGCGAAGAGGCGCTGGAGGCGGGCAAGGAGGCGATGGCCCGCGAGGTGCGCCGCGGCGGACTTCCCTTGCAGCGCTTGGTCAATGGTGAGTCGATGGCGGCGGTGGCGCGCGAACTGCACTACACCGACGTGTCCACGATGTACACCGCGATCGGCGAGGGCCATGTGTCGGCCCGGCACGTCGTGCAGCGGCTGCTGGCCGAGCTCGGCGGCGTCGACCAGGCCGAAGAGGATCTGGCCGAACGGTCCACGCCGACGACCATGCTGCGCCGGCCGCGCAGCACAGACGACGTCGGTGTCTCGGTCCCCGGCGCCCCCGGTGTGCTGACCAAGCTGGCCAAGTGCTGCACACCGGTGCCTGGCGACCAGATCATGGGTTTCGTTACCCGCGGCGGCGGGGTCAGCGTGCACCGCACTGACTGCACCAACGCCGCCTCGCTGCAGCAGCAGGCCGAGCGTATCATCGAGGTGCTATGGGCGCCGTCGCCGTCGTCGGTGTTCCTGGTGGCCATTCAGGTCGAAGCGCTCGATCGGCACCGGCTGCTTTCGGATGTCACCCGGGTGCTGGCTGACGAAAAGGTGAATATCCTGTCGGCGTCGGTCGCCACGTCGGGTGACCGAGTTGCCATCAGCCGCTTCACCTTTGAGATGGGCGACCCCAAGCACCTCGGGTACCTGCTCAATGTCGTGCGCAATGTCGAAGGCGTATACGACGTCTATCGCGTAACGTCGGCCGCGTAACCGGACCGCGTCAGCCGAGCCGTACCGAGGTGATCGTCACCGGAGAGGCGGGCAGGCGGCTGTCGCGGTTGCCGGCCACCCCCGCCGCGCCGATCTTGTCGAGGACCGCCAGGCCGGCCGCCGGATATTGGCAATTCGCGCCCAGGTTCCGGCGGCGGGACGAACGCAGGCAACGGTGGTGTGGCCGTCCCGTTCGGGGTGGCGGCCGTCGTCGGCCCGAACGGACCACCGATCGCGGGACCGAGTTTGGGCGTCCTGGGATGCGGCGTGGTGGTGGCCGCGTTGTTCGCTGCTGAGTCGCTGTGGCTGACCAGCGAGATCACCAAGACCGTCACCATCGTGAGGGTGAACAGCGACGTGACCACGATGCCGATGATCAGCCGCCGGTTCGACGACTGGGGCGGGCCCTGGTGCGGCATCGCGTGCGGCGGCCCGGCATGCGGGGGCAGGGCGTGCGGTGGCGGTGGTTGCGGGGCGGG
>NZ_LR655694.1 GCF_902168065.1 Mycobacterium tilburgii | reverse complement strand
GCCCGGGACTGGGCCAGGTGCTCGACCCGAATTACTACCTGCGCCGCACCCTACCCGCCCAGCCCGGACCGTTCTTCCAGCTGGACATCGACAGTTTCTGGACACCGGTCGCGTCCATCCCGGAATACAACCGCGATGCAGTCCGTGCAACGTTCCACAACCTCTACGAGCCGGCCCGGGCGGCGTATCGCGAGCTGCTCACCAGTCGCCTGCACGACGACCTGCTGCGCTGACGAGCTGCTTTCGCGAAAGCACCGCGCTGCTGTAGGTGACACCGGCGAGCCGTACTCGGTCATCCGGTCGTGGTGCGCACGCCATCGTGGGTCGGCGAAAACCGCTGTGTCAGGGACGAACTCGAATGCCAGTCGGCTGCCCGGGGCACTGAGTTCGGTGATCTTGTCGAACAGCACGTCCTGCGCATCGTCCGGCAGGCACACCACCAATCCCCCCGCGCTCCACGCCGATGGGGTCTACGGGTCGAATCCCGCGGCCTGCAGTGCGCCGCCCAATCGTCGCGCAGATCCACTGCGACCGTGCGTCGCTCGGCCGTCGGATCGGCGCCGAGATCACTCAAGGTCTGGGTCTTGAACTCGATCACGTCCGGCATGTCGATCTCGTAGAAGACGGTTCCCGCCGGCCACGGCAGCCGATACGCGAATCCAGGCCCTAAGCGAGGATGACCGCCTGGGCGATGCCGCTCCGGGTGGCGTCGAGAAAGTGCTGGTCGTAGAAACGGGTACGGGTGGCCATCCCTTCTGCCGTGCGCCGCGGGCCGAAATCTTCCGCTCACCGGGATTTCCCCGTTGACCATCCGGACGTACACGCCGATTCCGACCGCACGTACCAACGGCGCGGCGTAGGGGTCGTCGATCAGCTTCTTGTCGTTGGACAGCGCCCGGTGCGCGGCCACCATGGTGGCCGTCGCCCCCACGCTCGTCGCGAGATCCCAGCGATCACTTTCGGTGCGCGTCATGCCGCTCCCTATGTCGAAACCCTATAAATATAGATAAGCTAGTTATTACCACGGGCTCGGCTCTCGCGCCGTACGGAACTACCCTGCGAGCTATCTGACCCGTCTGCGTGCGCCGGAGAATCCGTGACCGACACGCCGAGAACCTCGCGATCCGCGAAGCGTGCATGAAGCTAGGAACCGAGCACCTGGTCGATGCCAGCATCTACGTGCTGGCCCACCCATGCCCGATGTGCCTGGGCTCGCTATACCACTGCTCGCCCAAAGAAGTCATCTTCTTGATCACCCGCGACTCCTACGAGGAGTACTACCTCGATGACCGGAAATACTTCGAGGTCTCAACGTTTTACGACAAGTTCGCAAAGAACTGGGACCAACGCCGGCTGCCGATGCGCTACGAGCCCTACGATACGGCCGCGGACGTCTACCGGTTCTGGAATGAATGCCACGGCGAGCGGCGTGCGTCGACGGTCATCCCACTGGCCTCCAGCGGAGCTCAGGAAACCTTGGGGCAGTAGTGCATCGGGTTGTCTCGCTCGTCCAGCGACGGCAGGTTGCGCGCCGGAGTATGAACGAGCGGAGCGTCGGCCGGGATGCGGCCGGAGGCCCGATCCAATCCCGCCCGCGCCCGCGGGTGCTTGCGGAATCGTGTTGGCACACAGGCGAACACGATGCGAATTAGGTCGCCGAGGAGCCGGTGCAGCCACTCGTCGCGGCGCGACCATCGGTAGCCCATCAACCGGCGCACCGGAGGATCGTAGAGACCGACGGTGAACCAGACGAAGAACGGTGCCAGCAGTTTGCGTTGCGCGGCCCACAGCATGTCCGGAAGCCATTGTGCAAAAGTAGGTTTGGGCAACTCGGTGAGGTCGAGTACCGCACGAGCTGCCCAATTGTCCTCTAACACGTTATTACACATGTGGTCCCAGTAGGCCTGAAACTCCTCCCATGACGCCGGCACCGGCCGCATGCTCATTCCGTACATTCGATACCACTGGACGTGTTCGTCGAATAACTGACGCTTCTGCGCTTCGCTCAGTCCTCCGCAAAATCGTTCTGCCACAATGATTGTCCCGACGAAAAAGGTGGCATGCGCCCAATAGAAAACGTCAGGGTTCAGCGCGTGATAGCGGCGTCCCTGCGCGTCGACACCCTTGATGTTCACGTGGTAATCGCGCACCTCGGCGCCGGTGATCGGCGCCCTGTCCCCATCGAAGACGACGCCGCCGATCGGATACAACGACCGCAGTAGCCGGGGCCAGCGCTCCCGAAAAAACGTCGAGTGATCGATGACCGCGGCACCGAGCTGGGGATGCATGTTTTGCATCGAGCCCGCCCACGGACCCTGCAACATGCCGCGCCAATCGCCGAAGTACCGCCACGTCAAAGACTCTGGACCCAGGGGCGTCGGCGGGGCCTGATACCCCTCCGCAGACACCGGGCAGCCGCCGGCGACGGCCTCGGAGGCGCCGGGTCCAATTGCCACCTTGTGGACCGTGGTCGTGTCCCTACCAGCTTCGGCGCTGGTCAGTGGGCAGGTTGCGGACGTATCTTGGGTCATTGTTGGGGTTCCTACGTTGTGTCCAAAATTCTGACTACGAGTGTTGTCATTTTAAGCTTAGGAGCGATGTGCAGACCAGTCAACGACGGGGCCGTTGGTCGGGCGTCCCCCTGGAAAGTCGCCACGCCCTCCGTCGCGACAACCTCATCGCCGCCGGCGTGCAACTGCTGGGCAGTGAGCGGGGGCCAGCGCTGACCGTCCGCGCGGTATGTCGCAAGGCGGCGCTGACCGAGCGATATTTTTACGAGAGCTTTTCCGACCGTGACGAATTCGTCCGCGCCGTATACGACGATGTCTGCGCGCGCGCTATGACGGCGCTCACATTCGCGGACACTCCGCGTGAAGCGGTCGAGCAATTCGTGGAATTGATGGTCGACGATCCAGTCCGCGGGCGGGTGTTGCTGCTGGCTCCCGCCGTCGAGCCGATCCTGACCCAATCGGGCGCCGAGTGGATGCCCAGTTTCATCGATCTGCTGCAACGCAAGTTGTCCAGCATCGGCGATCCCGTTCTGCAGAAGATGATCGCCACCAGCCTCGTCGGCGGCCTGACAAGCCTGTTCACCGCCTACCTGAACAGACAACTCGGAGCCACCCGCAAACAGTTCATCGACTACTGCGTGAACATGCTTTTCAACACCGCGGCCCCGTATGTTCCGCCGACGGAAGGGGTATCCGGATAGCGACGATTTCCGTCCGGGCGAGAGCAGTCGTTGGCATTAGCCAGCGGCTGTCCTGTGTAGGCCGAATCGTGATCGACGCGCCAGAGCGGAAACTTGATGCAACTGACCGACACAGATATATTGACTGCAACCATTAGACACAGATAACTGGGGGTGTCATGCGAGCCGAGTTTACGGACCTGCACCTTTTGCATGAGCTGGAGCCGGTCGTCGAGAAGTACCTGAACCGGCACCTCTCCATGCATAAGCCGTGGAACCCGCACGACTACATCCCGTGGTCGGACGGCAAGAACTTCTATGCGCTCGGCGGGCAGGACTGGGACCCCGAGCAGAGCAAGCTTTCCGATCTCGCCCAGGTCGCGATGGTGCAGAACCTGATGACCGAGGACAACCTGCCCTCATATCACCGCGAGATCTCGATGAACTTCGGCCTGGACGGCGCGTGGGGCACCTGGGTCAACCGGTGGACCGCCGAGGAAAACCGGCACGGCATCGCGCTGCGCGATTACCTGGTGGTGACCCGCGCGGTGGACCCGGTCGAATTGGAGAAGCTGCGCATCGAGGTCGTCAACCGCGGGTTCAGCCCGGGACAGAACCACCAGGTCCGGGACGACCTGTTCGCCGAGAGCCTGTTCGACTCGGTCATCTACGTGACGTTCCAGGAGCTGGCCACCCGGATCTCACACCGCAACACCGGCAGGGCCTGCAACGAGACGGTCGCCGACCAGTTGCTGGGCAAGATCTCGGCCGACGAGAACCTGCACATGATCTTCTATCGGGACGTCAGTGAGGCCGGGTTCGAGGTCGCGCCGAACCAGGCAATGGCGTCGCTGCACAAAGTGTTGCGCAACTTCCAGATGCCCGGCTTCCAGGTGCCCGAATTCCGGCGCAAGGCCGTCTTCATCGCCGTCGGCGGGGTGTACGACCCTCGCATCCACCTCGACGAGGTCGTGATGCCGGTGTTAAAGAAGTGGCGCATCTTCGAGCGGGAAAACTTCACTGGCGAGGCGGCCGCGATGCGCGACGACCTTGCGCTGCTGATCAAGGAGCTCGAGCAGGCCTGCGACAAGTTCGAGGTGTCCAAGCAGCGCCAGCTCGAGCGGGAAGCCCGCACCGGCAAGAAGGTCACCGCGTTCGAGCTGCACCAAACCGCTGGCAAGCTGGCCATGAGCCGCCGCTAGCCTGGCACCGGACACAGAATTGCAGATCGGTCCGATCACGCTCGCCAGCCCGGTGGTGCTGGCCCCGATGGCGGGTGTGACTAATGTCGCATTCCGGACGCTGTGCCGTAAGTTGGAGCAGGCCAAGGTCGGCACGGTCAGCGGGCTCTATGTCTGCGAGATGGTGACGGCGCGTGCGCTGGTGGAGCGCCACCCCGTCACCATGCACATGACGACGTTCGCGCCCGACGAATCGCCCCGCTCGCTACAGCTTTACACCGTCGACCCGGCCACGACGTACGCGGCGGCCAAGATGATCGCCAACGAAGATCTCGCCGACCACATCGACATGAACTTCGGCTGCCCGGTACCCAAGGTCACCAAGCGCGGCGGCGGTGCCGCGCTGCCTTACAAGCGGCGGCTGTTCGGCCAGATCGTGGCCGCCGCGGTCCGCGCGACCGAGGGCACCGACATCCCGGTGACCGTCAAGTTCCGCATCGGTATCGACGACGAGCACCCCACCCACCTCGACGCCGGCCGGATCGCCGAGGCGGAAGGCGCTGCGGCCGTGGCGCTGCACGCCCGGACGGCGGCCCAGCGCTACAGCGGCACCGCCGACTGGGAGCAGATCGCCCTGCTCAAGCAGCACGTGCAGACCATCCCAGTGCTCGGCAACGGCGACATCTACTACGCCAGCGACGCCCTGACGATGATGGCCAGTACCGGCTGCGACGGTGTCGTCATCGGCCGCGGATGCCTGGGCCGGCCCTGGCTGTTCGCCGAACTGTCGGCCGCGTTCACCGGCAGCCCCGCCCCGGCGCCACCGACGCTCGGCGAAGTCGCCGCGATCGTGCGCCGACACGGCGAGCTGCTCATCGCGCATTACGGCGAGGACAAGGGCATGCGCGACATCCGCAAACATGTCGCTTGGTACCTGCACGGCTTCCCGGTTGGATCCGACCTGCGCCGGGCGCTGGCGCTGGTCAAGACGGTCGACGAGCTCAACGGGCTGCTGGACCGGCTCGACGCCGCCGTCGCATTCCCGGAGGCGGCCAACGGGCCGCGCGGCCGGCAGGGATCCGCTGCCCGAGTCGCGCTGCCCGAAGGCTGGCTGGACGACCTCAACGACTGCATCGTCCCGGCGGGGGCAGACGTCATGCACTCCGGCGGCTGAATCCCGCTCGAAATAGCGCCCGGATGGATTAAGTAAGTACGATATGGACCTTGCTGGATTGCACTTGGGTGGCGGTCCGGTTCGTCGGTTACCCAGGGGCTACTGAAGACAGCGTGACCTGAGCAATAGCGAAGTTGCAGCGCTTTGGCGGGACACTGCGGTGATTTTTGACGCACGGACATCACTGACGGCGGCTCAAGGCTTCGGAGGCGAGTGAAGACATTAGTAACGGCGAGGTTAGACGCCACTCGGGCTATCGCCGCTCCCCCGACCGGCAATCGGCCGGCATCGTCGTTTTGGGGGCGGCGCCCTGGGAGCGGTTCTCTGCGCCGCCGCCCGACAACACCGTTCACCGCTGGCACTGCCCGCCCACGGCCGCGGCCGGCGTCGGCAACAGCGAAGACGGTACCCACAACGACACCCGGGACGACACCGTCAAGCCATCGGCGTCCAGCGGCAGCGACGCATCGGGCGGTCAGCGTGGCCGACCTGATCGCCAAAGTCGGTGCCGACACCGGCGGCCGCCGCCACCGCCGGGCAGCGTTCGACGACGAGCAATCCGTCGACGAGGAAGCCTTCGACGCCCAATCCTTCGATCGGGACGCGGACCTGTTCGTCGACATGCAGGACACCCAGGTCATCGATCCCCCGTCCTACTCGCACGCCGTCGTCGCCGAGATTCCGGAATTCGAGTCGCCGGATTCCGCGACCGCCGACGAGGCCAAGCCGGCTCCGGTCAGGCACAAACGGTTCCGCCGAGCGAAATCTCTCGATGCGCCGAAACCTAAGTCGCGCCGTCAGGGCATACTGCTGGCCGCGCGTTCGCTCGCCGCGCTGGTGGCGGTCCTGGCACTGGTCCTGACCGGCGGCGCCTGGCAGTGGAGTGCGTCGAAGAACCACCGGCTCAATATGATCAGCGCGCTCGATCCGCACTCCGACGACATCGTCGACCCGAGCAGCTAGTACGGAGACGAAGACTTCCTGATCGTCGGCATCGACTCCCGGTCGGGCGCCAACGCCGACATGGGCGCGGGCGACAGCGAAGACGCCGGGGGCGCCCGCTCCGACACCGTGATGCTGGTCAGCATCCCGGCGAACCGTAAACGGGTGGTGGCCGTCTCGTTTCCGTGGAACCTCGCGATCACCCCGATCCAGTGCGAAGCATGGAATCCCGACACCCAGAAGTACGGGCCGCTCTATGACGAGAAGTCAAAGACATGGGGCCCGAAGATGGTCTACACCGAGATCAAGCTGAATTCGGCCTTCTCCTTCGGCGACCCTAAATGCCTGGTGAAGGTCATCCAGAAGCTGTCCGGGTTTGAGCATCAACCGGGTTCATCGCGGTCGAATTCGCGGGCTTCGCGAAAATGGTCGAGGCCCTCGGCGGTGTCGAGGTGTGGAGCAAGACTCTCCTACACGACTACGGGCTCGGCACGGTGCTGGAGCATTCGGGACGCAGCTCATCGACGGTCTGACGGCGCTGAACTATGTGCGGTCACACCAGGTCACCACCGAGTTCAACGGTGACAACGAGCGCATCAAACGCCAGCAGCAGGCCGCCGCGACGGTGGCCTCCGCATTCGCCATTCAAAGGTCGCGCGAGTTTCCGGCTATGGGCAGGTCGTGCAGGTGGTACTGGAGCCCGACTTCAGGTCGGTCAACCCGCCCGCACCCAGCGGCTCGTCGCTCACCGTCCAGATTGACCACAGCCCGGGGCAGCGCACCCACCAAATTGCCGGACGACCTGACGGTGACGAACGCCGCCGATACCACCTGTGAATAACGGGATTTCGCCGCGCTAGACCACCGTTTTCGACGCCGGGAAAGTAGGCTTGGCGTCATGCGGACCGCCTACCACGAGCAACTCTCGGACTTATCCGAGCGGCTGGGCGAATTGTGCGGGCTGGCCGGGGTGGCCATGGAGCAGGCCACCCAGGCGCTGTTGCAGGCCGACCTCGTCCTGGCCGAACAGGTGATCTCCGGCCACGAAGAGATCGCGCGACTCAGTACGCGCGCCGAAGAAAGCGCTTTCGTATTGCTTGCATTGCAGGCGCCGGTGGCCGGTGATCTACGGTCGATCGTGAGCGCCATCCAGATGGTCGCCGACATCGATCGCATGGGTGCACTGGCCCTCCACGTTGCCAAGATCGCCCGCCGACGGCATCCACAGCACGCGTTGCCCGAGGAAGTCAACGGTTACTTCGCCGAAATGGGCAGGGTGGCAGTCGAATTGGGCGACAGTGCGCAAGAGGTCGTGCTGTCTCGAGACCCGGAGAAGGCCGCGCGGATACGCGAAAAAGACGACGCGATGGACGACCTGCACCGCCACCTGTTCTCGGTGCTGATGGACCGCGAGTGGCGGCACGGCGTCGCGGCCGCCGTCGACGTGACGTTGTTAGGGCGGTTCTACGAACGCTTCGCCGATCACGCGGTGGAGGTAGCCCGGCGCGTCATCTTCCAGGCGACCGGTCGATTGCCAGAGGACGAGACGACTCCTACGCCGTAGCCCTCAACCGAAGCGCCCGGAGATGTAGTCCTCGGTCGCCTTCTGGGACGGGTTGGAGAAGATCTTCTCGGTGTCGTCGATCTCGATGAGCCGACCGGGCTTTCCCACCGCCTCCAGATTGAAGAACGCGGTGTGATCGCTCACCCGGGCGGCCTGCTGCATATTGTACGTGACGATGACGATCGTGTAGTCTTGTTTCAGCTCGCTGATCAATTCCTCGATCGCCATCGTCGAAATCGGGTCCAGCGCCGAGCACGGCTCATCCATGAGCAGAACGTCGGGTTGCACGGCGATGGCCCGCGCGATGCACAGCCGTTGCTGCTGCCCTGCGGACAGTCCGCCACAGGGTTTGTTCAACCTGTCCTTGACCTCGTCCCACAGGTTGGCGCCGCGCAACGAGTGCTCGGCGACCTCGTCGAGCAGCTTGCGGTTGTGCACCCCTTGCAACTTCAGGCCGGCCACCACATTGTCGCGAATCGACATGGCGGGGAACGGGTTTGGCCTCTGGAACACCATACCGATCGTGCGGCGCACACCGACCGGGTCGATCCCGGACGCGTAGATGTTCTCGTCGTCGAGCAGCACAGTGCCCTCGACCCGGGCCCCGGGGATGACCTCGTGCATCCGGTTCAGGGTGCGTAGCACGGTCGTCTTACCGCAGCCTGACGCTCCGATGAACGCCGTGACACTGCGCGGCAAAATCGACAGCGTCACGTCCGCGACCGCCTGAAACGATCCGTAGTAAATGTTGACGTCTTTCAAGTCCAAGCGCTTGGCCACGCAGCACTCCTCCTTAGGACTTTTGGAGCGAACATCATTGACACAACCCTGGCTCCGATATTGATCACCGCGATCAGCAAGATCAGTGTCAACCCGGCGCCCCACAGCCGCTCCGTGGGTACTGGGTTGACGCCCGAACCGGCCGCCGTCTGATTGACCATCATGCTAGGCAGCGTCCCCATGAATCCCCGCAGTAGGTCGAAGTTCATGGCCTGCGAATAACCCACTAAAATCAGCAGCGGTGCCGTCTCTCCCATCACCCGGGCACCCGGGCCACCCCCAGCGTGATGACAGTGATGATGCCCGAGCTCCCCGTCGTAATCACCACTCTGACAACGGTTTTCCACTTCGGCGCCCCCCAGCGCATAGCTGGCCTCGCGGAGCTCTATCGGAACGATCCGCAGCATCTCCTCGGTCGTGCGCTCGATCACCGGGAGCATCAACAGCACCAACGCCAACGCCACCGCGAAGCCCGAACGCGGCAGGCAGAGCGTAGCCACACACAGCGCGTGATGAACAACGCCGCCACGATCGAGGGCACGCCAGACAGGATGTCCACCATGAAGGTCGCCACCCGGCCAGCCGGGTGCCGCCGCCATACGCGACCAGGTAGATGGCGAGCATGACACCGATCGGGATGGAAATCGCCGCAGCCACCAAGCCCTGCAACAAGGTGCCCACGATCGCGTTATATGCACCGCCGCCGGGCAGAAACGGCGTCGTCCCCGCCTGTGAATGCGTCCACTACGCCGACGACGCGACCGCGCGCCAACCCTTGGCGACCACCGCGTACAGAAGCCACAGCAACGGGGTCAGCGCGATCACCATCGACAACGAGACCAGCACTGCCGCAATGACGTTCGCGACCCGACGACGCCCGCCGAGGCGGGACAGTTTGCGCGCCTTGAGTGGACGGTCGAAGATCGAGGTCATCGCCTGCCCCTGACGGCGCCGGCGACCACCCCTCGTGCGAGGGCGTCGACCACGAAGGTCAACAGGAAAAGCACAACCCAGCGGCGGATGTACGAACCGGCCTTGTAGCGGTCGTTGAATTCCCATGCGGTCGCGGCGATCTTGGTCGCGAACGTCGAGCCGCCGTCGAACAGTGACCAGCCGCACGACCGTTGCGTGCCACGCAGAATGATCAGCAGCTCGACCGTTTCTCCCAGTGCGCGGCCCAGACCCAGCATCGCCCCGCTGACGTACCCCGAGCGCCCGAACGGCAACACAGTGGTCTTGACCACCTCCCATCGGATCGCGCCGAGCGCCAGCGCGGCCTCGATCTGGTCGACGGGTGTCTGCACGAAAACCTCACGGGTGACCGCGGTGATGATGGGCAAGATCATCACCGCTAAGACTAGCCCGCCGGTGAAGATGGTGCCGCCGCCCGCGGCCGACGCACTGCCGTTAGCAAATAGTGAAGCACCAGCCCAGTGAGTGATTCAGCCAAGTCGCAACCGGGCGGAGTTGCGGCGCGAGGACGTAAAGACCCCATACGCCATAGATGTATCGAGGGAACCGCAGCCAGCAGGTCGACCGTGTACGCGAGTGGCCCAGCAAGCCGTCGCGGTGCGTACTGTCTGAGGAAGATGGCGACTCCCAACGCGAACGGCATGGCCAGGACCAAAGCGAACAACGACACCAGCACCGTCACCTGCAGGAGGTCCATGATCCCGAAATGCATGGCCGAGGTGTCGCTGGTCACTCACTGCAGTCCGGTGGCCCCTTCGGCCGTCAGCTCGGCCTTGCCGTCACACGTAACGGTGCCGGGGTTGACAGTCGCCGCGCCGTGGTGATTGTTGTCGTCGCCGCAGGCTGTCAATCCTGAACACGTCATCGTCACCGCCAACCCCGCCGCCAGCGTGTTGGCCGCACTGTGAAGCCTCACCGATCTCGCTTTCTGATGCAGACCGTCGCATGCAACCGACGCTGGAAACTATGCGCCGACGCTGCTCGCACAAGAGTGCCTAATCGGTGAATCCGAGATGAATAATCCGAGATGAATAATGTGCTTGCACAGCACGTCTGCCTGCGTTTTCGTCAGCCCGGAGCGTACGCGGTGTCGACGCTGTAGGTGGTGAAGCCCTGTCGTTGATAGGTCCGCATCGCGGGCAGATTATCCGATTCGACATAGAGCAACACGGTGACTTCGTTTGCGACACCGCCGGAGTCCGGTGTCCCGAACAGTCGGCGAGCCAGCGACTCGATTCCGACTGCCGTCAACATCTGCCCCAACCCGCGTCCTTGCGCTGCGGGATCGACACTAAGGACGTACACCTCACCCAGTCCCGGTTGATCGAGGTGCAACTTGGTCCAGTGAAAGCCCAGCAGCCGTCCCGCGTCGCAGAACGCCAGGAACAATCCCGCCGGGTCGAACCATGGCTCGCTGCGCCGCTCCACCAGATCGGCCTCCGTCCAGCCTCCCTGCTCGGGATGATCGACGAAAGCGGCGTTGTTGACCCGCAACAGCTCGGCGTCATCGTCGATGCCCGCATAGGTACGCACCCGCACATCGGGCATGGGATCCACCGGCTTGGGCACTTCACGAAGCGTCCGCCGCATCTGGAGGAGTTCGCGCACCGGAACCAGACCCAGCGCCGACGCGGTCGCCTTGGCCGGGTCGAGCGTGCCGTGCGCCCAGAACCGATTGGTGCCACCGGTTTTTGCGATGGTTGCGTGCGCCATCGCCGCGCCGATGCCGCGCCGACGGGTCCGCGGATGTACCACCATCTCGGCCATCCCGGGGCTATCATCCCGCGGTGGACTGAGGTTGAGATAGCCCTCGATGGTGTCGTTCTCGGTGACCAGCAGATGGTGGGTGCGATCGTGGCCGAGTTCGCGCAGGACCTGTTCACCGACGGGTGCGATCCCATCGAATTCGGTTACCGCAGAGATCAATTCGCGGACACCGTGCTGTTCTTCCGGGGTCAGTGCGGAGCGCCAGTCGGGCCTCCAGTCCGACCACGTCACTGACTGTGCAACGGGTCGGCCAACGGGTCTTGCAATTCTTCTGCGTCGCCTTCGTCGTCGTCGACGTCGTCGGGCGCCGCGATCGGCGGTCGACCGCGCGCCGGCCGGACGGCCTTGTAGCCGACGTTGCGCACCGTGCCGATCAGGGCCTCGTACTCGGGTCCCAGCTTGGCCCGCAACCGCCGGACGTGGACGTCGACCGTGCGGGTGCCGCCGAAGAAGTCGTATCCCCACACCTCGTGCAGCAGCTGCGCGCGGGTGAAGACCCGGCCGGCGTGCTGGGCGAGGTACTTGAGCAGTTCAAACTCTTTGTGGGTGAGATCGAGCGGGCGGCCCCGCAGTCGGGTGGTGTAGGTGCCTTCGTCGATCACCAGCTCGCCCAGGCTGACCTTGCCCGCGCTCTCTTGGTCGGCCAGCCCGCCACGACGGCCCACCACCAGCCGAATCCGGGCGTCGACCTCCGCGGGCCCTGTGGCGGGCAGCAGGATCTCGTCCAAACCCCAGTCGGCACTGACGGCCACCAGGCCGCCTTCGGCCACGATTGCCACGACCGGAACCGACCGGCCCGCCGTGCTGAGCAGCCGGCAAAGCCCGCGCGCCGCCGACAGGTCGGTGCGCGCATCAACCAGCACCGCGTCCGCGGTGCCTGCCTCGAGTAATGACGATGGCTCGGGCGGCGCCGTCCGCACGGTGTGAGGGAGCAGTGACAACGATGGCAGGACCGGGTCCGGATGCAGCTCCGAGGTCAGTAGTAGTAGTAACTCCAAACAAGCCCCTCCAGCTCCGGGGGGAAAGGCATCTCCCATATTCGCAAGCCACACGGCGTTAGTGGCCAGGTCACCCTACGATAACGTGCCACTAGGCGTTTGTGCGTGTGGATGTTACGTACTGTGAGAGCCGCCACGAGGTGCGAGGGTCCGGGGATCCTCACCGCGAACTGCGTCACAATATGCGGGTGCGCAGGGTCCTGACCGGTGTGATCGCGGCGGTATCCGCCGTGGCGGCGCTCGTTTTCGGTGCTGTCGGCGTGGACTACGGAACCAGCATCTACGCCGAATACCAGCTCTCGCGCAGCGTGCGCAGCGCGGCAAACCTGGGCTCGGACCCGTTCGTGGCCATCCTGGCCTTCCCCTTCATCCCGCAGGCCTTGCGCCGTCATTACAACGAGCTGGAGATCAAGGCGAACGGCATCGACCACGCGGTGACCGGGAAGGCCACCCTCGAAGCGACCATGCACGCGATCGACCTGACGTATGCATCGTGGCTGATCAGGCCGCATGCGAAGCTGCCGGTGGGCAAGCTGGAGAGCCGCATCATCATCGACTCGACACATCTGGGCCGGTACCTGGGCATCAACGATTTGATGGTCGAGGCGCCGCCGGCCGAGACCAACGATGCCACCGGTGGCACCACCGAATCGGGGATCTCCGGCAGCCACGGGCTGGTTTTCAGTGGCACACCGAAATCCGTCGGGTTCGACCATCGGGTCAGCATCTCGATGGATCTCTCGATGGACCCCGTGGACCCGGCGACGCTGGTGTTCACCCCGACCGGCGTCCTCACCGGGCCGGACACCGCCAACCAGGTCGTGCCCGACAACCAGCGCGAAGCGGTGCTGCGGGCGTTCGCCACTCGGCTGCCGAATCAGCGCCTTCCGTTCGGCGTAGTGCCGCGCACGGTGGGTGCGCGCGGTTCCGACGTGATCATCGAGGGCGTCACCACGAGAGTAACCGTGACCCTTGATGGGTTCAAACAATCATGACGACTGTTGTCGTGGCTATCGTGGCTGCGCTTGCCCTGGCCGCTTTACTGGGCTGGTTGCTGACGCGTCGCGCCGGGAGCCTCACCGAGGTGCCGGCGGACTCGAGCCGGGCCGCCGCGGCCGACACCACTGACCTGGGGCTGTCCACCAGCGGACCGACCGTGGTGCATTTCAGCGCACCCTGGTGCGGACCCTGCGACCGGGTACGCCGGGTGGTCGACCAGGTGTGCGAAAACATGGGCGACGTAGCGCATGTCGAAGTCAATATCGACGCCAACCCCGCGGTCGCACACCAGTTTTCGGTACTGTCGCTGCCGACCACGCTCATCTTCGACGTCGACGGGCAGCAGCGTTACCGCTCGTCCGGTGTCCCGAAGGCCGCGGACCTGCGTTCCGCGCTCGAACCGCTGTTGGCTTGATCCCGATGTCATTAGGTAAGCTGACCGATGTGTCATCCCGCATGGAGCTCATGCTCACCAAGCGCTGCGCAGTCGATCTGTGCCGCGTTGCGGGTTGTTGTTGCTGTAGCTGCTGAGTAACTGTTGCTGTAGCTGCTGTGAGTAAGTTGCGTCGCCCGCGCCACACTCAGACCAGCCCGGAGCCCCCTGGTGTGTCTACACTTTTCCGTACAACAGGCAATGAGGAATCATTCGTGTTAAGCAATAACACCACCGCCACGCCGGACCGAGTGGACGTCCGCGGTCCCAGGTTCGCGGCGTGGGTCACCACCGTGGTCCTGGTCGCCACGCTGATCGTGTCGGCGTCGAGCTCGCTAGCCGGCGCCATCATTCTGGGGCTGCAGGTCGTGGTCTTCGCCATCGGCGCCGTCGGCGGCCCCCGCCGGCATCCGTATGGCCGCCGGCATCCGTATGGCCGGGTGTTCGCCACGCTGGTGGCGTCCCAGCTGGGTCCCGTCAAGGAGCGCGAGCCAGCACCGCCGCTGCAGTTCGCCCAGCTGGTGGGGTTGATCTTCGCGGTCGTCGGTGTGGCCGGGTTCGTCCTGGGCGCGCCCCTGTTGGGCGTCGTCGCCACGGCTTTCGCACTCGTGGCCGCGTTCTTGAATGCGGCCTTCGGCATCTGCCTCGGCGGTCAGCTGTACCCTCTCGTGGGTCGCCTACGACCGTCTGCCGGTCGCGCGTAATCCCCCGATCCACTACGTAGTGAAAGGACCCCTACCATGGCACGTTCCGACGTCCTGGTCTCCGCCGAGTGGGCTGAGAAAAATCTCGACGCCGCGAACGTCGTATTCGTTGAAGGTCGACGAGGACACCAATGCTTACGACGACGGTCACATCGCTGGAGCGATCAAGCTCGACTGGCGCACCGATCTGCAGGACGCGGTTAAGCGCACAAAGGAAACGATTGCCTACTGCCGAATTGGGGAACGTTCGTCGCACACCTGGTTCGTTCTTCAGGAATTGCTCGGGCACAAGAACGTCAAAAACTACGACGGCAGTTGGACGGAATACGGCTCCCGGGTGGGTGCCCCGATCGAGTTGGGAAGCTGATATGTGCTCTGCACCTAGGCAAGGACAGACGTTGCCCGCCAGTGTCGACCTCGAAAAAGAAACGGTCATCACCGGCCGCGTTGTGGACCGCGACGGCCAGGCCGTTGGCGGCGCGTTCGTTCGCCTGCTGGACTCGTCGGACGAGTTCACGGCGGAGGTGGTGTCCTCGGCGACCGGTGACTTCCGGTTCTTCGCGGCGCCGGGCGCGTGGACGCTGCGCGCGCTGTCCAAGGCCGGCAACGGCGACGCGGTCGTGACGCCGTCGGGCGCGGGGATCCACGAGGTCGACATCAAGATCGCCTGACCGGCGGCTGCGCGCGATGTGGTCCCCCGGCGGCGCGGTCCCCGGCAGCAGGCGAATAGACTGGCCCACGTGGTGCTGTTCTTCGAGATCTCACTGGTCGCGGCCGTTGTGGTCATCTCCTGGTTCGCGTTGTACACTCTCTACCGGCTCATCACCGACGAGTCGTGACTCCCGGCAAGGACCCTAAGGGACCGACCGGTTCCACGGGTTCCGCCGAGCGAGCTAAGGTGACCGCCGACCGCAATATCCCGGCCTTCGACGACCTGCCCGTCCCGGCCGATACGGCGAACCTGCGCAAGGGCGCCAACCTCAACGACGCCATGCTGCCGCTGGTCGGAGTCTGGCGCGGCGAGGGCGAAGGCCGCGGTCCCGACGGTGACTACCGGTTCGGTCAGCAGATCGTGGTCTCCCACGACGGTGGCGACTACCTGAATTGGGGAAGCCCGGTCCTGGCGGCTCGACGCCGGCAGGAGCCCGGCTTGCGCGAGACCGGCTACTGGCGGTTCGTCCGCGACCCCGACGACCCGAGCGAATCCCAGGCCATCGAGCTGTTGCTGGCGCATTTATCCGACTATATCGAGCTGTTCTACGGGCGACCGCGTAACCAGTCGTCGTACGAACTGGTGACCGATGCCTTGGCGCGGAGCCGGTCGGGTGTTCTGGTCGGCGGCGCCAAGCGGCTGTACGGCATCGTCGAGGGTCGCGACCTGGCCTACGTCGAGGAGCGGGTCGACGCCGGATCTCAACACCAGCATCAACGACGACTCGATCCAGGTCGTCGGCCGGTTGCAGTCCTAACTCGCTATTGCTCGACACCCAAGAGGGGCAGGTGCAAGACGCCTGGGAGCGCGCGGCACGGTTGATCCACGAACGTTACGTCTCAACGATCGACCCGGACGGTCCGCGCTCTCCGGCCGCGATGCCGTGGAGCGATCTCAACGAGTTCTAGCGCGGGTCCAACCGGCGGCAAGTCCGTAACGCGTTGTGGATGGTCGAGCTGATCGCCGGTCACACCTGGAACACGTGGGGCAGCCCACCCGCGCAGCTATCCAGCAGCGCGATGGCCGAATTGGCGCCCCTCGAGCAGCTCGACCGGATGGGCTTCGACCACGACTCGGCGCTGCGCATGGCCCGGGTCGAGCACGAGGACTGGTGCCGCTACTACCGCCACAACGGCTGGCGACGCGACTCCCCGCGCGACGACTCCCGCAAGATCCACAACAAACTGGTCGACTGGTCGGAGATGGAAAGTGACCCGGAGCTGCTGAACGCCGCGGTACGTAGCCTGGCGGGCACGCTGTGGAGCCTGCGTCGGCTGGGTTTCCGTTCCCGGTCGCTGTGGCAGTTCTTCACCCGGGTGGGGACCGTCACCGCCGAACAACGAAGCGCCCCATGGACATGGACGTCGACTCTGGGCACAAGATGCGTACCTCGAGCAACTGGCTGCAGTCCAAGCCGAGTCAGGCGGAGTTGCGTTACGCCAGGCCCAGGGCCGTCCGATCCTTCCCGTTAGGATCGGCAATGTCGACAGCATGCGCGTGAATCCCATTGCGGCATTACAGATCATCGACTACCGTGAACCGACCGTTGACGCCGGTATCCAGTTGGTCACCGCGGTGCACGGGCTGCGCAGCAAGCCGGTGCCGCTGCCCGAAGAACCGCCGGTGCCGTTCGGTTACATCACGCGGCTGGGGAACAACAAGACAAGACCAAGTCGGCGTCGCGCACCGCCAACGCGAATTCTGCTCCGATAGAAGAAAATTCGCCTCCGAGTGCGGGAAAGCTGGACACCCTGCTGATCAACGCGCAAGACGTCGGCAGCATTGTGGCCGACCCATCGCTGGTGCCGGGGTGAGAGAATCAACCAGCTGCGCAACCCCAGGTGGACGCTGTACGACCCCGAGTGTGCGCCGGCACCTACGAACCCGCCGTAGCGGCAGTATACCAGGGCGCGGCCGGGCTTCACCGCGGTGAGCGGTCTGATCGTGCACACGCCCGCCCAGGACCCGCCGAACCGGATCATCGAAACGGTGGCGCGGTTCTCCTCGCCCGACAGCGCCAGCGCTTTCGTGCAGGCGTCGGCGGGCAAATGGCGGGCCTGCGCCGGGAAATTGGTGACGGAGACCCTCAAGGGCCTCGACTTCGACTGGAACTTCGGGCCGGTCGAGGGGACCGTGCCAAGGATAGCGCAGCAACACACCCGAGGCGACAACGTCAAGACCTGCCACCACGTGCTGCACGCGCAAGGCGCTGACTTGATCGACGTGACGGTGTGCGGCCCGAACGCCGCGCCCGGCCAGGCGAGCAAGATCGCAGCACATCGCGGCGAAGACGGCCCAATAACGGCCCCAGACATGGAGCGACCCCCGAGCAAGGTCCCTGGTTGGACAGACCGGGATGCTCGGGGGCCGGGTAGCTACAGGGAATTCGCAAGCGCGTAATTTCGCCAGCTCTTCCGAGCCATGCAGCTAGCGTGTAGCCACCTCACATGTCCATGAAGCTATCAATTTCGCGGACCACCTCCTTACCTGTGTAGGGTCGACCGTACCCGCCGTTTTACGAGCCGACAACACAATTCGGCGTTCAGCGATCGCTGATGATCGCGGCATCTACCAGTTCGGCGAACTCGTCGGCCATCGGCGAGCGAAGCAGTCGGCGACCGTCGAGCGTGTGCACGCGGGCCGCCAAAGTCATGCTAGATACCAACCAAATCCCTTGAGCGGCATGCAAATCCGCGACACGCAACGCGCGGTAGTCACAGTCGTAGCCTTTGCTTCGCGCCACCTCAAACAACGCCTGCTGGGTGGTGCCGCGCAAAATCAGATACCGCGGTGGTGGTGTCAGTAGGCAGAGGTTGCCGTCGGCGCCCGTTTCGGCGATCACCACCGTCGAGCGCGGACCTTCGAGGATGTAGCCGTCCGTGCTGACGAAGATGACGTCACCGGCGCCTTGGTCGGCCGCGTGCCGCAACGCGGCCATGTTCACCGCGTAGGACAAGGTTTTCGCGCCAGCCAGTAGCCACGGCATCTCGTCGATCCCGGTCGCGGGCAACCCCCGGGCCAGGCTGAGGGCGGCAACGCCGTCGCGGCGCACCGCGGCGACCCGGTCGGGCACGTCGGTGATCATCACGTATGCCGTCGGCGCCGACCCGCTTTCGCGGCCGCGGCTATAGATCAACCGCAGCGCGCCTTCGCGCGCCGAACCGTTCCATTCCCGGATCGCGGTGTCGATGGCATGCCGCCACCGCGGCAGGTCCGGCTCCGGCAGGTTCATCAGCTTCGCCGACTGGGTCAGCCGCTGCAGGTGCGGCTCAACCAGGCAGGCGCGGCCGTCGCGCACCAGCAGTGTCTCGAAGGCGCCGTCGCCGCGCACCGCGGCGAGGTCGTCGGCGTACAGCAGCGGAGCACCGGGTGGGTGAACCGCGCCGTCCAGCGTGACGAGCACACCCGTCTGACCTGCCATGTCGACTGAGCCTAGCGGTCGTGTGCGGGTGCTGGCCGGGTGCCCGGATCGGTCGAGTTGACATCCGTAGAGTTGACGTTGTGCCTCCCGTTCCCGCACCCGAGTCCGGTCCCGACGCCAGCGCGATCTGGCATTACGGAGATCCGCTGGGTGAGCAGCGCGCTGCCGAGACGGATGCGGTGTTGGTGGACCGCGCGCACCGTGCGGTTCTCACCCTGACCGGTGCGGACCGGCAGAGCTGGCTGCACAGCATCTCGACCCAGCACGTCAGCGCGCTTCCCGACGGGACCAGCACACAAAACCTCAGTCTGGACGGGCAGGGTCGTGTCGAAGACCACTGGTTGCAGACCGAGCTGGGCGGAACGACCTACCTCGACACCGAACCCTGGCGGGGCGAACCGCTGCTGGCCTATCTGACCAAGATGGTGTTCTGGTCCGATGTCCAGCCCGCCGCCGCGGACCTGGCGGTGCTTTCCCTGATCGGTCCGCTGCTGGCCAACCACGCGGTGCTTGATGCGCTCGGCCTGGACGCTCTGCCCGGGGAGATGGTCGCGGTCCCGCTGACCGGCGGCGGCTTCGTCCGGCGGATGCCCACCTCACCTGCCGGGCAGCCGGAGCTCGACCTGGTGGTACCGCGCGGCGATTCCGCAGACTGGCGGAGCCGTCTGGACTCGGCGGGCGTGCGGACGGCCGGAGTGTGGGCCTACGAGGCACACCGGGTGGCCGCGTTGCGTCCGCGTCTGGGCGTCGACACCGATGAACGCATGATTCCGCACGAGGTGCGCTGGATCGGGGGTCCCGGCGTCGGTGCCGTCCACTTGGACAAGGGTTGCTATCGCGGCCAAGAAACCGTCGCACGCGTGCACAACATGGGCAAAGCTCCCCGAATGCTGGTACTGCTGCACCTCGACGGCTCGGTGGAGCGCCCGTCGACCGGCGACCCGGTGCTCGCGGGCGGCCGCGCCGTCGGGCGGCTGGGAACGGTCGTCGACCACGTGGATCTGGGCCCGATCGCGCTGGCACTCGTCAAGCGCGGGCTGCCCGCCGACACCGAGCTCGCCACCGGTCTGGGCGGGGCCGTCGCGGCGGTCATCGACGCCGATTCGCTGCCTCCCGCCGAGCAGACCGGGGCGGGGCGGCTGGCCGTTGAACGCTTGCGGGGCGGTGCGGGATAATTTCCGACGAACTCCAACACGGCGGGCAGGGGGCACCGACGGCCCATCCCCGAGGCACGGTAAACTCTTGGCAGGACAATAACGACACCAGAGATCGGAGCCGCCTACTTGTTAGGCCGCTTCGTTATTGCGCGAGGGGGTCTCCCCATGGGCCGCGGCCGGGCGAAGGCAAAGCAGACCAAGGTTGCTCGAGAACTCAAATACAGCTCCCCGCAGACCGATTTCGATCGGCTTCAGCGCGAGCTGTCGGGGACCGGTGCGAGCGAACCCGGCGACCTAGAAAGCGACGACGAATCCTGGGATCGCGACGACGACTGGCGCCGCTAGAACTTACTCTGTGCCGATGCCGCGGTCATCGGCACAGTGTTAGTCCCAGTTAGGCGCAGATTTCTAAAATCTCGGGTGTTGCCCCACGAGCTTTGCGCGGGGTCCCTCTTTTCCGCCTTTGCAGACGGTGCCCAACACCCAGCAGTTCAGATGCCGTGCGGTCAAGATGGCCAGCGCGCGATCGGTGTCCTCGGGGGCGACGACGGCGATCATGCCGACGCCCATGTTGAAGGTCTTCTCCATCTCCTCGCGGGTGACCCGGCCGCGCTGGGCGATCATCGCGAACACCGGGGCGGGTGTCCAGGTGCCCCGGTCGACCTCGGCGACCAGCCCGTGTGGGATGACACGTTCCAGGTTGCTTGCCAGCCCGCCGCCGGTCACGTGGCAGAATGTACGGACGTGGGTTTCGGCCCTCAGCGCCAGGCAGTCCTTGGCGTAGATCCGGGTCGGTTCGAGCAACTCCTCGCCCAGGGTGCGGCCGAACTCCTCCACGTAGCCGGCGAGGTTCATCCGGTCGATCTCGAGCAGTACGCTGCGTGCCAGCGAGTATCCGTTGGAATGCAGACCCGAGGATCCCATCGCGATGATCACGTCGCCCGGCTTGACCCGGTCGGGTCCCAGCACGTCGTCGGCCTCGACGACGCCTACGCCGGTCGCGGAGATGTCGTAGTGATCCGGTTCCATCAGCCCGGGATGCTCGGCGGTCTCACCGCCCAGCAACGCGCAGCCCGCCAGCACGCACCCCTCGGCGATACCGTTGACGATCGCCGCCACCCGTTCAGGCACCGTGCGGCCGACGGCGATGTAGTCCTGCAGGAAGAGCGGTTCGGCGCCGCAGACCACCAGGTCATCGACCACCATGGCGACCAGGTCGAGGCCGACGGTGTCGTGCTTGTCCATCGCCTGGGCCACCGCAAGCTTGGTGCCGACACCGTCGCTGGAGGCCGCCAGCACCGGTTCGCGATAGTCACCACGCAACGCGAACAACCCGGCGAACCCGCCCAGCCCGCCGCGCACCTCAGGTCGGGTGGCTTTTGCCGCCAGTGGCTTGAACAGATCGACTGCGCGCTCGCCGGCCTCAACATCCACCCCGGCCGACGCGTAGGTAATGCCCTGGCTGCCCGGTTCTGCGCCGGGGCTTTTTCCGGGATCGGTCATCGCGATAAAGGCTACAGGTAGGCGCTTCGCGCCGGGATCAAACCTGTTTGACCTACCCGCGCGAAGCTCGGTCAGTGGTTAACTGGAACTTTGTCGAGCCACGAGTTCGCCAAGCTCCGCGCCGCGGGCCGCGTTGGCCAGCATGTGCTCGATGACGTTCTTGCCCAGTGCCGTCTCGCTGGGCAGTTCGATCGGATACTTGCCGTCGAAGCATGCGGTGCACAGCCGCGAGGCGGGCTGCTCGGTCGCGGCGACCATGCCGCGCAGCGAGATGTAGCCCAGTGAGTCGGCGCCGATGGCATGCCTGACCGCTTCGAGCATCTCGTCCTCGTCCTCAACGGCGTTGGCGATCAGCTCGGCCGGCGACGGAAAGTCGATGCCGTAGAAGCAAGGCCACTTCACCGGGGGTGAGGCTATACGCACATGGACCTCGACGGCGCAGGCCTCGCGCAGCATCCGCAGCAATGCACGCTGGGTATTGCCGCGCACGATCGAGTCGTCGACGACGATGAGCCGCTTGCCGCGGATCACCTCTTTGAGCGGATTGAGCTTCAACCGGATACCCAGCTGGCGGATCGTCTGCGACGGCTGGATGAAGGTCCGGCCGACGTAGGCGTTCTTCATCAGGCCCTGGCCATAGAGGATGCCGGACTCCTGCGCGTATCCGACCGCCGCCGGGGTGCCCGATTCGGGCACGCCGATCACCAGGTCGGCCTCCACCGGAGCTTCGCGCGCCAACCGGCGGCCGATCTCCACCCGCGCGCCGTGCACGGAGCGCCCACCGATGGTGCTGTCCGGCCGGGCCAGGTAGACGTACTCGAAGACGCAGCCCTTGGGGGTGGGGTTGGCGAACCGGGTGGAGCGCACGCCGTCGGCGTCGATCGCCAGCAGTTCGCCGGGTTCGATGTCGCGGACGAACGAGGCGCCGACGATGTCGAGCGCCGCGGTTTCGGAGGCCACCACCCAACCGCGGTCCAGGCGCCCAAGCGAAAGTGGCCGCACCCCATAGGGATCGCGGCAGGCATACAGCGTGGTCTCGTCCATGAACGTCAGGCAGAGGGCGCCGCGCACAGTCGGCAGCAGCTCCAGGGCGGCCTGTTCCAGCGTAGTGTCGGCCGCGCCGTGCGCGAGCAACGCGCCCAAAATGTCGGAGTCGGTCGTCGCCGGGGCGGGGGCGCGGTTGGCGATGAGTCCCGCGTCGCGGGCCCGTGCGGCCAGCTCGGCGGTGTTCACCAGGTTGCCGTTGTGGCCCAACGCGACGCCGGTACCGGCCGCCGTGTTACGGAACACGGGCTGGGTGTTTTCCCAGGTGGTGTCGCCGGTGGTGGAGTAGCGGCAATGCCCGATGGCGACATGGCCCGGCATGGCCGCCAGTGTCTGCTCGTCGAACACCTGACTGACCAGGCCGAGGTCCTTGAAGACCAGCACCTGGGATCCGTCCGCCACAGCGATACCGGCGGCTTCCTGACCGCGATGCTGCAGAGCGTAGAGACCGTAGTACGTGAGTTTGGCGACTTCCTCGCCGGGCGCCCAGACGCCGAATACGCCACACTCTTCGCGGGGTGAGTTCAGGTCCTGCTCAGGTGCGTCTGATCCGGCGACGGTCACGGTGGGCGGCTCCCTAGAGAGTGGTGACGTATCCGGAGTTTACGGCCAGGACCGGCACCGCGACGAATTCGCGCGGCGTGTTGAGCGGTTGAGTTTTCGGCGTGTCACATTAAACCTGCAGTTTAGGGTTATGCTCAGCACACATCGAACAACGGCAGCCAGTAGCCCATTTCACCCGCCCGCGCGCCCGATGACCGTAGCGCCCCGCTCGCCTGGGCGTCGGTGAGCGACAGCATTCCGGTGACCAGCATCAGCCACGTCCGCGGGTCCGTCTCCACCACGTTGGGCGGCGTGCCGCGGGTGTGTTTCGGGCCGGCCACGCATTGGACCGCGACGAACGGCGGGATCCGCACCTCGACGCTGGCTCCGGGCGCGAGGGCGGCCAGGGTGCGGGCCGTGAGCCGGACGGCCGCCGCGAGGGCGCCGCGCTCCGGCGCCGGGCAGGATTCGTCGCGCAGCCAGTCCGCGACGGCGATCACGGCTGCACGCGTCTTGGCCGGATCGGCACTATCACAGGCTGCCATACCTTAGGGTCTCAAAGTCTTGGAGCGTCGTCGCTCGCGGCCGCCGCCCCCTTACAAGGCCGTCGTCCTCTTGACGATCGTGGTCATGGGACTCGTCGGGTTGACCCTGCACGCACAGTTCCGCGGCGACCTCACCCCGAAGACGAAGCTGACCATAGTCGCCCCGCGGGCCGGTTTGGTGATGGATCCCGGCTCCAAGGTGACCTATAACGGGGTCGAAATCGGCCGGGTGTCCCGCATTTTCGCGATCGACCGCAACGGCAGACCCGCCGCCAAGGTGGGCTGGACGTGATGCCGAAATACGTGGCGGCGATTCCGGTCAACGTGGTGGCCGAGGTCAAGGCGACCACCGTGTTCGGCAACAAGTACGTCGCTCTGCGATCTCCGAACAACCCTGCGCCACAGTCTGTTATGCCGTCGACCGTGATCGATGCTACATCGGTGACAACCGAATTCAACAGCTTGTTCGAGACACTGACCTCGATCGCCGAGAAAGTCGATCCGGTCAAGTAAACTTGACGCTGCCCAGGCGTTGACGGGGCTGGGCGAGAGATTCGGCGCCTCGTTGATCAACGGCAACGCGATCCTCGATGACCTGAACCCACAACTGCCCACGCTGCGTTCCGACATCGCGCAGCTGTCGGCGCTGGGTTACACGTACGCCGACGCCGCACCCGAGTTGTGGGACGCGCCCGACCATGCGGTGACGACCGCGCGGACGCTCGACCGGCAACAAGGCGACCTGGACGCGGCGCTGCTGGCGGCGGGTTGGGCGATAGCGGGGCCGATGTGTTCGCTCGGGACGGACCGTATCTGGCCCGTGGGGCGGCCGATCTCACTTCCTCCAGCCAGCTGCTCGTCGAGTACATCTCCGAGATCTACTGCACTATAAGCAATTACAACTAGGTTGCGCCGATATTAACAATGCGCTCAGGGACAACGGCTATGCGCTGGGCGCCCACTCCTCGGGATCTGTTGCGGGAGCACCGAATCCGTATATCTATCCGGAGAACCTGTCAACTCCAGGGGCGGGCCCGGTGGGCGGCCTGGTTGCTGGCAGTCGATCACCCGCACGCTGTGGCCGGCGCCCTACCTGGTGATGGACACCGGCGCGAGCATCGCCCCGTACAACCACTTCGAGGTTGGTTCACCGCTGGCCGTGGAGTATGTGTGGGGTCGCCAGGTGGGCGACAACACGATCAACCCGTGAACCGTCACAACTGGCGTGGCTCAGCCAAACAAGCGCGGCAACACCGCTTCGGAGGTCGCACGCAGTTCGGCCAACGGCACCGTGAACAGGCCCTGGACTTCCACTTCATCCGAATCCTGGTCGACGACGCCGATGCGTACGGCCGGAAGCCCCCGCGCCTCGCACATTGACCGGAATCGACTTTCCTCGGTGCGCGGCACCGCCACCATTACCCGGCCGGCGGATTCGGAGAACAGCATCACAAACGGATCGGTGCCCTCGGGAAGGACTATGCGGCAACCGGTTTCGTCGGCCAGCGCCGATTCCACGATGGCTTGGGCCAGGCCGCCTTCGGACAGGTCGTGGGCGGCGGTCACCAGTCCGTCGCATGATGCCGCGTTCAGCACCTCGGCCAGCAGCTTCTCCCTGCCCAGGTCGACCGCGGGGGGTACCCCACCCAGGTGCTCCGCGTTCACCTGCGCCCAGATCGATCCGTCGAACTCGTCACGGGTGTCGCCGAGCAGCAGCAGGCTCTCCTCCGGCTCAGTTCCGAAGGCGATGGGGATGCGCCGGTCGACGTCATCGATCACACCGAGCACCCCGACCACCGGAGTGGGCAGGATTGCGACCGAACCGGTCTGGTTGTAGAAGCTGACGTTGCCTCCGGTCACCGGGATGCCCAGGGCCACACAGCCATCCGCGAGACCGCGGACGGCTTGGGAGAACTGCCACATCACCCCGGGGTCTTCGGGCGAACCGAAGTTGAGACAGTTGGTCACCGCGACCGGGACGGCGCCGGTGACCGCGACGTTGCGGTAGGCCTCGGCCAGCGCCAGTTGAGCGCCGGTATAGGGGTCGAGCTTGGTGTAGCGGCCCGAGGCGTCGGTCGATATCGCGATGCCGCGGCCGGTGGATTCGTCGATGCGTAGCACCCCGCCGTCGGCGTGCTCGGCCAGCACGGTGTTGCCGCGCACGTAGCGGTCGTACTGCTCGGTGATGAACGCCCGGCTGCACAGGTACGGACTGCCCAGCAGCGCAAGCAAGGTCGCGTGCAATTCGTCGCCGGTGGTAGGCCGCGGCAGCTCGGCCGTGGTGTCCGCGTTCAAGGCGTCCTGCGATTCGGGGCGGACCACCGGACGCTCGTACACCGGGCCCTGGTGCGCCACAGTGCGGGGCGGCACGTCGACGACCGTCTCGCCGTGCCAGGTGATTTGCAGCCGGTCACCGTCGGTGACCTCACCGATGACCGTCGCCAGCACCTCCCACTTGCGGCACACCGCCAGGAACGCGTCGACGTTTTCGGGTGCGACCACCGCGCACATCCTCTCCTGGGACTCACTGGACAGGATCTCGGCCGGGGTCATGTTGGCCGCCCGCAGCGGAACGGTCTCGAGCTCCACGCGCATCCCGCCATCGCCAGCGGATGCGAGTTCCGAAGTCGCACAAGATAATCCGGCACCGCCGAGGTCCTGGATGCCAATCACCAGCCCGGCCGCGTACAGCTCGAGGCAACACTCGATGAGCACCTTCTCGGTGAACGGGTCACCCACCTGCACCGATGGCAGCTTCTTACGGCCGGGACCGCCGCCCTCGTCGCCGCCGAAGGTGTCCGACGCCAGGACGGACACGCCGCCGATCCCGTCGAGGCCGGTGCGTGCACCGAACAGGATGATCTTGTTCCCGGCGCCGGAGGCGAACGCGAGGTGCAGATCTTCCTTGCGCAGCACCCCCACGCACAGCGCATTGACCAAGGGGTTGCCGGCGTACGACGCGTCGAAGACGGTCTCGCCGCCGATGTTGGGCAGACCCAGCGAGTTGCCGTAGCCGCCAATTCCGCGGACCACGCCGTCGAGCACCCGGCGGGTGTCCGGCGCGTCGGCGGCGCCGAAGCGCAGCTGGTCCATCACCGCGACCGGACGTGCGCCCATCGCCATGATGTCGCGCACGATGCCGCCGACGCCGGTGGCCGCGCCCTGATAGGGCTCGACGTAGGACGGATGGTTGTGCGACTCTATCTTAAAGGTGACGGCCCATCCGTCGCCGATGTCGACGACGCCCGCGTTCTCGCCGATCCCGGCCAGCATCGCGGCGCGCATCTCTTCGGTCGTGGACTCACCGAAATAGCGCAAGTGGACCCTCGACGACTTGTACGAGCAGTGCTCACTCCACATCACCGAGTACATCGCAAGCTCGGTGTCGGTGGGCCTGCGACCGAGGATCTGGCGAATCCGCTGGTACTCGTCGTCCTTGAGGCCCAGTTCGTGGAACGGCTGCGGGTGATCGGGGGTGGCGGCTGCGTGTTCGACGGTGTCCGCCACGTGGGTGCGGGCGCTCGTTCCGGAGACAGTCACGCCCACAGTCTAGAGAGCTAACCGCCACGCAGCAGGCGGTCGCTTTCGGGGTCGGCCGGATAGAACAACTCGACGGCCAGTTCGGCAAGCGTGATGTCGAGCGGCGTGCCGAACGTCGTCAACGTGGTGAACATCGACAGGCGGCGGCCGCCGGCGTCGAGCACGAACGGAACCAGCAGCGACGCCCCGTCCAAGGGCGTGGTTCGCGCTCGCGCGGCCGCCGCGACGCCGGGGTACCGGCCGGACCTCTTCGCCGAGCGTCTGCAATCCCGGGTCACCGGTGAGCGCGATGGTGCGGCGCAGCTGGTGCAGCAAATAACCCGCCCATTCGGCGAAGTTCAGGGTGCGGGCGACGAGCCCGTCGGTATGCAGGCACAACCGGTAAACGTTGGCGGGCGGTCTGAGCAGTTCCTCAGACAGTCCCGCGGTCAGCGCGGACGCGGCGGCGTTGGCGCCCACGATGTTCCAACAGCGATCGATGACCACACCCGGATACGGGGTCGTGCGTGTCGAGGAGACGCTGCACCGCGTCGCGTGCCGGGGACAGCGCGGCGTCGTCGAGCGGGCGCGCCTGATAGCGCTGCGCGAAGCCGGCGGCCAATAACAGCGTGTTGCGCTCGCGCAGCGGGATGTCGAGACCTTCTGCGAGCGTGAGCACCATCTCCGGGCTGGGCCGGGAACGGCCGGTCTCGATGAACAGATGCCGCGCCGACACTCCCACGCTCAGCGACAGGTCGAGCTGGCTGACCCGTCGACGGGTCAGCCATTCACACAACAAGGCACCGACCGGCGCATGGCTCATGCCCTAACGGTAGCCAGCGGTGGTAGCCACCGCGATGACCTCGGAGGTAATTGTGCGCCGCACCGCGCCGGAACACGCTGGGGGCGAACGTGCTCGAACGAAGCGCCCGAGGGATGGAGGAATCATGACCAACACCGCATCCGCCGCACCGCGGTTCGGCGCCGAGGTGTTCGCGGCGTTCTGGGCCGCTCCCGACATTTCGCGCGGGTTGCCCATTTTGGCCGACGACATCGTCGGCTACTGACCGAGCGACCCCAAGCCGGTCCGGAGCATCGAGGCATACACAGCCTAGATCACCGAAATACTTTATGCTGCACCGGATTTTCAGCTCGAGGTGGTCGACAGCGCGACCGTCCCGGGCGCGGTCAAGGGAGGGGAACTGTGTTCTTGCACTATACTGGTCGGGGCACCGGGCCGGCCGGCCCGTTCCGGCTGCGGGGGTTGGACCGGGTTCGTACCCGCGACGGGATGGTCGTGGAGAACGTCATCCGCTACGACCCGCTGTTCCTCGAGCAGCGCTGAGGCTCATTCGACGATCTGGGCCAGCGCCGAGGCGGTGTCGAGTTCGGCGTAGCGATCGAATACCGTTGCGCCAGTGTGACAGACACGTCGGTGCGCTGCCACGCCCCGGCGCTCGCAGTGACCAGCCACAGCGTCAGCCCGTGGGCGACGGAGCCCGGTAACGCAACCAGATCTCCTAGGCGCCGGGGAGCTCGTCGGCCGGCAGACCCAGCGCGTCCTGGTATTCCGTGAGCAGGTCGCGCTCGCTGCGCCACCGGTCCTCGACGGTCAGCGCACCCTGAAGGAAGTAGCCCAGGTCCAACGACCAGTTGCCGCGGCGAGTGACCTGCCAGTCCAGAAAGCCGACCTCGCCGCTGGGTAGCAGGTAGGTGTTGCGATGTGCGGGTCGCCCTGCAACAGGGTCTGAGGCGCGGTGGTCAGGGTCGCGACGTAGGGCTTCCAGATCGAGTCGATCAGCGTGTCGATTGTCAACGACGTCACCGCGGCGGGCGTGTCGGCGCCGAGTCGTTCGAGCGCGACCGGCAACGGCGCCGCCTCCATGCCCCGCCACGGCAGGAATGGCTCCAGCCAACCCAGCACCGGCTCACGCCGCACCCGCTCACCAGTGCCGGCCGGGTGCATGCGGGCCAGGCCGCGCACCCCGGTGGCGGCCTGCTCGACCGTCATCGGTCGGGTGCCGTCGCGCGGGTCGACACCCCTCGCCCGCAAATCCTCCATCACCATCACGAAGTCGTAGTCGGCCTCATCGATCAGCGGCGTGGACCACCGGATGCTGCCAGCGGCAGCTCGATCCCACACGTGAAAAGCCGAGGTTCGTGAAACTTGCCGCTGGTCAGCCGGATCAGCATCTTGTGCGCGGGGTCGGCGGCCTTGACGAAGACGGTGGCCGGTCCGTTGCCGTGCCAGTAGGTGATACGGAGCCGCGCCCGGCGGTTGGTGCCGTCATCACGCAACTCAACGGTGACGGTGTCGACCACCGCATCGAGAAAATCCGCGGCCAGCGCCGCCGACAGCCGCGCCGGCGTGATCTCTTCCCAGGTCCTCGGCACGGACAACGACGCACTCACCGGTGAGTCCTTTCATAGAAACGACACGTATCGTTTCCTAACTCGTCACGATGAAGGTAGCCGACCCCGCGCCGGTGCCCGGCGAACGGGTGGGGCGTCCGCGCGACAGCCGATTGCACGACGCGATTTTGGACGCCACCCGCGAACTCCTGACCACGGGCAGTTACGCCGAATTGTCGATGGAGAGTGTCGCGGCCCGCGCGGGGGTGGGAAAAAGACGCTGTACCGGCGGTGGACGTCGAAGGCGCCGCTGGTCGCCGAAGCGGTGCTACAGGCGTACAGACGGTCGGGGTCGTTCCGGTCGCACAGACCGGGCCATCCGCGACGACCTTCAAACGCGGCTCGACGAGCACGCCGAGTTCTTGGCTGAGCCGTCCAACGCCGCACTGGTGCGAGCGCTCGTCGCCGACACCAGCGGCCCAATGGTGGAACCGCACGGCAGGCCGGCGCGATGCTCGGGCGCAAGGCCGCGTCGGTCAGCGGGTCGCAGCTCACCCACTATTTCGCAGACAAGGGCACCTTGATCCGCGAGGTGGTCAGGCGCCAGATCGCTGGGGTGCTCGACTTCCATCGGCAGTCCAGCCGGGACCTGGATTCATTCACCGATTTCGAGCGCTGGATCGATCTCAACATGCGCTACCTGCGACGTATCGGGACCTCCGGCGGTACGCCCACTGACCACGCACTGGTTGCGCAGTTGGCCAAGTCCGACGACACGACGCGCGCCACCCTGGCGACCGGCTACTGGCAGTGGGTGGCGTTACTCGAATCCGCGATCCAGCGCATGAAGGGCAACGGCGTCCTGATCCCCGGCGCCGATCCGCGACGCCTGGCCCTGGCCATCATCACCGCGCACCAGGCGGCGGCACCTGCGGGTGGCGGTCACCGCCGCCGTCGACTACGTGCGGTCCCTCACCGTCGAGGCAAGCAAACGTCGGCCGTCGATCGTCGCACAGCGGCAACGACGCAAATCCTGAGCCACCCGCGCCAGCACTGGACATATTTGGGTCTTCCAGCCCAATAATTATTGGGTCAGACGGCCCATAATTGCTGCGTGTGTCGATATCAACGTCTCCTCGTCGATATCGAAAAGAGGCAGTTCCATGAGCACCACCAGCGGCACCCTGCCCACCGCCCCAGCCGTGTTACGCGAGCAGCCCGGCGGGGAAACCATGCGCTCCATCGTCCTGAACGGGTTCGGCAGACCCGACAGCCTGGTCTACACCGAAATTCCCAAGCCACGGCCCAAACACGGCGAAGTGGTGATCGAGGTGAAGGGGTTCGGGATCAACCATGCCGAGCTGCACATGCGCCGCGGCGAATGGGCCGAGGCCCGGAAGTCAGCGGCATCAAATGCATCGGGATCGTCGATTCCTGCCCCGGCAATGAATTTCCGGTCGGCGCCAAGATCGCCGCGCTGATGGGCGGCCTGGGACGAACGATCAACGGAAGTTACGCCCAATACACGCGGGTGCGGGCAGCCAACCGCCTGCCCTATCTGGCTTTGGGCTGTGGGGCCGGTGCGAATGTCATTGCCACCGCACGCAACCCGCAGCGCTTTGCGATGCTGGAGGGCTTGGGCGCCGCACGTGTCGAGCAGGAAAGGCGCGACCTCGCGGCGCACATCGCCGAATCCAAGCGGATCGATGCCGTGCTGGACCTGGTCGGCAACAGCACTATCCTCGACTCGCTGGACATGCTGCGCCGTGGCGGCATCGCCTGCCTCGCCGGATGGCTGGGCGGACTCGACCCGATCGGCGACTTCAATCCGCTGCTGCGCATGGCCAGCGGTGTGAACCTGAACTTCTTCGGCAGCTTCGTTTTCGGGACGCCCGGCTTCCCCCTGTCCGACGTGCCGCTTCAGGACATCGCGCGGCAGGTGGCCCAGGGCGAGCTCGACGCAACGCCGTCACGCGTCTTCTCGTTTGACCAGATTCACGAGGCACACCGGATCATGGAGGCCGGGCAGGCCGACAGAAAATGGTCGTTGTCATGAACTGAAACGGTGTAACCACACACCGTCTCTGACAACGACTTTCGATGAAGGGGGTGACGACGATGGGATTGTCATGGCAGCAAGGTCCTCTGGACACCGGATCGGTCGGCCAGTTCCTGACTGCGCAACCGTTACCGCCCCGGCTGCTCTACGCCGAGCCGTTACGTAGCCGCATGCGGGTCCGCTTTGCGGACCGGTGGATCGCCAACAGCGAGGACGTGGTGCTGCTGCATGAGCCGGGACGCTATCTGGTCGCGTATTTTCCGGCAGCGGACATTGACGGGGACGTCCTGGTCACCGAGGACTGGGTGACCGCGCACCAAGATCTCGGGGCCACCCAGTGGTTCACCGTGCGAGCCCTGCAACGGGACTTCGCGCACGCGGCGTGGCAGCACATCGCCCTGCCTGAGCATGCCGCGCTGTTGGCTGGGCGTGTGGCGTTCGGGTGGCGCGCCATGGACGCCTTCTACGAAGAGGACGAACGCATCGTCGGACGCGTCCGGTGCCTATCATCGCATCGACATCCGCTCCACCTCACGTCATCTCGTGGTGCGACGCCGATCGGGTGGTTGCCGACACACCGCCTGTTGGCATTGTACGAATCCGGCTTTGCGCCACGTTGGTACGTGCCGCGTGACGATATCGACGACTCGGAACTAAAACCCGTTGCGGGACGACCTCTCGGGTCAGCACTTTGCGGCCCAAATCCTCTACGGCCCGCGCCGTCTCCGCTAACTCCTCGGAGGTGGCGGGGGTACCACACTGTGGTGGAGACCGGGGCGCACACATCGACGGCGAGCCCGCGCGCGGCTCCGGTGACGAGCGCGACCTGGCCTTCCAGACTCTTGGTTTCTGCGTTCACGGATTCCCCCTCTACTTCGATCGTGAGCACCGTCAGCGGCCCTGACAACGACGCGCTAACTCGATGGAGGCTGCGCCTCCTACCCGTGAGGGGACCGCAGGCGACCCATAACAAACTCGGAGGAGACGGATGCGATAACCGATTCACTGAATCACGCAGTGCCGCAGCTTTCCCGTGTCGTCAGGCGGTCAGGATGGCGTCTAGGGCCGAGTAGAACAGACCCAGCCCGTCGTCGGACGGCCCGGTCAATGCCTCGATCGCATGCTCGGGGTGCGGCATCAGCCCGACCACCCGTCCGTTGGCCGAGCTGATTCCGGCGATGCCGCGCATCGACCCGTTGATGTTCTCGTGGTACCGAAAGACCACGCGCCCCTCGCCCTCGAGCTCGTCGAGCACCTTGTCCGGCGCCACGTAGCGCCCTTCACCCGATTTCAGCGGAATCAACAAGTCGGCGTCGGCATCGAAACGCGACGTCCAGGCCGTGGCATTCGAGGCGACCCGCAGCCACACGTCGCGGCAGACAAAGTGCAAACCCGCGTTGCGGACCAGTGCACCGGGCAACAGCCTGCTCTCGCAGAGCACCTGAAAACCGTTGCAAATTCCCAACACCGGCATACCCCTGCCTTTGTCGTGGATCACTTCGGACATGACGGGGGCAAGTCTGGCGATGGCACCGGCCCGCAGGTAGTCGCCGTAGGAAAACCCGCCCGGCACCACCACCGCGTCGACCTTCTTCAGGTCGGCGTCGGCGTGCCACAGGCTGATCGCCTCCGCACCGACCCGGCGTACCGCCCGAGCGGCGTCGACGTCATCGAGCGTTCCGGGGAAGGTGATGACGCCGATCCGCGCGCTCACAGCGCTTCCCGGCTGATCGACCACTCCTCGATCACCGTGTTGGCCAACAGCGATTCCGCAATCTCGGCGAGCACGGAATCGTCGACGGAATCGTCGATCTCCAGCTCAAACCTTTTGCCTTGACGGACATCTGAGATTCCGGGATGTCCAAGTCGGCCCAGCGCGCCGACAATCGCCTGTCCCTGCGGGTCGAGAATCTCCGCTTTGGGCATCACATTGACGACCACCCGTGCCACCGGCGTTCCTCCTGACGATTTGCTACCGGCCCCAACTCTACCGGCGGTCACCGGCCCCGCGCGGCTTACGGGGCCGTAGGCGATGTAGGCCCCACACAGCGGCGCCGTCATCGCATCCAGCTGTTTCGTGTCGGGCATCGACGGCCAGGGCACCTGGGGCGGCCCCGATGACCACAGCCTCAACTCGCTGATCGTGCTGCTCGCGACGTGTGCGGCCAGGTAGGTGTGCATAATCACCGGTCCGCTGATCACCGCGGCCATCCGGTTTGTCTCGTCGGTGGTGATCGACGGTGATTGCAGCGGCGCCCCCTGCTGGCAGGCTCGCAGCACCGCGACGGCATTGGTGAACACCGATTCCGCGATGGCGCTGCCGTGCGCCGTGTCGCCGCGCCAGTGCAGGATCTGGGCCTGTAGCTGCTACTGTCCGTCAGGCTGCACGACCGTCGTGACGGGTCGAGACCGCCGAGAGGCGGGGGTCCTGAGGCAGCGGCAGCGTTGCGCACAGCTCCTCGAACCGAAACCGCGGGCCCGGCCTGATCCCCGTCGTCTGTACCCTCCACCAGGCGACGGCGACCGGTATCGTCGCGAAAACTACCCGCACACAACCACCCTCGTCAGGGCACAATCGTAGACATGCAACTGACGCATTTCGGGCATTCATGCCTACTTGCCGAGTTCGACCACACTAGCGTGCTCTTCGATCCCGGCACTTTCGCGCACGGCTTCGAAAGAATCACCGGCTTGTCCGCCATCCTGATCACCCACCAGCACCCGGATCATGTCGACCCGGCACGGTTGCCGGCGCTGATCGAGGCCAACCCCGATGCCGCGCTATACACCGACTCGCAGACGGCGGCGCAGCTGGACGCACCGTTTCAGGTCGTGCACGTGGGGGACGAGCTGCAGATCGGCGAGCTGAACGTCCGGGCCGTGGGCGGACGGCACGCGACCATTCACCCGGAAATCCCTGTGATAGAGAATCTTTCGTATCTGGTGGACGACGGGGACCACCGGGCCCGGTTGATGCATCCCGGCGATGCGTTGTTCGTGCCCGACGAGCCGGTGGACGTGTTGGCCGCGCCGGCTGCCGCGCCGTGGATGAAGATCGCCGAGGCCATCGACTACCTGCGCGCGGTCGGCCCGGCCCGGGCGGTGCCGATTCACCAGGGCATCGTCGCACCTGCGGCGCGCGGCATCTACTACAGCCGCTTCGCCGAGATGACCGACACCGATTTTCAGGTGCTGCCCGAAGAATCCGGGGTCGCCTTCTAGCGCTGTGCACGTCGAATCAGCTGATGTCGTCGGCGCAGCGGCCGGCGACCCGGCCTTCGGGTCGGTCAGCCGGTGCGGCGGCACCACCCGGCCCAACCGGTCACCCAGGTATCCGTGGGCCTCGCGGATCGCGGTGATCTGACCGTCCCTTGCTGAACTTGTTGGTCACCTCGCGGTCACGCGCGGTGACCTCGGCCTCGAGCTTCGCATAGTCCAGTGGGATCACGTCAGGCAGCTTGTTCATCCCGGTTACCAACTTGCGCAACAAGTTTGCGCTGACGAAGTCCACCCCTCGGTCGACGAAGGCTTGGACCGGACCGTGCGCACCGGAACTGACCCTGTTACGCAGCAGCGCCCGCACACTCTGACCGGTCAGATCCGGATTCTGCTCCTGCCCGGAAAGTGCGAATTCTTTCTCAATGATCTCGACGTTCAAGATGAACCAGGTGTAGTCGTACCCGGATCTGGTGATGTACTCGCAGGTGCCCAGAGTGTCGAAGCCGGAGTATAACGGAACCGGCAATCGGGTCGTAGTTGGTGATGCCCTCGGTGTAATGCCACATGCGGTCCGGGTTGATCACGCAGGCCCCCGCCTGCTGGGAGATGCCGAGCTGCGGCCGTCCACGTGCGCCAGCACCCCACTGAGCATCTGCTCGGGCACCCGGCCCATGCGTTTGGGCCAGTTCTTGCGCACCAGCTCGTGGTTGCCACCGATGCCCCCGCTGGTCACAATCCGCGGAAGAACGGAATTCGAACTGCCCCAACACTTTCCGGTAAGACGGTTTGCCGCGAGGTTCAGTCGAAGGCTCCAGCACGGGGCCCCGCACCCCGGCCACCGCGCCGGCCTCGACAATCAGCTCGTCCACTTGGTGACGGTGCGCGAACCGGTCGGTCGCGATCGCGAAGCCGACGAGCGAAGATGTCGACCAACGCCGGCCTGGTGCCCCAGGTGATATGGAATCGGGGAACGGAATTGCCATGCCCTTGTGCGTTGTAGCCACCTCGTTCGGCCCAGCCGACTTACGGAAAGAGCTTCAACCGCGCTCGCGCAGCCAGCTGCGCTTCTCGCCTGCGGCGAAATCCACGTAGGCCTGCGTCCACTGCCGGCCAGTAGTCCTCTTCGCGATCGAATGCCGCAGTGCCCAACCAGTCCTGCAGGGCGAGCTCGTGGCTGTCCCGGATGCCCGGCCGACGCTGCTCGGGGCTGTCCACGAAGAACAGGCCGCCGAACGACCAGAAGGCCTGCCTGCTCCCAGGTTGGCGCTGTTCTCCTGGTCGAGGACGAGGATCCGCAAACCGCGGTCCACCAACTCGCACGCGGCCACCAGGCCGAATAGTCCCGCCCCGACGATAGATGACGTCAGCAGCGAAGTTCGCTGCCGAAGAATCGCTCATGCCGGACCAGCGTAGTGGCCAGAATCCAGTCGGCGGGCTCAGGCCGCGTCGAGGATCGCTCTGTCCGGACGCCAGTGGTACACCGTAGGAACGCAGCCGTGCATCGACGCCAGGGTCGACGGCATCCAGCATCATTTGTAGCGGCCCGCGTTTGCGTAATTGCCGTGCCGCGACGGCAACCCGTACAACGCCGCCGCGGCGTGCGATCCGCTCGGCCGACAGCACCACTATCCGGCACCACCACGGCTCGGTCAGGAAGCCTTCGCCGATGCCCAACACGCGAGCCCGAACGGTCGTGTGCTGGACCAGGGCGGTGACCCCGTGTAGATCAGCGAGAAGTCGAAAGCCATTATGCGGAAACGCTTTAACGACACCAGGCGACACCGTCCAGCCCGGGGTGGCGAACAGTCGGGTACGCAGCCCGGTGTGCTCGAGCACTCAGTCGGCGGCCATCAGGCGCAAATTGGCCTCGTGCGCACGCAGCAGGGCGAACTCACCGCGCCGTTTCTTGGTGGCCGCATCGGCGTAACCGCGCAGCATGATCTGAGTCGCCACCGGCACAGCGGGCCGCTAGCCATTCGACGGTGCGCGGATCACGATCAAGCCGGTAGTCACCGGAAAGGCGCGGAGCCACCAGCAACGAAACGGGCACCCGGCGGGCATCCATTTGGGCACAGAACGCCTCAACGTCGTCGAGGGTGCGGTCGGCTATCCCCGAGGACCGAGACGATCAATTTTCCAGGCACAACCGAAGCTTGACGAGCTCAGGTGTCGAAATGGTGAAGGACACGCAGACGAGAGGCGTATATCAACGCAAACGGCAGACGCCATTATGTATGCGCGCTCTATCGGGGGCCGGGCCGCAGCGATGACGCGGGGCGGGAGCAAGTACGTGCCGGTCCGCGTCGGAAATCGATTCGATATGCTAAGCAACGTCATGGAAAAGGCCCGTTCTGCGGCGGGCGACGCCCCGCTGCCCACCACCCCGCCGGGTTGTTGGGTGCGGGCGAATGGTGTTTATCCGGACAAATTGGATGCCCCGCTGCTGCGGATTTCCGGTGTCTGCCTGCTGGCCACGATCATGGCGATACTCGACGTCACGGTCGTCACTGTCGCGCAACGCACTTTCATCACCGAGTTCGATTCCGACCAGGCCGTCGTCGCATGGACGATGACCGGCTACACGCTCGGGTTGGCGACGGTGATCCCGTTGACCGGGTGGGCTGCCGACCGGTTCGGCACCAAACGAATATTCATGGGCTCGGTGGTGGCGTTCGTGCTGGTCTCACAGCTTTGCGCGGCGGCGTCGAATATTCTGCAACTCATCGTGTTTCGCGTAGTGCAAGGTGTCAGCGGCGGCATGCTGATGCCGCTGGGATTCGTGATCATGACACGCGAAGCGGGCCCGGGACGGCTCGGGCGCCTGATGTCGATTCTGAGCATTCCCATGCTGCTGGCGCCGATTGCCGGGCCGATCCTGGGCGGGCTGGCTGATCGATACCTCCAGATGGCGGTGGATCTTTTTGATCAACCTTCCGATCGGATTGGTGACGCTGGTCCTGGCCGGCATCGTGTTCCCCAGGGACCGACGCGGTCCGAGACGTTCGACGTCGTCGGCGCAGTGCTGCTCTCCCCGGATTGGCGACGTTCCTGTTCGCGGTGTCGTCCATCCCGCGCTGCGGCACGGTCGCCGATCGGCGGGTGGTGCTGCCGGCGACCATCGGCTTACTGCTGATCGGCGCGTTCGTCGTGCATGCCTTGGCGTCGCGCGGATCACCCGCTGATCGATCTGCGGCTGTATCAGAACCCGGTCCTAAGGCAGGACAACGTGACGATGTTGTTGTTCGCCGGGGCGGGCTTTTTTGGTGCCGGCTTGCTGCTGCCGAGTTACCTGCAGCAGGTGCTGCACCAGACGCCGATGCAAGCCGGGGTGCACCTGATCCCCTAGGATCCCCTAGGGGATCAGGTGCCATTGCTGACCATGCGACTGGCGGGGCCGTTGGTGGACCGGCAGGGCCCGGGAAAGTTGTGCTGGCCAGCATCGCAATGATCATCGCCGGCCTCGGCGAGTTCGGCTTCGGCGTGGCCAGGCACGTCACGTACCAACCGATCCTGCTGGTTGCGCTGGCGATCATGGGCCTGGGGATGGGTGCACGATGATGCCGTTGTCGGTCGCATCGGTGCAGGCGTTGGCGCCGCATCAGATCGCGCGCGGCACGACGCTGATGAGCGTGAGCCATCAGGTGGGTGGGTCGGTGGGTACCGCGCTGATGGCGATGATCTTGACCAATCAGTTCAACCGCAGCAACGACATCGTCGCGGCGAACAAATTGGCGGCGTTGCAGCAAAAAGCTGCAATTTCGGGGGTGCCCGTCGACCCGTCACAAATACCGCCGGAGGCATTGGCGCCCAGCTTTTCCGCCAATCTTTTGCACGACCTTTCACACGTCTATACGACGGTGTTTGCGGTCGCGATGGTGGTCGTGGCATTCACCTTCATACCAGCGGGATTTTTGCCAAGGAAGCCTGCCACCTTGACGGCCGCCCGATAAATGCCCGCTGCGCCGCCCCGCTTTCTGGGCGACGCGGCCCGCCGATCGGGGTAAGGCGCACGCCAGACGGCAAGAGCAGGAGGTGAAACCTCCTGCTCACGCAGTAAACACGCAGCTAAGTGCCATAGTATACCCAAGCCCCAACACAATAGAACGGCCTCGATATGCTCAGCCGCATGCTGAGCGACGCCATGGGACGAGCGCGTCCCGCAGCCCCCAGCGTCGCCGCGCCGCAAACCTCCACGCCGGTCCAGGGCGCGAGCACGCAGGACTATCCCGACAAGCTCGACGCCAAGTTGCTTCGCATCGTCTTCGTGTGCGGACTGACCTGCATCATGGCAATGTTGGACAGCACCGTCGTCGCGGTCGCCCAGGGCACTTTCGTCACCCGGTTCAATTCCGATCAGGCCGTCGTCTCGTGGTCGGTCGCGGCCTACATGCTGGCGTTTGCGACCGTGATCCCGATAACCGGATGGGCGGCCGACAGATTCGGCACTAAACGGCTCTTCATCGGCTCGGTTGTGTTGTTCATGCTCGGCTCGCTGCTCTGCGCCATGTCGCCGAACATCGCGATGCTCATCACCTTTCGGGTAGTCCAAGGTATCGGCGGCGGCATGTTGATGCCGGTGAGCTTCGTAATCCTCACGCAGGAGGCCGGCCCGAGGCGAGTCGGCCGGCTCATGGTGATCGGCGGCATTCCGATCCTGCTGGGCCCGATCGGCGGGCCGGTCCTGGGCGGCTGGCTGGTCGGCACCTACGGCTGGCAGTGGATTTTTCTGATCAACTTGCCGATCGGTCTGGTCGCGGTGGTCCTCGCCGCTTTCACTTTCCCCAAGGACCGTCCGGCACCGGCGGAAGCGCTCGACATCGTCAGCGTGCTATTGCTGCCGCCCGGCGTCACGTTGTTTTTGGCTGGGGTGTCGTCCGTGCCGGCGGAGGGCACGATCCTCAACCGCTACGTGCTGGGGCCGACGATTCTCGGATTGATATTGGTCGCCGCATTTGTCTTTCATTCCTTTCGTGTCGAGCACCCGCTTATCGACCTTCGGCTATTCAAGAATCGCGCTGTGACCAACGCGAATTTAGCCCTGCTGGTGTTCGGCGCTCCTTTTGTCGGCGTCGGTCTGCTGGTTCCGAGCTATTTCCAGCTGGTGATGCATCAAACACCGATGGAATCCGGCATGCATTTGGTGCCGGTCGGCGTGGGCGCTGTATTGACGCTGCCGCTCGCCGGGACATTCATGGACAAACACGGACCCGGCAAGGTTGTGCTGGTCGGCCTGACGACCATGGCGATCGGCCTGGGCATCTTCACCTACGGTGTAGCGACGCAGGCCGCCTTCTCCCCGGTGCTGCTGGTCGGCTTGTCGATCATCGGCCTCGGCGTCGGCTGCACCACGTCGCCGTTGTCGGCCGCGGTGCTGCAGGCACTGGCCCCGCATCAGGTCGCGCGCGGTACCACGCTGGTAACGGTCAACCAGCAGGTGAGCGGATCGATCGGGGCCGCGTTGATGACGGTGATCCTGACCCAGCTGTTCAACCACAACCAGAGCCTGATGACGGCCAACAAGCTTGTAGCAGCGCAACAACAGAGCACAGGTCAACGCCTGCCGATCGAATCCGCGTACAGCGCTTGGAAGGGTCTGGGCCCCGACTTCGCAAGCAGCGTGGCGCAAGGCTTTTCGCACGCCTACACGGCGGTGTTCGTGTTCGCCGTCGCCTTGATCGTCGTAACGATCATCCCCGCCGCGTTTCTGCCGATGAAACGACCGGAGCCCCAGGTAGATTCAGACGCCGCTCAACAGCTGGCCGACTAACCATCGAACAGCATCGTCGCGATCCGCGTCACCGTTTGCATCGGATCGGCCTCTTTGACGTCAGCGTTGACCGCACTATTAAGCCAAAGTGTCGAAAAGCCGTGTACCAGTGACCATGCTGCGAGCTGTGCCCCCGCCGAGTCGGCCTGGGCGCGAGGGTCACTCAATGTCATTACGCCCCGCGCTAATTCGTCTGCGGCGGCGGCTTCCGCCGCAGCCAGTTCGGTGTTCGCCGAATCCAGCAGCGACCTGTTGAACATCACCTGATAGTGCCCGGGGTGGTCGAGGGCGAACCGAACGTACGCCAGCGCGGCACCGGCAAAGTCACCGCGCGCGTCTCTCAGCGCGTCGGCCAGCAGCCGGAAGCCCTCTGCGGCCAGGGCAGTGAACAAGCCGCGACGATCGGCGAAGTGGTGAGCTGGCGCGGCATGTGACACACCCACGGCGCGGGCTAGCTCCCGCAGCGAGATACCGTCCGCGCCGCGGACGGCCACCAGCCGCGCGGCTTCGCCAAGGATTACGGCGCGCAGGTCGCCGTGGTGATAGTTGCGACGGTCCACGGGCCCCAGCATAGCGGGCCAATTTTGACAGTGGCTAGATTACCGCCGTACGGTGGGATCCGTATCTTGTCACTGTCTAGATGGGATGTGAGATGGCCCCGCTGATCACGTTGTTGCTGGGCAGCTTTCTCGCCGCCATTGTCGGCCGGCTCGGCGTCGGCTACCTGGACGGGTGGGGCTGCGCCGATTGCCGTCGGACTGGCCGCCATGTTCGCCCTGACCGGTATTGCGCACTTCGCGCCCCCGCTGCGGCGCGACCTCGTCGCGATCGTGCCGCCCGGGTTACCCGCACCGGCCCTGCTCGTCAGCATCACTGGTGTGCTGAAACTCGCGGGCGCCGCCGGGCTGCTGGTGGCGGCCACCCGGGTGATCGCGGCGTGGTGCCTGCTGGTGCTGATGCTGGCCATGTTTCCGACCAACGTTTACGCGTCACGGATGCCCGCGCCGCCCAAGTCGATGACGACGCGGCTGCCGTCACGCACTCTGGTCGAGGTGGTCTTTCTCGCCGCTACCGTAGCGGTCGCGGTCGGCAACTGACAGCAGCCAGGCGTACTGAAACGCAGTTTCCTGCCATGCCCGGTAACGGCCACTGACGCCGCCGTGACCGGCCGCCATCTGGGTCTTCAGCAACACCGTGTTGCCGTGCGGGTTGGCGTGCCGCAGCGCAGCGACCCATTTGGCAGGTTCCACGTAGTAGACCCGGGTGTCGTTGAGCGAGGTCATCGCCAAGATGGCGGGATAGGTCTTGGTCTCGACGTTCTCATACGGCGAGTATGACTTCATGTATGCGTAGACTTCGCTGTCGTTCAACGGGTTTCCCCATTCGTCCCACTCGGTGACGGTGAGCGGCAGCGATGGGTCCAGGATGGTGGTCAAGGGGTCGACGAACGGAACCTGGGCGAGGATCCCGGCGAACAGATCCGGCGCCATGTTGGCCACCGCGCCCATCAGCAACCCACCGGCACTGCCGCCCAACGCTACGATCCGGTCCGGGCGAGTCACTCCTGAGTCCACCAGATGCTGTGCCGCCGCGATGAAGTCGGTGAACGTGTTCTTCTTCTCCAACAGCTTGCCGTGCTCGTACCAGAGCCGGCCCATCTCCCCGCCGCCGCGGACGTGGGCAATGGCGAACACCATGCCCCGATCCAGCAGTGACAGCCGCGCTATGGAAAAGCTTGGATCCGTGCAGATTTCGTAGGAGCCGTAGCCGTAGATGAGGGTGGGTGCGGGAAAGTCCAGACCCGTCCGATACACGATCGAGACCGGGATCAGGGTGCCATCCGGGGCCGGCGCCCAGTCGCGACGCTCGACGTAGTCATACGGTCGATAGTAGCCGAGGACGGGTTGCTCCCGCAGCAGCGTGCGCTCGCCGGTGCGAAGGTCGATGTCGTAGATCCGCAGCGGCGTGACGAGAGATCCCGCCCTGACCCGCAGCTTCGGCGAAACCCAGTTCGGATTGGCGCCCAGGCCCGACGACATCAGTTCAGACTCGAACGCGATCTCGTCCGGCTCACCGTAATTGCCGTCGGAAGCGATGGGCCACAACTGGATTCGCGGTATAGCTTCACGTCGATATCTGATCACCAAATGACTGGCAAAGGCGTCCGCCGCTTCGATCCGAACGTCGTCGCGGTGCGGGATCAGCGTTCGCTGCCGTGTCGGATCGCTGACCGGGGCCTCGGCGAGGGTGAAGTTCACCGCGCCGTCGTTGTGCAGGATCAGGAAACGATCCTGCCCCCCGACTATCGCGTGCTCCACCGAATACTCGACGCCTTCCCGGCGTGGCAACACCACGGTGAACTGAGCCTGCGAGTCGCGCGCGTCGGCGTAATAAACCTCGGAGGTGATGGACGAACCGGAGGCAATGAAGACGTACGCTTCGCTGCGGCTGAGCCCCACCCTGAGCCAAAATCGTTCGTCGGCCTCGTGATACACCAATTCCGCCGGGTCGCCGGAACCCAGCCGATACCGCCACACCTTGTCCGGGCGGTGGGCGTCGTCCAGAGTCAGGTAGTAGACGGTCCGGTTGTCCGCGGCCCAGGTCACCCCGCCCGCGATGTCGGCGATCTCGTCCGGGTATTTCTCACCGGTACGTAAATCCTTGAACCGCAAGGTATACTGCTCGTCACCAAGGGTGTCGACGGAGTAGGCGAGCAGATGGGCATCCAGGCTCACCAGGGCAGCGCCCAGCGCGAAGAAGTCGTGCCCGTCGGCCTCCTCGTTGGAATCGAGCAGAATCTGCTCGCCCGGGATGTTGGTGTTCTCGTCCAGCGCAGGCGGATCCCAGTCGTCGGGATCGGCGACCGGGCACCGGCACTGAACTCGGTACTGTTGTCCCTCGAACGTGCGTGAGTAGTACCACCATCCGCCTTGCCGGGTGGGCACCGACAGGTCGGTTTCCTTGGTGCGTACTTTGATCTCGTCGAAAATTTTCTGCCGCAAAGGCTCCAGATAATCCAGCGTTTGGTCGGCGTAGTCGTTTTCCGCCTTGAGGTAGTCGACGACCTCGAGATTGGATTTATCGCGCAACCACTCATAGGGATCGATGAAGACGTCGCCGTGGTGCTCACGAGTGGTCGGAACGCGCTTGGCGACGGGCGGTGGCGGTGTGGCATCGGCCTGCGTCATTCCGCCGGTCCGATCCAGTCACCGAAACTCAACCCGGAGATCCGCTCATAAGCATTGATGTAGCGGTCGCGGGTGGCGTCGATGATCTGCTGCGGCAACGGCGGTGGCGGTATGGAGCCGTGCCGGTCCCAACCGGACTCGGGACTGGTAAGCCAGTTGCGGACGAATTGCTTGTCGAAACTGGTCTGCACCACGCCGACTCGGTAATCCTCGGCCGGCCAGTACCGCGACGAGTCCGGAGTGAAGATCTCGTCGGCCAGCAACAGATTGCCGTCCTTATCGGTGCCGAATTCGAACTTGGTATCGGCGATGATGATTCCCCTCGTCAATGCGTGCTCGGCGGCGTGGACATAGATCTGCAGCGTGCGGTCCCGCAGCTGATTGGCACGATGCTCACCCACCAGCTCGATCACCCGGCCAAAGGTGATGTTCTCGTCGTGGTCGCCCAACGCGGCCTTGGTGGCCGGCGTGAACAGTGGCTCGGCGAACTTGCTGGCCTCGACCAGGCCGGACGGTAGCTCGATGCCGCAGACCCGTCCGGTCGCCTGGTAGTCTAACAACCCGGAGCCGGTCAGATATCCGCGAGCCACGCATTCGACTGGCATCATCTCGAGCTGCCGTACCACCAGCGCGCGGCCCAGCACCTCGTCGGGGATGCGCGGATCATCCGGCGGTCCGACCAGGTGATTGGGGACGTCCGTACGTCCAGCGACGAGGCCGAAAAAGAACACGCTCATCGCGGTCAGGATGCGTCCCTTGTCCGGGATGGTGCTGTCCAGGACTAAGTCGTACGCGGAGATCCGGTCGCTGGATACCAGCAACAGATGGTCGTCATCGACGCGATAGAGCTCACGGACCTTGCCCCTGGCCAAGTGCTGATAGTCGGACAGTGCAGGGCGCATCGGGCCAGCCTATCGGGCGTCGCCACGACCGCCGGGGCGGGAGCTGTGCTGGGATCGAGGTCATGAAATCGCGCTTTCTGTCCTACGCCACCACGCCGGTCAGGGGCTGCTGGCCCAGTTGCTCAGCGACCGCCGTCATCGTCGTGTGGACGGCGATCTGGTTGCTGGTCGGCACCGCCGTTATGACGCCATCTCGACCATCGCCGACGCGGGCCGGCAAGTCGAGAACGGTGCCCACACCATCGCGGACAACCTGAGCTCGGCAGGCCGTGGCGCGCAACATACTCCGGTCGTCGGAGACACCGTCGGCAAGCCGCTCGACACGGTCGGCCAGGCCGCCGTCGACGGCGCCCTGCACGAGCTGGAAACCACGGCCAGCTGGCTGGTGGTGCTGCTCGCTCTCGCCGTCGTCGCGGCACTGATCCTGGTAGCGGCCGTGCCGTGGCTTTATCTGCGGCTGCGCTTTTCCGGCGCAAGTTGACGGTCACGGCCCTGGTCGTGACCCCGGCGTGTGAACGGCTCCTGGCCTTGCTCGCACTGACCAATCGCTCACCGGCCAAGCTGACCGCGGTCAGCTTGGCCGGTGAGCGATTGGCGTCGCGAGGATCCCGTTACGATCCGCGCGTTGGCGGCTCTGGAACTACGCGCAGCCGGCATCGCACTTCGCGCGCGCTAACCGCTGGACAGTACAACGCGACGCACCCGCAGCAGGCCGGCGACCACCACAATCAGCCACGCCGCCAACGCGTCCCAGAAGAAAACGAGCGACAACGTGACCAGCGATCGATCTCCGAGTTCTGCCGCCATCGTGTAGCTCGCCGTCGAGTACATGCCCAGCGGGAAGACGAAGGTCCACCACACACCGGCGAAGTGCAGCATTTCAGGGCGACGACGGATGCGGTGCAAGCCGAAGTAGATCAGCGGCGGTATCCACAGCGTGGCCGCCGCCCACGTCGCCACGGTGACTACAACGACCGGCCCCACCAGCCAGCCCGGTGCCTGCAGGTAAATGTTCTCACCGGCCAGCGTCGCAATCGCCGACCCGCCCATCAAGATCCAGGTGTCAGGCTCGAATCCGTCCCGGTCCTGGCGCTCCGTCACGGTGCGCCACAGGATGAGCCAGGTCATCAATCCGTAGACGCACAATGCCGTCGCCCACACCGGCACCGCTATCCCGAACCACCAACTCTGCGATGTGGACCGAGCGACCTTAAGACGACGATCGCCAGACCAGAGGTTCCGACGCTGGCCAATTCCCACGCGTCGTGCGCCTGGTCCCGCAACACCGGCCACGGGCGCGCGGAAAAATTGCGCACGCTGAAGGCGACCAGTAGCAGCCAGGACGTCAATGCCGCTGTCCCCAGCACCCATACCAGGACAGGGTGGGTTGCCAGCCGACTGTCCAGCACCGCACAGGCGGTGACAAGGGCGAACAGCCGCAACGTGACATCGGGATCGCGCAGGTTCCACCGCGCCAGTCGCCGAGTCACGATGACCAGTGCCACCAGCCCCACCGACGCGAGGGCGCCCAGCGCTTGGCTGAGCCTCCAGTAGTGGTGGTTGGCCGCAGCGATGGACAGGATCCCGGTCGCCATCACCGCGGCGAACACATCGGGTGATGGCTCGAGGTCAGCGAGCCGCAACCTCACCGGTCCTCGAGGAGTTCCACAATGAGGTGCGGATGCCGGTGTGGCGATTGCTTCGCGTCCATTCGACGGGGCCGACCACTCGAACGGCGCCGAACCGAGACAGCAGCTCCTCGAACAGGACCCGCAGCTCCAGACGCGCCAGATTGGCGCCCAGGCAGTAGTGCACTCATTGGCCGAAACCCAAGTGCGGGTTGGGTTTCCGGCGAATATCGAACTCGTTTGCACGGTCGAACACGGGCGCAGGCACTGAACAGCAGGCTGAAGAAAAGGTACAGCTCGAGATCCGACGACGCGGGCGTGTCCGCGTCGTCGAGGACGGCGTTGGCCACGACCGACAGCATGTCGTCGGTGGGCTCGGCGCGCTTGGCCGCGATCAGCTCCTGGCCGTAGGCGTACATCCGCGACCCGGCGTCCTACACCGACAGCTGCGTCAACGCGGCCTTGCGCGAGCCACCGAAGTCGAGCTGTGGCTCGGTAGCCTGGAATAGCCAATGTCGTTCGGATTCCGGCACTCCCAGCAAAATGCAGATCATCTGCATGGGCAGCTCTGCGGCGATGTCGACCAGGAAGTCGAACGGCTCACCGGGAACCACGTCGTCGAGCAGCCGGCGCGCCCGCATCCGCAGATCGTGTTCCACCAAACCGTTCATGCGCGGCGTGAGCCCGGAGCTGACCAGCCGCCGGATCCGGGAATGCCGGGGGTCGTCCATCATGTTGAGCACCTGGCCCGCGGTGGACAGGTCCTGCAGCAATGTCCCGCCGAACGGTCGCGCGCCGCCGGTCACCGACTAGTACGTGACCGTATCCTTCAGCACCGCAAGGGTTTCGGCATACGTCGCGACGGACCAAAAGCCCTCACCGTCGGGGGTGTTGTCGGTGGGCTCGTGCCAATAGACCGGCGATGCACGGCGAACAACCCGTCGGCGAAGTTGTCCAAATCGGTGAAGTCGATCCGCGACAACGGCAATGCGAGCGTCACAGGATCGCCCCCGGCGTGTATTTGGCGGCATCCGGGTAGCTGCTGACCAGCGTGTCGACCGCCGCCGCCACTTCATCGACCTGATCGGCGGCCGCACCGGTGAACGCCTGCTTGTCGGCCAGCGCGGCGTCCAGCGCGGCGCGGTCCAGCGGCAGCCGCTCGTCGGCAGCCAGCCGGTCCAGCAGGTCGGACTCGGCGCCGTGTTCCCGCATCGCCAAAGCCGTTGCCACCGCGTGTTCCCGGATCACGTGGTGGGCGGCCTCGCGTCCCATGCCGGCGTGTACTGCCGCGATCAACACCTTGGTGGTGGCGAGGAACGGCAGGTAGCGATCCAACTCCCGTTCGATCACTGCCGGGTAGGCGCCGAACTCGTCAAGGACCGTCAGGAATGTCTCGATCTGGCCGTCGACCGCAAAGAAACTGTCCGGCAACGCGACCCGGCGCACCACCGAGCAGAACACGTCGCCCTCGTTCCACTGGGCACCGGCCAGTTCGGCGGCCATCAACGCGTAACCGCGCAGCACCACCTGCAGCCCGTTGACCCTTTCACAGCTGCGGGTGTTCATTTTGTGCGGCATCGCCGAGGATCCGACCTGGCCCGGTGCGAACCCTTCGGTGACCAGCTCGTGGCCGGCCATCAACCGAATGGTGTGCGCCATCGAGGACGGCCCGGCGCCCAGTTGAACCAGGGCGGAGAGCACATCGTGGTCCAGCGAACGCGGATACACCTGCCCGACGCTGGTCAAAACCGTTGTAAAGCCCAGGAATTCAGCAACCCGACGCTCAAGCTCGGCCAGCTTGACCGCGTCGCCGTCCAACAGGTCGAGCATGTCCTGCGCGGTACCCATCGGACCCTTGATACCGCGCAGCGGATAGCGGTCGATCAATTCGAGCAGCCGCGTCAACGCGATCAGCGTTTCCTGCGCCGCCGAGGCGAACCGCTTGCCCAGCGTGGTGGCCTGGGCAGCGACATTGTGGCTGCGCCCCGCCATCACCAGATCGCGATAGGTCACCGCGCGCTCAGCTAGCCGTGCGACGACGGCAACCCCGTGCGCGAACACCAGCTCCAGCGACCGCCGGATCTGCAGCTGTTCGACGTTCTCGGTGAGGTCGCGACTGGTCATCCCCTTGTGCACGTGCTCGTGCCCGGCCAGCGCATTGAATTCCTCGATGCGGGCCTTGACGTCGTGGCGCAGCGCGCGTTCCCGTTCCGCGATCGAGGCCAGGTCCACATTCTCGAGCACCCGCTCGTAGTCGGCGACCGCTTCCGCAGGCACCGCGACGCCGAGTTCCTCCTGGGCCCGCAACACGGCCAGCCATAAGTGGCGTTCGGCGACGACCTTGGCCTCGGGCGACCAGATCGCGACCATCTCGGCGCTGGCGTACCGGGCAGCCAGCACGTTTGGAATGCTCACCGGGTCAGCTTATCGACCGCGACACTGTGACTGGCAACGCGTTTCCCGAGTAGGCACGTCGGTAGTTGCAGCCTCGCGGGACACTGTGGCTCATGTACTTCGCCGGTGTCGACCTGGCCCGGGACGTCCGCAACCCGACCGACGTCGCGATCGTCGACTCCGACGGCCGCCTGGTGTGGAGCCCACGCGGTCCGCGACGACGACGAAATCCTCGACGAATTGCGGCCTTACCTGCACGGGCCACTGCGTGGTCGGATTCGACGCGCCGCTGGTGGTCACTAACCGCACGAGCACCCGCCCGGCCGAGGCCGCGCTCAACCGCGACTTTCGCCGGTTCGAGGCTGGCCGCCCATCCCGCCAACACCGGCAGACCCTAATTTGCCAACGGCCCGCGTGGGGGCCGAGCCTAAGCCGGGCATCCGACATGGCCATGCTGGTTCCGCTGATGGTGTTGTAGCGGGTGGCCGCGACGCTGGGCCTCGACCTGGATCCGCGCTCGCCCGGTCTACGGCGCGCAATCGAGGTCTACCCGCACGCCGCGACCGTCGCGCTATTCCGCCTGCACCTTGAAATACAAGCCAAGACCGGCCCGGCCGCTGGAGCGGCTCCGCTCCGAGCTGTTGCTGCTGGGCTGTTGCTGCTGATGGACGGTGTGGAGCGGCTCGCCGATGCCGAAGTTCGGCTGCACGTCGCCGATCACCGCGACTGGGGCGGGCTGCGCGCACAGGTCACGACCGCCCGGCACAAAAGCAAGCTGCGCCGCGCCGAGGATCCGGTCGATGCGGTGGTCTGCGCGTACGTGGCGCTGTACTCAGTGCGTTGCCCGGCGCGCGTCACGATCTAACGGCGACGCCGACACCGGGCACATCGTGACGTTGTCGCTGCCGCCCGAAACTACTCGGGCGGTGACGGATCAGAGCCGAGCCGGCCCGTTCGATGGGTGCCAGCACGTCGATGATGTCGATCACCGTGCCCATCGCCGCGGTACACGGATCGCAGCCCTCGGCCAGCGCCGAAACCACCAACCCGTCGACCGCACAGATCAGCTCGATCCGCACCACCCGGCCGGAGCGCTCAATCGCCTCCGCGACGGCGTCGGCACGCTGGCGCAGGCTGCGGCACATGGTCTCGCGCAGCGCGGTCAGCCGGGTGCACGCGATGTTTGCGCTCGTACCGCGAGATCAGCTGCTCGACGAGAGTCTGATCGGACAGATCGCCCACTAAAAGGTCGACCAACACCTCGGCGGTGGTCTCGGGTCCGCGGCGGCGGGACAGCGCATTGACGCGAGAGCGCAGCTAAGCCACCTCGATCATCGCGATGTGTTCGACCGCGCGGGCACAAGCGAGCTTCCGGCGCGGACTCCGGGGCGATGGTGCTCAACGAATTGCTGCCGATGCTCGACACCCAGCGGCCGGACACCTCGCGGGTGGCGGTGGCGTTCCTGGGGTGGTCGATGGGATACGGCGCCTTGCTGCTCGGCGGCCGGCTGGGCGCCGCGCTCACCGCGGCGATCTGCGCGGTGATCCCGACGCTGTGGCTGTCGTCGGGAGCGGCGGCGCCCGGCGCGTTCGACGGGCCCGGCGATTTCGCGGCGAATTCGGTATTCGGAATGCCTGCGTTGGCATCCATTCCGATCAGAATCGACTGCGGCGACAGCAATCCGTTCTACGACGCGACCAAACAATTCATCGCTCAGCTGCCCAATCCACCCACGGGCGGTTTCTCCCCCGGCGGCCAAAATCCCGCGTTCTGGAGTTCGCAGCTACCGGCCAAGTTGACTTGGCTGGCGCCGCTGCTTACGGTCCAGACCGGCACGGACCAGCCGAAATCGGCGGTAGCGCTACGCTCGCGTGCGTGAACGCACCTTTCGACTGGAACTTCCCTTACGCCTGGCCGCGCAAGCCTGTGCTGGGCGCCAACGTCGTGTGCACCTCGCAACCGCTCGCAGCCCAGGCCGGACTTCGGATGCTCGCTGAGGGCGGCAACGCGGCCGATGCCGCGGTCACCACCGCGATCGCGCTGACGTTGGTCGAGCCGGTGTCCAACGGCATCGGCTCGGATGCCTTCGCCATCGTGTGGGATGGCAAGCGGCTGCACGGCCTGAACGCCTCCGGCCGCTCCCCGGCAGCGTGGACACCAGAGTACTTCGGTGGCAACGCAATTCCGCTGGTCGGCTGGAATTCGGTGACGGTTCCGGGCGCGGTGTCGGCGTGGGTGGAGCTGCACGCCAAATTCGGCAAGCTGCCCTTCGAGAAACTTTTCGAGCCGACCATCGCCTATGGCCGAGACGGCTTCTTGGTCTCCCCGACCATCGCGCAGCAGTGGGCCGCGCAGGTTCCAATGTTCGAATCGCAGCCGGGATTCGCCGAGGCGTTCCTACCCGACGGGCGAGCACCGCGAGCCGGCGAGCGGTTCCGTTTGCCCGACCATGCGGCCACGCTGGAAAAGATCGCCACCACCGGCGGGGCGGCGTTCTATCGCGGAGAGCTGGCGGAACGACTCGAAGCGCACGCGACGGCGACCGGCGGCGCGATGAAGGTCAGTGACCTCGCCGCGCACCGCGCCGACTGGGTGGGCACGATCAACGGCGGGTACCGCGGTTACACCGTCCACGAGATACCGCCCAACGGTCAAGGCATCGTGGCGTTGATCGCGCTCGGCATTTTACAACACTTCGACATGGCTTCGCTGCCAATCAATTCCGCGGACAGCGTGCATCTGCAGATCGAAGCGCTCAAGCTGGCCTTCGCCGACGCACACGCCTGCGTCTCCGATATCGAGCACATGTCGGTCCGCCCCGAGGACCTGCTGGACGAGGGGTATCTGAAGCAACGGGCCGGGCTGATCGACCGCGACGAGGCCAACGCCGCGACGCCGGGCACCCCGGGCGGAGGCACCGTCTACCTCACCGCCGCCGACGCATCGGGCGTGATGGTGTCGATGATCCAGTCGAACTACATGGGCTTCGGGTCAGGCGTGGTGGTGCCAGGCACCGGGATCTCGCTGCAAAACCGCGGTGCGGGTTTCGTTGCCACACAGGGTCATCCGAATCAGATCGGAACCAACAAGCGGCCATTTCAGACGATAATCCCCGGCTTTGTCACCAAGGACGGCGCGCCGGTCATGAGCTTCGGGGTGATGGGCGGCCCGATGCAGCCCCAGGGCCACGTGCAGATGATGGTGCGCATCGCCGACCACGGCCAGAACCCGCAAACGGCCTGCGACGGACCGAGATTTCGCTGGGTGGACGGCTTGCAGATCAGCTGCGAGCAAGGGTTTCCGTCGTCGACGCTAGAGGAACTGCGTCGGCGCGGGCATGACCTGCTCACCGTTGACGACTACAACGCATTCGGCAGCTGCCAGGCAATCTGGCGTCTTCAGGACGGATACGTAGCGGCCAGCGATCCTCGTCGCGACGGTCAGGCCGTGGCGTTCTAGACCTGGATCTGGCCCTCTTGCGCCCGCAGTCCGATGTCGGTTCGGAAATGGCTGCCCGGCAACCGGATTGAATCCAAGATGTGGTAGGCATGCGCGCGCGCCGCGGCCAGGTCGGCGCCAGTGCCGACCACCGACAGCACCCGCCCCCCGGACGAGACGATGGCTCCGTCGTCGCGAACCGTCGTCCCGGCGTGTAGCACGCCCTCGGCCTCGGACCCGACTATGACGTCGCCCACCCGGGGCCGCCCCGGATAGTTCTCGGCAGCCAGCACCACCGCCACCGCGGCGCCGTCTCGCCAGCGCAGCTCACCGAAGTCGGCGAGCGTACCGTTCCCGGCCGCGTAGAGCAGCTGGCCGAGCGGCGTGTCCAGCAGGGCCAGCACAGCCTGGGTCTCGGGATCGCCGAATCGGCAGTTGAATTCGACGACAGCCGGCCCCTTTGCGGTGATGGCGAGCCCCGCATACAGCAGACCGGAGAACGGGCATCCGCGCCGGACCATCTCGGCCGCAACCGGTTCCACGATCCCTGTGAGCACCTCTCGGTACACCTGGTTGGGCAGCCACGGCAGCGGGGCGTAGGCCCCCATGCCGCCGGTGTTGGGACCGGTGTCGCCGTCGCCCACCCGCTTGAAGTCCTGCGCGGGCAGCAACGGCACCACCGTCGCACCGTCGACGATGCAGAACAGCGACACCTCGGGCCCGTCCAGGAACGATTCCAGCAAGACCGGATGCCCCGACTCGAGCAGGCCGGCGGCGTGGGCCCGGGCGGCGTCGCGATCCGGTGTCACCACCACGCCTTTACCGGCGGCCAGCAAATCGTCCTTGACCACCCACGCCGGGTCACCCGCCGGTGGGCCGAAGCGATCGAGCGCCGCATCCAAGTGCCCCGGATTGTCAATGATCTCGCTGGACGCCGTCCGAACCCCCGCGGCCGCCATGACCTCTTTGGCGAACGCCTTCGAACCCTCGATTTGGGCCGCGCCCTTGCTGGGCCCGAAGCAGACGATGCCCGCCGCCCGCACGGCATCGACCACGCCAAGCACCAACGGAACCTCGGGACCGATGACAACCAAGTCGGCGTCCACCGCGCGGGCCAGCGCAACGACGGCCTCACCGGAGGCGATGTCGACGTCGTGTTGCTCGGCGAGCCGACCGGTGCCGGCATTGCCCGGGGCGATCACCAACCCTGTGACCTGCGGATCCCGGCTCAGAGCCAGGAGCAAGGCATGCTCACGGGCACCGGAACCGATCACCAGAACGCGCACGACACGTCAGACTAGCCGCGCACCAACCGGACGCCTACGGCAGGTATGTGACGGTGGTCACGACGCCGCGATCCCCGCCCAGGCCGTCGCCGCGAAGTGTTTCCAACATGTTACGTAAGTGAGGTATACGATACGTCGACGTAATACATCAATAACCATTCAGCAACGACTGGTGAGTAGTCGGCATACAGTATTCAATACCTCAACATCACCCAAAAGGGCGGCACCTGCGTGCTGACCGCGACCGGCAGCCTGCTGGACACCAACGTCACCCTGAACCTGGCGATGCTGACGCTGATGCAGAAGAACCTGCAGGGCACCATCTTTGGCGGCGGTAACCCCGCAGTACGACATCCCGCAGCTGCTGTCGATGTACAAAGCCGGCAAGCTCAACCTGGACGACATGATCACGCGCCAATATCGGCTCGAGCAGATCAACGACGGCTACCAGGACATGCTGGACGGCAAGAACTTTCGCGGCATGATCCGCTACACCGACGCCGACCGGTAACCCTGCAGGCACGTCCATCAAGTGACATGGAGCCGAGGCAGGGCGTTGCGTTCGCGCCCGCTGGCGGGACAACCCGGGAACTGCCGGCCGACAGTGTCGTGATCGCCGGCGCGGTCCGGCCCGACACCGCGCGTTCGACGCATTGAAGGAGTGATGATCATGACCCAAACCGCTCAATCCCCGGCACTGACCGCGTCGCAGTCGTCGTGGCGATGCGCCCAGGCCAAAGACCGCGACGGGTGGCTGGCGCTGATGACCGACGACGTAGTCATCGAAGATCCCATCGGCAAGTCGGTCACCAACCCTGACGGCTCGGGGGTGCGCGGCAAGGCGGCCGTCGGCGAGTTCTTCGACAACAACATCGCCAAGAACCAGCTCACCATCACCTGTGAGAAGACCTTCTCTTCCAGCTCTCCCAATGAGATCGCTCATAATTTTGGTGTTGCAGAGCAGGTTTGAAGGCGGTATAAATAACAAGGTCCGCGGCGTGTTCCTCTATGAAGGTCAACGACGCGGGCCTGATCACCAACATGCGCGGGTACTGGAACCTCGACGTGATGGAGTTCGGCCAAGAGGACTGACGCAGGGTTGCCGGATCGTCGGCCCTATGCTGGGGCCATGCCGTCGATCTTCACCAAGATCATCACCCGTGAGCTACCCGGCCGATTCGTTTATGAGGACGACGACGTCGTCGCATTCCTCACCATCGAGCCGATGACGCAGGGGCACACTCTGGTGGTGCCCCGCGAGGAAATCGATCAGTGGCAAGACGTCGACAGCGCGGCCTTCGGCCGGGTGATGTCGGTGAGCCAGCTGATCGGCAAGGCCGTCTGCAAGGCATTTCGCGCCGAACGGGCCGGCCTGATCATCGCGGGGCTGGAGGTGCCACACCTGCATGTGCATGTCTTCCCCACCCGCAGCCTGAGTGACTTCGGCTTCGCCAACGTCGACCGCAATCCGTCGCCGGAATCTCTCGACCAGGCCCAGGCCCGCATCAAGGCAGCGTTGGAACAGCTGACCTGAGCTTCAGCTGACCTGAGCGACGACATCGCTGACCCGCGGCAGCGTGACGCGGAAGCAGCAGCCCTTGCCGGGCGCGGTTTCCACGGTCACGGTGCCGCCGTGAGCATGCACCAGCGATGCGACGATGGACAGGCCGAGCCCGGTCCCACCGCTGGCCCGGGCACGCGACGAGTCGGTGCGGTAGAACCGCTCGAAGATGCGCGACGCGTCCTCCTGACTCATGCCCGGCCCCGTGTCGGCCACCTCGATCACCGCGTCGTCGGCTGAGGTACCGACCCGGACAATGACGCCCGCGGCGGCGGGGGTGTGCTGCAAGGCGTTGGCCACCAGATTGCTCAACACCTGACGGATGCGTGGTTCGTCGCCGACGACCTCGGGGGTGCCGGGCCCGTCCAGGACTTCCATCGAAATGCTGCGCTTGGGATCGATCGCCTGCCCATCGTGCACGGCATCGCTGGCCAGCGCCAGCAGGTCGACCCGATGGTGTTCCAGTGGCCGTTGCACGTCGAGGCGTGCCAGCAGCAGCAGGTCGTCGACCAGGAGTCCCATTCGGCTGGCTTCGTTCTCGATGCGCGAGAGCAGCATGGCGACGTCGCGGGCGGCGCCCTGCCGATACAGTTCCGCGAAACCGCGGATGGTGGTGAGCGGGGTGCGCAGCTCGTGGCTGGCGTCGGTGATGAACCGGCGCATCCGATCTTCGGAACCCCGGGCCTTCTCGGCCGAAGACTCCGACGACGCCACCGCCTGCTGAATCTGCGTGAGCATACCGTTGAGCGCCAACGACAGCCGACCCACCTCGGTTCGCGGATCACGTTCTGGCACACGGCGATCCAGCTGCCCGGCGGCGATCGCCGCGGCGGTCTGCTCAACCTCGATCAACGGCTGCAGGCTGCGATGGACCACCGCGAAACCGACGATACCCACGACCACCAGCACCGCCACCCCGATGCCGACCTGCAACCACACCAGCGACCGCACCGTGTGATCAACGTCGGAGAGATCGATCGCCACGGTCGTCAGGCCGTTGGGTCCGCGCACCGAGACCGCCCGCCACTGAATGTTTGAACCGTTGACCGATTCCAGCGTTGTCGGATTCGGGCCGACGTCGTTGCCCGGTGGCAGGGCCGGCTCGGCGTTGCGGTCATTGATGGCGGTGAACGGCTTGCCGTCGGGACCGACACTGCGCACGTAGTACTTCGACGGCGGCCGCCCCGGATCCGGGCCCTCGTAGGGCGACGCCGGGACCTGCCGCCGCGGCGCGGACGCCCAGCCACGGGAGGCCTCCAGCAGCGTCTGGTCGATGCGGCTGATCAGGCTGTGCCGCAGAATCGAGGTGACCATGACACCCGAGGCCGCCAGACCGCAGGCCACCAACACCAGGGTCGCCGCGACCAGGCCCACCCGCAGGGGCAATCCGCGCCGAACCGGTGTAGGCGTCTCCGTAGTTTTCGCCACCGATCGCTACTTTCGCCGACTGGCAGAGGGTGTACTCAGCGCGGCTCCCGCAGGACGTAGCCCACTCCACGCAGAGTGTGCAGCAGCCGCTTCTCCCCAGTATCGATCTTGCGACGCAGATAGGACACATAAGACTCGACGACGTTGACGTCGCCGCCGAAGTCGTAATGCCAGACGTGGTCGAGGATTTTCGGTTTACTAAGCACCGTTCCCGCGTTGATCACGAAGTAACGCAGCAGGGTGAATTCGGTGGGAGACAACGACACCGGTACGCCGGCCTTCCACACTTCGTGGGTTTCCTCGTCGAGTTCGATGTCGGCGAATGTCAGCCGGGCGTTGTGTGCTTCCGTGGTGCCCTTGCCGGCACGGCGCAGGATGACGCGCAACCGGGCGACGACCTCCTCCAGGCTGAACGGCTTCGTCACATAGTCGTCGCCGCCCAGCGTCAATCCCGCGATCTTGTCCTGCAGCGAGTCACGGGCGGTCAGAAACAACGCGGGCGCATCGATGCCGTCCGCACGAAGGCGGCGCAGCACCCCGAACCCGTCCATCCCTGGCATCATGACGTCGAGAATCACGGCTTCGGGCCGGGTTTCGCGCGCACGTTCGAGGGCTTGGGCTCCGTTGGTCGCCGTGGCGACCTCAAAACCCTGGAACTTGAGGCTTACGGAGAGCAATTCGACGATGTTGTCCTCATCATCCACGACGAGAACACGTGCTTCCGGTTTGGTTTCGTTTACGGTCGGAGCTGTCATCTGCTTAACTTCCGCCTTGTTGTACGTTGCCTTGGCAATTATTGTGCAAATCCTGGTAATCAGTTGAAAATTCCCTGTTTGTATTCTGCCAGGAATCATCGCGTCGGCTTGGGCCGGTTCCCCTTTTGCAGGTCGTCCCGTACCTAGACTCGGTTTATGAATCTCGCCAAAAGCATGGTTTACGCGGCGACGGCGCCCGCGCGAGTAGGCCTTGCCGCCGCGGAGGCGAGCTTGAACCTTGCCACCGCGGCGGTTGCGGTGGCCAAGCGGTCGCTGGGTGAAGGGGAAACCGGAAACAACGCCGTGACATCCATGCTGGGGCTCGACGACGCCATCAACCGGGCCAATCGGCTGGCCCGGTTGATGTACGACGACGCGCCGCTGGGACGGGCGATGGCACCAGACGGGCCACTCGATCGGCTACTTCGCCCCGGTGGCATCGTCGACCTGCTGATGTCCGAGGACGGTCTGGTCGACCGGTTGACTGCCGAGGGCGGCGGCCTGTACCGGGCGCTGCAGCCCGGCGGCCTGGCCGATCAGCTACTAGCCGAAGACGGCTTGATCGAGCGCGTCCTCTCGGAGGATGGACTGGCCGAACGGCTGCTGTCCGAAGGCGGCCTGATCGACAAACTCACCGCCAAGAACGGTCCGCTCGACCAGCTTGCCGATGTCGCCGACACGTTGGCGCGGCTGACGCCCGGCATGGAGGCGCTCGAGCCGGCCATCGCGACGCTGCAAGACGCGGTGGTCGCGCTCACCATGGTCGTCAACCCGTTGAGCAGCATCGCCGATCGCATCCCGCTGCCCGGCCGGCGCACGGGGCGCCGTGCGCCGTCGCGTCCGGTGCCGTCGCAGCGCATCATCGAGGGCGAGGCGTGACCGGCTAAGCTGGCAGCCGACTTACCCGGCCTCCTTAGCTCAGTGGTAGAGCACTCGCCTTGTAAGCGAGCGGTCGTCAGTTCAATCCTGACAGGGGGCTCCACACACCGGCTCGGCGCCGTCCAACGCCGCTACAGCACATCGAAAGTGGGGCCTGGTTACCGGTTCTGCACAAGCTGTGGCACAACGTACTCGGACGGCAGCGCGGCAAGCAGTGCCAGGATGGTTTCGTTGGCGCCCAACCGGCCCCAGATCTGGATGCCCACGGGCAGGCCGGATCGGCCCAGCCCGGCAGGACCACCGAGATGGGAACACCGACCATGCTCGAGAGCGTCGACAGCGCCGGCGAGCCGGTGTTCGTAAGCGTTTTCGGCGGCGACGAGTCGCAGCGGGCATGATCAACGCATCGATCCGATCGAAATGGCTGTCCACCCGCGCCCGGATCTCGGCCACCGCCTTGGCTTCACGTTCCTCGACATCGGTCGTGTCGCGTCCGCGCTGCAGAATCTCGACGGTCTTGGGTCCAAGATGATCGATGAGATCGGGGGCGAGCAGGCCTTGATGCAGGCGATAGAGTTCCGGCGCCAATAATTCCATAATACGCATCAAATGTATTGGGCGCTAACACCTCTGGTAGGCTTACCGGCTCGACGGTGTGACCGGCTTCCGGAGTTGCCCGACGTAGGTGGTGAACAGTTCCAGCACCTCGTCGTCGACGTCAACCAGATCTTGCAGGTCGACGACGCCAAGGCGATAGCTGGAAAGGGCATCGGGCACCTGGAAGCCGCCGGCGACTTCCGCCAGTTTGATCACGGTCGCCGCGTCGCGGGCAAAGAACCCAGTGTGGTCGAAGGAATCACTGATCCGCGACATCCCGGTGATGTCGACCCGGTCGTGGCCTGCCTTGTACGCAAAGAGTCTGCAGTAGCTGGCGGGCCTGACCACCGAGACGTTGGTCTGGCTCCCGATCGCCGCGGTCACCATGTTGGCCGCGACGGCGGCAGCGGACCCACTCGAGGACCCGCCGGGTGTGTCGCCGAGACCATGCGGGTTTCACGTGAGAGTTGGCTGATACCAACAGAGTTCCGTAGATCTCGTCATACCCGAGACGATCGCGCCGGCGTCGCGCAGCAGCCGGATGAGGGGAGCGTCGTCCTCCGGGACTTTGCGCGGCAGCATGTCGAAAACCGCGCGATTCCCGTTGCCCGATGTGCGACCGCTCAGCTCGAAGACGTCTTTTACCCGAGCGTCACGCCGCGCAACGGCTAGTCGTCGACTCCGGAATCTTGTCCCTCCAAGAGCTCAGCCTGTGCCATCGCGTCATCGGCAAAAAACCTCTTCGAACGCCAGAACTTGTTCATCGAGCCGGCGGATCTCCGCCAACGATGTCGACACCGATGTCCGGACGTTGGGAGCCTGACTTGGTTCGCACAGGCTTGCCGTAATCAAGAGACAGACTACGGCCGATTCAAGGAACAGAAATCCGGCGGTGTACGTTCCGGTGACGGCGATCGTCCAACCGATCACGATGGGTAACACAAACCCGGCAATCTGGCCCGCGAAGTTGATCAATCCCGCCCGCGCCCATCAGTAAACTCGGCAGGAGTTGCATCAGCAGCGACCAGAACGGCCCGTATATGGCGGGCAGAAAGAAGCCGACGCCGACGACTGGCCGCCGGCTTGGCTGCGGTTTCTGGGCTGCAACCCGCGGCATCACAGCCTGGCCTTCATGCCCGGGCAGACCGCCAGCGGCCCCGACCGCACTCGATCCGCCGATCGCGTACACGAACTTCTTCACCGCCGCGACGGCCACGCCGTGCCGCGGGGTCGACATGTCCGGCAACTCGCCCAACGTCCTGGCCGTCAGGTCGAACACCGAGACGCTCTTAAGGACCTGGCCGCCGGACACGCCGCCCACGGCCACCAGCTGGCCGTCGACGATGGCCACGCCGAAATCGAGCGCGCCTGGGGAAGTGGGGGCAACGTCGTCCACGATTTGGCGACGGGGTCGTAGGCCTCGACGTTCAACTGGTCGGAGTCCCCGGTGGTGCCGCTGACGGTGTAGAGCAGCTTGCCGTCCGGGGCGCCGGCCAGCAGCTGTCGCGGTGTCGGGATGGTGCCCAGGCTCCACGAGTTGCCGTCGAACACCTAAGTGGTATTCAGCAGCGCGCCGTTGGCGTCCACGCCGCCGGTGACGATCAGACGGTCGCTGACCACCCCGCCACCGCTGCCGCGCGCGGCTGCAGCAGATGCGGCAGCTCCACCCAACGGCTGTTGACAACACGCCAAAACTAGTTTGTCGCAACATTTTTGGCGCCGACCTTCTTTCAGCCGCCGAGCACGACCGGGTTTCTCTGCCAGTTGACCGCCATCGCGCGCTGAACGCCGACGGGTAGGTCGTCGGCACCCTTCCAGCTGTCGATGACGGGGTCGTAACACTCCTGCAGTGCGGTGACCGCGCCGTCGCAGCGGATCCCGCTGAAGATCCAGATCGTGCTGTCGACCTGTGTCGTGGCCGTCTCGTGCACTACGCGGTCGTTCGTGATCGGCTTCCACACCACCGGGGCCGGCGGGGGCGGGCCCGGTGGTGTGTTTCTGGGCCTTGTCGGGGAAGAGGCCGAAGTACAGCCCGCTCACGACCAGCAGCACGACCACCACCGCGGCGCCGGCGACCAACGCCACGTGCTTGCGCTTCTGGCCCGGTTCCGCGAACCACTCCCGCGTCTTCACCAGCAACGACTTGCGCCAGCGGCGGGACCGACCCGGCTGCGGACGGCTGGCCGCAGGAGATGTTCGCGGCCTTGGAGAACTCGTCCGTCTCCGGCGGCCCCAGGCATGGGGAAGCGCCGCCGATGACGTCACTGCCCGCCTGGGTGGGGCCTGGGTCGGCCGCGGGCGACGGGGTTTGGGAACAGTCGAGGTGGTGCCGTCAGGCGTCGCGGCGACCGTGGCGGGCGAAGCGGCCGCCGGTGCGACGGTCGACGTCGGGCTCGCTGTCCGGGCCGGGTCCGGCGCAGGGCTGGTGATCACCATCGAATCGGGCCGTAAGCCGTTCAGACGCTGCGCGGACTGCAATTCGCGGCCGAATTCCGCCGCGGAGGACGGCCGGTCCGCCGGGTCGATCGCCATCGCATGCTCGATCGCGGCGCACACCGCGTCGGGGATTCCCCTCGGGCGCATGTCTGGGATCCGCGTCGTGCTTGATTCAGCAGGTACTGCGCGACCAGGTCTTCGTCTTTCTTGCGTTCGTGGGCGGCCCCGCCGGCGATCAGCGCATAGATGGTGGCGTCCAGTGAGTACAGGTTGGACGCGACCGTCGCCGGATTGCCGGTCATCATCTCGGGCGCGGCGTAGTCTATTGTTCCGGAGAAAACCGTCTATTGTTCCGGAGAAAACCCGGTCGCCGTCTCATAACCGCCTTCGATGTGGGCGATGCCGAAATCGCTGAGCAGCGGGTCACCGTAATCGCTGACCAAAACGTTGGCGGGCTAGATGTCGCGGTGCAAGGTGCCCGCTTTGGTGGGCCGTTTCCAATGCCCCGCAGAGCTTTACGCCGATTCGCAATGCCTCGGGCTAGGGGCCGGCCCTTCGCGGCGCAACCGGACCGCCAGAAAGTCTGAGGACATGTACGGCATCACGATGTATGGCCGGCCGCTCTCGGCGACCCTGACCCGCAGGATGTTGACGATGTTCGGATGTCTTGACAGGCCGTCCATCGCATAGCCTTCGCGCAGAAAGCGTTCCCGGCCCTCGTCGTCGATATGCGAGGGCAACAGCTTGATCGCGACGTTACGACCGAGCGTCGTTTCGTAGGCCAGTAGATAACTCCGGCCCCCGTCCCTGGCCACCTGACGTGCATCCTCAAGTCTGTCGCAGCCAACTCGGCGATGATGCCGCTCGGCGCCGGCGCCGACGCTTTGTAGGGGACCCCATCACCCATATTTGTGACGCTCTACTTCCCCGCGATTGTCGAATTCTCGAGTTCAAGAGTATCCCTCGGCAACTCTCCCGGGGCGCAATTCGACCACGATCAATGCGACGGTAAAATCGTGGTCGGTGCCGTTGCTGAGCGGAATTCGCGGATTGGGAGCGGCGGCCGTTGCCCACAGGACGATCTCCCGTCGACCGGGCATCCCGCGCCGCGACCGGGGTCGCGCCCGGGTCGTCGCCAAATGCCTTTGAACGCCGCGTATTTCCCGGGCACCGACCCTCGGTCACAATGGACACATGCGACTGGACCTGGCCAGCTACTTCGACCGCGTCGGCTACCGTGGTCCCGCCGAGCCGACGCTAGGGGTGCTGCAGGACCTGATGACCGCCCACATCGGGACCATCCCGTTTGAGAACCTCGACCCGGTGCTGGGCGTGCCGGTCGGCGACCTGGGGCCCGGGGCGCTGTTCGACAAGCTGGTGCGCCGGCGCCGCGGTGGTTACTGCTACGAACAGAACGGGCTGATGGGCTACGTGCTGACCGAGCTCGGGTTCCGGGTGCGCCGGCTGGCCGGGCGGGTAGTCTGGATGCTGCCGCCCGACGCGCCGGTGCCGCCGATGACCCACACCGCACTGGCGGTCACGTTCCCCGGCTCGCAGGGGTCGTACCTCGTCGACGTCGGTTTCGGCGGCCAGACCCTGACGTCGCCCATCCGCCTCGAAACCAGCACCGTCCAGCACACAACGCACGAACCCTACCGGTTGCAGGACCGCGGCGACGGCCTGGTGCTGCAGGCCCAGGTGCGCGATGAGTGGCAGTCGCTCTACGAATTCACCGCCCAGACCCAACCGCAGATCGACCTCACGGTCGGCAGTTGGTACGTCTCGACCAATCCCGGCTCGCACTTCGTGACCGGCCTGATCGCCGCGCTGGTCACCGAGGACGCCCGGATCAATCTTTCCGGCCGGCACCTGGCAATTCACCGCGCCGGCGGGACCGAGAAGGTCGTCCTCGACGATGCGGCCTCGGTCATCGACACCCTCGCCGGCCGGTTCGGCATCGACATCGACGGCGTCGCCCCCCGCGATCAGCTCGAGGCGCGGATCGCAAACGTGCTCGACGGTTGACCGGCCTGACGCGTTTGCCCGCCCGCCGCTCGCGGGGACGGGAAATGAGCCGAAAGTGCGCCCAAAATGGGAACTTGGCAAATCATTTCCCCAGCGCTCCACCGGATTTATCACGGCATGCGCAGCGCCGAAAGACCTCCGGGGTGATCTGCGCCATAGCGAACCGGTGCGGCAAATAAGACGTGCGCCTATGTCTACTCCTGTTCCACGACATGGGCCTGATGATGATCATGTTCACGGCGTTCTTCGGGGCGCACACGACGATCATGGATCCAATGGCCTTCCCGACGCAGGGCCTCTTCGATGTCGCGCGTTGGTCCGGCGAGGGAGAGCCGGACGAACTTGTGTCCCTGCCCGGTATAGAAGTCGATACACGGGGCTATCGCAACACCGGTGTCGGCTAACAACTTCGAGCAGAACGCCAGCGAGTCCTCGGTGTGCTCCGACACGTCGGCATAAACGTAGAACGCGCCGTCGGTGGGCGCCAGTCGGTCGAGGCCGATTCTGCGTAGGCCGTCCAGCAGCAACGTCCGGTTCACCGCATAGTGGTCCAGATTACCGTCGGCCTCCGCGGTCGCCTCCGGGGTGAAGGCGGCCACCGCGGCGATCTGGGAGAGCACCGGCGGGCAGATGGTGAAGTTCCCCGTCAGGCAATCCACCGCGTGGCGCAGCTCCGGCGGTACCAGCAGCCAGCCCAGCCTCCATCCGGTCATCGCGTAGTACTTCGAAAAGCTGTTGACCACCACGGCATTTCGCGAGGTATGCCAGGCGCAGCTGGTCTGCGGAGCGCCGTAGTAGACCAGGCCGTGGTAGACATCATCGCTTATCAACCGCACCCCGGAGGCGTCGCACCAGGACGCTATAGCCGCCAGTTCCTCCGGCGGTATTACCGTTCCGGTGGGGTTGGCCGGGCTGGCAACGACGACACCGCGTACCGGCGGGTCGAGTTCGGCGAACATCTGTGCGGTGGGCTGGAATCGGGTCTGCTCGCCGCAGAGGAGCTCGACCACCTCGCATCCCAACGCGGACAGGATGTTCCGGTAGCACGGGTAGCAGGGACTGGCCATCGCGACCCGATCGCCGACGTCGAAGCACGCCAGGAATGCCACAAGAACCCGCCCAACGAGCCGGTCGTGATGACCACCGTGTCGGGGTCGACGGAAATTCCGTGTACTCGTTGATAATGCATGGAAATAGCGGCGCGCAGCTCGAGTATGCCCAAGGCTACGGTATAGCCCAGCTGGTTGCGCTGCAGGGCGGCGGCCGCGGTCGCGCGCACGGGTTCGGACGCGCCCACATTGGGCTGGCCGGCGGACAGGTTGACCAGATCGCCGTGGCTGCGTTGACGTTCAGCAGCCGCCAGCCAGACGTCCATCACGTGGAACGGCGGGATGCCGGCGCGCAGTGCGACGGAGTCGTTCACGAGGTTTGGAACACCTCGGATTCCAGTCGGCGCAGCATGTCTCGGGGTGTGCCGAGCAGCTGGGCGCTTTCGTGCGCGCGTTTGAAATACAAGTGCACGTCGTGCCCCCAGGTAATCGCGATGCCCCCATGCAGCTGAATGCCCTCGCCCGCCTCAGTACACAGCGCCTCGGTGGCGGCCAGCCGAGCGGTGGCCGCGGTGGTGGGGGTGGGGTCGGTGCAGGCCTCCGACACCACGGCCTTGGCGCCAGCGGGCATGACGTACAGGTCGGCCGTCCGGTGTTTGAGCGCCTGGAAACTACCGATAGGCCTGTCGAATTGCACACGGCTCTTGGTGTAATTCGACGGTCAGCTGCAGGCAGTGCTCGGCGCCAGCAGGATCGCCGCGGTGTCGGCCAGCCCGGGGGTCGGGGCCCAGCGCTACGGTGCCCTGCGGCCGCAGGGCGGCCAGCCGGCAGGTGGGGTCCACCGTCGCCGCAGGCTGGGCGCTGAACTGGGTCCACCGGCTCAACCGCCCGTCTTCGGCGGCGGCGACAAAGTCGGCGGTGTCGCCGTTGACCACATAGTCGGTATAGAGCACGAGCGCCCCGATCGAGGTTCCGGCGGCCAAAGATTCCAGCGTTTCGGTGTCCGGCTCCGGCGCGGCCAACAACGTCAGCTCCGCCCACGTGGTACCCAGCAGCGGCGAGGGCCCCAGGGACCGGCCGATATCCTGCAAAACCGTTGCGGCATAATATAATTCACCGACAGCGACGCCCAGTTCCTCGGGAATCACCAGGGCGGCGGCGCCGACCTGCTCACACAGCAGGTGTTACAGCCCGTCGTCGTAGCCGCGCTCGGATTCCATTGCCGCGCGGACCGCGGCCGGGTTGGCGTGTTTGGCGACCAGCGCGGCGACGGTCTCGCGCAACAGTTCCCGTTCGTCGGTCATCAGCGCCGCTCCTCCGCATCGTAGACCCCGCGGTTCACAGTGCCTCCAGCACCCGGCGCTTGTGCGCTTCCTGCGTGCCCCAGGCCGATCGCAGCGCCTGTACCCGCAGCAGCCACAAAGAGAGGTCGAGTTCCTGGGTGAACCCGATGGCGCCGTGGGTCTGCAACGCCGCACGAGCGGCCAGCAGGCCGGCGTCGGCGGCCGCGGCCTTGGCCGCGCTGACGTAGCGCGTCGCGGCGCCCCGGATCGTCAGCCAGCGCCAGCGCCGCGCCGTACACCAGCGGGCGTGCCAGTTCGACGGCGATGTGCACGTCGGCCAGCTTATGTTTAATCGCCTGGTACGAGCCGACGACCAGGCCGAACTGGATGCGCTGCTTGGCGTAGGCGACGGTGTCGGTCAATGGCGCTGACCCGTTGCAGCGCAATCGAAGCCGCCGAATACGGGGTCCGTATCAACGCGGTGTCACCGAGCATCGCGGCACAAGTTTCTGGAAAAGACGTCGTCGGCCGAACTGCTGGTCCCGTTGGCCGCCGGGGAGGCCTTCGGTCGCGCCGCCGAGCCGTGGGGAGTCGCGGCCACCATCGCGTTCCTGGCCAGTGAGTACTCGAGTTACCTCACCGGCGAGGTAATCTCGGTGTCCAGCCAGCACTCGCTATCCCAACTAGCCAAGCAATCGCTTGGTTGATATTCTGATCGGATGGACCGTGTGACCGGTCAGGTCAATAGCCGACGCCCACGGGTCGTAGAAGGGTGGCGAATCCAGCGAGACGAAGCCGTAGTAGACCCGCTTGACCTTGCCCACCGCGCACAGCAGGCCGAGGTCCGGACCGCTGTAAGTGACCACGGTGAGGTCTTTGACGTCGGTGCGCAGGATGGCGTGCACGAACGCCATCGGCTTGCGCCGGGATCCCCAGCCCCCGATGCCGATGGTCATGCCGCTGCGCAATTGCGCGACGGCCTCGTCGAGAGTGGTCCTCTTGTCGGCCACTAGGCGCCTCTCCTCTTCATCACTTCGGTCTGCATCGTTGCAGGCGGCTAGGACTTCTCACCCTTCGCCGTGCCGGCGAAGGCGTCTCGGTGCTCGTCGAACACCCCGGCGAGGTTCAGTTCGAACGTAAAGCCTTGTTCCATGCGGTAACTCGAGTTGACGCGCTGCACGTCGATGAAGTTCAGCGCTTCCTTGGCGGCTCAGATGAACCGGGTGTCTTTCGCGGCGATGTCCTGGGCAACCCGAAGTGCGGCCTCGTCGAGCTCGTCGCGCGGCACCACCTCGTGCACCGAACCGAAGTGGTGCCGGGTCACGGCATCCACGGTGGCGGCGGTGAAGAACAACCGGCGCATCATGTGCTGCGGCACCAGCCGCGACAAATGCGTTGCCGCGCCGAGCGCGCCGCGTTACACCTCCGGTAACCCGAAGGTGGCGTCGTCGGAGGCCGACGATTACGTCGGCATTGCCGACCAGGCCGATACCGCCGCCGACACCAGAAACCGTTCACCGCCGCGATGACGGGCACGGCGCATTCGTAGACGGCGCGAAAGGCGGCGAAGCAACTTCGGTTGGCGTCGATCAGCGCGGTGAAATTTTCGGTGCGCTGCATCTCCCTGATGTCGACGCCGGCGTTGAACCCGCGGCCCTCCGCCCGCAGAATCACGGCGTGCGTCTCGGGATTGGCGCCCGCAGCCGTGATCGCGGCGGCGAGTTAGAACCAGCCCTGCGACGGGATGGCGTTGACGGGTGGATAGTCGACGGTGACCGCGACTATGCCCGGCTCGGTGCTTGTGTATGTGATCGTCAATTGGCACTTCCTGGAGAAATCGCGGCCGACTACCTAAGCAATCATTTGCTTGGTACATTAGCACAGTGACTCGCGCCGAGGCAGGCTCCCTGTCGGGGGGCCATCAATCTGGGACTGGCCGGGCGGGTCGTTTTGGTGACCGGCGGGGTCGGCATCGGCATCAGCGCGGTTTTCGCGCAGCAAGGCGCGACCGTGATCGCCTGCGCCCGGCGCGCGGTTCGAGGGACTGCCGTTGAGTTTCTGCGATGTTCGCGACGAGGAAGCCGTCAAGACGCTGATCGACACGATCGTTGAGAGGCACGGTCGGCTCGACGTTGTGGTCAACAACGCCGGCGGCTCGCCGTACGTGTTGACCGCGGAGTCCAGCCCGAAGTTCAACCGCAAGCTTATCGAGCTTAACCTCATTGGCGCACTGCTGGTTTCTGGGATTTTCCATGAATTGCGGCTTTCTAGCGCTGAATGAACGGATAAAACCGAACCTTGATGTGCTGGATTTCGGCTTGCCCGGTTGGGCTTTCGGCGGGGATCAGAAATGTCTCGTCGACCCGGGCGGCCAGCCGACGGCCGCCGGACGCCGCCTTGGTCAGCACCACGTAGTCGGCGCGCACCTCGTCGCCGACGATGGAATAGTCCGGCGGTGTCGTCTCGGCGATCACGCGATACTGCGGACCGCGATTAAGGCTGCGCCGCAGGTGATTTCCGCAGAACCCGTTCTTGATACCCTGCTCGACCCGGGTGCAGCCGGGAGCGAACGGGACCGCGTCGCCGTCGTGGCTGACCAGCGCGTCGATATAGGCCTGCGCGGCGGCGATGCGGTCTGTTTCGGAGACGATCACCGAGCGGTTAGATGCGTTCGATAATGGTGCCGGTGGACAGCGCGCCGCCGACGCACATCGTGATCAGCACAGTGGTTTGGTCGGTGCGTTCCAGCTCGTGCAGCGCGGTGGTGATCAACCGGCTGACGGTGCTGCCCACCGGGTGGTCCAACGCGATCGCGCCGCCCTTGACGTTCACCTTGTCCATGTCCGGGTTGTGCACTCGCGCCCACGACAGCACCACCGACGCGAGGGCCTCGTTGATCTCGGTGATGTCGATGTCGCCCATCTTCATACCAGCCTTCTCGAGCACCTTGGCGGTGGATTGCGCCGGGCCGTCCAGGTGGTAGGACGGCTCCGCGCCGACCAGCGCCTGGCTGATGATGCGGGCGCGGGGCCGCAGCCCCAGCGCCTTGGCCTTGTCCTCGTCCATCCACAACACCGTGGCGGCACCGTCTGAGATCTGCGATGACGTGCCCGCGGTGTGGATTCCGCCCTCGATCACCGGTTTCAGCGACGCCAGACCCTCGAGGGTGGTGTCGCGCAGGCCCTGGTCCTTGGTGACGACGTGACGTTCGCTGGTGGGCCGCTTGTTCTCGTCGAGCACCGACGCTTCGATGCCGCTGATCTCGCGGTCGAACCGGCCCTCGGCCCAAGCCTGCTTGGCCTTGCGCTGGGAGTCGAAGCCGAACTGATCGATGTCCTCGCGCGTGATGCCGCGCCGCTTGGCGATGCGCTCGGCGGCGGTGAACTGGTCCGGCAGGTCGATGTCCCACGACGCGGGCCGCAGGATGCTGTGGTCCGGGCCGGCGTTGGCGCCCAGCCCGACGCGACTCATCGCCTCGATGCCGACGCCGATGGCGCCCGCGGCGATCAGGCCGGCGACCAGACCGTTGGCCTGCTGACTGCTGCCGCACTGGCAGTCGACGGTCATCGCACCGACGTGGTCGGGCAGGCCGGCCACGAGCCAGCTGACACGGGTGATGTTGTTGGACTGCTCGCCGAACTGCGTGACGCAGCCGCCGACGATTTACTCGACCATGCCGGGGGTCGATACCGGCCTTGTCGACGAGCGCCTTCTGCGTGGCCCCCAGCAACTCGGTGGCGTGCAGACCGGACAGCCATCCGTTCCGTTTGCCGATGGGACTGCGTGTGGCTTCAACGATGACAGGCTTACCCATTCTTTCAGGCTAGAACACGTTTCATTACTCTGACAAGCGACGATGTTAACCTGCTTTTATCTGCTCAAGAGCCGTGTTTTACTGGCACTAGAACATGTTGCAATTTGTGTTGTAAAAGGAGCGCACTCAGATGGCACCCCCCAAACATTCCCGCAGACTTCGATTTTCTCGACCCCGACGTGAACCTGGCGGGGCTGCCCATTGCAGAGCTAGCCGAGCTGCGCAAGGCGAGCCCATTCCCTGGGTCGACATTCCGGGCGGCACCGGTGGCTTCGAGGACCACGGCTACTGGATCGTCACCAAGCACCACGAGCCGGGATTTCGGCGCCATCTCGGTGGCCGACCGCAAGCACGTCGCCAAGAACCCGAAACCTTATTTCTAAAAAGCTTATAGCCATTGAGGATAACCAAAATTCGCGGTGGATCACCGAGCCGTTGCGGATGCTCGATTGCTTCCAGGAGACTGACGGTGCGGTCGCGATCGTGGTGACCTCGGTGGATCGGGCGTGCGGCATCAAGCAGCAGCCAGTTGTCATCGAGGCGGCGTCACAGGGTCACAGTTCCGACCAGTACACGATGGTCAGCTATTACCGTGACGAACTGGGTTTGCCTGAGATGGGTTTGGTGGGTCGTCAGCTGTGGGCGCAGTCGAGGTTGTCGCCGGCCGACATTCAGACCGCCGTCATCTACGACCATTTCACGAAGTTAACGCTGATTCAGTTGGAGGAGTTGGGATTCTGCGCCAAGGGTGAGGTCAAAGACTTCATCGCCGATGGTGCAATGGAAATCGGCGGGCGGCTGCCCATCAACACGCACGGCGGGCAACTGGGTGAGGCCTACATCCACGGCATGAACGGCATCGCCGATGGGGTGCGGCAGTTGCGCGGAACGTCGGTGAACCCGGGGCACCACCGTGGCCAGCGGTGCGTGGCGAACTAGCTCGGCGATCTACTGAATGGAGTTGGCCTCCATCATGATGCGCGGCGTGATGCGGTGCTCGGCAAAGTTGGCGTCGATGTGGCCGCGGGTGTCGAAGTCGGGTGTGAGCAGAACCAGCGGAGCCGGCCGATGCTGTGACGGGTCAGTGGTTCGGTTGGAGTGGCGGGGCTTGTGACGACGAGTGTTTCCGCGAAGAGCGGCGCGACGGTGATGGCGGGAAGGTGCGGTTGTTCGAAAGCGATTCCGATATCGAGTTCGTCTGTCAGCAACCGGGTTTAGAAGTGGTTCTGGTTGGCTTCCAACACTTGACGGTGATGCCGGGGTGCCGGTTGTGCAGTTCGGCGATCAGCGACCCGATCAGATAGGTGGCGAACATCGGAGTCACGGCCAGGCGGAGCTCGCTGCGGGACAGGTCGTTGACGTCGTTGACCGAGCGCTCGCCTGCGGCCAGTTCACGCAGAGCGCGTCGCGCGTGCGCGAGGTAGGCGTCACCGGCATCGGTGAGACGCACCGAGCGGCAGCTGCGGTCAAGAAGCTGCGCGCCGACGCCGCGTTCCAGTCGGCAGATCTGTTGGGAAAGCGTGGGTTGGGAGACGTGCAGGTCCTGCTCGGCGCGGGTGAAATTCCCGTGATCGGCTACTGCCTGTAGATATCCCAGATGGCGAAGCTCCGGCAGTACAGATTAACTATAGATGGTTTCTATCTGGACATCCCGGTCAACACAATGGTGCCGCCGCGGCTGACGCCGGGCGGCCTGGCCACCCAGTACTCATCGGTCGGGCACTTCGATCTGCGGCCGGATCAGGCGATGGTGATCACGATCCCGATGTCGGATGCGCCCTATCTCGGTTTCCAACTGGGCAGCCTCTGGTACATCTCGCTGGACTACATCAACCATCAGACCTCCCTGAACAACACTCAGGCGCAAGTGGATCCGGACGGCATGGTGCGCATCGTGGTGGCCGACCAAAGCCCGGGAGTGACGAACTGGGTCGAGACGCTGGGCCATCGTCGGGGCTTCCTGCAGTTCCGCTAGCAGCGGGTGTCCCGTGAGCTCACCGACGCCGACGGTCCGACCGTCGCGATCGTCGACATCGACAAGGTGCCGCCCGTGCTGCCGTATTTCGATCACAACAAGATCTCCGAGGACGCTTGGCTAGATCGAATTTCGCTGCGTTACCAACAAATTCAAGCAAGGATGCTGGGGCGACCATGCTAGGGATGCTCAACAAGAAGGTAGTCATCATCAGCGGTGTCGGCTCTGGCATCGGTGCCAACGCTGGCGCACCGATGTGCGCGCGACTGGGTCGGACCTGGTGCTTGCGGCCCGCACCGCCGAGCGGCTCGAGGACGTCGCCCAGCAGATCAAAGATGTCGGCCACCAGGCGTTGGCGGTGTGTACTGACATCACCGACGATGATCAGGTGAACAACCTCGTCGAGCAGACCATGGCCACCTACGGCAAAGCCGACGTGCTGATCAACAACGCGTTCCGGGTGCCGTCGATGAAACCATTGGCCAGTACCACGTTTCAGCACATCCGCGATGCCATCGAGTTGAGCGCGCTGGGAACATTGCGGTTGATCCAGGCCTTCACCCCGGCACTGGCCGCGTCGCACGGGTCGGTGGTCAACGTCAACTCCATGGTGCTGCGGCACTCGCAGGCGAAGTACGGCGCCTACAAGATGGCCAAATCCGCGCTGATGTCCATGTCACACTCGCTGGCCACCGAGCTGGGAGACCAGGGAATTCACGTCAATTCGGTTGCGCCCGGCTATGTCTGGGGTTACACGTTACAGTCTTACTTCAACCACCAGGCGGGCAAGTACGGCACCATGGCCGAACAGATCTACCAGGCGACCGCGGAGAACTCCGACCTCAAGCGGCTGCCCACCGAAGACGAGGTCGCCTCGGCGATCCTGTTTTTGGCCAGCGATCTGTCCAACGGCATCACCGGCCAGACCCTGGACGTCAACTGCGAGGAGTGCCACACCTGATTCCTGACCTAGCCGGCCGGACAGATATAGGCGCCGTCGAGGACCTGCACGCGTCGGCGACCAAACTCGTCGGACTGGACGACTTCGGCCCCGACGACGGGCAACCGTGAAGCACTCGGGGTACTGCTGGACTCCTACCAGCGCGACGCCAATCTAACCCCGTTGGTCAGCAAGATGAATCGGTTCTTCCTGCGTGGCGCCCTGGTGTGGCCCGGCTGCTCTCCGAAGCCGCATGGAAGCAGTACCCGGCGCACGCCGACGTAGCCATCGAACGACCGATTTTCGTCACCGGGTTGCCACGCACCGGCACCACGATCTTGCACCACCTGCTGGGTGCGGACCCCGCCATCAGGGTCTGCACCTGCTGCTGGCCGATTTCCCGCAGCCGCGTCCGCCACGCGAGACCTGGGACTCCAACCCGTGGTACCGGCAGTTGGACACGCAGTTCACCCAGCATCACCGGGAAAACCCGGATTACACCGGATTGCATTTCATGGCCGCCTATGAACTGGAGGATTGCTGGCAGCTGCTGCGGCATTCGCTGCATTCGGTGTCGTACGAGACCCTGGCACACCTAACCCGCTACTCAACAGTGGTTGTCGCAGCAGGATTGGACGCCGTCCTACCGGTGGCACCATCGCAACCTGAAACTCGTCGGTCTCAACGACGACGAAAAGCGTTGGGTGCTCAAGAATCCCAGCCACCTCTTCGCGCTGGATGCGTTGCTGGACACCTATCCCGACGCGTTGGTGATCCAGACCCATCGGCTGGTGGAGACCATTCTGGCATCGATGTGCTCGCGGCGCAGCACACCGCCGAAGGGTTGTCCACGACCTTCCACGGCGCACTGCTAATACCAGCGGCGCAACTGGTAAACAGCACCGTCTTCCTCGACCAGCAGTGGGGGGGGTGTCGATCCGGGTCTTGTGCTTCCAGATCTCGACGTCTTGCAGGAAACCCTTGCTGACGCCTTCGGTAAACGCGCGCGACAGCTTGTCGGTCGTCTCTTCGTCCATGCCCTTGGGCTTTTCGACGATCACGCCCCATTGCAGGACGAACGAGTTCCGTGTCACCGGGTAGTGGCAGTTGATGAGGATCAACTTGGGCCCTGTATCCGCCGTAGCTGTTGTGCAGCCAGTTGATCATGAACGACGGCCCGAAGTAGGACGCCTCGGAGTCCAGATGCGCTTCACGTAAGAAGTTCCGAGATCGTTGACGTCCGGCCGCCCCACGTTATGCAGGTACTGCGAGGCGATGTGACCCTCGAAGACGTTCTTGAAGTAGGTCGGCAAGCTGAAGTGGATGTAAAAGAAGTGCGCCATGTCGGTGACGTTGTCGATGATGTCCCGGCAGTTGGATCCCTCGATGAGGATGCGGTTCCATCGCCAATCGGTCCACTCGTCCGAGTGGGCTTCGGGAATCTCGGGGATGCGCACCGCGGGGTCCGGCGGATTTCCATCGTGGTTGTGCCAGACGAACGACAGGCCGCCACGGACGTCGGTGGTCCAGGCGCGGGTGCGGGCGGTTTTGGGCGTGCGTTTGGTGTAGGGCACCAACTTGCAGCGGTCGTCGCCGGCCCAGCGCCAGTTGTGAAACGGGTAGGCAACCTCGTCGCCCTTGATGGTGCCCTCGGACAAGTCGCCACCCATGTGACGGCAGTGGCCGTCGAGGACCTTGATGTCGCCGTGCGAATCGGCGAACACCACCAGCTTGGTGCCGAACGCCTGGATCGAGTGCGGCTAGCCGTCCTGGAAGTCTTTCGCGACGCCCAGGCAATGCCCGCCCCGAGCGGGCCTGGTCGGCAAGGCGCCGGGATCGATCTCCCGGATGCCGACCGCTTTGGTGTCGGTAATCACCAGTCACCTCCGATGTTGTGCCCTCTAACTAGAACACGTTACATTTTTGTGGCGCGGCCGCGCAACGACAGTGGCCATAACCACGGCATATTCCGACTGGGGTATATCTAGACGATGCCGCTGTTTGCTTTCGAAGGTTGCGTGCCGCGGATCGATCCGACGGCGTTCGTGGCGTCGACCGCGACTCTGATCGGCGATGTCACGGTCGAAGCCGGCGCGTCGGTGTGGTTCAACGCCGTCCTGCGCGGTGACTTTGGGCCGATCGTGGTGCGCGAGGGCGCCAATGTGCAGGATGGTTCGGTGTTGCACGCGCCGCCCGGGATCCCCGTCGATATCGGGCCGGGCGCGACGGTCGCCCACCTGTGCGTCGTGCACGGGGCACACGTCGGCGCCGAGGCGTTGATCGCCAACCACGCCACCGTGCTGGACGGGGCGGTGATCGGGGCGCGCAGCTTGATCGCGGCGCACTCGCTGGTGACGGCCGGCACCCAGATTCCCTCCGGCGTTCTCGTCGTGGGGGCGCCGGCTCAGATCAAGGGCCCGATCGCTGGAACGGGTGCGGAGATGTGGGTCAAACTCAACCCGCAGACCTACCGCGACCTGGCGCAGCGGCACCTCGACGGGCTGGAGCCGATCTAGATCTTGCGCATGTTGGCGGCGGCGCGCTCCATCTCCCAATATGCGCGCAGCGCCACCAACTTGCTGTCGTCGTTGGCCTTGTAGGAGAACACGCCTTCGGCGGTCGTCTGGTAGTCGTCCGTCGTGATGAGAATGTGCCCGACGTTGGCTTCCTCATTGCCGCACTGATTAGGTGTCGCTGAAAACTAACTCGATCTTCGTCGTCGGGGCAATCGCCTTGTCCCAGAACGCCGCGATCGCGCCGCGGCCCCGGTGCCCGACGCCTTCGGAGGCGAACACCGAGGGCCCGATGGGGTCCTCGACGATGGCGTCGTCGGCGAACACCACCAGCCACGCCTACTTGTCCCTGGCCATCACGACCTCAAGAGAGCGCCGGCCTGCCTCGTGCGCGGGATGCCCGGCCATCACACGCCGACCCCTTCGGGCTTGTCGGCGCCCACAACCCACATCGAAAAGTACTGCGAACCGCCACCGTAGGCGTGGCCCAACGCCTTTCGAGCGTTGGGCACCTGATGGTCGCCGGCCTTACCCATCACCTGGATCGCCGACTCCGCGAACCGGATCAATCCCGAGGCGCCGATCGGGTTCGAGGACAACACCCCACCGGAGGGATTCACCGGCAGCCATCCCCCGATCTTGGTCTCGTTGGCCTCGGTGAGTTTCCATCCCTCACCCTCGGCGGCAAAACCCAGGTTTTCCAACCACATCGGCTCGAACCAGGACAACGGCACGTAGATCTCGGCGGCATCGATCTCGTCGATCGGGCTCTTAATCCCGGCCGCGGCCCACAGCGCGGCCGCCGCGTCGCGGCCGGCCTGCGGACTGACCTGGTCGCGACCAGAGAATTGCAACGGCTCGGTGCGCAGCGCGGTGGCGTGAATCCAGGCCACCGGATGTCCTTGCGCCAGGCGTGCATCGGCGATTTCCTCGTTGCCGATGACGACCGCGGCCGCACCATCGGAGGACGGGCAGGTCTCGTCGTAGCGGATCGGGTCCCACAGCATGGGGGACTCCATCACCTTTTCCACGGTGATGTCGGGCTGGTGCAAGTGGGCCAGCGGGTTGCGGGCCCCGTTGAGCCGGTCCTTGACGGCGACCATGGCACCGATGTTCAGCGGTGCGCCCGACCGGCGGATGTAGGACCGCACTTGCGGGGCGAAGTAACCGCCCGCGCCCACCGGATTGATGAATGGAATCGGAATCGACAACGCCCACATGGCATTTGATTCCGACTGCTTCTCCCAGGCCATCGCCAGCACGCGACGATACTTACCGGACTGCACCAGGCTGGCGGCGACAATGGCGGTGGATCCGCCGACCGAACCGGCGTTGTGCACCCGGATCAGCGGCTTGCCGGTGGCGCCCATCGCGTCGGCCATGAACAACTCCGGCATCATCACGCCCTCGAAGAAATCCGGCGCCTTCCCGACCGCCACGGCGTCGATGTCGTCGAAGGTCGAACCAGAGTCCTCCAGCGCACGGTCGATCGCCTCACGCACCAGGCCGTTCATCGACACGTCTTTGCGCTTGGCTACATACTTGGTCTGCCCGGTACCCAGTACCGCGGCGAGCTGCGCGCCGGCGTTGGCCATCAGTTCTTTCCTTCCATGACCGCGACCAGGTTCTGTTGCAGCGCAGGCCCACTGGTGGCGTGCGCGAGGACCCGGTTTGCAGAACCATTCCAGATGTGTTGTGCGGCAAATCCGATGCGTTCCAGTCCGGCGGTGAACATGGGATTGGCCGACAGTGCGCCGCCGGACGGATTGACTTTCGTCTTTCCAGGAATCCTGATGGCTTCCATCAAGATCAGGTGCTGGTGGGTGAACGGGGCGTAGATCTCGGCGACGTCGATGTTCGCGGTGGTGCCGCCGGTGGCCGCCTTGGTCGCGGCCTTAGCCGACGGCGACTCGGTGAGATCGCGCGCGCCCAGCACTCCGGTTTCGATCCGATGGTCTATTCCGGTTATCCAGGCCGGGTTTTCGCGTAATTCACGGGCGCGGTCGTCGGCGGCGAGCACGATTGCAGCGGCGCCGTCGGTGATCGGTGCGATGTCGTGGCGTCGCAGCGGATCGGCGAAGAAGGGGCGGTCGAGAAGTGCCTCGACATTGACCGGCGGCTCCACCCGGTCGACGCGGCTGGCGTTGGCGAAGGAATCGAAGGCGACGCGGGCCATCTGGATGTCGCTCCACTTGCCGCTTTCCAGTCCCATCCGGGCCTGCAGTCCGGCCAGCGAAATCGAGTCCGCCCACAGCGGCGCGACGGTGTGGGGATCGGTCTGGCGTGACAGGATCTGCCGTAGCACCCCTGCCGAAGATTTGCCGAACCCGTACACCAGCGCGGTGTCGACCTCACCAGTCAGGATCTTGATGTAGGCCTCGTATAGCGCCCAGGCGGCGTCCATCCCGACGTGTGACTCGTTGATCGGCGGCACGGCGCCAATCGAGTCGATCGCGAAGATGAACGAAAAGGCGCGTCCGGCAAGGTAATCGGAAGACCCGGAACACCAGAATCCGATGTCGGTTCTGGTGATGCCCAGGTCCTTGTACAGCTGGGCGAAGCAGGGAATCAACATCTCGACACCGTTGGTGGTGCCGTCGGTGCGGCGGACATGCGGGGCGTGGGCAAAGCCGACGACCGCAACGTTGCGTTCGCTCATGTGCAGTGGGGCCTTTTACAGGTGGTGCTTGTAGGTGTCGTAGTCGGCGTCCGACTCACCGGTAGGCCGGAAGTACTCGATGTTGTCGATGCCAAATCCCCACTCCTCGCGGGGTTTCCACACCGCCTCCACCCGCATGCCCACCCGCACCTTGTCGGCGTCGATGTCGGCGACCAGATGCAGGAAGGGGATGTCGGCGCCGTCGAGCAGCACGTAGGCCGCCACATAGGGCGGCTTGATGCGCTGGCCCTGAAACGGGATGTTGATGATCGCGAACGTCGTCACGGTGCCCTTGTCCGGCAGTTCGACGAAGTTGGTGATGGGCAGGCCGGTCGCGGGGTCGGCGCTGGGCGGCGGGAAGTACACCTTGCCGTTTTCGCCTGTCTTGGCACCCAGCAGTCTGCCCTCGGCGATGGCGCGCAGATACGCGCTCTCCTCGTGAGATGCGGTGTGCTGGATCGTCAGGGAGATCGGCGTGACGATCATCGTGACCGGGTCTTTGTCGCTCGCTGCGTCCGCGGGGCCCTCGGGCTCGGTGTCCTCGCCGAGGGCGAAGTACGCGATGTCGGTGATCGCGCCGACGGTTTCGTCGGCCCAATGTGCGTGCACCCGCGTGCCGGTCTTGATCTTGGCGGGTTCGCCGGCATCCACCGCGTGCAGCAGCGGGGTGTCGGCTCCGTCGAGCTTAATCAGCGCCCACGCGAAGGGCCGGTCCAGCGGCTGGCTTTGCAGCGGCTCGGGCTGCCAGGTCCAGGAGACCACGGTGCCGACCGGCGAGACCGGTACCATTTCATCCAGCGGTTCATAGGTCACCGGGTCGTATTCGGCCGGCGGCACATGCACCCGGCCATCCGATCCGCGCACCCCGAGGATGCGGTGCTCACGCAGTGCGGTGAAGAACTTGCCGAGCGTAGAACCCACCGAACGGGTGTAGTTGAAGGCCAGGGTCAACGGCGCTGAAAGAGGCGGCTCGGAGTGATCGGTCGTGGTCGGGCCGCTCGAAGTGGCTGTCACACCTTAAAGTAGAACAGGTTCTAAGAATCGTTTCAAATATTTCTTTTGGATGGAATCCATCACGGCCGGTACGGCCAGCCCGCTCCCAAGCCGCTGGCCCGCACCCGCGAATACATCAACATCCGGCAGGTCTGGGCCCGCGAAAAGCCGGTGACCAGTGACGGACCCCACTACCCGCTGCCTCGGACCGGTGAGGGAACCACGGGCCTGGGCAAGCCGCTCAAGCAGATCACCCATCCGCTGCGGGCCGACATTCCGATCATGCTGGGCGCCGAGGGGCCGAAGAACGTCGCGCTGGCACCGAGATCTGCGATGGGTGGCTGCCGATCTTCTACACGCCGCGGATGGCCGACATGTACAACGAATGGCTCGACGAGGGCTTCGCCCGGCCCGGCGCCCGCCGCACCCGTGCGGACTTCGAGATCTGCGCGACCGCCCAATTCGTAGTCACCGACGACCGGGCCGCCGCCCACGCGGCGATCAAGCCGCACCTGGCGCTGTACATGGGCGGCATGGGCGCCAAGGACACCAACTTCCACGCCGACGTCTACCGCCGGATGGGCTACGAGCAGGTGGTCGAGGACGTCACCAAGCTATTCCGCAGTGGACGCAAGGACGGCAAAGAACGAGCCGCCGAGATCATCCCGGACGAGCCTCGTCGACGACTCAATGATCGTCGGTGACATCGACTACGTCCGTAAGCAGATCGCGGCCTGGGAAGCCGCCGGGGTCACGATGATGGTGGTGTCGGGCCGCACTCCGCAGCAGGTAAGGGACCTCGCCGCGCTGATCTAAGGTAGGGCTTGCCCCGTAAATAGAACGGGTTCTAGATTGACCGGATGACAGCCGCGCAGCACATCATCGGCACCGCGGTCACCATGCCGGTGCAGATCCGCAGGGCAAAGCAGCACATGGCGATGTTCTCGGTGGACGCCGACGCCGCTCAGCAGCTGATCGACTACAGCGGCCTGCAGGTCTGCCGGTATCTGCCCGGTCGCGCGGTGGTGGTCCTGATGCTTCGCGCGGTGGTGGTCCTGATGCTGATGCATTACATCGACGGCGACCTGGGGCAGTACCACGAGTTCGGCACCAGCGTCATGGTCAACCCGCCCGGGTCGACCGCCGGCGGGCCCCGGGCGCTGCGGTCGGCCGGAGCGTTCATCCACCATCTGCCCGTCGATCAACCATTCACGCTCGAGGCCGGCACGAAGATCTGGGGCTATCCGAAAGTCATGGCGGACTTCACGATTCGGGACGGCCGCCAATTCGGCTTCGACTGCACCGTCGACGGGTAACTGGTGATCGGCATGGACTTCCGGCCCGGGCTGCCGATCCGGCTGATGCCCCGCACCCAGGCGCAGCGCAGCTACTCGCACCGCGACGGGATCACCCGCGAGACGGCGTTCGATCACACGCTCGACGGGGTGCGAACCCGGCTCGACGGGGTGCGCGTCGGGCTGGGCGATAACCCCTATGCGAAAGAGCTTGTCTCGCTAGGCCTTGTCCAGCTCGGCAAACCATGTACGGATAACATTCGGCGACGCCCAGGAGATCTCATGATCCTTCCCGCTCTGAAGACCAACCCGACGTCGACCTGACCGACGGGACGTTCTACGCTGGTGACTCGCGGTCGGTCTACAAGTGGATGCGTGAGAACGAGCCGGTCTTCCGGTACCGTAACGGGCTGGCCGCGGCGTCGACCTACCAGGCCGTGATCGACGCCGAACGCAAACCGGAGCTGTTCTCGAATGCCGGCGGCATCCGCCCCGACCAGCCCGGCGTCGAGATGATGATCGAAATGGACGATCCGCAGCACTTGTTGCGCCGCAAGCTCGTCAACTCCGGCTTTACCCGCAAACGGGTCAAAGACCTGGAATCCAAGATCACCTCGCTGTGCGAAACGCTGATCGACGCCGTGTGCGAACGCGGCAGGTGCCTTCGTCTGGGACCTGGCCGCGCCGCTGCCGATGGCGGTCATCGGCGACATGCTCGGCGTGCTGCCCGAGGAACGCGAGATGTCCTCAAATGGTCCGACGATCTGGTCGCCGCGTTGAGCAGCACCGCTGCCGAGGCCGATGTCCAGGTCACGATCGACGCCTTCGCCGCCTACCCCGAGTACATGATGGGCATGATCGAGGCGCGCAAAAACTCCGACCGATGATCTGGTCAGCGTTCTCGTGCACGCGGAGGTCGAAGGCTCCCGGCTGGAGGACCACCAGATCGTCACCGAGGTGCTGCTGTTGTTTGATCGGCGGTGACGAGGCCACCCGACACACGCTGTCCGGCGGCACCCGGCAACTGCTCTTGCATCCGGATCAGCACCGGCGGCTGGCACGCGATTTGAGCTTGTTGTCCAACGCGATTGAAGAGATGTTGCGCTGGACCGCGCCGGTGAAGAACATAGCCCGCACGGTCACCGCGGACACCGAGTTCCACGGCACGCAGTTGCGCGAGGACGAGAAGACGATCCTGCTGTTCGAGTCGGCCAATTTCGACGAGAAGGTTTTCGACGAGCCGGAGAAGTTCAACTATCGAGCGCTACTCGAACAACCACCTCGCGTTCGGTTTCGGGACGCACTTTGGAGTTCCGTCGCGTGGGCGAGCGCGTCGATTGCTTTTGCGTTGCTGTCTTCAGGTCCATCCCCGCGCAGAAGTAGCCACCGGCGCCGGTGAGGATACAGCAGCGGATGTCGTCGTCGTTGTCGACGCGATCCCACACTTGCACCATGATGTCCATCATTTCCGTGCTCAACGCGTTGCGCCGGTGCGGCAGGTTCATCGTCACGATCAAGGTGTGGCCGCGTTGCTCCACCAGCGCGTCTGCCTCCTGAGGACTGGATTCCACCTTTGCTTGCGCTTGACCGTTATCAGGGGCCACGGCTCCCGCCTTTCCCTCCACATCGACCATGAACTTGTCAAGAAATGTAACACGTTCTAATTTGGTGGCCGTGGCCCTGAATATTGCCGATCTTGCCGAGCACGCCATCGACGCCGTGCCTGACCGTGTCGCCCTCATATGCGGCTCACCTACGCCGGGCTCGAAGAGCAGGCCAACCGCTTCACGCACTATCTCATCGAACAGGGCGTGAAGAAAGACGACAAAGTCGGACTCTACTACCGCAACCGCATTGAAATTGTCATTGCGATGCTCGGCATCGTCAAGGCCGACGCGATCCTGGTGAACGTCAAATACAGGGCAACCAGTACGACCTGTCGTCGCTGTTCATGCTCGCCTCCACCGCCGCCCTGTTTTCGCCGAGCATTAAGGAGAAGCTCTCGAAGATCTATCCCGAAGAGGTCGAGGCCGCCCTTAAAGGTCACCCGGACGTCTTCATGCGTTGGTGGTCGGCGTGCCCGACCCCCGCTACGGCCAGCATGTCGCGGCCGTGGTGCAGGCCCGTCCCGGTACGCGGCCTTCGCTGGCGGAGCTTGACGCGTTCGTGCGGTCCGAGATCGCGGGATACAAAGTGCCACGCAGCCTTTGGCTGGTCGACGAGGTGAAGCGCTCACCCGCCGGGAAACCGGACTACCGCTGGGCCAAGGAGCAGACCGAGGCCCGGCCCGCCGACGACGTGCACGCTGCGCACGTGACCGCTTGACCGACTTCGTCAAACGCAATCCGAACGTGCCGGCCGGGTACTTCACCTGGGAGATGCCGGCCACCGGGAATCCGACCCGGCGATGCTCGCGCTGTTCGGCTGCCCGCATTACGACGACGCCGGCGACATTAGTCAGCGCGCCCTAACGCAACTTTTCCGCCAGCGCTTTAATGGAGCATAGCGGCATATTTTCTCTATAGGGTTTTCTTGGGGACGGTTTCTGCTAGTAGAACGTGTGTCAGATTAATTGTGCATAAAAGTATCTGAACAGGTTAAATTGACGGTTTAGGCAGAGGGAACCTGTTCATTGACAACGGTGAACTTCTTCTGAGTTAATATCATCTGACTCACACGGAGCCAGGGTGCGACCGAAGATCAAGCATTGGCGACGCACGCGCTTCGCCGTGAGCAGCAAAGGGGGATGTCGGGTTGATCCCACAACTCGCTGTCCCGGTCCGTGCTGTCGGCGGGTTCTTCGAGATGATGATCGACACCGCCCGCGCCAGCGTTCGTCGTCCCTTTCAGTTCCGCGAGTTCCTGGATCAGACGTGGATGATCGCCCGCGTGTCGTTGGTCTCGACGCTGCTGGTGTCCATCCCGTTCACCGTGCTGGTCGCCTTCACCCTCAATATCCTGCTGCGCGAAATCGGCGCGGCCGACCTGTCCGGTGCGGGGACGGCGTTCGGCACCATCACCCAGTTGGGTCCGGTGGTGACCGTACTTGTCGTCGCCGGGGCCGGTGCCACCGCCATCTGCGCCGATCTGGGTGCCCGCACCATCCGGGAAGAGATCGATGCGATGCGGGTACTGGGCATAGACCCGATCCACCGGCTAGTGGTCCCGCGCGTGTTGGCTTCCACCGTTGTCGCGCTGCTGCTGAACGGTTTGGTGTGCGCGATCGGTTTATCGGGTGGGTACGTGTTCTCTGTCTTCCTCCAGGGCGTCAACCCGGGTGCGTTTATCAACGGCCTGACTGTGTTGACCGGACTACGTGAGTTGGTGCTTGCCGAAGTGAAGGCGCTGCTGTTCGGCGTGATGGCCGGCCTCGTCGGGTGTTACCGCGGCTTCACCGTCAAGGGTGGGCCGAAGGGTGTCGGTAACGCCGTCAACGAAACGGTCGTCTACGCGTTCATCTGCCTGTTCGTCATCAATGTGGTGATGACCGCCATCGGCGTGCGGTTCTCGACAAAGTGAGCACCCGATGAGCTACGACCTCACGTACCGGTTTCGCACGTTCGCGGCGCGATTACAGGGTCCGGTCGACGACTTCGGCGAGCAGGCCCTGTTCTACGGCCAAACCATGCGCTACGTCCCCAACGCGCTGACCCGGTACCGCAAAGAGACGATCCGGCTCGTCGCTGAAATGACGCTGGGCGCGGGGGCACTGGTGATGATCGGCGGCACGGTGGGTGTCGCCGCGTTCCTGACCCTGGCCTTCGGCGGCGTCATCGCAGTCCAGGGTTACTCCTCCCTAGGCAACATCGGTATCGAGGCGCTGACCGGTTTCTTGTCCGCGTTCCTGAACGTCCGCGTCGTCGCGCCTGTGATCGCCGGGATCGCACTGGCGGCGACGATCGGCGCCGGCGCGACCGCTCAACTGGGCGCGATGCGGGTGTCCGAGGAAATCGACGTCGTCGAATGCATGGCGGTGCACTCGGTGTCCTACCTGGTGTCGACTCGGCTAATCGCCGGGCTCGTGGCGATCGTCCCGCTCTACTCGTTGTCGGTGCTCGCGGCGTTCTTTGCGGCGCGCTTCACCACGGTGTTCATCAACGGCCAGTCGGCCGGCCTCTACGACCACTACTTCAATACCTTCATGATCCCGTCGGATCTGCTGTGGTCGTTCCTGCAAGCCATCGTGATGTCCATCGCGGTGATGCTCGTGCATACCTATTACGGATACAACGCCAGCGGAGGGCCGGTCGGTGTGGGCATCGCGGTCGGTCAGGCGGTGCGGACGTCCCTGATCGTCGTCGTCGTCATTACCTTGTTCATCTCGCTGGCCGTCTACGGCGCGTACGGTAACCTCAACCTCTCCGGGTAAGGGGGACGACCCGCTCAGATCCACAATGGCAGACACCGATCCGCGACGAACAACGGTACGGCTGGCAGCGGCGCTGCTGGCCAGTTTGTTGGTGGCGTTCACGGTGCTGACCTACCTCTCGTACACGGCTGCTTTCGCCTCCGTCGACACGGTCACCGTCGCCACCCCACGGGCGGGGCTGGTGATGGACAAGGGTGCCAAGGTTAAGTACCGCGGCATCCAGATCGGCAAGGTCACCGACATCAGCTACGGGGACGACCAGGCGCTGCTGACCCTGGCCATCAACAACGACGACATGCATTACGTGCCGTCCAACGCGGCGGTACACATCGCAGGCAACACGATCTTCGGCGCCAAGTCGGTCGAATTCATTCCGCCCCGAACGCCCTCACCAACGTCGCTGCACCCCAATGCGCATGTCGAAGCCTCCCCGGTGCAGCTGGAAGTCAATACGTTGTTCCAATCGCTGATCGACCTGCTGCACAAGGTGGACCCGGTCGAATTGAACGGGACGCTGAGCGCCTTCGCCGAGGGCCTGCGTGGTAACGGCGACAACCTGGGCGCGCTGCTGTCGGGCCTGAACACCCTTACCGAACAAGCGAATCCGAAGCTGTCCACCCTGCAGGACGACTTCCGTAAGACCGCCGTCGCCACTGGGATCTACGCCGACGCCGCGCCGGACCTGAACACGATCTTCGACAACCTGCCCGCCGTCAACAAGACCGTCGTCGACGAGCAGAAAGACCTCAACGACACGTTGCTGGCAACGATCGGTCTGTCCAACAACGCCTACGACACCTTGGCGCCGGCCGAGCAGGACCTGATCGCCGCCATCAACCGGCTGCGGGCACCGGTCAAGGTGGCCGCCGACTATTCGCCCGAATTTGGTTGCCTGTTCGCAGGTATCGACCGCGGTATCAAGGAGTTCGCCCCGCTGCTCGGTGTGCGCAAGGCCGGACTGTTCACCTCGTCGAGCTTCGTGTTGGGCGCACCGTCCTACACCTTCCCCGAGTCGCTGCCGATCGTGAACGCCTCCGGCGGACCGAACTGCCGAGGGTTGCCGGACATTCCGACCAAGCAGAACGGGGGGTCGTTCTACCGGGTGCCGTTCCTGGTCACCGACAACGCCAACATCCCGTACGAGCCATTCACCGAACTTCAGGTCGACGCGCCCTCGACGCTGCAGTTCCTGTTCCACGGCGCCTTCGCGGAACGGGACGACTTCTGATGGCCGGCTCGGAAATGCCTTCGCACCGGTCGATGGTGATCAAGGTCAGTGTCTTCACTGTCGCCATGCTGCTGGTCGCCGTGGGCCTGGTGGTGGTCTTCGGCGACTTCCGCTTCGGTACCGAAAATACCTACCATGCAACGTTTCTCGATGCGTCTCGGTTGAAGGCGGGCCAGAAAGTTCGGATCTCCGGGGTGCCGGTCGGCTCGGTGACGGGCGTCAAACTCAACTCGGACAACACCGTCGACGTCGCTTTCGACATCGACAGTCGTTACACGCTGTACTCCTCGACCCGCGCGGTCGTCCGCTACGAAAACCTGGTCGGGGACCGCTTTTTGGAGATCACCTCCGGGCCGGGGGAATTACGCAAGTTGCCGCATGGCGGAACAATCAACGCCCAACACACCCAGCCGGCCCTGGATTTGGATGCGTTGCTGGGTGGACTCAAGCCGGTGCTCAAGGGTCTGGATGCCGACAAGGTCAACACGATCAGCAGCGCCGTCATTGAGTTGCTGCAGGGTCAAGGCGGAGCGCTGTCGGATGTGCTGGCCAACACCAGTGCCTTCTCGACGGCGCTGGGTCAGCGTGACCAGCTCATCGGTGACGCGATCACCAACCTGAACACGGTGTTGGGCACCATCGATCAGAAGAGCGCCCAATTCTCTGCCAGCGTGGACCAGCTGCAACAACTGATCAGCGCGTTGGCCAAAAACAAGGATTCGATCGCGGGCTCCATATTACCGCTGTCGTCGACGACGACGGATCTGACTGAGCTGCTGCAGAAGTCACGCCGGCCATTGCAGGGGGTCCTGGAAAACACCCGACCGCTGGCCACCGAAATCGACAAACGCAAGGCCGAGGTCAACAACGACATCGAGCAGTTGGGCGAGGATTATCTGCGCCTGGCCGCGCTCGGCGCCTACGGGTCGTTCTTCAACATCTACTTCTGCTCCGTGACCATCAAGATCAACGGACTAGCCGGCAGCGACATCCTGCTGCCCCTCGGTGGTCAGGTGGATCCCAGCCAGGGGAGGTGCGCTTTTGTCAAGTAACCCAAAGCATGAGCGGGATCCGCTGCGCACCGGGGTGTTCGGGGTCGTGCTGGTCGTCTGTGTGGTGCTGCTCGCCTTCGGCTATGCCAGCCTGCCGTTCTACCCGCAGGGCAAGATGTACGACGCTTACTTCAGTGACGCTGGCGGGATCACGCCCGGCAACTCCGTCTACGTCTCCGGCGTTAAGGTGGGCAAGGTGCAGGACGTCGGCCTGGCCGGCGACAGCGCCAAGGTGACGTTCTCGGTGGATCGCCACATCGCCATCGGCGACCAGTCACTGGCCGCGATCCGCACCGACACCATCCTGGGCGAGCGCTCGATCGCGGTCACCCCGGCGGGTCATGGCAAGGCCACCAGCATTCCGCGCAGCCGCACGACCACGCCGTACACCCTGGTCGGCGCCCTCGAGGATCTCGGGCAGAACGCCAACAATCTGGACAAGCCGCAATTCGAGCGGGCGTTGAACGTGCTCACCAATACGCTGCAGGACGCCACCCCGGAACTGCGCGGCGCGTTGGACGGGGTCACCTCACTGTCGCGCACCCTGAATCGCCGTGACGAGGCACTGCAAAACCTGCTGGCACACGCGAAGTCGGTGACCGCGGTGTTGTCCGACCGTGCCAATCAGGTCAACAAGCTGGTGAACGACGGCAACGAGTTGTTCGCCGCGCTCAACGAGCGGCGAGATGCACTGGCCCAACTGATTTCGGGAATCGGCGGCTTGTCGGCGCAGATCTCCGGTTTCGTCGCCGACAACCGCAAGGAATTCGAGCCGGCCCTGAGCAGACTCAACGATGTGTTGAGCAACCTCAATGAGCGCCGCGACTACATCGCCGAGGCACTGAAGCGGCTCCCCACCTACGCGACCGAGCTCGGTGAGGTGGTGGGATCCGGGCCGGGATTCAATGTGAACGTCTACGGGGTGATCCCGGCACCGCTGCTGGCCGCGACGTTCGACTTCTTCTACCAGCCGGGCAAGTTGCCGGCCAGCCTCTCCGATTACCTGCGCGGGCTGATTCAAGAGCGCTGGACCATCAAGCCGAAGTCACCATGATGCGGGGATTGTCCTGATGAACAGGATCGCCAGCAGCCGCGGGCTGCGTTACTTCACCATCACCGCGCTGGTCGCGGTGCTGGTGGGTGGCGTGTATGTGCTGACGTCGCAAGGGAATAACCGAACCATCGTCGGCTATTTCACCTCCGCGGTCGGTCTGTACCCCGGCGATCAGGTACGCATCCTCGGGGTGCCGGTGGGCACGATCGACTCGATCGAACCCCGACCCTCCGACGTCAAGATCACCATGACGGTACCCAAGGACGTGAAGATCCCCAAGGATGCCAGGGCCGTCGTCATGTCGCCGAATCTGGTGGCGGCCCGCTTCATTCAGCTCGCCCCGGCATACACCGGCGGGGCGGTGCTGTCCGACGGCGGCAGCATCGACCTGAACCGCACCGCGGTCCCGGTGGAGTGGGACGAGGTCAAGAAAGCGCTGACCCAGTTGTCGGTGTCGCTCGGACCGACGAACGGCTCGATGCAGGGTCCGTTGGGTGCCGCGATCAACCAGGCCGCCAGCACCTTCGACGGCAAGGGCGAATCGTTTCACAATGCGTTGCGGGAGCTTGCGCAGGTCGCCGGCCGGTTGGGTGATTCGCGTAGCGACATCTTTGGCACCGTCAAGAACTTGCAGAATCTGCTCAACGCGTTGTCGGAGAGCAACGAGCAGATCGTGCAGTTCGCTGGGAACGTCGCCTCGGTCTCCCAGGTGCTCGCCGACAGCTCGCGACACCTGGACAACACCTTGGGCACCCTCAACCAGGCGCTCTCTGACATTCGCGGCTTCTTGCACGAGAACAACTCGTCGCTGATCGATACCGTTAATCAGCTCAATGATTTCAGCAAGACCTTGAGCGACCAGAGCGACAACATCGAACAGGTATTGCATGTCGCGGGACCCGGTATCGCCAACTTCTACAACATCTACGACCCGGCGCAGGGCACGCTGAACGGCCTGCTGTCGATCCCCGAGTTCGCCAACCCGGTGCAGTTCATCTGCGGTGGATCCTTCGAAACCGCCGGGGGTCCAAGGGCTCCCGACTATTACCGGCGCGCGGAGCTGTGCCGCGAACGGCTCGGTCCGGTGCTGCGCCGGCTCGCGGTGAACTACCCGCCTATCATGTTCCACCCGCTCAACACCATCACCGCGTACAAGGGGCAGATCATCTACGACACCCCCGAAACGCAAGCCAAGGCTCAGACGCCGATCCCGGAATTGACGTGGGTCCCTGCCAACGGCGCGCCGTCTGCTCCGAAGGATCCGACCGATCTACATGCGCTGTTGGTGCCGACCCCGAAGGCCGCCGCGCCGCCGGGTGCCCCGGGCCCCGGCAACGCACCCGCGCCGGCTCCGAACTCAGCGCCTGCCCCAGGCCCTTCGGCGGGCCTGCAGAACGGCGAGGGGTCGGGAGGATGAGACGAATCTTGTTCCGCGGCAGTGCATTGGTGACGGGCGGCGTACTGCTGGCCGGTTGCCAGTTCAATGGCCTGAACTCGCTGGCGATGCCGGGGACCGCCGGTCACGGCAGCGGCGCATTCACGGTCACCGTCGAGATGGTCGACGTGGCGACGCTGCCGCAGAATTCCCCGGTGATGATCGATGATGTCACCGTCGGCAGTGTCGCCGACATCTCAGCCGAGCAGCGCGGCGACGGATCGTTCTACGCCGCGGTGAAGTTGGCGTTGGACAAGAACGTCGTCCTGCCGGCGAACGCGACCGCCACCGTCGCGCAGACCTCACTGCTGGGTTCGTTGCACATCGATCTGGTCGCGCCGAAGGGCAAGCCAGCGGCCGGGCGGCTGGTCAACGGATCCAAGATCGCGGAGTCCAACACCGGTCGCTTCCCGACCACCGAGGAAATTTTCTCGGCTCTCGGTGTCGTGGTCAACAAGGGTAATCTCGGTGCCCTGGAAGAGATCACGGACGAGACCTACCAAGCGGTGGCCGGTCGCCAGGACCAGTTCAAGGGTCTGCTGCCCAGGATGGCGGAGTTGACATCCGGACTCAGCCGGCAGGTCGGTGACATCCTCGACGCGATCGACGGCCTGAATCGGTTCTCCGCGACGCTGGCCCGGGACAAGGAAAACCTGAGCCGGACGCTGGACACGCTGCCGGACGCGTTGCGCGTGCTCAACAAGAACCGCGATCACATCGTCGAGGCATTCGCCACGCTGAAGAAGCTGGCGACGGTCACCTCGCACGTGCTGTCCAAGACGAAGGAGGACTTCGCCGAGGACCTCAAGGGACTGTACTCGGTTGTCAAGGCGCTCAATGACAACCGGAAAAACTTCGTCACCTCGCTGCAGCTGTTGCTGACCTTCCCGTTCCCGAACTTCGGCATCAAGCAGGCCGTCCGGGGCGACTACCTCAACGTGTTCACCACGTTCGACCTCACCCTGCGGCGGCTGGGTGAAACGTTCTTCACCACCGCCTATTTCGACCCGAACATGGCGCACATGTCCGAGATCCTCAATCCGCCCGATTTCTTGATCGGTGAAATGGCCAACCTGTCCGGACAGGCTGCCGACCCGTTCAAGATCCCGCCCGGCACGGCAACACAGTGAGGGCCGGCGCAGATGATTGACAGACTTACCCGGATTCAGCTCTGGATATTCGCCGTGATCACCGCGATCACGATCACCATCATGGCGATCTTCTATCTGCGTCTGCCCGCCACGTTCGGCATCGGGACTTACGAGGTGAGTGCCGATTTCGTTGCGGGCGGCGGCCTGTACAAGAGCGCCAACGTCACCTACCGCGGTGTCGCAGTAGGCAGGGTGGACTCGATCGGGTTGAACCCCAACGGCGTCACCGCCGAAATGCGGCTCAACAGCGGCATTCCCATTCCGTCCAACGTCATCGCCACGGTCAAGAGTGTGTCCGCGGTCGGTGAGCAGTACATCGACCTGGTTCCGCCGAGCAACCCCGCGACGACCAAGTTGCACAATGGATCTCGAATCGAGCGGGCCAACACCCGGATCGGCCAAAATGTCTCCGATCTGTTGAAGAAGGCGGAGGCGCTGGTCAACAGCCTCGGTGACACCAGGCTGCGGGAGCTGCTGCACGAGACGTTCCAGTCGGCCAACGGCTCGGGTCCCGAACTGGCCCGGCTGCTGAAATCGGCCCTGCTACTGGTGGACGAGGCCAACGCGGACTATCCGCAGGTCTCGCAGCTGATCGATCAGGCCGGCCTGTTGCTGGATTCCCAGATTCGCGCCGGTGCTGACATAAAGTCGCTGTCCGATGGGCTGGCCCGGTTCACGTACCGAGGTGCATCGGCTGATCCGCAGCTGCGCTCGACGCTGGCCAACGCACCCGGCGCGACTGACGAAGGCAGCACCGCGTTCTCCGGCATACGCCCGTCGTTTTCCGCCCTGGCCGCCAATCTGGCCAACCTGGGCCGGGTGGGCGTGATCTACCACAAGTCGATCGAACAACTCCTGGTGGTCTTGCCCGCACTGTTTGCGGCGATCGTCACGGCCGCGGGCGGTGCACCCCAGGACGAGGGTGCCAAGCTGGACTTCAAGCTCGATCTCAACGACCCGCCACCGTGCGCCGTCGGCTTCCTGCCGCCGCCGCTGATGCGTACCCCCGCCGACGAGACGCTGCGCGAACTGCCGAGCGACCTGTACTGCAAGGTCGCCCAGAACGACCCGAGTACGGTGCGGGGCGCGCGTAACTATCCATGCCAGGAGTTCCCCGGTAAGCGGGCCCCGACCATTCAGCTGTGCCGCGACCCCAAGGGGTTTGTGCCGGTCGGCCGCAACCCGTGGCGCGGGCCTCCGGTGCCGTACAACACGCCGCAGACCAATGGGCTGAACACGTTGCCGCCCAACAAGTTCCCCTACATCCCCCCGGAGGCCGAGCCGGACCCCGGCACGCCCATCGTTGGACCGCCACCGCCGGGTGTGGTGCCGGGGCCGGGGCCGCTGCCCAACCACCAACCCGCCTACTCTCCGCCGCCCAACGACAACGGACCGCCACCGCCGTTCACGTCGTGGCAGCCGCCCGGCGTGCCGCCGGTGCCTCCGCAGCTTCTGTATCCGAAGTGGCTGCCGCCACCGGCACCTCCGGAAGCGCCCGAACCGGACCCGCAGGCCAGCGGCCGCGCGTATACCACCTATGACCCGGACACCGGCGCCTTTAGGGACCCGGCAGGTGGCACTGGTATTTTCGCGGCCGGTGGAAACACGTCCAAAGCCGAGAATTGGGTGGACCTGATGCTTGACCCGAGGCCGATATAGTGGCTTCTCCGACACCACGGGTGCGTCGGCGGGCGTCGCGGGCGGCGGGTCCGGCGAAGCTCGACTCGAACGCGGCCGTGACGACGGCCGTCGAAGCCCCGGCGGAGCCGAAGAAGGACGCCCCGAAACGCACCAAGACGGTCAAGCCGCCGCCGCGGCGCAGGCCGAACCGCCGCATGGTCGGCTGGATTTCGTTCGCGGCCGCATTGCTGGCGATTGGCGGGCTTGCCGCCGGTCTGACCATCCTCGTCGTCCAACAGCGGCACGCCCAAGCCACACAGGACCGCGACCAGCGCTTCGTCGACACCGCCACCCAGACGGTGGTCAACATGTTCAGCTACAAGCAGGATAACATCGACGACAGCGTGAATCGGTTCTACAACGGCACCAGCGGTCCGTTGCGTGGCATGCTCGGCGCCAACAACAACATCGAGAACCTCAAGGCGCTGTTCCGTTCCACGAATGCGACGTCCGAAGCGGTGATCAACGGCGCGGCGCTGGAAGGCATTGACACGGTGACCGATAACGCCTCGGTGCTGGTGTCGGTACGCGTCACGGTGGCCGACATCGACGGGGTGCACAAGCCGTCCACGCCCTACCGACTGCGAGTCATCGTGCACGAGGACGAGCAGGGTCGCATGACGGGCTACGACTTGAAGTATCCCGATGGGGGCAACTGATGCGGTTGTGGCGCGGGCTAATTACCGCATCGGTGTACCTGGCGATCGCGGCCGTCGTCGGGTTATCCGCGGCAGCCGGCTGGTTCTACTGGGAGCGGGTGCAGACTCGCGGCGAGCAGGCAGCCCGGGCGCTGCTGCCGCAGTTGGCGGCCAAGGAAGTTCCCGAGGTGTTCGCCTACGACTACCAGACCGTCGAACGCAGTCTCGATGCAGCGTATCCGCTGCTGACGCCCGATTATCGCCAGGAATTCCAGAAGAGCGCCAATACGCAGATCATTCCCGAGGCCAAGAAGCGCGAGGTGGTCGTGCAGGCCAACGTCGTTGGCGTAGGCGTGATGTCAGCCAAGCGCGAGTCGGCCTCGGTGATGGTCTACATGAACCGCACAGTGACCGACAAGTCACGGCAGCCGCTTTACGACGGCAGCCGGCTACGGGTGGACTTCAAGAAAATCGGCAACAAGTGGCTGATCAGCTACATCACGCCTATCTGACCCACCGCGCTCAGGATATCTGACCCACCGCGCTCAGGAGCACATTGCAATGCCGTTGCAGTACAACGGATAACGCTGGATCGGGCTGGGATGGCCCGATCATCTGCAGCGAGAACGGTTGCTTTTTCATCGACGGCTCCAACCCGCAGACGGCGCCGTGGATGACGGTGTGGGTGCCGCTCACCGTTTCGTAACTGAACGCCCAGCTCTCGGTGGTCGGAGCGTGCCGCCGCCCAGGCACGCGACGCCGTCGGCTTTTCGACTTTGAAAGTCCACAGCATGCTTGACATCCGGGCCCGGCCGGTGAAGTTCTGCAACTTGTCGGCGGCGCTGATCTTCTCGTCGGTGAAGCTCACGATGTTGAGCGCACATTGCATGGCGAACACGATCGGATCGGAGTAGTCGTTCATGTTCCGCGTTCCGGACGGCTGATCGCACAATGCGGTGACGATCCAGGTAACCCCCGAGACCCCTGCCTTGTTGTATGCGTAATTGCCATACGGCGGCCAGCATCCAACGTGACCTTCACGATGCCCTCCCTCTTGCATCGAGTATCACAGCCTTTCGGCGCCAACACCATGGGTCGGCGCCGCCGTCAGGTGGTTTCCGGTGGATTTGCCTCGGCGAGCGCATCGAGAAATGACCGTGCCCAGCGGTCCACATCATGGGCCAGTACATGCCGCCGCAACGAGCGCATTCGTCGGCGGCCTTCTTCCACCGACTGATTCAGCGCGGCCTCGATCATGTCCTTGACCCCTTCGAGGTCGTGTGGATTGACCAGGTATGCTTGCCGTAATTCGGCTGCGGCGCCGGTGAATTCGGATAACACGAGAGCACCGCCGAGGTCGCTGCGGCAGGCGACGTACTCCTTGGCCACCAAGTTCATCCCGTCCCGCAGCGGGGTGACCAACATTACGTCTGCCGCCACGAAAAACGCGATGAGTTCGTCGCGGGGGACGGGGCGATGAATGTAGTGCACCACGGCATGACCGACCTCGGCGTATTCGCCGTTGATATGGCCGACTTGACGCTCAATGTCGTTGCGCGGCAGGCGATAGCTGTCCACCCGCTCGCGGCTCGGAGTCGCCAGCTGAATCAGCACGGTGTCATCGCGTTTCGCGCGGCCCTCGGCGAGCAACTCCGAAAACGCCTTGAGCCGAACATCGATGCCTTTGGTGTAGTCCAGTCGGTCGACACCGAGCATGATCTTGCGAGGATTACCCAACTCGGCCCGGATCTCGCGGGCCCGGCGCCTGACATTGCGATCGCGGGCGGCCTGGTCGAGCGCTCCCGAGTCGATGGAGATGGGAAACGCTCCCACTCGGACTCTGCGGTCCCCCACCTCGACCTCGCCTAATCGGGAGCGCACCCCGACCTCTCCCCGCGAGGTGTTGGCGCCGACCAGCCGCCGGGACAGGATCAGGAAGTTCTGGGCGCCGCCCACCAGATGAAAGCCCACCAGGTCGGCCCCGAGCAGGCCCTCGATGATCTCGGCGCGCCACGGCATCTGCATGAACAGCTCCACCGGCGGGAACGGGATGTGTAAAAAGAAGCCGATGGTCAAATCCGGCCGCAGCTCGCGCAGCATTTTCGGGACCAGCTGTAGATGGTAATCCTGCACCCACACGGTCGCGCCCCGCGCGGCCGCTCGTGACGCTGCTTCGGCGAAGCGATGGTTGACATCGACGTAGCGGTCCCACCATTCCCGGTGGTAGATCGGCTTGACGATGACGTCATGGTACAGCGGCCACAGCGTGGCGTTGGAGAATCCCTCGTAGTATTCCGCGACGTCGTTGGCGGACAGCCCGACCGGGTGCGGCTGAAGGTCGTCCTGCTCGGTCGGCTCCGCACCGATGTCGACCTCGTCGTCGGTGATGCCCGGCCAGCCGACCCAGGCGCCGCTGCGGCGACGCAGCAACGGTTCCAGCGCGGTCACCAGCCCGCCAGGACTTCGCTTCCAGGTCGTGGTGCCGTCGGGTGACCGCTCCAAATCGATCGGCAGACGGTTGGCTACCACCACGAAGTCGGAGTCCCCGAGAGTCTGGGCGCCTGACGCCTTGTTGGCGGATCGGTCCGGGCCGGGGGCCATTTATGCGTCGAGTTTCGCCGGTCCAATACCGAGCATGGACAGGAAGACGCGGCATTCGTCGGCGTCGTTGGCGTAAGCGGCGACGACCCGCCTGGCCTGGTTCGCGGTACTGTCGGCCAGCGGTTCAACGTCCCCGATTTCGCCAGGATCAGATTTTGTAGACATGACATAACTCTATGCGACGTCGCGATTCGCTCGCAGCGGTCTCGCGCAGCGGCCAACCCTGACACGCGTGCGGTCGATGCCGCAACGGCGTGGCACGGCCGGCTGAGCGGCGCGGTGCACTGCGCGGGTGGTTCGCTGACCGTCGGGCCCATCACCCACACAGACTCGGCGGCCTGGCGCAACACCGTCGACCTCAACGTCAACGGCACCATGTACGTGCTCAAGCATGTCTGCCGGGAACTGGTGCGCGCCGGCGGTGCCTCGTTCGTCGGGATTTCGTCGATCGCGGCAGCAACACCCACCGCTGGTTCGGGCCGTACGGTGTCACCAAGTCGGCCATCGATCACATGATGATGGTGGCCGCCGACGAGCTCGGGCCGTCGTAGGTGCGGGTCAACAGCATTCGTCCGGGTCTTATTCGCACCGATCTCGTCGACGCGAGCGTCATTCAGTCGCCGGAGATCAGCGGCGACTATGCGCTGTGTACGCCGCTGCCCCGAGTAGGTGAGGGTGGGGTCGAGGACGTCGCGAACCTGGCTCTGTTCCTGCTCAGCGACGCGGCCACCTGGATCACCGGACAATGCATCAACGTCGACGGCGGCCACATCTTGCGTCGCGGCCCGGACTACTCCTCGATGATGGTGCAGATGTTCGGGCAGGACGCGCTACGCGGCATGGTCTAAGCTGGGAACGGAAAATGAAACGACTTGAGGGACAACGGATTCTGATGACCGGTGCCGGGTCGGACATCAGGCAAGGCCACGGCGCTGCGGTTGCTCGGCGAGGGCGCCTGCGTGGCGGCCGCCGACATCTCGACCAACGGGTTGAGCGCGACTCGGGCGGACGCCGAGAAGGCCGGCACCGGTGAGCGCCTCAGCACGACGCCGATCGATGTGAGCAGTGAGGATCGCCGACGGTGTGAGCGCGGCGGTCGGCCGGCTCGGCGGGCTGGACTCCCTGGTCAACGCGGCGGGTGTGCTGCGGTCGTGGCATACCCACCAAATGACCCTCGACCATGGAACCAGATCATCGCCGTCAACCTGACCGGCACCTTCCTGGTGGTGCGGGAGGCATTGCCGGCGCTGCTAGCAAATCCACGCAGCGCGGTCGTGAACTTCAGCTCGACGTCGGCGTTGTTCGCCCCCGTACATGGCGGCCTACGCCGCGAGCAAGGGCGGGATCCAGGCCTTCCACTCGTTCCCTAGACGCGAAGGACGGCCTGTGCGCCACCTGCGTGGCGCCGGCGCCGGGCAGCATCAAGACCGCGATCACCGATGCCACCGCCGGATACATCCCGAAGGACGCGGACTGGTCGCTGTTTCCCCGGTTGATGCCGGTCCTGCCGACGACGGCGACATCCAGCGGGGCGGGGATGGCCGAACCCGACGCCGTTGCCGGCGTGATTGCCATGCTTGTGTCCGACAACGGGGCCTGGATCACCGGCACCGAAATCCGGATGGATGGCGGCACCCACGCCTGAGTCGTGCCGCGCCGCAGCTAGTTGACGCAGGGCACGCCGCCGCCGTCGATCGGCTTGCCCTGATCGGGTGTGGGGTAGGTGCTGGTGGCGTAGCCATACCCGCTGCTGCTCTTGCTCGTCGTCGTGGTGGTCGACGACGTGGACGAGTACGACTCGTCCATGGATTCATCGGGTGTCGGCATCGAGAAGCTGCTGTCCACCGTCACCCGGACGTGTCCGGGCGCGAGGCCGGGAGCGGGTTGCTTCGGCGCGTCCAGACCAAGCAGGTTCGCCAGGGCTTGGGCGTCGGTCTCGGCGCCCACACCGTATTGGATGGTGCTGGCCGGCGGGTCGAACCAGGTGCGGTCGCGGACCTGGCCCGGCGTGTAGCCGTACTTCTTCAGTGATCGCGACACCTGGCTGGCCAGACCGCTCATGCTGCCGGCGTTGACCACGTCGACCACGGTCGACGGATTAGGTTTGGCAGGTGTCGTCGGCGATAAACTCGTCGAGGTGTCGGCGCCGATCGCCGACGCGATTTCAGCCCGGATGGCAACCGGGTCGATGATGTTGACGTCCTGGCCGTCGATGGTGTCGTAGCGGACCACCGGCAGCGTCCGGAATTCGACCTGGTTTGCCGCGGCACCGCCGGCAATCTCACCCAGCCGGCGGAACATGTTCTCGTCCCACCCGGCCGACAGCACGACGTCCTTGCGGGCCACCGCCATCAGGCTCTTCATTTTGTCCAGATTGGTGAAGGTGCCCGAATCCTGCAGTTCGCGCATCACCGACGAAATGAACGCTTGCTGGCGATGGGTCCGGTCCAGGTCGCCGTTGTCCAGGCCATGACGCTGCCGGACGAAAGCCAGCGCCTCGGACGCGTCCAGCCGCTGCGGCCCGGCGGGGAAATCGGCGCCGGAGTAGGAGTCGTAGACGGCGTGGTTCAGGCACACGTTCACCCCGCCCAGGCTTTGCGCCAGATCGTAAAAGCCCGCCAGGTTGACCTCGGCGAAGTAGTCGATCGGAACCCCGGTCAGGCTGCGCACCGCGCGCAACGTCGCCGCCCGGGCGGCTTCGCGACCCTTGGTCTCGAGTTCCTTCTGGCTGGTCACACCCTGGTTGACGAGCTTCTGCGCGACGTACTGCTTGGTCAGCCCGTACGCTTCTTTGATCTTGATGTGGTTGTAGCCCGGAACCCCGTTGAACGGCACCCAGTCATCGCGGGGGATCGAGAAGGCCACCACCTTGTTGTCGGCGCCGACATGCACGAGTATTAGCGTGTTGGTGTTGTAGCCGCCGTCATCGGAATCGCCCGCGTGCAGCTGCTTGAGAATCGAATTGGGCAGATCGTTGCCGTTCTGGTCTTTACGGGAGTCCAGGCCGATCAGCAAGATGTTCATGTTGTCGCCGGTGGACCGCGGATCGTCGGGGCTCAACGCGTCCGAGACGGTGATTCCGCCTAGCGCCCCGTGCGCCACGTAATAGCCCGCCCCGGTCATCAGTACCGCGGCCGTCGACACCAGCGTCATGCACGCCCGCGATACCCCGCGGCGCAGGGCCGAGGGTTGCCGAACCGCCCGATGGCGGCGATGCGCGCCGCCGGAGCGTGCCATCAATGACTCCCGCCCGTAACCCGCGCATCACCGCACACCGCCGGGGCGGTATGCGGTGATGACGCGAAAAGCATGAGGCCAAGTATGCGGTAGCTTGCTGTGAAGCCCCCAATAAAGACGACCCGAAATGGTCGACTGTGGCCCTTGCCACCACCGACGGACGGCCAACTCGCCGACCGTAATCGCGCCCCTACCTGCGTGTTTTGGTTACCAACCGCCGTCCCGGGGCGCTGTGGCCGTCGCAGACGAGGTTCCGGGGAATTCATGGCTGACCAAACCGATTCCGACTCGTCGCCGGACGGAGACAAACCGAGGCGCGACGGCGCCCGCTGCAGTGTGTCATGGAGTTTGCTGTCGGTACTCGCCGTGGTGTGCTACCGAACTTTCTCGAGTTCTTCGCCCGAGTAGTAAAAGAGACGAATGTTCGACCCGGTGATCATCTCCGCGAGTTACACACCAACCGGTTCGACCTCGTAATAACGGTGAACGGAGCCGCGAGTGTCCAAAGTGGTGGCACAGGTGAGGCCCGGCCCGCCGCACCTCTGCTTGGTCGACAAAGCGAGTACGGCGATTGCCAGCGACAGCACGATTCCGATCAAGGTGGGCGCTTTGGTCACTGGATGCCTCGTGTGCACGGAATACATAACCGAAGGAGTCTAAGCACAACCTCCGGCAAATCCGGGGAAAGTAGGGTCACACAGCTATGACGCGTGTACCCGCCGCCGTCGTACACCCGAGTGGAGTGGAGGTGCTCGGCAACATCGGGCCCAACTGGTTCGCTTCGGTCATGGGCACCGGAATCGTGGCGATCGGCGGTGCCACGCTGCCGGTGCACCTGTGGGGGTTACGCGCCTTTGCCGAGTTCGTCTGGGTTATCGCAGCACTGCTGCTTGTCCTGTTGATCGCCTTGGTCGGCGGTCACTGGCTGCGGCACCTCCACCGTGGCGCGCGGGTCATGCGCGCAACCTGCAGATGGCGCATTTCTACGGGGCGTCGCCGATGGCGCTGATGACCGTCGGCGGTGGCGCCGTGGTGGTCGGCCGGGACCTCATAGGCGCGTGTCGCGGTCGCCCTCGATTGGGTGCTGTGGACCGCGGGGACGCTGGGAGGCTTGTTCTACCGCGGTGAGCATCCTGTTTCTGATGTTAACCCAGTACGACGTCGTACCCGACGCCGCATTCGGCGGTTGGCTGATGTCGGTGGTGTCGGCTGCGATGGGTGCGCTGCTGCTTCCGCACACGGCGGCCGGTGTCGGACGCGAAACCCTGCTCTACGGCTGCCACGCCATGTGCGGGTTGTCGTTGGTGGCTTCGCTGAACATCATCGCGATGATCTGGAGCCGACTGGTGATGTACGGCACCTCGGGCACCGCGCGAGTGCCGACGCTGTAGATCGTGTTGGGTCCGCTGGGCTAATCCATCACCGCTGCAGTGCTTTTCGGCTCTGTGGCCGGGTTGGCCGTCGTTCCTGACCGGAGAGCCGCAGCAGCACATGCGGGCATTTCTCTCGCGGAAGCACGGCACGAAGCAGTTCGGTCCCGGTCTGGCCCGTCGGCGGGCGCGGCGTGGTTGCGGTCCAGCACGCTCACCCGGCTCGACCTCGCATTCTCCCGGGACGGCTCCGCGTGCGACGCGAAACAGTATGTGCAACAGCGTATGTGGGATAATTCGCCGAAAATTAACGTGGCTGCAAGACGGCGCACATGTGCCGTCTACTGATCGTCGGCGGTCAGGTAGCCCGAAGCAGCAAGGTCAGCAGGAGACGCGCGCCAGGATGGTTTGCAGACAGGTCAATTCACTGTGGTGGGCGCATTCGGATTACGCTACGCTCGAAATCGTTGATGCTGATCATCTTTCACCGATTGCAGCTGCCACGGGGCATTGGCTCGCGACGCCGTTCATCGGCGGCCCGTCGCCACGCGCAAGACTGTGGCTGGTCAGATGGTGGTGAATGCTTTGCCGTCCTGCACGGTCCCGACGATGTTCACGACATTACTGACCATAAAATTCGAAGTGGCGGTGCCGGATTGGCTCCCGCTCCGCGTGATCACGGTAGTCTCCTGGGTGAGAAAGTAGGTGCGGGTGAATCCACTGGCACCTGTCGCGCCCCACCCCGTCGTGCCGAAAGCTTCCGAGCCGCGCACCGACGCCACCGACAAGGTGTTCGTCGCGGCATTGACGCACCAAGGCGTGCCGGTACCCAGCCAGGAATACGTCGTGACACAGGGACACGCCGGCTGCGACTACCTGTCCCAGCACCGCAATTTCGCCGACACGGTGGGATTCATGCAGCGCTCGTCGATCTGGGACGCCAATCAAAGCGCCCAGGTCACCGCAGGCGCCATCATCTCGTACTGCCCGCAGTCTCAACCGTCCATGATCAACGAGTTGCAGCCGGCCTACCCAGAACGCCCTTTCCGATTTGCAGGCCATTGAAGAGAAGCTGCAAGGCATCCAGGACGATATGCACGTTTACCTCCTGGGCCGGACTACTCAACTGGGTTTAAACAGCAGAATAGAACATGTTCTGATTTGTGTCGAGCAGGGTATTCCTGCGGCTGGTAGCGATATGAATTAGGTTTTCTGTAACGTGTTATAGTTGTATTGAAAGGAAGGGCGGGTCTTGACGGAAGCAGATCTGGACGAGCCGCTGGGAGACCACGTCCTTGAGCTGCAGATCGCCGAGGTCGTCGACGAGACCGACGATGCGCGCTCCCTGGTGTTTCGCGGTGCCGGATACGTCGGGTGATCCCGCGATTCCGCCCGAGCGGCTGCGCTACGCACCGGGCCAATTCCTGACGCTGCGGGTGCCCAGCGACCGCACCGGTTCGGTGACGCGGTGTTACTCGTTGTGCAGCTCGCCGTTCACCGACGAGGCGCTCACCGTCATGGTGAAACACACCGCGGACGGTTATGCGTCCAACTGGCTGTGCGACAACGCGAAGACCGACATGCGGATCCACGTGCTGGCTCCCTCGGGCAACTTCGTCCCCAAGACGCTCGACGACGATTTTCTACTGCTCACCGCGGGCATCG
>NZ_LR655693.1 GCF_902168065.1 Mycobacterium tilburgii | reverse complement strand
GGCCGGGGTCGATCGGTTAACCTGCCGAATGGCCTCGATACAGCTGTCGATGAGCATCCCGTCGTATTCGGCCGACCCGAGGACCGACTGGGGTACCTCACCCAGTGGGCGCAGCTGCTGGAGCGCTGCGGAGTTCGACCGCCTGCTGGTCTCCGACCACGTCGCGTTCGGCATGAACATGGACGTATACGCCGACCCGCGCATCGGAGGCATCGCCGGCGGCCACCAGCCGACCGACCCGGACGGGCCCTGGCTGGAGCCACTCATGGTGCTGACCTACCTCGCGGCACGCACCGAACGCATCCTGCTTGCCACCAACATCTTGCTCGCGGCGTTACGCCCGGCCGCGGTTCTTGCGAAAACCATTGCCACACTCCGGCGGGCGGGTCGATCTCGGCGTGGGTGCGGGATGGCAGCGCGAAGAATACGACGCGACCGGAGTGGACTTCGACCGGCGCGGTGCCATTCTGGATCAGACGCTGCAGGTGTGCACCCGGCTGTGGCTCGAGAACGAGGTCAGCTACTCCTCGCCGTCGTTGACCTTGACGACTACGCCGTCTGCCGGACCACCGGCATGGACAACCTCATGTTCGCGTACGGGTCGCACCATCGACTGGTCAAACCCGGCCGGCTGGACGACCCGCAAGCGCGCCAACGGCGACACCGAATGGATCCCTCCGCCGCGCCGAGATCGAGGTCAACCGCGCATCAACACCTTTCATCACCCCGAGACTGTGCTCTGCGACGACGACCCTTGATCGGCTCCGTCGGCGACGGATAGCGTAATGCTGCCAATTACGAAGCCGTTGGTAGCGTAATCGGTGGTCACCCGTCGAAAGGATCGGCTCGATGCGCAGCCCTACTCCGGCCGTCCTTTCACCACGCCGACCCCGGAGATAGCCAAAGCGTTGGAGGACGTCAGCATCCCCACGCTGCTGCTGTCGCTCGTGCACATCACCGGCGACTCCCGCTTTATCCGCGAGTTCAAGCAGATGGGCATCTTCCTCAACGAGGTGCAGGGGTTCATGTCCGAAGAGGACAAAGCCCGCGCCGAGGCGCTGGCGGTGCTCACCGACTATCGGGACCGCGGCTGTCCGGAGCTGGCGCCGCTGAGCCCGGCGCTGGTCCGGGAGATGCTGGACTGGGTGGCCTGCGAACATGTTCCCGACGACTACCGGCGCTGGTCTCGGAGGAACTCGACCTGGACGGGGTCGATCCGCGCCGGCCGGCGGCGCTACCGGCCGAGCGGACGGCCGGACTGCCGGTGCTCGTCGTCGGATGCGGCGAATCCGGCCTGCTGGCCGGCATTCGGCTCAAACAGGCCAACATCCCGTTCATCATCGTCGAAAAGAACGCCGGCCCCGGCGGGACCTGGTGGGAGAACACATATCCCGGCGACCGCGTCGATGTGGCGAACCACTTCTATTGCTACAGCTTCGAACCCAACAACGACTGGACTCATATCTTCGCCGAGCAGGACGAACTGCAACACTACTTCACCGAGGTGATGAAAAAGCACGAGTTGGCCGACCACATCAAATGGAACACCGAGGTTTTGGCCGCCGTCTGGGACGACGACGGCACCTGGGCCGTGTCGCTGTGCGGCGCCGACGGAAAGACCAGCGAGCTGCGGGCTCGCACCGTGATCACCGCGGTCGGCTAGCTCAATCGACCGCAGATTCCCGAGTTCGACGGCGCCGCAAGCTTCGCGGGCCCGTCATTTCACTCGCGGCCTGGGATCATTCCGTCGACATCACCGGCAAAAGGGTGGCACTGATCGGTGCCGGCGCCAGCGGCTTTCAGATCGCGCCTGCGATCGCCGAGGACGTCGCGCATCTCACCGTGTTCCAGCGCACCGCACAGTGGATGTTCCCGAACGTGATGTACCACGATGAAGTCAGCGACGGTGTGCGCTGGGCCATGCGCCCGCCTGCGGCAAGCGGACCCTGCAGGACAACGGTAGCTGCTGCAAACACTGCAGCGTGACAACGTCGAACTCGTGCGCACACCCTACTTGGGCATCACGGTTCCGGACTTCCCGAATTTTTTTCATCATCTACGGACCCGGCACCCACCTCGCCCATGGCGACAGCTTGATCTTCCAGTCCGAGCTGCAGATGCACTGTGCCTTAAACGGCTTACCAAGCCCGACGTGCACTCGATGGAACCCACGGCCGAGGCGGCCATGGATTGGCATCGGCGCACCCAGCAGCAGATCAAGAAAATGGTGTGTCGCATCCCGCGGTCAAGCACTCCTACTTCAAGAACGCCGACGAGGGGATCCACACCGTCAGTCCGTGGCGCCTCAACCAGTACTGGGCCGCGGCCCGTGCGCCAGACTGGCCGCAATTCATTGTGCGACAACGCAGTTCGTAGCCCGACCAGAAAGTGAGCACCCCGCATGCGCACGGTAGTTATCGACGGTCCCCGCAACATTCGGGTTGAAACCCACCCCGATCCTGCCCTGCCCGGGCCCCGACGGCGCGATCGTCAAAGTCACCGCTGCCGGCATCTGCGGATCCGATCTGCACTTCTACGAATCCAACTTTCCGATGCCCGACCCGATCGCGTTGGGGCACGAAGCGATCGGCACGGTCGTAGAGGTCGGACCCGACGTGCGCACCGTCCAGGCCGGGGATCGAGTGATGGTGTCGTCGGGACCGGATGGGTTGCCTGATTCGCAGCATCACGCTGCGGCCGAACCGGTAGCGCAGCGCGGCGTCGAAGGCGCCGAGTACCTCCGCCGACCCTGCTTGCCTGCGCCTGATTCGCTCACCGAGGTGAACGGCCGCCGTGAACCCGTCGACCAATGTGCCGTCGAGGTCGAAGAACGCCGACGCGGGGCCCCGCCGAGCTGGCCACAATCTCGGGAATCTCCTCGGCGGGCGAGAGTCTCGTCATCGTGACCATGGCGGCCCCGCTACCGGATAGCCGTGATGTATTGGGAACGCATAAAGCTGTCGATCCTCACGTCGACCTCTGGAGGCGTCAGACCGTAGCCCCGCTGCAAATCCAGCGTGGTACGCACCGGATCGACATTCCAGCCATGTCCGGACAGCCATTCGGCGGGATCGCCCTTGGGTTCGAAGGTGAGGGTGGAGAAATCCACACCGCCGGACATGTTGACGCCGGGATGGTCGGTTTCCAGCGCTTCGAGCTGAACATGGTCGTCGCGATCCCAGTGCGCCGATGGCGATTCGGCTGCCGGGGGCGCTGAGCCCACTGATCCGGGTGAAAAGTGTGTTCTGAGCCGCGTCGTTTAGATATGGCACTATTCCCTCGACCGACCACGCGCTCGTTAGTTCGGTGTCAATACCGGCCGCCTACAACGGCCTGGACCAGTCGGTGCGCAGGTCGGTGGCGACCTCGACGCGGTTGGCCCGGGGCGCCGCGCCGTGTTCGCCCAATACCCGCGCCTTGAAGTCCAGGACTTTTGGCAGGTCGATCTCGAAGACGCTTGTTCGGGGCGGCCATTGGAGGCGATACGCTCGGGAGTCCAGGCCCGCCGCGACAATCACCGCCTGACGGATGCCGGCTGCGCCCGAGGACGCGAAGAAGTCGTCGAAGAATTTCGTCTGCACGCCGTACAACCGGGGAAAGCCGTCTTGTCGTCGGTGCTTCCCGGATTGGCAAGCGCATCCGATAAAAACGAATCTTGCGCGGCCGCGATGAAAACCTTTGCTTACTTAGTCTCGGACCAACTCCCGTGGACTCAAAGCGTGCACCGCGCGCCAATCGGCCACCAGCAGCGCGGTATATCCGACGCTGCTGACGATGTCCCATTGGTCGTCATCGGAACGGAGCGAGCCGAATTCGGGCCCGGTGCTCATGATCGCCCCTCCCTGTGCACGTCGACATCACCACGGTACCCGCGACCTCGTTCTCAGAGTTCCAAAAGCACGGTTACCGGTCCGTCGTTGACCAATTCGACCTGCATGTGCGCGCCGAACACGCCGGTTTCGGCCACCGCGCCCAACCCGCGCAACGCCTCGGCGAACGCCGCGACCAGCGGCTCGGCCACCACGCCGGGAGCTGCGGCATTCCAGGACGGCCTGCGGCCCTTCGCGGTATCGGCGTAAAGGGTGAATTGGCTCACCACCAAGATCGGTGCGCCGACATCCGCCGCGGACCGCTCGTCCGCGAGAATACGTAGCGTCCAGAGCTTTTCGGCAAGGCGTTGGGCCTTGGCCTGGTCATCGTCGTGAGCCACCCCGACGAACGCCAGCAACCCCTGGCCCTCGGGCCGCACGGCGCCGACCACCCGGCCGTCGACCGTCACCGCCGCCGACGACACCCGTTGCACCAGAACCCGCATGGGTCGATGCTGCCAGGCTGGGTGGGTAGGCTTGTCGGGTGTCTGTTTTAGTCGCGTTTTCTGTCACTCCGCTGGGCGTGAGCGACGGCGTCAGTGAGCTCGTTGCCGACGCGGTTCGCGTGGTGCGGGAGTCCGGTTTGCCCAACGAAACGAATTCGATGTTCACCGTCTTCGAAGGCGATACCTGGGACGAGGTCATGACCGTCGTCCAGCGCGCCGTCGACGTGGTGGCGGCCCGAGCGCCCCGGGTCAGCACTGTGATCAAGGTGGACTCGCGTGCCGGTGTAAAAGACGCGATGACACAGAAAGTGGCGACAGTCGAGTGCCACCTCGCGGAAGGTTAGCACCGCCCGCCCAGCGCGTCAGTAGGCTCATGCCGGTGAGCGCACGTGTAGGAAATCGTTGTCACCGGAACCGAAGTCCTCACCGGTCGAGTCCAGGACCGGAACGGACCGTGGATTGCCGATCAACTGCTGGAGCTGGGCGTGGAACTCGCCCACATCACGATCTGTGGTGACCGGCCCGCCGACATCGAGGCGCAGCTGCGCTTCCTGGCCGATCAGGGCGTCGACCTGATCGTAACCAGCGGCGGCCTGGGACCCACGGCCGACGACATGACCGTTGAGGTCGTGGCCCGCGGCTTCCCGGCAATCGCTCCGACATCCGGGAACGCTCGACCACGATCGCGATGCACATGCTGCGCCTGGCGCTCAGCTGCGAACCTACGGTGTGATTACCGCACTTCTGTTGGCAGGAAAACGGTTTCCTTGGTGCCGAACTGGATTCCGGTCGCGTGCTTGCCGATCAAGGGTCAGGAACGCCACCGCCAGGAATACCAGCACGATCGTGGCGGCCAACGCGAACGGATAGCCGTGCGACTCCGCCAAGCGTTCCTGGGTCGGAAGGTTGAACGCGGCCAGCAAGTTGCCGAGCTGGTAGGTCACGCCGGGATCGAGGCCGCGGAAGGCGTCCGGCGACATCTCGGTGAGGTGTGCGGGGAATTATGGTTCTGGGGACTCTGCGGAAGGCGACAAGCCACATGACTGACAAATGGTTCTCCGACATCAGCGCGCCGGGGCAATTGACCCTCGCGGACCTGCGCGATCAGATCGAGGAGAAAATCCACCTCATCGCGGACAATCAGAAGTCCCCGGCGCGGTTCGCCGACTGGCAATCGTGTGTGGCAGATCGGGACGCGACGATCGCCAAGTTAAGCGCTGCTGTGGTCAACCTTTGCCAGATGGTGAAGCACTTGGCGGCGGAGGAGCAGCGCGGCAACGCTTAGCTCCGAAGCAGATCACCGAGCACACCACGCACTGGGGATTGACCATCGACCACTTCTGGTGGACGGCCATCTGGGCCGCGATCCTGTTGTCGATCGTCAGCTGGTTGTTGTCGCTTCTGGCACACGACGTCAACCGCCGCACCCGCTGACCCTCACCGCGCCTGCCACCGCGGTGGTCGTTTCTCGGCGAAGGCACGCGGGCCTTCTTTCGCATACTCGGTCGCGAAAACCCGGTCGCTGTGCCGTGTTTCGTTCTCGTAGGCGGCGTCGAGGTTCAGCGCCAGGCCCTCGACGGCCGACTGTTTGGTCGCAAAGACCGCGAGCGGCGCGTTGGCCGCGATGCGCTCGGCGTAGTCATAAGCGATATCTATCAACCGCCGCGCCGGAACCACCTGGTTGAGCAACCCCATCGCGAGGGCGTAGGGAATCTGGCGCGGCAGCCGCACCGTACTTCCGTCGCCGGCGAACAGACCGCGCTTCGGCGAACCGCGCCTCGGGCACGGTGACGCGAATGTCCGTGCAACCCAACTGCTCAAAGCTACCCGCGGCGCAGGTTCCGTTCACCGCGGCGATGATCGGTTTGTATACCGGAAAACGGTGCAACACGGCGTGAATGGCGTCGAGTGCGCCCCACCCCTCGGACTTGGGTAGCTCGCCGGTGAGTTCCGGAATGAACTTCTTCAAATCGGCGCTGGTGCCGAAATCCCGCCCGACGCCGGTGACAACGGCAACCCAGGCGCCGTCGTCGTCGCAGAGCTCGGCCCACGCGTGCGCCAAATCGCGGAAATACTCCATATCCAGCGAGTTGCGGGTCTCGGGGCGGTTGATGGTAATGGTGGCGATGTGAGCGTTAAGCGCGTAATCGATGCTCACGGATGTTCCATCGTCTCGGTTTGTCGCTGCTACCGTTACTGAAATAAAAAGGGTTTCAGTCTCCTTCGGCGGTGGACTGGTTGCACGTAATTCATCGATTTGCGCAATTCATACCCCGGAACGCCAATTCCACATATGCTTAGCAGCGACGTGAAAGCCGACCGGGGGAAGGTTTGACGACAGCCCTGCTGGCCTTCACCCGGGAGACGGACGACGTCGCCCGAACAGCCTACGACGACGGGATGTCGCGAAGATGGATAACTCCGCGATCGGGATTCCGCCGCCTAACAACGGGCGTGCCTACGTCGGTAACGCGCCGAGTGGTCTGCGCGCCGCCACCGAACGGGCAGGTTCCTCTGTGGTCATCGCCGTCGGTGCCAGTAATGAGTGCACCTGGCAAGACCTGCTGAGCAGAAGCTCCGCCGAGGCTGTCGCACCCGGTCCGTTTGTCATCGACGTTCGCGAACTCGACTTCATGGGTTCGTGCGGCTACGCTGCGCTGGCGAACGAGGCCGTGCGGTGCCGCAGCCGCGGCGTCGCGCTGCGGCTGGTCACCCACCAGCCCGTGATGGCCCGCACCATCGCCGCCTGTGGGCTGCGCCGGTTGTTGCCGACGTACACGACCGTCGAGACCGCCCTCGCGACGGTCAACGACCAGAGCTGACCAGACGCACCACCTCGTGCGCACACCCCCAGGACAGGGTGACGCCGTTGCCACCATGGCCGTAGTTGTGGATGCAGCGCGCCGACCCGAGTGCCTCCACTTCCAGCCGCACGGTGGGGCGGCCCGGCCGTAGGCCGGTGATCGTCTCGATGACCTCGGCGTCGCGCAGCTTCGGTTGGATCCGGCGGCAGCGCTTGAGGATCCGATCGGTGATGTCGGGCTCGGGGGAGGTGTTACAGCGATCGGCGATGCTGATGCCGCCGCAGACCACCCGGTGTGGGTGCGGAAAGTAGCAGACCCACTCCGGCTCGCTGTTGTTCTCTAAAAACAGTTGCTGCAGACCAGGATTCGCGAGCACCACGTGCTGGCCGAATAGCGGCCGCACGGTGTCGTCGCCGACCAGTGTGCGCGCACCGAGCCCCGTGCAGTTGATCACGATCGGCGCCTCGTCGGCTGCTTCGGACAACGACCGCACGGGACGTTGCTCGATCTCGCAGCCGGCCGCGGCGAGACGGCGCATGAGGTACTCGAGATAGTGCGGCATATCGATCATCGGCACGGTGGCGCGAAAACCGACCTGGTAGCCGCCCGGCAGTTCGGTGGGCTCGGCGGGCCGCAGCTCGGGGACCAACCGTGCGGCCGACGACATCGCCTCGGTCGCGCTTAAGTCCCCCACGCTCAGCGCCGGGGTCAGGCGCACGCCCGTGTCGGGGTCGGTGGCGAGTTCGCGAAACACGCCGAGCGAGATCTCCGTCCAGCCCAGGGTTTCGACGGCGCGTTCGGCCGGCCTCGGCGGAAGCCATACCGCGCCCGCGACGACCGAGGTGGTCTGCACAGGCGGTACGGCAGCCCACACTCGAACCGGCCATCCCGCTTCGGCCAGGCACAGGGCCGACGTCAACCCACTGACCCCGGCCCCGACGACGATGATCTGCCCGGTGAGGCCGTCGGCCACGATCAGGTACCGGGTACGCGCTGTCCGTGCGGCGCGAGCAGCCCGTTGATATCCCCGATGATGCCCTGGACCTGCGCACCGGCGACCGGACCGGAGACGTCCGGGGGCGGTGTCGCGTCCGGGGTAAGTTGCCAGGGCTGGCAACCGTCGGTCTTGAACGCCTTGTCAGTCGGGTCGATCCGGACGACCTGCGGCTTCTTGGTCAGCGAGTTGTCGATGAGGGCGCCGTCGGGGTTGGCGGTCCGCTTCCAGTAGCAGGTGCCGTCGTCGACGGGACCGGCGCTGCTGTAAATGCCCGGCTCGATGTCGGTCCCGACGGCGTACAAACCGTCCTTGTCCATCACCGTCTTGGCCGGCGCGGGGGCGGGTGAGGGCGACGCGGACGGTGCGGCGGGTGCCGGTGATGCCGCGGGCGATAGTGACGGCGCCGGGACCGGTGCCGGTCCACGGGTCTCATCCGGGTCGGCACTGGCGACGACCGCGGAAGCGGCCCACCCCGCGACCATCAGACCCGCAACCGTCCAGCGTGCCACATTAGGTATCGCACCCATAGAAATTGAGGGTACCGGGGCCGGGGACCTAATTCATAGCGTTGTGAAATCAGCCCATCAGAGGCCGCCCTCGTTGCCCTCGTTTAGGATTTCCATGCTGCCGGTCGGCCAGGTGAGCACCCGTTGGCCGCGGGGCGTTCGGTGGCACCGGCGGGTGCAGCACCCTCCACACTTTGCGCGGGCGGCGCGTCGATGTGGAATCGCACGGTGTAGGACTGCATCAGCGTTCTCCAACAGGCTGTTTCCAGGCATCCCAGTACGTGATGGTCTCCGCGGGTGGCCGCTTGGTCGGCGGAAGTCGGTGCCGATCGTGTGGGAGACCGGGAACAGCGCCGCCTGTGTGACGGTCTCCGGAATGCCGAGCAGCTCGGCGACCTTCCCGCTCCTTGAACAGATACATCGTCGTCCACACCGACCCCAGCCCCCGCGAGCGCAGCGCCAGTAGGAAGCTTCAGCCCACCGGGATGATCGAGGCCCACGCGGCGGCGGCGATGCCCGGCTCGGCCGTGTCGATGCGTTGGTTGAGACACGGGATGACGTGCACCGGAACCTTGGGCCAGGGTGTCGGTCAGGGTCATCGCGCTGTGATACACCCGCCGCGTTTGCGGGTCCGTCGCCGTCTTGGCCGCGTATTCCAGGTACTTGGGCGCCGATGCCACAGTAGATCTCGCGGGGATCGCGGCGCGCTTGTTTGGATCGGTGATCACCAAGTAGTCGATCGCCCGGTCCACGCCGAACTCGACGAGCCTGGCATGTTTGGCCGGCGACGCGGTGCCGTGCACCTCGGCCCTGGCGGCCTTCGCGAACTGGATGGCCGCGATACCGACCCCGCCGGCGGCGTGAATCAGGACCCGTTCACCGCGGCGCAACGAGCCATAGCCGTGCAGCGCGGCCCACGCGGTCGCGTAGTTGACAGGCACCGCGGCACCCTGCTCAAAGCTCAGTGCGGTGGGTAACACGACCGATCGCTGACGGCGACGTTGACGATTTCGGCGTAGCCGCCGAATCGTGTTCCAGCCAAGACATTCACCCCACCCGGCTGGGATCGACGCCGTCGCCGACGACAGCGACGGTCCGGCGACTTCGTAGCCCACCACCGCCGGTAGTTTCGCGCATCGGAATACATCCCGATACCCGGGCGAGGTGATCGGTGAAGTTGACCCCGGCCGCGCGGACCGCGATCTGTAGCTGGCTCGCCCCGGGCGGGGGCGGATCGGGCCGGTGCTGTACCTGCAGGACCGACGGCCCCCCGTGCTTGGTGATGACGACTGCGCGCACCGTGTTCCCCTTCGAAGTCGGCTTCCACCCTTTATCGGGAATTCTCGACAGTCAACCCACTCCCGGGTACCCGCGGGGAAGCTACCGTCCTGTTATGTGATTCGCTTGGGAGCCGCTCAGCACCGGCGTGCATCGCTGCCGGCTCGAGTTCTGCGACGTCACGGTTGGCCTGGTGTGGGGCCGCAGCGGCGCGTTGCTCGTCGACAGCGGTACGCTGGCTGAAGCGGCCGCGATCGAACAGCATGTCCGAGAGCTTGCGGGAGTCGCCGTCACCCATATTGTGTTGACGCACAAACATTTCGACCATGTGTTGGGCGCCGGACAGTTCGCCGGTGCCGAGATCTGTTGCACCCCGGAGGTTGTCGATTATTTGTCGTCGGGTCAGCGATAAGCTTCGCGCCTATGCGTTGAGTCATGGCGCCGACGCCGACGAGATCGATCGGGCGATCGCGGCCTTGCGGCCGCCGCGGCACGGGAACTACGATGCCGTCCTTGATCTGGGCGGCCGGCAGATAAGGGTCGGCCACCTCGGCTGTGGTCACACCGCGTCGGATTTGGTCGTCGGTGTGCCCCCAATGGGTGAGAACGGCGATCGGACCGTGATTTTCACCGGCGATCTCGTCGAGGAGTCCGCCGACCCGGCGATCGACGCCGACTCCGATGTGCGGGCCTGGCCGCACACCCCCGATCGGCTCGTGGCGATGCGCGGTCCGGCCACGATCTACGTTCCGGGCCACGGGAAGGTCCTCGACGCCGATTTCATCCGCCGTCAGCGGGATTGGTTGCGTCGGCGCGCGGACTAACGAGCAGTGCGCGCCCGGCGAGAGGCGTACCGATTGTTTGCTAGCGGTGGCAGTTCATGGTGTTCTTACCGCAGATAACAATTTGCTGCGCGCGCTGGTGCGGCGGGCCGACACTGTGAAAATCACCGAAAATCATTGTAAAACAACGGTTTTACTGCGCGCAATCAACAGTGATTCGGGTATTCGGGCCGTCGAGAACCGACTTGGATTGGCCGAATTTCCATGATTGAAAGACCGGGTCCGGGGATAGACTCACGTTCAGCGGATTTCTCTAGGAAAGAGGAGCGTAAGGCCATGGCCATCATCGACGCGGACACCGAAGTCCCCGCACCCTTCGAGCAAGAGACCGCAGCCACCCAGCGATATTTCGATGATCCACGCTTTGCTGGGATCATTCGTCTCTACACGGCCCGCCAGGTCGTCGAGCAACGCGGCACCATCCCCACCGACTACACCGTGGCGCGGGAGGCGGCGACGGCGTTCTACCCCCGACTGCGCGAGCTCTTCGAGGCCAAAAAGTGCATCACCACCTTCGGGCCGTACTCGTCGGGGCAGGCGGTGAGCATGAAGCGGATGGGCATAGAGGGCATCTACCTTGGCGGTTGGGCAACCTCCGCGAAGGGGTCGACCACCGAAGACCCGGGCCCTGACCTCGCCTCCTACCCGCTCAGCCAGGTCCCCGACGATGCCGCGGTTCTGGTGCGCGCCCTGCTGACCGCCGACCGCAATCAGTACTTCCAGCGCCTGCACATGAGCGAGCAGCAGCGCGCCACCACCAAGGAGTACGACTTCCGACCGTTCATCATCGCCGATGCCGACACTGGTCACGGCGGTGACCCGCACGTGCGCAACCTGATTCGGCGCTTCGTCGAGGTCGGCGTGCCCGGCTACCACATCGAGGACCAGCGCCCGGGTACCAAGAAATGCGGGCACCAGGGCGGCAAGGTGCTGGTGCCGTCCGACGAGCAGATCAAGCGTCTCAATGCGGCTCGGTTCCAGCTCGATGTGATGCGCGTGCCGGGCATTATTGTGGCCCGCACCGACGCCGAGGCGGCCAACCTGATCGACAGTCGCGCCGACGAGCGCGACCAACCGTTCCTGCTCGGGGCGACCAACCTCAACATTCCGTCGTACAAGGCCTGCTTCCTGGCCATGGTGCGCCGCTTCTACGAACTGGGCGTCAAGGAACTCAACGGCCATCTCCTCTACGCCCTCGCCGAGGGTGAGTACGCGAGCGCCAACGCGTGGCTGGAGCGGCAGGGGATTCTGTCGCTGATCTCCGAGGCGGCCACGCAATGGCGACAGAACGGCCAGCACCCCATCGACGACCTGTTCGACCAAGTTGAGTCGCGGTTCGTCCCCGCCTGGGAGGACGACGCCGGCCTGATGACCTACGGCGAGGCCATTGCCGAGGTGCTCGAGTTCAGCGAGAAGGACGACGAGCCACCGAGCATGAGCTCCGCGGAATGGCGCCAATTCGCCTCGCGCGCATCGCTGTACGCCGCGCGGGAGAAGGCCCGGGAATTGGGTGTCGATTCACCGTGGGACTGCGAGCTGGCCAAGACCCCGGAAGGTTACTACCAGATCCGCGGCGGCATCCCGTATGCCATCGTCAAGTCGCTGGCCGTGGCGCCGTTCGCCGACATCCTCTGGATGGAGACGAAGACGGCGGACCTCGCCGACGCCAAGCAGTTCGCCGATGCGATTCACGCCGAGTTCCCAGACCAGATGCTGGCGTACAACCTCTCGCCGTCGTTCAACTGGGACACCACCGGAATGAGCGACAAGGAGATGAAGCGATTCCCCGAGGAGCTCGGCAAAATGGGCTTCGTCTTCAACTTCATCACCTACGGCGGACACCAGATCGACGGTGTGGCCGCCGAGGAGTTCGCCACCAACCTGCGCCAGGACGGCATGCTGGCGCTGGCCCGCCTGCAGCGCAAGATGCGCCTTGTCGAGTCGCCCTACAGGACGCCGCAAACCCTCGTCGGCGGCCCCCGCAGTGACGCCGCGCTGGCCGCGTCCTCGGGCCGTACCGCCACGACGAAGGCGATGGGCAAGGGGTCGACCCAGCACCAGCACCTAGCGCAGACCGAGGTGCCCAAGAAACTGCTCGAGGAATGGCTGGCGTTGTGGAGCGAGCATTACCGGCTGGGCGAGAAGCTGCGCGTGACGCTGCGGCCCCGTCGCGCTGGCTCCGACGTGCTCGAACTGGGTATCTACGGCGATAGCTCCGACGGCGACGAGCAGTTGGCCAACGTCGTGGTCGACCCGATCAAGGACCGGCACGGCCGTAGCATCCTGCAGGTGCGCGACCAGAACACCTTCGCCGAGAAGCTGCGCAAGAAGCGCCTGATGACGGTGATTCACCTGTGGCTGGTGCACCGCTTCAAGGCGGACGCGGTCTACTACGTGACACCCACCGAGGACAACCTGTACCAGACCGAGAAGATGAAGTCCCACGGCATCTTCAGCGAGGTCTACCAGGAGGTCGGCGAAATCATCGTCGCCGAGGTGAACAAGCCGCGCATCGCCGAGTTGCTGGCACCCGACCGGGTGGAGCTGCGGAAACTGATCACCAAGCAGAAGTAGCGGACCTCGGTCGGTCCGCTGGAGACCAGCCCTTTATCCCTTTGCTGCCCGAGGTGCGGACATGGTAGAAGGCGCGACAAACGCCGTCTCAACTGACAATGAATGTTTTACATACCCGCGATTGCCACTGCCCAGCGCGCAACTAACAACGGGCACGACCCTCGGGTACGATCGCAGCACTCTCAGATCGGCGCTTTATCGTCGCCGCGGCCCTGGGCCTCGTTGCGCTGCTAGGGCTGCATCTCGGCGGCCAGCAGCATCCGTGCCACATCCAGCACGCGTACGAGGTCGGCCGGACAATGCCTCCGCCGGAGTTCTCGCCAGCCGCAACATGGCAACGGGCCGGGTCGGATCGAACGACGGCAGCGGCACCACCGTCACCCCGGGAGCGGTGGCGGTGACGATTGTGCAGGGCAACGGTGCCGTCGACGATGGCCGGGACGACGAACAGGTCGGCGACTCTGTCATTCAAGACGGGGTGCATTCGCCGGTGAGCGTGGTCCGGCCGTCGCGCCGCTGTCTCCGTACCGTCGCCGCGCCGGCATCGGCCACCTCGTAGCCGGTGATCGCGAACGCGGCGATCCGTTCGCCGGACAACAGGCCGGGCAACAGATTCTTGCGCTGCTCGTCGTCGCCGAGCCGCAGAATCGCTTCGATCGCAAACGTGGTGGCCGCGAAAGGGACGGGGGCCAGCGCCCGGCCCAGCGCGCCGAACGCGATCGCGCTCTCCACCAGGGTGGCGCCGACGCCGCCGTACTCCGCCGGGGTGTGCAGGGCGGGGAGCTCGAGGTCGGTGCACAGCCACCGGACCGGCGCTTCGCGCCTTCTCGCGGCGAAGGGTTACGAGCACACTGTGGCGCGTGGTTCGCGGAGAAAGCCGCGCAGCGAGGCGCGGAATCGTCTTGTTCGGTTCTCCGCGCTTCTTCGCGAGCCGTCAGAGGCGTCAATATCCCTTGTTGTAGCGGGCAAGGAAGCCGATCGAGGCCACTGCGGCGGGCCGTGCCGATCACACCCCACAGCACAAGCTGGAACGCCATCGCGCCGAAATACCAGCCGAATGTCATTACGATGTTTAGAGTATCCAGATCAGCCGGGAGAAGCTCCAGATCGCGAACAGGACGGTGCTGATCCCGATGTATAGGCTGCGCTGGCGATCGCCCCGGTCGATCTGCTGTTGGAGCTGCTCGGCAAGATGTTTATTTGTGGTCTTCCTTTCCTGGGGCGCCACCTTTTGGCGGCGTCGTTGCGATCTAGTACAGACGCGCGGGCCGGCTACCGATCCCAACAACGTCCGCGCTCCAGGGGTGCGCCGGTCAGCTCGCGCTGTCGCCGACCGGTTGATTCATCTCGGCCTGAAAAATGAGATACCGGTCAGTGTGGCTGGGACGGCTACGCACCACCAGCCAGCCGATCGCGAGCACCACGAACCACACCGGGAACCATGCCAACGCCGTCGCCGTGTCCGGCTCGGTGCAAAGGGTCCAGAGCACGAACGCGAAGAACGCAAGAACGGTCCAGCACATCACCACGCCGCCGGGCATTTTGAACGTTGAGTCCGCGTGGCGCGCCGCGTGGCGGCGCCGGTAGACCAGGTAGCTGAGCAGGATCATCGTCCAGACGAACATAAACAGCAGCGACGCGACGGTCGTCACGAGTGTGAAAGCACCCATGACCGAGCCGCCGACGTGCAACAGCGGGATGACGATCAAAAAGAGTGCGGCGGTCACGAACAGCGCGGGCGCCGGCACGCCGCCGCCGTTGAGCCGGCGGAACAACGTCGGCGCGCTGCCCTCATCGGCCAGGCCGTAGAGCATGCGGCCCGTGGAGTACATGCCGGAATTGGCCGACGACGCGGCGGCGGTGGTCACGACAAAGTTCACGATCGACGCGGCGCCGGCGATGCCGGCCAGGGAGAACATCATCACGAACGGGGACTCGTCGCCGGCGAACCTTCGCCAGGGCACGACCATCAGGATCATCAGCAGCGCGCCGATGTAGAAGATCACGACCCGCAGCGGCACGGCATTGATCGCGCGCGGCAGGGTGCGGCGCGGGTGTGCCGTCTCGGCCGCGGCGGCGCCGACGAGTTCCACCCCGACGAAGGCGAAGAACGCGATTTGGAATCCGCTGACCATGCCCATGAACCCGGTGGCGAAGAAGCCGCCGTCCTGCCACAGATTCCCGAGCGCCGCGCGATCTCCTTGCGGCGAAACAAAATTCGTCGCCACCAGAAACGCGCCGTCGGCGATCAGGCAGACGATCGCGATCACCTTGATCAAAGCGAACCAGAATTCGATCTCCCCGAAGTTGCGCACGCTGAACAAGTTGAACAGCAGGATCACGGAGCAGGCGGCCAGCGCCGGGATCCAGGCCGGCACGTCGGGCCACCAGAACCGCACGTAGCCCGAGATCGCCACCAGCTCGGCGATGCCGGTGGCGATCCAGGCGAACCAGTACGACCAGCCGACGAAAAAGCCGGCGGCGGGCCCCAAGAGGTCGGCCGCGAAGTCGACGAATGACTTGTAGTTGAGGTTCGACAGCAGCAGTTCGCCCATCGCGCGGAGCACGAAGAACAAGAAGAACCCGACGATGCCGTAGACCAGCACCACCGACGGGCCGGCGCGGGCGATGGTTCGCCCCGCACCCATGAACAGGCCGGTCCCGATCGTGCCGCCGATCGCAATCAGCTGGATGTGACGGTTGGCCAGACCTCGGTGCAGCTGCGGGGCAGCCGAACGGATATCGGCGTCAACCTGGCTCATGCGTCACGTCCTCGCGGGTTTCGAATCGCTGGCAATCCAGCTAACTATGGCCAAAGTCCAACACGATGATCCTCATCCTTGCACAGCGGCAGTGACCATCGCGATTGTAAAACGACGTTACGTCAGCCGTGGCGCCTCGCGGTGGGCGAGCAAAGCAGGGTAGGCAAACGGCGCGGCGGCCCGACCGGCCGCCGCTGTCGCGGAACGGGTGCTTAGCCGGACGTCTTTACGACGAGCTTGTCGACGTTCTTGCCGTCGAACAGCATGTTGATCGCGGTGGGCAGTTGTTGTTCGAAGCCCTCGACGACGGTTTCCAGCGGCGTGAGCTTGCCGGCGGTGATCAGGCCGGCAAGCTCGGCGGCGCGGCTGAAATGATCCAGCACGATGAAGCCCTGCACCGTGGCCCGCTGGATCAGCAGATTCTCCGAAGGCGCGCGTGCCGGGCGGCGGGTCGGCCTCGTTGTAGCCGGAAATCAGGCCGCACAGCGCGATGCGGGCCCGGATGTTCAGCCGCGCGAAGACCGCGTCCATGATGGCGCTGCCGACGTTCTCGAAGTCGACGTCGATGCCGTCGGATGTGGCCGCCCTGAGTTGCTCTTGGCCCAGTCGTCGGCCCGGTAGTCGACCGCGGCGTCGAAGCCGAGTTCCTCGGTCAGTAACCGGCACTTCTCGGCGCCGCCAGCGATGCCGACGACACGGGCGCCGTCGGCCTTGGCGAGCTGTCCTGCGACCAAACCGACCGCGCTCGGCGGGGCCGAGACGACCACGGTCTCGGCCGGCTGCGGCTTGCCGATGTCACGGATTCCGATCCAGGAGGTCAGACCGGTCATCCCGAGCGCGCCGAGATACGCGCTGGGGGAGGCAACCTCACCGACGTTGACGGCAAACAACGGCGCCACGTCCGACACGACCATATAGTTTTACCAGCCCACCAGGCCGCTCACGGTCTGACCGACCGGGTAACTTGGGGTTCTTCGAGGCGACGACTTCACCGAGTCCGACGGCGCGCATGACCTCGCCGATCCCGACCGGCGGCAGGTAGGTCGGGGTGTCGTTGATCTGGCGACGGCGATCAAACGTCCCGAAGTCGCTTGGTGGATGCTCGATTTCGCGTTTCCCGGGCTGCGGGAGCGGATCAACAAAACCACGGCCGGGATCGCCGAGAGCCCGCCGTTCAAGTTCGCACCCGAGAACGGGCTGGCCTCCTTCGACAGATCACGACGATCGCCGTCGGCTAGCAGGGGCAAGCTACGGCTATCACGAAACACCCGCCGATGGGGAACATTCCCGTTGTCGACGACTGCAGCGCACCATCGCCCTCGGCGGTGGCGGCCGACGTCTACGCGTGCTCGCCCAGCGCGGCCGGCGCCGCCGGTGTGGACGGTCAAGGTGGGGCCACTGGGTGCGCCCGGCCTACTTCCCACCGCCCCAGGTGCACGCCGTCGCGAGCGCCTGGTTCGCCGGCGACCGGAATCCCGGGCTTACCGACTACCAGACCCGGATCCAGTCGACCAGCATGTCCGCGGGATAGCTACCCGGTCCGGGATCGCCCCCGCCCGAGCCGGCGACCGCGAGGTTGAACACCGGATAGACCGTGTAGCCCGGGCCGTTGAACGGCCAATCCGGCAGTGAACTGGCCGGCACGTCGAAATAGGGCTGGGCGCCCTCGGAGTAGTCCTTCCAGAACCGGATGCCAGCCTGGTCCCACTGGGTGCGCCAGGTGTGCCAGCCGCTGTCGACCGCGATGTTGTGGGTCTTCCACTCGCCGCCGTTGGCCTTGGCGTGCACGGTGGTCGCAGACGGCCAGTTGCCGTTGCCGTACCACTCCATGACGTCGATTTCACCCTGGTCGTCGTTGCCGAGCCAATAGGCGGGCCAGGCGCCGGCGGTTAGGCAGTTCAGCTTGATCCGCGCCTCCCAGGTGTGGCCGACGCCGCCCCGCCACAGGCTTTGGACCTTGCCGCTGAAGTAGGTCGGGCCATCCTTGGCGGCCCGCAGCACCAGGTTGGAGTTACCGTCGACGAACACGTTGCGGCGGTCGTCACGGTACTGCCCGATGCGCTCGGGCAGCTCCCAATACGTCGGGTCCTTGATCGTTTCGCGTGCCTTGGCCACCGCCCACTTCGACGGGTCGGGCGCCGAACCGGCCGGGCCGTCGAACTCGTCGACGAAGATGTAGCTTCCGGCCTGCCCGCTGGGTGCGTTCGGGGGCGTCACCCTCCCTGGATACGCCCGGGCCTCAGGGATGGGCAGCGCGGTCGCCAGCACGCCGATCCCTGTCGTAAGCAGCATGCGGCGACGGTCCATGTTTGGCATAAGCAAGCGACGATAGCAGCCCCGGTCGTACCGGGTCGAAACGAAATTCTGTCGGTGGTCGTGGTTAGCATTTGATCCGCAGCACACCGAAACACCAGGCGGCACAGCCCAAGCGCAAGAATCGGTATAAAATTCACGGCCAATTTTCATGTTGACGCTTGGTTTCGTCTCAGGATTGGCTGGGCATCCTGGACACGAACAGATAACGCGCTTGTAGCTTTGCGGCTGAGTTGGGCTCTGAGAGGAGTTAACAGTCATGGCGAACACGTCAGGGGCGACGGTGATTTTCCTCCAATCCCATCCAGCGTGGATTGCCGCCCAACGCCGTGAACGCGAGCGCAATGAATCGATGCGCCGGCACCCGTCGTCCCGCACGAGCCGATCCGCCGTTATCACCGACCGCGCCATCGTCGCTGGCAGCCGCCATTTCAAAATCTATTCCTCCGGCGACACACCCGCCTAGCCTTCGACGCACGGCCATCAGCCCGGCCGCGCGGGCGCTTATCACCGGCGAATAACTGACGTTAAAGATGATTGTTTGGCCCTCGAAGCCGATGCCGGAAATTGGTGCGCCCGGTTACGCCCGCCCAACCGCCACCGACCGGGTTTGCTGTTGAGCGTTTACATTCCCCCGCGTGGTGATGGCGCACCAGGGCTTCACCTCGTTCAGATTTCCGATGAACAGCGCCGCGCGATGTCGCGATAGATCGGCGACTCGCGCAACGCGATGTCGGTGACCAGCATCGTCGAGGCGCGGCCCAGGCCGCCGAACGGATCACAGATGGTGCCCGCACCGGCGCCATCCTTGGCGAAGAACTGCCAGGCATCACCGGGGGCTCTTGGTCAGCTCCCACTCGTAGCCGTACAGCGTCTCCAGGAAGGTGTTGTCCCACTTGGTCGGCGTGGGCGGCGTCCAGAGCACCTCCAGACCGCTGGTGATGGCGTCCTTGCCAACGCCGGTGCCATACGAGCCCATGGTGGTCGCCCCGTAGGGTTGAGCGAGGTCACGGTTCCCAAGTAGCGCTTGTCGGTGCCCAGCCAGGTATCCTCTTCACCCCACAGGATCTCTTCGGGCGCCCAGACGTCTTCGCGGCCGAAGCCGAATGTCTTGAACCCCATGGACTCTAGGGCGCAGTTGTCGGCGAAGATCAGCAGGTCGGCCCAGTAAATCTTGTTGCCGTATCTCTTCTTGGTCGGCCACAGCAGCCGGCGGGCCTTGTCCAGGCTCGCGTCGTCCGGCCAGCTGTTGAGCGGAGCGAAGCCCTGCCCGCCGCCGCGGCCGTCGAAGATACGATAGTATCGGCGGCGTGCCAGCTCATCCGGATGAACAGGCCGCCGTAGTGGCCGTAGTCGGCCGACCACCAGTCCTGTGAGGTGGTCATCAACGAGATCAGGCCACTCTTGAGCGCCTCGACGTCAAGCTTGGCGAATTTCTAGGCGTAGTTGAAGTCCTCGCCATACGGGCTCGCCGCGGGGTGGTTCGGGTGCAATGTCGAGACGTCGATCTGCTCGGGCCACCAGTCCCGGTTGGTTAGCGGCGCATGCGATTTCGGCTTGGGTGAGGGGGTCGCCGGGTTTCGCTTTCGCTGGTGCTAGCCGTCTTGCCTTCGTGGGGCGGGCGGCTTTGGGAGATATCGGATGACACGGCATTCCTTTCCGATGGATGGGGTGGTTGGGCTGCGATTAAGGAACCTGCAGTCGAACAGTCAGGGCACAGGCCCCAATAGATGACCTCGGCCTCGTCGAGAACGAAACCATCTAGAACGTTGTCGTCGTCCAAAGGCGTGAGGCACGGCGCTTCGCCCACGGCACAGTCGACGTCGGCGATGATGCCGCAGGACCTGCACACGACGTGGTGGTGGTTGTCGCCAACCCGGGATTCGTAGCGTGCGACCAGGCCCGACGGTTGGATGCGCCGAACCAGGCCGGCCGAGGTGAGCGCGTTGAGCACGTCGTAGACCGCCTGTCGAGAGACATCGGGCAGAGCCACCCGCACGGAGGAAAAGATGGTCTCGGTGTCGGCGTGCGGATGAGCGTGGACTGCCTCCAGAACGGCAATCCTGGGCCGGGTCACACGCAGATCGGCCAAACGCAACCGCTCCGCGTAGTCAGACGATGACGACACAAGGCCAATATGGCACTTATTTGGAATCAGTTAAGACTTTCCCGGTCCAACACCCCGTAAAAATTTGGCATCGCTAGGCTGGCTTCAAGGCGCTGCCGTCGCGCCATTGATCCCAGCTGATCATCCAGTCGCCGTTCTGCGCAAGCTGCAAGAGTGGCCCGCCGCTGTTGCGGATCTCCACCACATCGCCCGGCAGCGAAAGTCGTAAAACCATTTGGCGTTGTCCCCGTTGATGTTCAAGCATCCGTGCGAGGTATCGGTATGCCCCTGGGCCCATATCGTGGCGTCCAGCTGATGCAGGTGATGCCGTCGACGCTGATGCGGGTCGCGTATAGCTGATGGTTTCCCGATAACCCAGGCGAGAGTTCTTCGGCAGCCCGAAGGTCGACGAGTCCATCACAACGGGATTGGCCTTGCCGAGCACGGTGTAGATACCCGACGGCGTACACAATGAGATGGTCTGCGCACCAACGGTCTCGGTGCCGCCCATCCCCATCGAGGTGGGCATGGTCGGACTAGGGCTCCGTTGTTGAAAACGTTCACCATCTTGGTGGCGTCATCGGCGACGGAGATGTGCGCGTTGTCGATGCGAAACGACACCCGGGCGTCGTCCTGTCCGAATAAGCCGTCGCCCAGAGCAATTCCGTAAATTTTGGCCTCGGCCGTGACGGTGGTGCCGGGCGCGTAGTAGTATTGCGGGCGCGAGTGCGCATTTTGCGCAGCGACCCAAACCAGGAGCCGTCGACCGCGGGGCTGGTGGCCACCCGCAGCCGTCGTTCCGCGGCGGCGCGGTCGGAGATCGGCTCGTCGAAATGCGCGACGACCACGGTCCCGACACCGTAAGTCCCGCCGTCGCGCAGCGCGGCTTGCGACGTGTTGGTGAACGACACCTTGGTCTGGTTCGGCGGCTGCAGCGTGGAAAACGACGACACCTGATCGAGCGTGACGCCGTCCGCGCCGCGGCCGCTGGCGTTGAGGGTGTAGGTGCGCCCGTAGCCCAGCGGCGTGGTGGGCTTCTACACCGTGTTGTCCGGTTTCAGCACACCCTCGATGACTTTGCCGGTCTCATTGACCATGCGAACGTCGGTGAGTGTTGCACCGTCGGCCTTCACTTCGACCGGCGCGACGGGGTCGACGCCGCGGGCGTTCACCCCGGGTGTGAACGAGATACTGGGTTCCGCAGTGCCTTTCGGTGAAATCGAACAGTACCGGCATCGCGTCGATGCCAGCTGGATGGCGGCACACAGCGCGACGGTACCATCTGGCTCAGCATGGCCGGTCGGTGCAGTTGGTAATCGTCGATTCCCGCAAGCGTTAGCAGCTCAAGGCACTTGTCGGGCCCGTCGGCAGTGCGATACTGCAGGATGCCAAATGCTCGCTGCTCGTCATCAACCACCCGCATCATTTGTGAATCTGGGAGATCATGAACGATCGGCGCTGTCGCGACGGGGTAGGAAAGGCTCGGAATGGTTAGGGTTCTCCTGGTCGATGACCATGAAGTCGTTCGTCGCGGGCTGGCGGATCTACTCGCATCGGACCCCGAGCTGGAGGTCATCGGCGATGCGGGTTCGGTGTCCGAAGCGATGGTCAGGATCCCCGCGTTGCAGCCCGACGTCGCCGTGCTCGATGTGCGCCTCCCCGACGGCAACGGCATTGAATTGTGTCGCGATCTGTTGTCGGAACTGCCCGAGCTGCGCTGCCTGATGTTGACATCGTTCACTTCCGACGAGGCAATGCTCGAAGCAATTTTGGCCGGTGCCAGCGGTTACGTCGTCAAAGACATCAGAGGAATGGAATTGGCCCAAGCCATCAAGGACGTCGGTGCCGGTAAATCGCTGCTCGACAACCGCGCGGCCGCCGCGTTGATGGCAAAACTGCGTGGCAACGCGAAGGAGAAGGATCCGCTGTCCAGATTGACCGAGCGGGAGCGAACGTTGCTGGGGCTGTTGAGCGAGGGACTGACCAACCGACAGATCGCCGCGCGAATGTTCCTCGCCGAGAAAACGGTAAAAAATTACGTGTCGCGGCTGTTGGCCAAGCTCGGCATGGAGCGGCGAACCCAAGCGGCGGTATTCGCCTCAAAGCTCGACCAACGCTTCAACCCACCGACCGCGTGATTTGTTGGGTTTGTTCATCCCGGTGCGACTAGGCTCAACGGCGGTGTCTACGGGCTAACTGTGTAGACACCGTGAGGGCTCGATCGCCGGAGGTGTCAGGCAATGGCCAGCGACTACAGCAACTTGGCCTTCGCGGGGCTGGGCCAGCGTGGGCTGGTCAGCAGGATGCACGAACAACTCGATGAGTTGCTCGCATCCCGTGACCAAATGGAACAGTTGCTTCAGGCGATCGTCGAGATCGGATCTGATCTCGACCTGGATGCCACCCTGCGCCGCATCATCGCCGCTGCCAGGAAGTTGACCTCGGCACCGTACGGTGCCTTGGCGGTTCGCGACCGCGACGGGATGTTGGTCTCGTTTGTTCACGAGGGGATAAATGTCGAGCATGTGCAGCGAATCGGGCATCTGCCGGTCGGCAAGGGACTCCTCAGCCTGTCACTGTTCAAGACACCGGCGCTGCGCCTGAACGATCTGACGAAACACCCGGCGGCCGTCGGGTTCCCAGAGCATCACCCGGCGATGCAAGCTTTCCTCGGGGTGCCGATCACGATCCGCGAGACGATATTCGGCAACCTGTATCTCACCCACGACGAGCCGGGCCGCGTCTTCTCCGAATCCGACGAGGTAGCCGCTCGCGCACTGGCATTCGCGGCGGCAGTCGCCATCGACAACGCCCAACTGTTCGAACGCGAGCGCGTGGCGGTCAAGTGGATGGAGGCAAGCCGCGAAATTACCACGGCGCTGTTGTCCAGCGTGGAGCCGAATCGGGCGCCGTTACAGCTGATCGCTAAACGCGCCTGCGCGCTAACCGAAGCCGAGCAGGCAATCGTGCTCGTTCCGGTCGATGACGAACTGCCGATGGACGAAATTGAGACGCTGCTCATATCCGCGGCGGTGGGGTTGAATTCCGCAGAGGTTATCGGCCAACGGATTCCGGTCGATGCGTCCACCAGCGGCGCGGTGTTGCGCTCTGGCGATCCCCTGATCACCGAGGCCCTGAGTTACCCGATCCCTGCTTTCACCGATGTGGGACAGCGAAGCGCGATTTTGATGCCGTTGCGCGCCGACGACGAAGTGGCCGGTGTCATCGTGGTCGCCCGCGGCGCTGAGCGCCCGCCATTCGACGAGAGTTACCTCGATCTGGTGAGCGATTTCGCGCGGCACGCCGCGATCGCGCTCATGCTCGCGTCGGGCCGCGAGAACACGCGCCAACTGACGCTGGTGGGTGAGCGAGAGCGCATCGCCCACGACTTGCACGATCATGTCATCCAACGGTTGTTCGCCGCGGGGATGGGCTTGCAGGGTACGGTCGCCCGCGTCCGTTCACCAGAGGTTGCCGACCGGCTGAACCGAACCCTCGACGACCTCCAAACAATCATCGAGGAGATCCGCACGACGATTTTCCAGCTGAAATCTCCCGCCGTCACCAGCGGCGGTTTCCGGAACCGGATACAACGAGTCATAGCCGATCTGACCGAAGGGCGCGACCTGAGCACTACCGTTCGCATGCGGGGGCCGATGACCGCCGTCGGCGACGAACTCACCGAGCAAGTCGAAGCGGTTACCGCCGAGGCCGTGAGCAACGCTGTTCGTCATTCCGGCGCGTCACGCCTGACCGTCGAGGTCACCGTCGGGGATATGTTGACCATCGATTTCATCGACAACGGATGCGGCATACCGGCCGACAATGCGCGCCGCAGCGGTCTGGCGAACATGTTGTATCGTGCCGAACAGTTCGGCGGCAGCTGCGAAATCGCCACACCACCCGAGGGGGGAACCCAGGTGCACTGGACCGCTCCGCTCACCGATTGAACCGCCGAACCCGGTGTCGCCCGGCGTGTGCGGGACCAACAGGGTCCTCGGCGAGAGTCCAACGGCCCTGCCGAATAGCCGGGAGCGAGCATAGCGTGTGGGCAAGCCGAGTGCACGGGGTTGTGGCGGCGTAGCGATCGGGTTTGAGGAGCGCCGATGAGTCATCAACCAACGGGGAATTCCGTCACGGCCGAACTTCTCGGCTGTCGGGTGGTATCGCTGCGTCGGCTCGGCGCCGCAGACAACGAGGCGATGTTGGCGCTACACCAGGACCTGACCGATTCGGATCGGTACTTCCGCTTCTTCACGCTCAACCACGTCGGCCTCGACGAGCTTGCCGAGAAGATCACCGAACATGTCCGTGATCGATATTCGTTGGGCACCTTCGACTCCGACCGGTTGATCAATGTGTAGCACTACATCGTCGTTCCCGGCGACGATCCCACGGTGGCCGAAGCCGCCGTCGGAATACCATTCGCAAGGCGTGGCAACGGCCTTGCTGAAACATTTGGACCGGACCCGCGCGGGCACACGGAATTGAGCGGTTCGTCGCCGATGTCCACAGCGAAAACCATCCCATGCCCACGGCGCTGTTCGATCTCGGCTGGCGTTGTCAGCCAACTACACACCGAGATGGTGTATTCCAACGTCGCGCTGGCACTGATCGAGCCCTCCAAAGATGCCTGGATGGTTGTCGCGGGCAGCGAGGATCTCGGCGCGGTAAGACGGCTGCTGTTGGGTTCGGTCATCGCGGCGCTGGTGCACCACGCGCACTGCCCAGTCGCGGTCATTCACTCCGACAAGGACGCGGCGCCGGCCGCGCACGCACCCGTGCTGCTGGGGGTGTGGACGGCTCGCCGGCCTCGGAGCTGGTGACCGCCATTGCGTTCGACGAAGCCTCCCGGCGCGGGGTTGACCTGGTTGCGCTGCACGCGTGGAGCGACATCGGGTCGTTCGAACTGCCGAAGCGGTTGTGGTCTGAGGTGCGGGCCCAAGCGGAGCGGTGTTTGGCGGGGCTGGCAGGAACGCTACCCCGACGTCACGGTGCAGCGCGTCGTCGTGTGCGACCAGGTGGCTCGACAGCTTTATCGAGCGGTCGGAGTCGGCGCAGCTGGTTGTGGTGGGCAGCCACGGCCGGGCCGGTCTGGTCGGTGCGCTGCTGCGTTCGGTCAGCAATGCGGTCGTCCAGGGAGTCCGCATGCCGGTGATCGTCGCGCGACCGTCGACTGACCACGCGGCTGGGGACTTAAAGCCTCATGACTCGGCGCGGCGCGGGGAATAGCATTTTCGATGACTCGAAGAGGGACGGCATGACGGGATCCGCCAAGTGCTACGGCATCGTCGTCGGCGTCAATGGATCGGCCGCATCAAACGCCGCCGTGGTTTGGGCGCACGGGATGCGGCGTTGCGCAACGTACCGCTGAACCTGGTGCACATGTTCGCCGCCTTCGTGCCGACCATGCCTCAGATACCGGTCGCCGGCGGGTGTCGGGCTGTGGCAGGCCGACGGCGGGCAGCAGGCCCTCGAGCAAGCGGTCAAGCTTGCCCACGACACCGTGCGGTCGGATCCGAAACTGGTGATCACCAGTGAGGTGAAGCGTTCAACGGCAATGCCAACACTGATCGAGATGTCCCGAGGACGCGGAGCTGGTCGTCGTCGGATCCACCCCGGGCGGCGGCGCTATCGAACGGGTCGTGCTCGGCTCGGTGAGTTCAGGGGTGCTGCGTGGTGCGAAGTGCCCGGTCGCGGTCATTCCCGCCGATGCTTCGATCGATGCTTCGGCTGTTGCGCATGCGACTGTCCTGGTGGGAATCGACGGGTCGCTGGCGTCGGCGCCGGCGGCCGCCATCGCGTTCGACGAAGCCTCCCGGCGCGGGGTTGACCTGGTTGCGCTGCACGCGTGGAGCGACATCGAATTCTTCGAGCTTCTCGGATACGACTGGGCAGAGGTCGAAGCAGAAACTGAGCGGAACTTGGCCGAATGCCTTGCGGGCTAGGAAGAAACCTTCCCCGACGTCATGGTGTGGCGGGTCATCGTTCGCGACCGGCTGGCTCGACAGCTGATAGAGCAATCGAAGTCGGCCCAGTTGGTGGTTGTGGGCCGCCACGGCTGTGGCCGCCTGTCGGGCACGATGCTGGGTTCGGTGAGCAACGCGGTGGTTCATTCAACCCACACGCCGGTCATTGTGGCGCGCCCTTCGTCGAGCGTCGACGAATCGACAGGATGTAACGCTATGCACGTCACGATTGCCGCCCAGCCGTCCTGCGCAGCATTGGAGTCAGTTGCAGTGCCTTACAGCTATATTCGTGAGACCCATACGGGCATAGTGGTGTTTGTCGGCGATCGCGCCTTCAAGGTAAAGAAGCCGATTAGAACTCACTTCCTCGACTTCCGCACTGCAGCCCAACGCGAATGCGCGTGCGTGCGCGAAGTCGAGCTGAACAGCAGGCTGTCCCCGGACAGCTATCTCGGGGTCGCGCACCTGAGCGACCCCACCGGGGGGCCGGCCGAGCCGATCGTCGTCATGCGCCGTTACCGCGACGACACCCGTTTGGCGTCGTTGATAGCCCGCGGCCTGGACGAGTCCGTTCAGGAAATCCTGGACTCGATCGCGCGTGAGCTGGCCGGCTTTCACGCACGCTCCGAGCACAACCCTGAGATCGATGCGGAGGGCAAGGTCTGTGCCGTCGACGGGCGGTGGCACGAGAACTTATCGGAGCTGAACAGCTATGTGGGTGAACCGTTCTCAGAGTTGTCGTTCCAGCTGCTTGCCCGCGTGCAGCGCCTTGCCGGCGAGTACGTTTTGGGCCGAGACTCATTGTTCGCCCGTCGGATCGAAGAGGGCTGCATTGTCAACGGACATGGGGATCTGCTCGCTAACGACATCTTCTCTGGGCCGACGGCCGGCCGGCGATGCTCGACTGCCTCGAGTTCGACGACAAACTACGCTACGTCGACCGTATCGACGACTCGACCTTCCTGGCAATGGATCTGGAGTTTCTGGGCCGGGAAGACCTCGCGGGCTAATTCGTCCAGCGTTACATCGTCCAATCGGGGGTACGGCACCGTCGTCGTTATGGGACTTCTACATCGCCTATAGCGCCGTCGTCAGGGCCAAGGTCGACTGTATCCGGCTGTCGCAAGGCAAGTCGCTTCCCGACACCTAGAGCTCGGCAGCTGAACGAGGGATTGTATAGCCCCAGGAAGTTCAGACGGGTCTACGAAGTGGCGTTGGGGAGGGTGCTTCCAAGGTGACACCGGAGATCGCTGCGGCATTGGCGCACCAGCAGAACGGCTGGGACACCGCCCACATTTTGGACACGTCGCTGCCGCTCGAAGAGACCGTCCAACAATCACACGCCGTGTGGCGCCGGGCGATTTACGCACCCGGCCTAGGGTAATCCGGGTCTTCCTGATGGTGAGGAGTAATCGTGGCTACCAATACCGTTGACAACACTTTATGTCTCAGACATAGCAGATCTGCGTCTGAGTGATGCGGAAGAGGCTGGTGGCAAAGGCGCGAACATGGGTGAACTCGTTGCCGTCGGTCTCCGGGTTCCACCCGGATTCGTCTTGATGCGCAGCACCTACCAGGCCTCGATGAAGGCTGACGGGGTCGACCTGGAACTGGCCGCGCTGCGTGCCGAGGCGCTGATCGAAGTGGGCAATACCTCTCGGCTGTCCGAACTTTGTTAGCGCATGCAGAACCTCGTCTTCAAGGCGGGGCTCAGCGAGGAGGTTCGTGTCCGGGTTACTCGAGTGTTACCGCGCGTTGGGGACCAATTGTGTTGTGGCGGTGCGGTAGTCGGCTACCGGAGAAGACGGCCACGACGCGTCGTTTGCCGGGATGAATGAGACGATGACCAATGTGAGGCCGCGCTGGTCGACGCCGCCAAGGCGTGCTGGGCATCGCTTTTCAGCCCCGCATGGCCCGCACCATGCTTGTGCCGATAAGCTACATTATGTCAAGTAAGTTATGCGCATTGCCCTAGGTGAAATGCCTGCTCGCCAATCGGCTCAGCGCCATTCCCGATTGCCGTGTGCCCCTGATCGAGGCCGGCGGCAGAGATGACTGGTTCTGGATCAAGGTTTCCCCTGCGTCGCGCCGCCGCCTGCGTCGAAGGTCATAGCCGAACGGTCACCGTTCGATATCCATTTGGGAATGCAACCGCGTTTCGGCTAGCGCAGGTCTATCGGTAACAACAGTCACATAGTTAACATCGCGCGATGCACAATGTACTCCTGCCGGCCAGCGATGCGCGACAGCGAACGGTCTCCCGTCGTGACGCGCTGCGCTACGCTACCGCGTTGGCCAGTCTGGGTGCCGCATCAGTAGCCTGCGGCATGCCCGCGGCGGCCGCCGCCCCTCCTCGACTGATCGATTTCGCCGCGCGCCAGATTCCGGCGCAACAGATCCGGGCCGCCGGCTATAGCGGTGTGGTCAACTACGTTTCGCAGTCGCGTCCTGGCACATCGTTTGGCGCCAAGCCGATCACTCGGTCCTACGCCGACTCATTGAAAGCCGCGGGCCTGGTGATCGTCAGTAACTACCAATACGGAAAACCGGGTGGGTCAGCGCCGTCGGACTTCACGCGGGGCTACGCCGGCGGCATCGCGGACGCGCGCACCGCCTGGCAGCTGCACACCGCCGCGGGCGGCGGTCACGGTGCCCCTATTTTCTTCACCATCGACGAGGACATCAATCACGACACCTGGAATCGCACTGCGCTGCAGTGGTTTCGCGGAATCAACTCGGTGCTTGGGGTTCAGCGCACTGGGGTCTACGGAGGCATCAGGGTGTGTCAGTGGGCCGCGGCCGATGGCGTTGTCGGATCTTCGAGCACACCCGGCCGCCGCTGGCTCTGGCAAACTCGAGCCTGGTCCGGCAATCAAATCCACCCCGCCGCTGTTCTCTACCAGCGGGTCGTGAGCACCGCGTCCAATCCGGGGCCGAAGGTCGGCGGACTCGAAGTCGACGTCAACGACGTCTTGGCTCCCGATTGTGGCCAGTGGAACCTCCATGCGAGCCATCCAAGTGGCGACGTGCGGTAGTTCACCCGGGGAGCGCCGGCCTGCAGCATCACGCGATTCCGAATTCTTTGATCTTGCGGTAGATGGTGGCGTGCGACATCCCTAGCGACTGCGCGGCATCAGCCTTGCTTCCGTTGTTGTCCAACAGGCTGCGCACGATGGCGTCGCGCTCCAACAATTCCAAGTGGGTGAGCTTGCGAGCGAATTAATGAAGGGCACTCCGCGGGCAATTTGTCCACCCCGATGACGCCAAATCGCTGCACGGCCAGTGTGCAGCCAGCACCTTGCGTAACTGCGCGACGTTACCCGGCCACGGCAGCTTGGCGAGCTGGCGCATGGCCTCGGAAGCGAGGCTCACGTTGGCGCCTCGAGTAAACTCCCGCAGCAGTTGCGGCACAAGGTCTTCGAGATCCTCAATTGCGCCGTCGGGTCATCGGGTAACCGAGCCCGACGAGGATCGCTGTGAAGTGACCGATCGCCGTGAAATTCAGGAGGCTGAAGTCCATCGTGAGCAGTGGGAACCCGAACGACAGGTAGGGCACCAGATTCTTGCCGTCGATGAACAACAGGCTGGATGCCAGGACGCTGATCGGATCCGTGCTGAGGTGGTAGATGTCGGTGGAGTGCCGTAAAAGTAGCCAGTGCCAGTGTCGGCCGGTGAGTTTGTCCTGGACCATCATCGTGATCAGCAACACGACCATCCAGCTGTAGGTGAGCGGCGCCGTTTTGATGAAACGCCATACCATTGCCATGGTATCGATGGTCCGACGACTTTCATTGCGGATGAGGACAATTCAATTTTCAGCAATTGCCCCCGGCGCATCTCGATGACCGCCGCCACATGCTGCGAACCACCGGACGCGCGACGGGGGCGCAAACAGCCGTGGCCGGCGGCCAAGCACGTCGGTCTCAGGACTGCAACATTTGCGCGTGTTCCGCGCCGTTGCGCACGTCCTTCGACGTTTAATGCTTACAGGAGGGCGGTGTTCGACTCTTTTCTCAATACAGCGGCGTGCCGCCACCGCGGCTCGAGAAACGGATGCCGATGGAGCGCACTCGGACCGTCAAGGTCGCGACGGCCCTGCGGGGTGCCGTCGTGGTTATCACGACCGCCGCGGCGACGTCGCTCGTCCCGGTTCTCGTGGGCCACGCCTCCCTCGGCCCTCCGGTCCCGGACGCGGACCATGAGGCGGGCATGTACAGCGCGACCCCGCGGTCGCCGCGCCCTTCTGGCGCCCAGCAATATGCGTCGAATTGCGCAGAGATGGCGGTGGCCGATGTCGTCAGCGAAATCACCGGGCGCCAGCCGACCGAACAGCAGATCACGCTGGTGGCCGGAAAATTGCCGAGCGAAACGGGTTCCGGACCGATTTGGCGCCCGCCGGATAATACCGGCATCAGGGATCTGCCGCTGCTGCTCTGGCACTAATGGATCAGGGCCGACAATATCCAGATTAACATCGCTGCGGTGCAACAGGATCTGACGCAACAGTGCAAGGTGATCGCCCTGGTGAATGCCTAGTCGATCTGGAACCGGCCGGGCGACAGCGACGTCGGGCACCACTTTGTGGTCGTCACCGGCATCGACACCCGGGCGAAAGTGGTGCATCTCAACGACAGCGGCATCTCGGCCGCGACGAGCAGGTTCCCCTCGCAGTGTTCGAGCGGGCCTGGGCATCGAACTACCGGTCTGCAGTGGTGACGAGGTGACCTGAGCGATTCAGGTCAGGGGGTTTCGTCGTGGCCAGCTCCACGAGCGCAGATCCGCGCAAGGCGGCGATACTGCACGATTCGGTCAGCGGCGGGCCGTAGGTGGCTGCGCCGCACTCACATTCTCAGCAGATGTGCCTGCCACACGAACACAGAATCGTTGCGACGATCATGTGTCCCGGCAGGAGCCAGTGACCACGTGCACACCGTTGTGGTGGTCTGTCCATCCATTGCGTGCGCGGGCTGCCCACCGGCTTGACGTCGTATTTTTCGATCGCGCACCGCATCGTGTTCCCCCAGCCGCGGGTGACGTCGAGCAGGGTCATGCCCGGCTGCAGATCCAGCGACGCCAGCGCCACATCGATTTTGGCTTGTTGGGCTTCTTCCAGCGATATGTCCTCGCGCTCGAAATACGCGCAACTGTAGCTCTGGGTGCGATCCAGCAACAGCCGGAAGAGTTCGTCGGACCGGTCGTGACGTGCTTGCGCATAGTTGACGTTCGGAATCATCTCTGAGTCATGAATTTCGTGCCTTTCTGGACACAGGGTCTCCCCGCATGAGATCTCAAGTCTGCACATAGGCACCCGAGGCCGCACCCGACCAACCCGATTCGAAGGAAGTTGCCAGCTTTAGGCGAGCCGCCCGACGATGAGTTTCGGGCCATCCACAAGTCAGTCCGTCAGGTCGATAAGGAGCAGATCTCATGTCGCGAACAACACGGTCCTGCCGCCGATCGTCGATCACCGGACCTGGCGCGCCGAACTCGACGAGCTGTGCCAGCGGGAGAAGGCCGCGACGCGCGAACTCGACGCGACCGCCGACCAACGGCGCCAACTGCCCATGGTGGAGTTGCCCGACTACACGCTCGTCGGGGCCGACGGGCCGATCCGGCTGGCCGACGTGTTCGACGGGCAATCCCAGCTCATCACCTACCACCGCATGTGGTCGGACGGCGCTGAGTGGCAGTGCGGCGGGTGCACGGGCTTCACGTCGCAGTCCACCCGGCTGGAGTTCCTGCAGAACTACGACGCCCGTTTTGCCATCGTGACCAACGGCCCGATCGACGAGGAGCTCGCGTACCGGAGGAAGGTGGGCACGCCGCGTTCGCCCCGCGGGTGGCCGAGGTACTGCCCGACCTGCCCCGGCTCGGCAGCACGTAGAGCGTTTGCACTCCAAGCACGGGCTGTAGTCCAGCGGCTCGCCGTGGCGGCTGATCGGCGCGTCGACCAGGATGGTGCCGAGCAGGATGAAATTACCGAACTTGGGGTGAATCACGTTGCGGTGGATGCCGATTACGCCAAGGCCGGCTGCCACCGCCACCGGTTTGTGCGCCACCACCCAGATGCGGACCGGGTAGTTGTCCATCTCCATCGGGAAGGTGGCTGACGGGTTCAGCGCGCGATAACCGGGGCATCCTGCAGCCGGCGGACGATGCGGTAAGCGGTCCCGTTGAGCAGCTCACCGCTGCGGTGGAACTCCTGGTTGGCGACACTGCGCGCGGTGGACCGGATGTTGTCGCAGTTCACTTGACCACCAGCGAGATGTAGCTCTTCGTTCCGGGCAGCGCCGCCTCGACGTGTTCGACCTCCGAGACCAGTTCGGGGTCGTCGACCCGGGTGAACGCCACGTCATCGGCGCCGGCGGCCAGACAGATCTCGCGCAGCCAGTCGGCGTCGAGGATGCCGGGCTGTTGTCGTTGCCGTCGCCGTCCGCGCACCGTGCGCATGGTCGGATGCTGCGCCAGACGGCCCGAAAGTTTTCGGGCCGCGTAGACCTCGGCCACTTCGGTCACCCTGTCCTGCTCCAGCAGCAACGCACCGTAGGCGTGGCGGGTCGGCTGCATCCAGCCTCACGGCTCGTAGTAGGGCAGCGCGTCGTCGAGTTGCACCGCGCGAGCCAGGTAGTCGTACGCGACGTCGAACTGTACTCGGCGGTAAGCGATTTCGCCGTCATCATCGCGACGGCTACCGCGAGGATATCGCGACTGGTGTTGTTGAACAGATACCGTGAGGCCGGGATGCGTTCGTAAGCCTCGGCGAAGGCCTGCCGCTCGGCATCGGCCGCGGCCAATTGACCCGTTGCCGCATAGGCCACCGCGCGGCCGTAGTGCACGGTGGTCGCGGTGGTGCAGTACAGGTTCGGGTCCGCGGGCAGCGGCTCGGCGATCAAATCGGACCACCGCCCGAAGCGAATCATGATGTGCACCCGCAGCGGCACGAAGGCCTCCTGCCAGTCGGCCATCGGCGGCGATTCGATGGAGAGCACCGCCGGCGTGAGCTGCGCGGCCAGCTCGTCGGCGGCCGCCAGCGCAACCCGCGGCTGGCCCGAGAACATCGCCGCGTAGACCACGAAATGCAAGTCGTGCGCCCGGTAGGCGGAGTAGAAGTTCAGTGCGCCTTCGCGTTCCAGATATTTGCGATCCGCCCGCACCGCCGCCAGGCTCGAGACCACCGCGCTGCAGTAATGGCCGCACAGTATGTCGATGTAAGTGGGCATGTGCTCCAGGTGGCCGGCGTCTGGCACCAGCCTGCGCAGCAGATCGGCGGCGGGCAACGCCTCCTCGGGATGTGCGGACAACTCCATCGTGTGCAGGTAAAATATATAAGATGCGCGTCCGCCGCCAAGGCCGCGACATCCATGTCGTCCGGGTACCTCGGGGCCAGCGCTGGCATCGCATCCGCGTATGCGGCTTGCCCGTCGGCCAGCGCGGCGGTGTCCGCGATGTCGGACGTGGGAAAGCGGGTAGCGAGTGCGTCGATGAGATCGCGTTCGACGGCCGTGGCACGGCCCCGCCCGGCGAGTTGCAGTTCGGCTAGGGCCCGGACCCAGGGATGCCCCGAGATCGACCGGATCAAAGGCGTCCCAGGCCTTGTTGTAGTTCGGGCCCACCGAGTACGCGATGCCCCACCGCGCGATCGCAAGATCGGGGTCCAGCTGGAGCGCCTTGTCGAAGCAGCGCACCGTCTCTTCATGGTTGAACGCGTAGGCCCACACCATGCCGCGGTCGAACCACAACTGCCCGTGCGCCGAAGGCGAATTGACGGCCCGATGGTAGGACCCGAGGTTGTATTAAGAGGCGACGTAGCCAAGCGGTACCGTCACCTCGCCGACGACAGCCGCTGCGGACTAGCCGTCGTTCTCGGCGTCGGCCGCCGTCAACGGCAACGCCAGCTCCTCCAGCGCGCGTTGCTCGGCGGCGATCCCGAGCCACAGTTCGACCAGGCCCGCGACCGCCATCACGATCGCCCCGATCAAGAACGACCACAACACCTGACCACGCTCGCCGGAATTGATCAGCTCGCCGAACAGGATGGGTCCACTGATGCCGCCGATCGCGGTACCCACCGCGTAGAAGAACGCGATCGCCAGGGCCCGCGTCTCCATCGGAAAGATTTCGCTCACGGTCAGATAGGCCGCGCTCGCACCCGCCGAGGCCAGGAAGAACGCGGCGGCCAACACGATGATGAAAGCCCATGCGCCGCCTGTCTGAGTCACGAACAGCACGCCGAGCGCGACCGCGACGGCCGCGGAGACAAGGTAGGTCATCGTGATCATCGGTTTGCGGCCGACGGTGTCGAAGAGCCGCCCGAGGACCATCGGGCCAAAGAAATTGCTTAACGCCCACAGAATGAAAAAGACCGGCACCGTGGCCGAGGCGACGCCGTAAAACCCGCTCAACAGGGTGCCCAGATTGAACGTCACGCCGTTGTAGAGAAACGCCTGCCCGATGAACAAGGCAAGGCCCAGGATTGCCCGCTTGGGATAGAGCTTGAACGCTACCCGCGCGATTTCCACGAACGAAATCGATTCTCGCTGATGGATTTTCAATGGCTGTCCGTCCGGCTGGGGCAGCGGGCGACCGGTTGCTCGCTCGACATCGGCTTCGATGTCCCCGACGATCTGCTCGGCTTCCTCGTCACGACCGTGAATGAACAGCCACCGTGGGCTTTCCGGGACGTTGCGCCGGACCAGCAGGACGAAGACGCCGAAGATGGCACCGATACCGAACGCCAGGCGCCACCCGATGTTCGGTGGGAAGTTCGAGGTGTCCAGCAGCACCAGCGCGCCAGCGGCTCCGGCGGCCGAACCGAGCCAGTAGGTGCCGTTGATGATCAGATCCACCCGACCGCGCACCCGCGCCGGAATCAACTCGTCGATCGCGGAATTGATGGCGGCGTATTCGCCCCCGATGCCCGCGCCGGTGAAGAAGCGGGTGATGAAGAAATACCAAGGCGCGAAGGCGAATGCGGTCGCCACGGTGGACACCAGGTAGACCGCGAGGGTCAGGATAAACAGGTTGCGCCGCCCGAACCGGTCGGTGAGATGCCCGAAGAACAGTGCACCCAGACAGGCGCCTGTTATGTAGATCGCCGCGGCGTAGCCGATCTGGGCGGGATCGAGCTCGATGCCGCTGCCCTTTTCGGTGAACCGCGCCGAGATGTTGCCGACCATCGTGACCTCGAGCCCGTCTAGGATCCACACGCCACCGAGACCGATCACCACGCGCCAGTGGAACCGCGACCACGGCAGCCGGTCCAGGCGTGCCGGTACGTGCGTCGTGATGATCTTCGTGTGTGCGCCTGAGCTCATGCCGCCTCCGTTCTCGGTGCTACAGAGTTACCCGCCGACCGGTCCCAGCAAGCCTCGAAAACCTCCGGCGGCGAGCACGCGGACCCTACCCCACCGACGGCCACGCGTGAGCCGCGCACCTACCTGGCCCGCGACTAGCCCGTACCCTTACCGTTGTCGACCCGGTAGACGGTGCCGTGGATCGCTGCTGCCGCATCGCTGGCAAGGAATGCCACCACGTTCGCGACCTCAAGGGACTGCATCATGCCGCGTGGCACGGCGGTACGCATGATCAGGTCATAGTTCGGGTTGTCGGGTGCGGCGAAGTGTTCGAGTTGTGGCGTGAGCATGCCTCCGGGACATACGGCGTTGACCCGCAAGCGATCCGCGGAGTACTCCACCGCCAGCGCGCGGGTCAACCCGATGTCCGTGCATGGCGGCGCAAGTATCCGGCCAAGTACGCCTGGCCCTCGACACCGGCGATAGAGCTGACGTTGACGATGTTGCCCCGCGCTTCAGCAGGTGCGGCAGCGCGGCCCGGCACAGATAGAACGTTTCTTTGAGGTTGACCGCGAGATCCTGTGTCCAGTCGTCGTCGGTTATCGACTCGGTGTGGCGCATCTGGTGTTTCCCGGCGATGTTCACCAGCACGTCTAGGCCGCCGAACTCTTCGACGCACCGCTGCACCGCATCCTGGCAGGCCTGCGCCGAGGCGATGTCCACCGATGCGTGGGCACCTTGCTGCACGTCGGCGAATACCTCGGTCAGTCGTGCAGCATCACGGGCGATAGCGAAAACCGTTGCACCGTACCGGGAGAACAGCTTGACCGTTTCGGCGCCCAGACCCGAAGACGCCCCGTCACAAACACGACTTTGCTTTGTCGTGCTACTATGCCAGACTTCGCTTATCTCGTCAAGACCGCATCCGCCCGCTGCTCATTGACAAAGTTCTAGTGGTACAACAACTCTCGGCGCTGCCGGATGTGTCACGCGGTCAGCAACTCGAGCAAGCTAATCACACACCTGCCCACTCGGGACACGATTTGTGCGCTTTCGCCGTAGCGCGGGCACGGTCCCAGATCAGTCCTGCGTGGGGGACGCAGCGGGTTCGACGGTGACCAATTCGGCGAGCCCTTGCCCCCGGCTTGAGCGGTCGCGGTGCCGAGAGCCTGATCGAACGCGTCGATGTTGCTAGGTCGATTTCGCCCGCCGCGACCAGCGCGAGGTTCCCGTCGTTGGACCGCGCGATGTCCAGGATGAGCGATGTCGCCATCATGCGATCCTGACCGATAGCGTGCCGCTGAAACGTGGTCGGTAGGACGTCGTATCGAGCCGCACCGCCCTGACTGGCCGACGGGGACGATGCCCCGGCGGCGGGACCCTGCGAGCCCGGGTCGGCGCCCTGGTCTCCGGCCACAGCGTGGCGGCAACTACGTGCGTCGATCTCGACGCCGTCGTGTTCGCGGCGTCTGCGGAGGGCGAACTGCACTGGCAGCCGGGGTCGGTCACGGATGGCGTTGGTGGTCGTCCGTGATCTGGCCAGCACACCGGAACGTGGAAGCGGCTCAAGCAGTGCCGCCACAACAACGCCTGCCGGGTGGTCTTCTACGACCGCTCGTGGAACAACGCAGCCGCACTGGCATGCGGGACGTTTCGAGCTGGCCGACTTCCCGAACAACCTGGGTCCGCACGCGACCGGCTGATCGCGACACGCCCACGGGGGTGGTCTCGGGCTTACGGTGACAGCTGGACGTGGCCTCTCGGGGGCGCGGCGGTGGCGCGACGGGTAGTTCGAGCGGCTTCGCGGTGGGCGCCAGGATCGCTGGCGGATCGGGTGTGATGTCGCCCAGCGGTGCCGGCCTGGTCAGGGCGACGACGAACACGCCGCGTTCGCTGGCCGACGGCCGGGCTTGCTCGTAGTGCCTGGCCTCGAATGCACACCAGCAGGTGCCGATTACCGCGATGACCACTGCGCACTGAATACGCATGGACAGCCGACGCACCGCCGCCCGAATCTGCACGCTTGCGTGCCGGGGCTGGTCTATCGAGCCCAAGAGATCTGCGTCGAGTTGTATCAAGGTGCGCCGTTCCAGTCGGTGGTGGACGAGGAAACGAATACGACGTACGCGGGCAGTCCGTCGCTACACCTGGTGCCCGACCTGTGACGCGGACAGCGGTCAAATTCATCACCGCATCGGTGACCGTGTATTGCCCGCGCCATCAGAGCCTACTGCCGTAGCGTTTCAATCATGTTGCGGGCGCAATGGTGATGCGCTCCCCTGTCACCATTTCAGCGGCACACAATTTGGCACCCATCCGTCGAATATCCCGTCCGAGAACATGCCATAGGGTTTCGGTTGCCAGGCCGCCGGGACGTTGCCGGCTTGCCAGTCGAATTCGAACGGCGGGATCTGGGCGAGCCACACCTCGAAAAAGACGCTCAGCAGATCGCGAGTCAGGTGCGAGGCCGGGCACCGGTGCGGGCCGCCACCGAAACTCCAATGACGATGCGCGCCATCAAGTTTCAGGTCGTGTCCCGACATGCTGTCGGACTCGTCGCGGTGCACCAGGCCGACACACAACTCGACCGGCGACCCGGCCGGTATGGTCGTTTCGCCGATCGTCACGTCACGAGTCGCGACGCGTGAAACCGTTTTCGCCCCGCCATCGAGCCGCAACAACTCTTCGAGGAAACCTTCTTGGCAGCCAGGGTTTTCGCGTAGCTCCTGCTGAAGGTCCGGCTTGCGGGCCAACAACGCCAGGCCGGCCTTGATGGGGAACGAGGCGAACATGAAACCGCGGATCACCGTCGCCATCAACCCCATGACCTCTTCATTGCTGAGCGGCGCCTCGGCCAGGCCGGTGATCACGTCGGGACCGCCGAGGGATGCACGGCGGATCTGTCCGACGATCTCGGCGGTCACGGCATTGATCGGGACGTGCGCTGGTAGCCCGCAGGCCAGCCCGGAAGCCGTGAAGCACAAGATGTCGGCGACTTGCGCGGCGTCGCAGCGGTGGAGCTGTACCACGGTGTCGACGGTTAATTCGATTAGCCTCCGGATCGGCTTGAGCATCTCCCGTGAACTGCCCGGCGTGAACAGCTCGACCAGGACAGCGTGGTATGGGTCGAATGACTTATTGCCGGGCATCAGTTCGCCCTGGCGGCTGCCGAACACCTCGCCGTTGCGCATCGCGGTGAGCACATCGTCGCGCTGCCAGATCAGATAGGACCCCTGCGGTCTCCGGAGCACCCGCCGCCCCGCGCGTCGCGCGGCCGCGTGCCACCCCCGAAAGGCCGCGGCCACCGTCTCGTCGGACCGCATTATTTCCTGCACGCCCTCGCCTCCGGACCGAGTCACCTGCAACTTCGCTGCCGCAACTCTAGCGTCAACATTTGCTGCTCGCCTGACTCAACGAGGCGTCCCGCGGATCTGACGTTCGATTGACCGTTTCGACGGGAACGATGCCCTGCACATAGTCGCGGAGGTGAGGAGCCATAAGGTGGGGATGAGCGTCCGGACCCGCATCGCCCCGAGGGTACGAATTCACCCCGGACTACCAGATCGACTCCGCCGGAAGCGCCGTCGAGTACCCGAAACCTATGAAACTCCAACTACCAGGTGCGCGTGCTGGCCTCTTGGCTGGTCCCGGGCATTTTCGCGGTGATCGGGAGCACCGGGCGTTGTCACCGCCCCGTCGCGCCGGTGAATCCGGCACACGGCACCGGAGTGTCGCGCCGAGCCAACATTCGGGTGCTTCCTGCACCTGGTCCTCGCGAGCGCGACGGGCTAACATGACTTGAGCTCTTCAGGCGGTGCTGTTGCGCGGTGCTAGCAACATCCAGTGCGGGGGTGTACGCCAACGCGCGCGGGCCATGCGAGTGCAGGACCCCATGACGGCCACGGCGGAAGGGCGCGACCAAGCTTCATCCGACCGGGTTAGGAACCAAGCAGCTAACTCCTCCATCGATCGAGAGGAACCTCATGTTCGTGATCAGGCTCGCGAATGGCGAAGAAGTCCAGGCATCCGAGGGTGACGAACTCGAAATCAATCAGGAAACCGGCGTCCTCACGGTTTCCCGGGTCGATGGGTTCGAAGAAATTACCACCCATTATTCGCCTACCGCATGGTTATCTGTGACACGTCGCAACCGGGGCACCGGCGTCCGGCCCTCGCTGATTTCCGGATGAATCACGACACTCCCAGCTCCCAGCACACGCACAGGGAATTCACACCCGACTCACGCTAATCGCGGCTTACCCACTTCTACCTGCATCGCTGTGACCACACGTTTTATCGCTACCGCTCAATCGGGACCCGGCCTTGAAATCCGGCCATTCTGCGGCCTCAGACGAGTGGCGGAGCGACACCGGCGGAGCTAAATTTTCCACGGCCTTCGGAATTTTCGTACTCGCCCCCACCGCTCGCGGACGGCGCATTCCCCGGAGCGGCGGTTGAATGAAGAGAGGCACCAAATGCTGCAAGAGTTCTGGCAGAACTTCACGCATAACCTGTTCAAACCACTGTTGCTTTTCTTTTACTTCGGATTTCTGATTCCGATCTTGCGTGTGCGCTTAGAGTTCCCCTACGTCATCTACCAGGGCCTCACCATGTATCTGTTGCTGGCGATCGGCTGGCACGGCGGTGAGGAACTCGCCCAGGTCAACGCCGCCAGCATCGCGACGATCGTGGGATTCATGGTGTTGGGCTTCGTGCTCAACTGCGTGATCGGCGGAATCGCTTACCTGCTACTCGGCGTGATGACCAACCTGCGCCGAATCGACCGCGCGACGATCGGCGGCTTTTACGGGTCGGACTCCGCCGGAACGTTCGCAACCTGCGTGGCCGTCCTGGCCGCCGTCAACATTGCCTTCAACGCCTACATGCCGGTGATGCTGGCCGTGATGGAGATTCCCGGCTGTCTGGTCGCGTTGTACCTGGTCGCCCGGCTGCGGCACCGGGGCTTGGGTGCGGCGGGCAACATGGCCGACGAGCCGGGTTACGCGGCCGTCAAGGTCGGCGTCGGACCCGGCACCGCGGCGCGGCCCGCGCACGGCCAGAGCCTGGAGGCCGAGCACGCTCGAGGCGTCGAGGACGAGCTCGAGCTCTCGCTCGAAAGGTCCGAGCACCCAGAGGATTTCGACGGCAGTCCCGTGCCAGCGGCCGGTAAGAAGCCGTCTATCTTCTCTCGTGAGCTGTTCCGGGAGGTCTTCCTCAACCCGGGCTTGGTGCTGCTGATCGGCGGCATCGCGATCGGGCTCATCAGCGGGTTGCAGGGCCAGAAGGTCGTCCAGGACGACGACAAGTTCTTCGTCCTGGCCTTCCAAGGCGTGCTGTGCCTGTTCCTGCTCGAGATGGGTATGACGGCATCCCGCAAGTTGAAGGACCTGCGGACGGCGGGCCCCGGCTTCATCGTCTTCGCGCTGCTGGCTCCGAATGTCTTTGCGACACTGGGCATCTTCGTCGCCTGCGGGTATGCCAGCCTGACCCACGCCGACTTCAAGCCGGGCACCTATGTGTTGTTTGCGGTGTTGTGCGGAGCGGCGTCCTACATTGCGGTTCCGGCGGTGCAGCGCCTAGCGATCCCCGAAGCGAGTCCGACGCTGCCGCTGGCGGCGTCACTGGGCCTGACGTTCTCCTACAACGTCACCATCGGCATCCCACTCTATATCGAGATCGCCCACGTCGTCCAACATCTGTTCGGCGTCTGACGCGCTCAGGCCAACAGGGTTCGCACCACTGTTGAAACCCCGCGGCCTTCGACTCCGCCACTGCGGCGGCGGCTCGCCCCGGGGAATGCATGCGGTCCAGGGTGACCAGCACGCGCGGCGACACCAACTGCATGCCCAGCGCGACCTGCATGCCCAGCGCGACACCCGGGTGTAGCCGGCCGCCCGGATCGCGTCGAAGAACTCCGGCCACGTCGACTCCGGGTTTCGCCTCGGTGGTGATCTCCGCATCCGGCGCCAGCGGGAAGTGCTCGCGCACCGAATCCAGCAGGGCGGCCAGGCGCGCACCGCCCAGCAGTGACGGCGTCCCGCCGCCGACGAACACCGTGTGTACCGTCGGTGCGTGCAACCGCGCGGCGGCCAGTGCCAACTCGGCCCCCAGCGCCTGCAGCCAGGCGTCCGGACTGACGCCGCCCAGCTCGGCCGGTGTGTAGGTGTTGAAATCGCAGTATCATCCAGGCCGGCTCGAGCCCCGACCCGAATACCGCCCAGATCAGCGCAGCCGCGACGGCCGAGCGACCACTACGTCAAACCCGGCAGCGTCGCACTCTCAGCTAATTTTAGTTTTGATTGCCGAATTACCCAGGTTTGCTGGGTAGTTTTCCTCGCCATGAGGAGAAATTTGGGCTGGTGGCGTTGCCCGGCCGCATCCATGGCACAATGGGCGAGTGACCGCCGCCCAGTCCAACTCGCGCATTGCGCTCGTGGCGCGTCGGCACATCGATCTCAAGCGTGTTTGCAGCTGTAGCTGTCCGGCTTGATCTCGTAGACCGCCCACCTGTTCATCCAGCTGGCGCCGGATCTGCGCCAGCCAAAGCTAAACCGGTGAGTCGCGCGTCCACACCTGCATAGCCCGCGAAGGAGACCTTAGAATGACTACAGCCCGGCCGGCTGCCCCAGATAGGAAGACTCGCAGTGAGGGCCAGTGGGCGCTGGGAGACCGTGCGCCGCTGAACCCGAACGAAGAGATGAAGCAGGCCGGCGCACCGCTGGACGTGCGTCAGCGCATCCTGGACAGCTACGCTAACGACGGCTTCGACAGCATCGACAAGAGCGATCTGCGTGGCCGTTTCCGCTGGTGGGGCCTGTACACGCAGCGGGAGCAGGGCTACGACGGCTCATTCACCGGCGACGACAACGCCGACCTGCTGGAAGCGAAGTACTTCATGATGCGGGTGCGCTGCGACGGCGGCGCGCTGTCAGCAGCTGCACTGCGCACCGTCGGCCAGATCTCCACCGAATTCGCTCGCGACACCGCCGACATCTCAGACCGGGAAAACATCCAGTACCACTGGATCGAGGTGGAAAACGTCCCCGAAATCTGGCGACGGCTGGCCGAGGTCGGTTTGCAGACCGCCGAGGCGTGCGGCGACTGCCCCCGCGTGATCCTGGGCTCCCCGCTAGCCGGCGAATCGCTCGACGAGGTGCTCGACCCGACGTGGGCGATCGACGAGATCGTGCGCCGCTACATCGGCCAGCCGGAGTTCGCCGACCTGCCGCGCAAGTACAAGACCGCGATCTCGGGTCTGCAGGACGTAGTGCACGAGGTCAACGACATCGCGTTCATCGGCGTCAACCACCCCGAACACGGCTCCGGCCTGGACCTGTGGGTCGGCGGCGGGCTGTCGACCAACCCGATGCTGGGCCAGCGGGTCGGCGCCTGGGTGCCGCTGGACGAGGTGCCGGAGGTTTGGCACGCCGTCACCTCGATCTTCCGTGACTACGGCTACCGCAGGCTGCGTTCCAAGGCGCGCCTGAAGTTCCTGATCAAGGACTGGGGCATCGCGAAGTTCCGTGAAGTCCTAGAGACCGAATACCTCAAGCGGCCGTTGATCGACGGCCCGGCCCCCGACCCGGTCACCCACCCGATCGACCATGTCGGTGTGCAGCGACTCAAGAACGGGCTCAACGCCGTCGGCGTCGCCCCGATCGCCGGCCGGGTGTCGGGCACCATCCTCACCGCCGTCGCCGATTTCGCCGAACGCGCCGGGTCGGACCGGATCCGGTTGACGCCTTACCAGAAGCTGGTCATCCTCGACGTCCCCGACGACCGGGTCGACGAGCTGACCACCGGTCTGAACGCACTCGGCCTGCAAACTCGGCCGTCGCATTGGCGCCGGAATCTGATGGCGTGCACCGGTATCGAGTTCTGCAAGTTGTCGTTCGCCGAAACCCGGGTCAAGGCACAGTCTTTGGTGCCCGATCTGGAGAGTCGGCTGGAGGACATAAACGCGGCACTCGACGTGCCGATCACCGTCAACATCAACGGCTGCCCCAACTCCTGTGCGCGAATTCAGGTCGCCGACATCGGGTTCAAGGGCCAGATGGTCGATGCCGGCGACGGCACCCTGGTTGAGGGCTTCCAGGTACACCTGGGCGGCAGCCTCGGGCTGGACAGCGGATTCGGCCGAAAACTACGCCAGCACAAGGTCATCAGCGACGAGTTGGGTGACTACATCGAACGGGTGGTGCGCAACTTCGTCAAGCATCGCAACGAGGGCGAGCGGTTCGCCCAGTGGGCGCTTCGCGCCGATGAAGGTGATCTGCGATGAGCGCCGGATCAACGACCCGGCCGACCGAAGACCAACTGCGCGAGATAGCGGCCCGCGGCGCGGCCGAGCTCGACGGCGCCAGAGCCGAGGAGCTGTTGCGCTGGACCGACGAGAACTTCGGCGGGGTCAACGGCCCGCGCGGCTGGGCGACATGCAACTACGTGGTGGCCTCCAACATGCAGGACGCGGTGCTGGTGGACCTGGCTTCCCGGGTACGCCCGGGCGTACCGGTGCTCTTCCTGGACACCGGCTACCACTTTGTGGAGACCATCGGCACCCGTGACGCCGTCGAATCCGTTTACGACGTACGGGTTCTCAACGTCACACCCGAACACACCGTGGCCGAGCAGGACAAGCTGATGGGCAAGGACCTGTTCGCGCGGGACCCCGGCGAGTGCTGCCGGATGCGTAAGGTCCTCCCCCTGAGCAAATCACTGACCGGTTACTCGGCCTGGGTGACCGGGCTGCGCCGAGTCGAGGCGCCGACGCGCGCCAACGCCCCGCTGATCAGTTTCGACGAGGCGTTCAAGCTGGTGAAGATCAACCCGCTGGCGGCATGGACCGACGAGGACATCCAGAACTACATCGCCGAGCACGATGTACTGGTCAATCCCCTTGTCTACGAAGGTTATCCGTCGATCGGTTGCGCGCCGTGCACGGCCAAGCCCGCCGAGGGCGCCGATCCACGCAGCGGGCGCTGGCAGGGCCTGGCCAAGACCGAATGCGGGTTGCACGCGTCGTGAGGCACCGGCCGGCCCTCCTGCTGGCTGCACACGGAAGCAAGGATCCGCGGTCGGCGGCCAACGCGCGCGCCGTGGCCGAGGCGGTGTCGCGCCGGCGCCCGGATCTTCAGGTGCGGCTGACCTTCCTGGATCACGACTCGCCGCGCCTCGTCGATGTGCTCGCCACCCTGGACCGCCCGGCCGTCGTCACGCCGCTACTGCTGGCCAACACCTACCACGCCCGCGTCGACATCCCGGCACAGATAGCCAGTTGCGTTGTGGGGCAACAGGTCTGGCAAGCACCGGTGCTCGGCGAGGACGACCGGCTGGTGTCGGTGCTGCGCGAGCGAGTGACGCAGCTGGGGGTCTCGCGGCTTGACGACGGTCTCGGGGTGCTCGTCGTGGCGATCGGCACGTCCGACCTGGCGGTGAACGCGCGCACGGGACGGGTCGCGCCGAAACTGTTGGTCGGCACCTCCTGGGCGGGGGCGACCACCGCGTTCGCCAGTCAACAGGAGCGCTCGCTAGCCGAAGGACTGGGCAGGCTGCGCTGGCAGGGCGCCCGGCGGGTGGTCATCGCGCCGTGGTTCCTCGCGCCCGGACGGCTGCCCGATCAGGTGCGGCGCTTCGCCGACAGGACCGGGATCGACATGGCGGCCCCGCTCGGCGCCCACAGTTTGGTGGCCGAGACAGTGCTGGACCGCTTTGCTGCGGCGATCGCCGAGCGAATCGCCGCCTAACGGGACGCGGGTCACCTCGCGCACTAGCATGGCGCAATGGGCGATCACGGCCCGCACGGGCTTGCCGAGCATCTCGCCGGCCTGCCGCTATTTCCACGTCGTCGCCCAGAGCCGGAACAACGAGGTCATCTACAGCGACGGCCTCACCTGGCCCGGCGCAGAGGGTTTCGCCGCAGACCTAATCTCACCGGCGCCCAGCGCCCCGGTGCCCGAGGTGGAACTCGAAGCGGTATGGATCGTCAAAGCCGTCCGTGCTGGTGCCCGCTGGCGCACGGCGACGACAGCGCGGCACCGGACAACGAGGTCGCCGCCGACTACCTAGAGCGCCTCACCCAGCAGGCGCCGCACTGGTCGGCGTTGCCATGACCGGTTAGGCCGAGGTCAGCGTGGTCTGATCGTGGTCGGCGGGGGTGCCGGGAACCGCCTCCGCGACGATGGGCGGCACGCGGGTGGCCCGCACATAGACGGTGTCCCCCTCCTTGAGGGCCAACGCCTCAGCGTCGCCCCGGGTGATCTGTGCGGTGAAGGCCCCGCCAGTGGCGGCGCTGGTCAATTCGACGCGCACCTCAAAGCCCAACGCCACCACCCGCTCGACGGTCGCCCGTACCACCCCGATGGCATCGGCGGTCCCGTCACCGCCGGCGACCGCCATCTCGGGATTGCGGCCGACCCGAATATCGTGCGGGCGAACCAGATTGCCGTTCAGTGTGGAAACCGCACCCAGAAACGACATCACGAACGCGTTCGCGGGAGCGTCGTAGACGTCCGTCGGGGACCCGACCTGCTCGATGCGGCCCTTGTTGAGCACCGCGATCCGGTCGGCCACATCCAGCGCCTCGGCCTGGTCATGGGTGACCAGCACGGTGGTGACGTGAACCTCGTCGTGCAGGCGCCGCAGCCAGGCCCGCAGATCCTCGCGGACCTTGGCGTCCAGTGCGCCGAACGGCTCGTCGAGCAGCAGCACCTGCGGATCGACGGCCAGCGCCCGCGCCAGCGCCATGCGCTGGCGCTGACCGCCGGACAGCTGGTTGGGGTAGCGGCCCTGAAAACCGCTGAGCCCCACGACCTCCAGCAGGTTGTCGACCTTTTCCTTGATCTCGGCCTTCGGACGCTTGCGGATCTTCAAGCCGTACGCCACATTGTCGCGCACCGTCATGTGTTTGAACGCCGCGTAGTGCTGGAACACGAAGCCGATGCCACGCCGCTGCGGCGGCACCCCGGTCACGTCACGGCCGTTGATCGTGATGGTGCCGGTGTAGGGCTGGTCGAGCCCGGCGATGGCGCGCAGCAGGGTCGACTTGCCCGATCCGCTGGGGCCGAGCAGCGCCGTCAACGACCCAGCGGGCACGACGAAATCCACATGGTTCAGTGCGACGAAGTCGCCGTAGCGTTTGTTGGCATCGCGCACAATGATCGCGTCGTCGGTCTTACTGACGGTCATATCCGAGTCTCCTTGTCAAGCAACCTTGTTAGCGCGCGCTCGGCGAATGTCGAGAATCACCTGGACGATCAACACCAGCACGGCCACGCCCATCAGCAGCGTGGACAGGGCGTAGGCGCCATACTCGGCGCCGCGGTTATAGCGGTCGGAGACCAACAAGGTCAGGGTCTGCGATTCACCGGGAAGGTTGGACGACACGATGGTCACCGCACCGAATTCGCCGAGCGTGCGGGCGATGGTCAACACAATCCCGTACGTCAGCCCCCACCGGATGGACGGCAGGGTGATCCGCCAAAACGTCTGCCACCAGCCCGAACCGAGTGTCGCGGCGGCCTGCTCCTGATCGGTTCCCAGCTCGTGCAACACCGGTTCGACCTCGCGGACCACGAAGGGCAGCGTGACGAAGATACTGGCCAGGACTATGCCGGGCAGGCCGAAGATGATTTTCAGCCCGAATTTCTGCTCGACGAAGCCGAACGCGCCCGCCGATCCCCACATCAGAATCAGTGCGACACCCACGATCACCGGCGAAACGGCCAACGGCAGGTCGATGATGGCCTGAAGGATGCCTTTGCCCCGGAATCTGTTGCGGGCCAACACCAATGCCGTGAGGATACCGAACAGAATGTTCAGCGGCACCACGATGGCCACCACCAACAGCGACAGGTCCAGCGCCGATTGCGCCGCCGGCGTACTCACCCAGTCAAAGAACTGGCCGAACCCGGGCTCGAACGTGCGCCACAGGATCAGCGCGACCGGAACGATCAGCAGCACGAAGATGTATACCAGGCCGACGTAGCGGATGACATAACGCGCCCAGGGCGATGACGTCACGAGGCTCTCTCCTCCCGCCGCGCCGCGCGCGCGGCCACGATGCGCAAGATGAACAGGAGGACGAATGAAATCGCCAGCAGCACAATGGAGATTACCGCGGCGCCGGTGCGGTCGTCGTTCTCGATCAAGGTCCGTATCCATTGCGAGGACACTCCGGTCTTGCCGGGGACCGCCCCGCCGATCAGAACCACCGAGCCGAATTCGCCGATCGCACGCGAAAAGGCTAGGCCCGCACCGGACAACAAGGCCGGCAGTAACGACGGCAGGATGACAGAGGTGAAGATCTTCGGGCCACTGGCCCCCAGCGACGCGGCCGCCTCTTCGGTTTCGCGTTCGATTTCCAGTAACACCGGTTGCACCGCGCGCACCACGAACGGCAAGGTCACGAAAGCCAGTGCCACCGCCACACCCCAGGCGGTGTGCTGCAGGTGCAACCCCACCGGGCTGTTGTTGCCGTACAGCACCAGCATCACCAGGCTGGCGACGATAGTGGGCAGCGCGAACGGCAAGTCGATCACCGTGTCGACCAATCGTCGGCCGATGAAGTCGTCACGCACCAATATCCACGCGATCAGCAGCCCGAACACCGTGTTGACCACGGTGACCCCGACGCTGATGGTCAGCGTCACCCGGAACGAATCCACCGCCGCGTGCGAGGTGACCGCGTGCCAAAAGGCGTGCCAGCCGCCGCCCGCGGCTTGCCAGGCGATCGCCGCCACCGGCAGCAGCACGATGACCGACAGCCACACCGTAGCCACGCCGACACGCAGGGACGTGCCGCCGCCGCGCCAAAACGGCCGTAGACCCGACTGACCCGGCTGTCCCCCCGGACCTGGCGAGTCGGGGTCAAGCACGCCGCTGGCGCCCGACGAGCCTACAAAGAAGGACGTCATCCGGTGGCCTTCGTATAGATCTTGGTGATGCTGCCGATGTTCTTGTCGAACAATTGGGGATCCACCGTGGCCCATCCGCCCAGTTCGGCGATGGTCCACAGCTTGGCCGGCACCGGGAACTGAGCCCGGAACTGGGCGGCGATCGCGGGATCGACCGGCCGGTAGCCGGCTTGCGCCCACACCGTCTGCGCCGGCGCGGTGTACTGGAAGTTCTTGAACGCGGTCGCGGCGTCCAGGTGCTGGCTGGTAGTCACCACCGCGACCGGGTTTTCGATCTTGAAGGTTTGCTTCGGGACGACATGTTCGACCGGTTTACCCGCCCGCTCCGCCGCAATGGCCTCGTTCTCGTAGCTGATCAGCACGTCACCGCTGCCCTGGACGAAAACGTCGGTGGCTCCGCGTCCGGATCCGGGCCGCAGTTTGATGTGCTCACGCACCAGCTTGGCAACGAAATCGATGCCGGCTTGGCTGTTGCTACCGCCGTCGCTTTTCACGGCATACGGCGCGAGCAGATTCCACTTGGCCGAACCCGAGCTCAACGGGCTGGGTGTGATGACCTCCACGTCGGGCCGCAACAGGTCGTCCCAGTCCTTGATGTTCTTCGGGTTGCCCTTGCGCACCACCAGCGCCACCACCGACCCGAACGGAATGCCCTTGGTGGCATCGGTATTCCAATCCTTGGAAACCTTGCCCGCCTTGAGTAAGCGCGTGATGTCCGGCTCGACCGAGAAGTTGACCACGTCCGCCGGCTTGCCGTCGGCCACCCCGCGGGACTGGTCGCCGGACGCTCCGTACGAAGTGATCACCTGTATGCCGTTACCCACATCAGAGGCGTTGAACGCGGGAATCACCTTGCTCCACCCAGGTTCTGGGACCGAGTACGCCACCAGGGTGATGGTCGTCCGCGCGTTGGATAGTCCCCCGCCGCCCACCACGTCGCTGGGGCCCGGGCTGCACGCCGCGACGGCGGCGATCGATGCGAGCGCGACCAGTCGCCGCCAGCGCGGTGCGCTGTCGTTGTCGTTAAGCATCAACGGCCTTCCGGTGCGTGCTGGTGGGTATCGGTCCCGTTGCTGCGGAAAGGCGTTGTAAGCGTTAGGGGAATTCGCGAATTCCCTACCAAACCGCGCGCGGGTAGTAGTCAGCGACAACAGTGCACGACGACATCACAGTCCGGGACCGCAGCTGTCGGGTGCATGGCGCGAAGCCTAACAGGAATTCGCTAGCCCGCCAGCTGACCGGCTGCGCGCAGCGCCTCAGTGGGCCACCACCCACGCGACGATCACCAACACGACGAGGGTGACGAGAATCAGCGTCACGTGCGACCGGGGCATGCCGATTACCTGGGCGTCCCGTCGATCCGGCGGCCCCGACGGGTCAGCTCGATGCTCTTGCCGAGCACGGCGTCCAGCAACACCGCCGTGAAGTACGCGACGGCCAGCACGACGGGCATCACCACAATGGCCTGCAGCACGAAGGGCAGCCCGGAAATCCACAGCTCGTTGCCGTCCCACCAGTTGAGGAACCCGTTCATCGAGCCCACCATATTCGCCCCACCACCGGGAACACCAAATGTCAGGATCAGCGGGTGCCCAGTGCCAACGACGACACCACATGCGTCATCGCGGGCGGCGGTCCGGCCGGCATCCGTGCTCGGCCTGCTCCTGGCCCGCGGTGGCGTAAGAGTCACGGTGATGGAAAAGCACGCCGACTTCCTGCGTGATTTCCGGGGCGACACCGTGCACGCCAGCACGCTGCGGTTGCTGGACGAACTGGGTTTGGGACCCCGGTTCGCCGAGATTCCGCATCGCCTCGTCGACTCCCTGGAGCTGGCGATTCGTGGCCAACCGCTGAACCTGGATCTCTCCCACCTGCCCGGCGAGCACCAGCACATCGCCCTGGTGCCGCAGTGGGACTTTCTGGAAATGGTGGCCGCCGCGGCCGAGGCCGAACCCAGTTTCCGGCTGTTGCGCGGCACCGAGGTCACCGGCGTGCTTCGCGAGGGTGACCGGGGTGGTCGGCGTCACCTACCGCGACCCCAGGGGGCGCAACCAGGGAGTTGCGTGCCGCGCTGGCGGTGGCCTGCGACGGTCGCGGCTCGACGGTGCGCGCGGCGATCGAGGCGACGCCGCGCCGGTTCGGCGCCCCGATGGACGTGTGGTGGTTCCGGTTACCGCGGCGATCCGACGACCCGAGGGGACTTGCCGGGACGTTTCAGGCCGGGCATGGGGTCATCCCTGAGCGACCGCGGCGACTACTACCAGATCGCCTACATCATTCCCAAGGGAGCCGACGCCGGGCTGCGAGCCCGGGACATCGGCGCGCTGCACGCGGTGCTGGTGAACATGGTGCCACGGTTGGCCGACCGGATCGGCACGTTGAGTTCGTTCGACGACGTGAAACTCCTTGACGTGCAACTCAACCGGCTACGCCGCTGGTATGCTGACGGGGTGCTGTGCATCGGCGACGCGACCCACGCGATGTCGCCGGTCGGCGGGTCGGCATCAACCTCGCGGTGGCCGACGCGGTGGCCGCGGCGCGCATCCTGGCGGGCCCGCTGCGCGCCGGACGAATGACCACCCGGGAGCTAGCGCGGGTGCAGGCGCGGCGCTGGATGCCGACCGCGATGATCCAGGCCGTGCAACGCACCATCCACGCCCAAGTGGTTGCCGACGTGCTGTCCGGCCGCACCGCCGCGCCGCCCCGCGGTGTGCTGCTGGTCGACGGTCGCCGGCGCTACGCGGGCTGATCGCCTACCTGGTGGCGATCAGCCCGCTTTCGGAGCATGCGCCGACGTTCGCTCGCCGGCCCGGCTGACGGGCCGATCCGCGCCGCGACGTGCGCCGAAAGAATGGACGGCGGGCGGGTCGACAGATGGTGTCGAGATGGTTTTGCACGCCCACCCCGCCGACCAGCCCACCAACGGGGAAACCGAAAAGGCTTTGACCCGGCACAACAGTCGCCGTTGGTGTCGCCGCTCGATTTCAGCGCGCCGGCGCCGTTTGCTTCGAGCGGGGCGTTGCGTAATCCGTTTCCGCCGGTCACCGTCTACGAGTTTCTGTCCGACTGGGAGACGACCTGCCTGATCTCCCCCGCCGGTTCGGTCGAATGGCTGTGCGTACCGCGCCCGCACTCGCCCAGCGTGTTCGGCGCGATCCTGGACCGCAGCGCCGGCCATTTCCGGATCGGCTCGTACGGCGTGTCGGTGCCGTCGGCTCGCCGCTACCTGCCGGGCAGCCTGATCATGGAAACCACCTGGCAGACCCACACCGGGTGGCTGATCGTGCGGGACGCGCTGGTGATGGGCCTGTGGCATGACATCGAGCGGCGTTTGAGAACACACCGCCGCACGCCGATGGACTGGGGCGCCGAGCACATCCTGTTACGCACCGTGCACTGCGTCACCGGGACCGTCGAGCTGATGATGAGCCGCGAACCGGCGTTCGACGATCGCTCGGCCCAGCAAGAACCCCGACGACCACCCCCAACTGCGGCTGACCACTAACCTCAACATCGGGCTGGAGGGCCGCGAGGCGCGGGCCCGCACCCGGATGAAGGAGGGCGACGACGTGTTCGTCGTCCTCAGCTGGACCAACCACCCGCCGCCGCAAACCTATGAAGAGGCCGCCCGCTGCCGTAAACACCGCGCGGCGAACGCAACTGGGACTACCGCTACACCTGGATCCGCGACTCGACGTTCACGTTGTGGGGGCTCTACACGCTGGGCCTGGACCGTGCAGCCGACGACTTTTTCGCGTTCATCGCCGACGTGTCGGGCGCCAACAGCAACGAGCGCCACCCGCTGCAGGTGATGTACGGCGTGGGCGGCGAGCGCAACCTGGTGGAAGAAGAACTCAAGGCTATGACCATGCACGCCCGGTCCGGATCGGCTACGGCGCCTATGACCAGATCCAGCACGACATTTGGGGTTCGATCCTGGATTCCTTCTATCTGCACGCGAAGTCACACGAGCAGGTGCCCCGGAGACATTGTGGCCGGTGCTCAGAAAACAGGTTGAAGAGGCGATCGCGCACTGGCGGGAGCCCGACCGCGGTATCTGGGAGGTGCGCGAGGAACCGCAGCATTTCACCTAGTCGAAGGTGATGTGCTGGGTGACGCTGGACCACGGGTCCAAACTGGCCGAGCGGCAGGGCAAGAAGAGCTATGCCCAGCAATGGCGGGTGATAGCCGAGGAGATCAAGGCCGACATCCTCGAATACGAAGTGGACTCGCGCGGGGTGTTCACCCAGCGGTACGGCAGCAACGCCCTAAACGCGTCGCTGTTGCTGGTGGTGCTGACCCGATTCCTGCCGCCCGACGACCCGCGCGTGCGCAACACGGTGCTGACGATCGCCAACGAACTCACCGAGGAGGGCTTGGTGCTGCGCTACCGAGTCGAGCAGACCGACTACGGATTGTCCGGCAAGGAGGGCACTTTCACCATCTATTCGTTCTGGCTGGTGTCGGCGCTGGTTGAGATCGGTGAGGTGGCGTGGGCCAAGCGGCTGTGTGAGCGGCTGCTGTCCTACGCCAGCCCGTTGCATCTCTACGACGAGGAGATCGAGCCGCGCACACGGCCGGCGTCTGGGCAACTTCCCCCAGGCGTTCACTCATCTGGCGTTGATCAACGTGGTGTTCCACGTGATACGCGCCGAGGAGGAATCCGACGGGTCCGGGATGTTCCAACCCGCCAACGCGCCCATGTGAGCGAGTGGCACCGCAAGGCGTTCTCCGGCAACGGTATTCATGCGACACGGAAGCGGGGCGATGAGATCAGCGGGCCGGTGGCACAGACTTCCGGGACGGCATGCAGGATCGGCGGGTCGGTTGTCGCGAAATGCGTGCCACGACAACGGAATCGTTGACACGGACGTCGGTGATGGCGTTCCGGGCGAAACTACTGGCCGGCACGCTCAGCGTTTTCCCGTCGCACCGCTTCCATTGCTAGGAAAACCTGGCAAACAAGGCGTCGGCGTCGCCCGCCGAGGGTACGGCGATGACCTCTTCGGCGATGTCGATCGCCGTCGGTGCGTAGCCGTCCTCCTGCCACAACGCCGTCGCGACGTTTTTGACCGGCGCGGACTGATAGACGCTTTTCTGCGTCATGTAGACCACACCCGTGCACTCGGCGGGCGACGTTGACAGATAGGCGTCGTCGAGGATCTTGTTGCCGCCGGACACCGGAGGGAACTCCGTGAGCGGCACAAACCGTCGGTCGAGCAGCTTTCACAAGGCAACGCCATCCAGCAGCACCTGTTTGATCTGTTGGTCGATCACCGGGTGTGGCTTGAGATTTGGGGCCGCAACCGCGTGGCCGCCGACGGTAAAGGTGCACCCGGCGACCAGCACGGCGGCGAGCAGCGACGCCGTGCTGGTCCACCGGATCCTCATTTCTTGGCTTTGTCCCCCGCGGCATCGGCGGACAGTGCCGCGACAAACGCCTCCTGCGGAACATTCACGCGTCCAATGGTTTTCATCCGCTTCTTGCCTTCCTTCTGCTTTTCCAGAAGTTTGCGTTTACGGGTGATGTCACCGCCGTAGCATTTCGAGAGCACATCCTTGCGGATAGCCCGAATATTTTCTCGAGCAATGATTTTCGAGCCGATAGCAGCCTGCACCGGCACCTCGAACTGCTGGCGCGGAATCAGCTCCTTGAGCTTGGTGGTCATCTTGTTTCCGTAGGAGAACGCCGAATCCTTGTGCACGATGGCGCTGAACGCGTCGACGGCCTCGCCCTGCAACAAGATGTCGACCTTGACCAGACCGGCATCCTGCTCGCCGGCCTCCTCGTATTCCAGGCTGGCGTAGCCGTGGGTACGCGACTTCAGCGAATCGAAGAAGTCGAAGATGATCTCGCCCAGCGGCATGGTGTAGCGCAGCTCCACCCGTTCGGGCGACAGGTAGTCCATGCCGCCCAGCTCGCCGCGCCGCGACTGGCACAGCTCCATGATGGTGCCGATGAATTCGCTGGGCGCGATGATGGTGGTCTTGACGATCGGCTCGTAGACCTGCCGGACCTTGCCCTCCGGCCAGTCCGACGGGTTGGTCACCACGATCTCGTTGTTGTCCTCTTTCATTACCCGGTACACGACGTTGGGCGAAGTCGAGATCAGGTCCAGATCGAATTCGCGTTCCAGGCGCTCGCGGGTGATCTCCATGTGCAGCAGGCCCAAGAAGCCGCAGCGGAACCCGAGGCCCAGCGCCACCGACGTTTCCGGCTCGTAGGTCAGCGCCGCGTCGTTGAGTTGCAGCTTCTCCAGGGCGTCGCGCAGGTCCGGGTAATCCGAGCCATCCAACGGATACAGCCCGGAGTACACCATCGGCTTGGGTTCGCGGTAACCGGTCAGCGGTTCGGTGGCGCCGTTGCGTGCGGTGGTCACGGTGTCGCCGACCTTGGACTGGCGGACGTCCTTGACCCCGGTGATGAGGTAGCCGACCTCCCCCACCCCCAGGCCCGCGCTGGCCTTCGGCTCGGGCGAGACGATGCCGACCTCGAGCAGTTCGTGGGTGGCGCCGGTGGACATCATCAGGATGCGTTCGCGTGGAACGATCTTGCCGTCCATCACCCGCACGTAGGTCACCACGCCGCGGTAGACGTCGTAGACCGAGTCGAAGATCATCGCCCGGGTGGGCGCGTCGGCGTCGCCCCGCGGCTGCGGCACCTGACGGACCACCTCGTCTAGCAGCGCGGCCACGCCCTCCCCGGTCTTGCCCGACACCCGCAGCACGTCGTCGGATTCGCAGCCAATGATGTGCGCAATCTCGCCGGCGTAGCGGTCCGGATCCGCGGCCGGCAGGTCGATCTTGTTTAGCACCGGGATGATGGTCAGATCGCGGTCCAGGGCGAGGTAGAGATTCGCCAGCGTCTGGGCCTCGATGCCCTGTGCCGCGTCGACCAGCAGCACGGCACCCTCGCAGGCCTCCAGCGCGCGGGACACCTCGTAGGTGAAGTCGACGTGGCCGGGGGTGTCGATCAGATGCAGGACGTAGTCGACCCCGTCCACCGTCCACGGCAGCCGGACGTTCTGGGCTTTGATGGTGATGCCGCGCTCCCGCTCGATGTCCATCCGGTCCAGGTACTGGGCGCGCATGGACCGCTCGTCGACGACACCGGTGAGCTGAAGCATCCGGTCGGCCAGCGTCGACTTGCCGTGATCGATATGGGCGATGATGCAGAAGTTCCTGATCTGCGCCGGCGCGGTGAAGGTCTTGTCGGCGAAACTGCTTATGGGGATCTCCTGGCGGTGCTGTTGATGCTGCGTGACCGGCGGGTTCGCGGGTACGTCCAGCGTATCCATGCGGGCTGGTCGGGACCTACTCGGACACAGTCGTGCCACCACCCCGCCGTCTATGCTGCGACTATGGCGTCTCGCCGCAAATCTCAGTGGAGGACGTTCTAGAGATTTGCCCAAAACGGGGTCGTTTACGGTGTTCCGCGGTTGATCCAGCACGTGCAGACCGCCCACGCCGTGATGCGCGAAATCCGCGAAATCGAGGAAGTCGTCAAGATCACCGCCAGCGCGATGGGGTCGGGCTCCGAGTCGGCGCGGGCGATCACGGCGGGTCGTCCAGTGACGAGCACCAGCTTCCCGGCCCGTACAGCGCGCCCGCAAGGTGGTCTACGCGCCCGATCTGGACGGGCCGGGCCGACCCCCGGCGAGATCGTCTGGACCTGGGCGGCCTACGAGGACGATCCCACCCGCGACAAGGACCACCCCGGTCCTGGTCGTGGGGCGCGACCGCAGCATCTTGTTCGGGCTGATGTTGTCCAGCCAGGAGCGGCGCACCGCCGACGCGGATTGGGTTCAGAATCGGTGCCGGCGCCTGGGATTACGAGGGCCGGGACAGCTGGGTGCGGCTGGACCGGGTACTCGACGTGCCGAGGAGGGTATTCGCCGAGAGGGCGCCGTCCTGGACCGCGAGGTCTTTGACTTCTTGGCCACCCGGCTCCCGCCGACTATGCCTGGAGCTGATCAGCCCTGCGCGATGTAGGACTGCAGCTGTTACTGTTCGGCCTCGAGTTCTTCCATCCGCGTCTTCACCACGTCGCCGATGCTGACGATCCCGACCAGCTTCTTGCCGTCGAGCACCGGCACGTGCCGCACCTGGTTCTTGGTCATCAGCATGCTGATGGCGTCGACGGTGTCCGACTTCGTGCAAGTGGCGACGGTCGCGGTCATGACCGTGGAGATCGGGCGGAACAGCGCGCTGGCGCCGTGCGTGTGCAGTTCGCGCACCACGTCGCGCTCGGACACGATGCCGACCACTCCCTCGTCGCCGACGACGACCATGGCGCCGATGTTTTGCTCGTCGAGGCCGGCGAGCAGTTCCCGGACCGTCGCCTCGGGATAGATCGTCACCACCGCTGCGCCCTTGTTTCGCAAAACGTCCGCGATCCGCATCGAGCCTCCCGCTGCTTGTGACCTGCTTCACACCAGGCTACGGCCAACTCGGGCGGCGGCAAAACCAACACGGAAAGCGGCAGCCGATCAGCACCCGCTACCCGCGCCGTCTCCGGACGCTGGCGGCGTCGCGCTTCGACGGCCGGATCGAGCTCGGCGACAACCTGCACCGGGTCGAGGTCGGGCCGCGACCCTAGCTAGACCAACCGGGTGACCTCGACGACCACGTCGAGATCGGTGGCGCCCCGCCCGGAATAGATGCCCCTCAGCGGGGACACGTCGGTGTAGTCACGCTCGACGCCCACACTGACGTACTGCTGGTGACCTCAGTGTCGTTGGTGGGGTCGTAGTTCCACCAACCTCCGGTCCAGGCCTGAATCCAGCGTGGCTTTGTCCGTCCACCGTTCACCGACCACGGCATCCCGGCTCGGATGCAGATAACCCGACACGTACCGAGACTGAATACCCATGTCGCGCAACAACATCAACGTCAGGTGCACGAAGTTCTGACACACCCCTTTGCGCGCCTTCAGGGCGTCGAGTCCCGACGACTGCGCGCCCGTGGTTCCCGGCAGGTAGTCCAGCTCGCCGTGCCCCACTTGGCCGCGGCGATCACGGCTTCCTGCGACTCCTCGCTCTTGATGATCTTCTTGCCGATGGAACGCAACCGTTTGGCCGTCGGGGTGTACTTGGTGGGCTGCAGCAATTCGTCGAAGCGATCGACCACCGCCGCGGATTGCAGGTCGCCCCACGTGACGTCCTTGGCGGTCGGCTCCGGCTACTCGGTCTCGACCACCGACGAGGACGTGACGGTCAGGTCGGTGTGCGGTGCGTGCAGGTCGAACGCCGCCACCGCGGTGCCCCAGTAATCGATGTAACGGTAGGTCCGGGTCGCCGGGATGGTTTCCACCCGGTCGAGGATGACGTTCTGCCGCGTGTCGGAACTCGGGTCAGCCGCGCCTCATTGTACGAAGCCGTCACCGGCGCCTCGTAGGCGAATCCGGTCGTGTGCACACGCGCAGCCGACGACGCATCTCCGACATCTCTGCCGTCGTCACAGGTCGACGTAGCGCGGCGCCAGGGTGTTGCCGATCTGCGTCGGCACGGTCGACAGTTCCATCATCGGCTGGGGCAATCCAGCTGCGCGGATCTTCGCGAATCTTCTTGCTGACGCCCGCGAGTTCTTTCTCGGAGGCTTCTGGGTCGAACACAATGCCGTAGCCGCCCGACCCTTCAACCGGTTCGATGACCAGTTCGCGGAGCCGGTCGAGCACCTCCTCGCGTTCGTACATCGAGCCAGCAGCGGTACGTGTCCACGTTGGCCAGCAGCGGCTTCTCGCCCAGGTAGTACTCAAATCATGGTCGGGACGTAGGTGTATGACGAGCTTGCCGTCACCGACCCCGTTGCCGATCGCGCTGGAGATCACGACGTTGCCGGCGCGGGCGGCGCTCACCAACCCGGCCACCCCCAGTACCGAGTCGGCGCGGAACTGCAGCGGGTCCAGTGAAGACGTCGTCGATGCGCCGATAGATGACGTCGACCTGACGATCCCCCTTCGGGGGTGCCCATGTACACTTGGTTGTCGCGGCAGAACAGGTCGCGGCCCTCGACCAGTTCGACGCCCATCTGCCGCGAGCAGCGAATACTCGAAGTACGCCGAGTTGTAGACGCCCGGGGTGTCAGCACCACCACGGTCGGGTCGGCCTCGTTGGTGGCCGCGGAGTTGCGCAGCGCCCGCAGCAGATGCGAGGAGTAGTCGTCGACTGCGCGCACCCGGTGGGTGGCGAACAGGTTCGGAAAACCCGAGCCATGGTGCGTCGGTTCTTCATGACGTAGGACACACCCGAGGGTGAGCGCAGGTTGTCCTCGAGAACCCGCCACGTGCCTGCAGGTCCGCTCCATCGGACGGCGCGAGCTCGGCATAGCTGCCCTTGTAGGGCCCCGGACGTTGCCCTGACCGTCGAACATCTCATCGAATGCCAGCGCATAGACGTCGGGAGGGTACACCCGCCGAAGATGCGCTCGGACCGCGCCAACTTGCGGGCAGCGCCACACGTCCCGCGGCCGGCTTACTCAACCTGGTATCGGAAACTCACTTTTAGGATGCTGTCCTAATTGACGTTTTGGCAGGGCCGGAGTTCCCGTTTTGGGAGAAAACGCAACCGACTGCTAGCCTGAGCAGTCGCAATCGGGTGTGGGGCGCCCCCAGAAACGAACACCGCAAATACCGAACCGACGAAGGAAATTTCCGCGTGGCCAACATCAAGTCGCAGCAAAAGCGCATCAAGACCAACGAGCGCGCCCGGCTGCGCAACAAGTCGGTGAAGTCGTCGCTGCGCACGGCCGTGCGCGCGTTCCGCGAGGCTGCCGCCGCCGGCAACAAGGAAAAGGCTTCCGAGCTGCTGTTGGCGACCAGCCGCAAGCTGGACAAGGCGGCCAGCAAAGGTGTCATCCACAAAAACCAGGCGGCCAACAAGAAGTCGGCGCTGGCCCGCTCGCTCAACAAGATCTGAGCCCGGTCTCTGCTCGGCGCTATCGGCCACGGTCGGCCGCTAGTTCGGCCACCTTCCGCACCGCGGATTCCAGCGCGTAGTCGGCGTCGGCCGCGGCACCTTTCACGTTGGCGTTGAGTTCCGCCACCACTTTCATCGCGGTCGCCACGCTGTCGCGCGACCAGCGCCGAGCCTGCTTCTGGGCTTTCTGCACCCGCCACGGCGGCATCCCCAGCTGCCCGGCCAGGCGATAGGGGTCGCCCGACATGGACCCGACCCGCCCAAGCGTGTGAATGGCCTCGGCCAGCGCGTCGGCCAGCACCACCAGCGGCTCGCCGCGCATCATCGCCCGCCGCAACGCCTCCGCCGCGCCGGCGACATCCCCGGCCACCGCCTTGTCCGCGATGTCGAAGCCCTTCACCTCGGCTTTCCCGCTGTGGTAGCGGCGCACCGCGGCCTCGTCGACCACCCCGCCAGTGTCGGCGACCAGCTGTGAGCAGGCCGCCGCGAGTTCACGCACGTCGGAGCCGACGGCGTCCAGCAGCGCGGTCACAGTGTCCTCGTCCACCTTGACCCGCAGCGTGCGGAACTCCTTGCGGACGAAGTCGACGCGCTCGCTCGCCTTGGTGAACCGCGCGCACGTATGCACCTCGGCGCCCAGCGACTTCAACTGGTCGGCCAGCGCCTTGGCGCGCCCGCCGCCCGAGTGCACCACCACGAGCACCGTGGCCGGTGGCAGATCGGCGGCAGCGGCCGCGATCGTGGCGACCGCGTCCTTGCCGGCCTCGGCGGCGGCCTCCAGCACAACGATGCGTTCGTCGGCGAACAGCGACGGGCTGAGCAGTTCGGCGAGCTCGTAAGTGCCGACGTCGCCGGCCCGGACCCGGTTCACCGGAATGCCGGGGTTCTCGGAGGTGCCGGCGCGGGCGCGCGCGGCGCGGAGCACCGCTGCCACCGCCCGTTCGACCAGCAGATCCTCGTCTCCCAAGATCAGATGCAGCGACGAATCCCGGCTCACCCCACAATGGTGTCACGAAGGGCCGACCAATCCCCCCGCGGATCCAGCAGCGCCGACTGCGACCAGGCCAGCGTGCACACCGCCACCGTCACACCGGCCGCGCGGGCCGCCGCGCGGAACCAGGCCCGCGACCACAGCCCGATGCCGAGCAGCAGCAGCGCGGTGCCGCCGCCGACCAACAGCACGCCGGCCGCCTCGTCGGGCACGGGTACGGTCGCCGCGGGCACCCCGGCCGTGGCGTGCGCCACTTTGGCCACCCACCACAGCTCCAGGCTGGTGAACCGGATTAGCAGTTGCGCGCCGGGCGGCCAGAACATGCACAGCGCGGCGGCGGCAATACCCAGCATGGTGACCAGCACGATTACCGGCACCGCGGCCCAGAATGGCCGCCACGGACACCAGGCGAACATCCGTCCGACCGGCCATACGATGCCCGGCGGCGGTGACGATCCAACCCGTCAGCGCGGCGGGCACCAGGCGCACATCAAGGGGCCCGGGCGGGCTGGGGGGGTCAGACGCGTACCAGGGCACGCAACTTGTCCAGCCGCACGGAGCCCGAGACCGGCGCCGGGGCTGCCCGAGGGTGCGGGGCCGGCCGTGGCCGCCTTCTGCACCGGGGGAGCTTGGCCGACATCACCGGACCGGGCTGGTCGCGGATCAGCGTGAAGATCATGATCAACACGGCTAGCGCGGCCACCACCGCTAACGCGATCGCGCCGGCCCGGATCGGCGCGCAGTCAAGCCACCCACCCCTGGTCCCGCACGGCATTGGGCAACCAGCGTGGCAGCAACGAGTTCTGATCCTCGTCCGCACCCGAGTCCGGGTCCTGGGCGGGGGAATCGGTATACGGGTCGGCGCCGAGGCGGCGCTGGCGCCGCTCGGCGGGCAGTACTGTGCGCATGAGCCGACGGTAAGTGCGCCGACCGCCAGCACCGCCCCGTCGAGCAGTCCCGCAACGGGCGGCTGTGGACTAATCGGAGGCTGTGCACAAGCCCAGCAACGCATGGGTCAAGATGGACCTCGGAGCGTACGCACCGACGGGACCGCAATCATCGTCGACGGTCACCGGCGCTTACCGTCAGGCAGAGGAGGCCGCATGCAACTCGCGCTCACACCGGAGGAAGCCGCGTTCCGCGACGAGCTCCGCACGATCTACACCACCAAGATTCCGCAGGAGATGCGTGATAGGGTGCGTCAGAGCTCGGTCGAGGTAAACCACGACGACATCGTCACCAGCCACAAGATCCTGCATGAGCATGGCCTGGCAGTCCCGAACTGGCCGGTGGAGTGGGGCGGCAAGGATTGGACGCCCACCCCAGCCGACACGTTGGTGGTCAGCGCGGCGTTGCCGGACGAAGGCACCGGGCTGTTCCTGGTCGACGCGAACGGGGGTGGACACGGCATCCCTACCGGACCTTCGACGGGCAACGCGGCGCGCAGATCGATCTGGACGGTGCGGCCGCCGAACCGTTGGGCCAGGCCGCCAGCGCCTCCGATGTTTCCGACGCTTCGCAGGCCATCGGCGATGCGATCATCCGCATCCAGTCGGCGAAATCCGTTGTGCACAAGTCGTAGAAGTACTTCACGCCCAGCTTACGCAGCGTCGCGCGTTTGAACGTGCTGGCCGTGGCATAAACCGTGGCAGTGCACTGCTGCGCCATCTGGATCGCCGCCAGTCCCACCCCACCGCTGGCGGCATGGATCAGCACCCGCTCGCCCGGCTTGAGCTGCGCCCAGTCGAACGCGAGCCGCACCGTCAGGGCGGCCCGGCCGGGATGGTCGCCGCCTGCACCGCGCTGATCCCGTCGGGGATCGGGGCGAGCAATTGGGGGGCACGTTGAACCGGCTGGAGAACGCGCCCTGCATGAAGCCGTAGACGCGCTGGTCCACCTCGAGTCCGTTGACACCGCTTACCAATTGGGTGACGGTGCCGGCGAAGTCGCCGCCGATCGGCCGAGGTCACCCGAGTACAGGCCCAGGATGTTGAGCACATCCCGGAAATTCAGGCCGGCCGCCTCCACCCGGACCTGCACGTAGCCCTCGTCCGGTGCCGGCACGTCGGTCTCGGTGAGCCGCAGGTTGTCAATCTCCCCACGCTCAGTGGGTGCCAGCACGTAGTCCGCGAAACGCGGCACCCGCAGATGACCGCTGCGCGCCCACGGCAGCAGTCGGGAAGCCAGCAGCTTCCCTTGCCGCACAGCAAGTTCGGGTTCGTCGAGCGGGGTGGTCAGCAGGGTGGCCAGCACGCGCACGGCCTCCGGCGATCCGCCCAGGCCACGCAACAGGGTCTCGCGGGGTGCGCGCTTGATCGTGGACTCGCGGATACCGCTTAGGTGGCGGCCGTCGCGATCGACGAAATCGAGGTCGAAGACCTGGGTTTCGCTATTCAGCTCACTACTGTGCCACCGGCCTCGGCAGTAGAACCGCCAGGGCATCTTCTCGCGCAGCGTCACCTGCCCGTACCGCAGCGGCAGGAACAGGTCGTTGACGCCCTGCTCGGCGGCGAGCAGCGCCGAGAAGGCGACCCCGGTTCACAGGTCCATCAGGACCGGGTGCATCGGCTCGGTGCCCAGTTGCTCGGCGAGCTCCGCGCCGACCATAATGTTGCCGATCGCCTCGCCCTCCCCCATCCACGGCAACCTCAGGGAACCGGACCTCGTTGGCCTCCAAGACAGTTCGAGGTCAGCGAAGATTTCGAACAGCTCCTGCGGACGCATACGCTCCAGCCGCTCGATCGCCTCATCGACCGGATCGCCATCGGAAGCGGGCTCGCCGCGCCCGTCTGCACGGTGCCCTCGGCGTTCAACGACCATTCGCCACCGCGTTCACCATACGGGCGACTGTGCACCTGGAACTTCGACTCGCCGTCATTAGGCAGCGGATGCAAAGTCAGCTGCACCTCACGAGAACTTTTCTCGGCCAAAAGATCGGCCCGTAGAAGAACACGTCTTTGACCCGCGCCGTTGCGCCAACGGCCGCCAGCGCCATCGCCGCGTACGTCGCACCTGGCACCACGACCGTGCCGTAGATGACATGGTCGGACAGCCACGGCTGCGACTTGACCGACAATCGGCTGGTGTAGACCGAGTTGCCGGACGCGAGGTCCTTGGCGCTGCCCAGGATTCCGGAGGCCGCGGGGCCGACCCCGTCTTCCATGGCGATCCCCGTCGTCTTGGGCCAGAACCGACGGCGCTAGAACGGGTAGGTGGGCAGTTCGACCTTGCCACGCGAATCACGATGCAGCGCAGCGAAATCGGGACAAAGACCGCCGACGTACGCGGCGGCCAGTGCGTCGGCGATCTGGCACCAGTCGGACACACCCCTCCGTGCTGTCCCACAGCACCGGATAACACGGCACTCATGTCTCAGTCATCGATTCTGTCCATGCTGCACGGGCGCGCCAGCCTGCGGCCGCACGACGTTGCCTACACGTTCACCAGTTACGAAGACGACTGGGCAGGGGCGCGAGAAAGCCTCACCTGGTCGCAAGTCGCCCCGCTGAACACTCAACGTGGCACGCGATCTCGATCCGCACGGGTCAGTCGGCGACCGCGCGGGCAGGGTCTCGACTACATCGCGGCGTTCCTGGGATCCATGCAGGCCGGGCTGAGAGCCGTGCCGCTGCCGCATCGCGACTCGAGCGACGAGCGGATGGAGGCGGTCCTGGCCGAGACACGTCACCGTCAGTCATTCTCACGACGTCGGCGGTCGCCGAATACGTCGGCCGCGCGCACCTGGAGGATGTGTCCAAGATCGTCGAGATCGATTCGATGAATCTCGACGCCGACGGTGACACCACCATGCTGACCGACGACCTGCCCAGCCTGGCGTATCTGCAATACAGCTCGGGTTCGACCCGAACGCCGGCCGGCGTGATGGTCTTGCACCGAAACCTCGAGACGAATTTCCAGCAGCTGATGCGCAGTTTCTTCGCGGACTCCCGGACCACCCTCCCGTCGGAAGCAGCGATCGTGTCGTGGCTGCCCTTCTACCACGACATGGGATTGGTGCTGGGCATCATTAGCGGCGCCGAACGGGTCAAGCCGGCCACCCTGCACCGCTTCGTCGACCGGTTCGCGCACTTCAATTTCCGGGACCACATGATGCTCCCGTCCTACGGTTTGGCGGAGGCGACCGTTTTCGTGGCCACCGGAACGTGGAGCGAAACCACGCCGGCGGCATGCTTCGATGCCGCGGCGCTCGCGACGGACCGCGTCCAGCCGTGCCCGTCCGGGAAGGGCACGGCGCTTGGTCGTCAGCGTCGGATTCAACTTGACCATGGGCAACCACGTGGTGCCGCCTAAGCCCCTCGAGCACGGCCACGTGATCCAGGTGTTCGGGATGCCCAACATGCGGACCTTCCTGCACTGCCTGCCGCCCAAGGATTGGACCGAGCCCAGGTTCATTGGTTTGGGATGATTTACACCGCCATGCCGGTTACCAATGCCGTCCCGGCGGTGGTCGCCGCCGACCCGGGCATCGTGAAGCTGGCTGATTTGCCGCCCGTCACTGGGCGGCTGGCCCGTTAGCGGAATGGGCCTGACCACTTCCGAAGCACCCGGAGGAACGGTTCCGTGCTCTAAGGTTTACAGTACTTAGCCGAGCAAAGGTTCCGTCGACAACTAAAGTTGTCGGCGGTGGTGGCGGGCTTTCCTGGCAGGATGAGGCCCCGGCAGCGGTCATCGGAAGGCGGTCAAGGTGCGGGCTTCCACTAACACGGATGCCATAACCCGGGCGCTCAGGCGGGCATGGATTCCCATCCTGATGATCGGGGTCCTGGCCATCTCGACACTGGTCGTGTCGCGGCTGCACAAGATCTTCGGGTCGCAGGACCTCAACGCGAATGCCGGCAAGGGCATCGAGATCGTGCAGTTCAATCCGAAGGTCGTGGTCTACGAGATCTCCGGCCCGCCGGGCGCCGTCGCGAACATCAACTACTGGGACGAGAACGCCAACACCCACCAGATCGCCAATGCGGCGCTGCCCTGGTCGGCCACCATCTCGACCACGCTGCCCTCGGTGAGTGCCAATATCATCGCGCAATGTGACAGCGATCAAATCAGCTGCAAGATCACCGTGGACGGCGTCGTCCGCGAACAGCACACGTCCGATGGCCACAACGCCCAGACCTTCTGCTTGGTGAAGTCCGCATGAGCGATGTCAACAGCAAGAGCCGACTCGGTGTCGACGACGCCGCCGACACCGGGCCGATCCAGACCCGGAGCGCGGGAAAGCCGGAGCGAGGTCACCGGCCGTACTTTTCCCACGCTATTCGCATCTTCGCGGTGCCGATCATCCTGGTGTGGGTCTTCGTCACGATCGTGGTCAACGTTATCGTCCCCACCCTGGAGGTCGTCGGTGAGGCGCACTCCGCCCCGATAACTCCGCTGGACGCGCCGTCGATGCAGGCGATGATGCGGATGGGCCACAACTTTCACGAGTTCGATTCCAACAGCACCGTGATGATCGTGCTGGAAGGTCAGCAGCCGCTCGGCGCCGACGCGCACCAGTACTACGACAAGCTCATGCGTCAACTGCGTCAGGACCCCGCGCACATCCAGCACATCCAGGACTTCTGGGGCGACCGGCTGACGGCGGCGGGTGCCCAAAGTGCCGACGCCAAGGGCGCTTACGTGCAGATAAACCTGGCCGGTAACCAGGGCACCACGCTGGCCAATGAATCCGTGGACGCCGTTCGCAAGGTGATCGACGAGAACAACGCGCCGCCGGGGGTCAAGGCCTACGTCACCGGTCCCGCGGCGCTCTTCGATGACATGCACCTGATCGGCAATACCAGCCTGGCCAAGATCACGCTGTTCACACTGGGCGCCATCGCGATCATGCTGCTGCTGGTGTACCGGTCCGTCGTCACCACACTGGTGCAGCTGTTCATGACGTTTGTGGCGTTGGCCTGCGCCCGCGGCGTCGTCGCGGTTCTGGCGTATCACAACGCATTCGGGCTCACCACCTTCGCCGCCAACATCCTCACCATGTTGGCGATCGCGGCCGGAACGGATTACGGGATCTTCCTCGTCGGGCGCTATCAGGAAGCGCTACGGGCCGGTGAAGACCGAGAATCCGCGTACTACACCACCTTCAAGAGTGTGGCTCCAGTGGTGCTGGGCTCGGGTCTGACGATCGCCGGCGCCACCTACTGCCTGAGTTTTACCCGGCTGCCCTGGTTCAACACCATGGGTGCACCGGTCGCGATCGGCATGCTGGTGGTCGTGCTGGCCGGGCTCACCCTGGGCCCGGCGGTGGTGTTCGTCGGCAGTCGCTTCCACCTGTTCGAGACCAAGCGGGTGGCCAAACGCGGGCGGTTGTGGCGCCGGGTGGGCACCGCGGTAGTGCGTTGGCCCGCACCGGTTCTGGCGGTCAGCGGCGCCGTGGTGTTGGTCGGCATGGTAACCCTGCCGAGCTATACGACCACCTACAACGACCGCTTCTACCTACCGCTGTCGGCACCGTCCAACCAGGGGCAGGAGGCCGCCAACCGGCACTTCTCCGAAGCGCGGATGAACCCCGATCTGCTGATGGTCGAATCCGACCACGACATGCGCAACACAGCTGACATGTTGGTGCTGGACCGGGTGGCCAAAAACGAGATGCGAACGCTCGGCATCGCCATGGTCCAGGACATCACCCGGCCGCTGGGCATCCCGATCCAGCACAGCTCGATCCCGTTCCAGAACAGCGTCCAAAGCCAGACCACCATGCAGAACGTGGGCTTCCTCAAGGAGCGGATGAACGACATCCTCAGGATGGCCGACGACCTGCAGACCCAGATCGAGATCACGGAACGCCAATACCAAGTTTCGCTTGATCTTTCGCGGGCCGCCGACGACAGTGCACGGACCACGGCGGTCACCTCGGAGATCACCGACGGCCTGCGCAATCACATCGCCGATTTCGACGACACGTTCCGGCCGGTACGCACCTACTTCTACTGGGAGAAGCACTGCTTCGACATCCCTCTGTGCTTCGGGCTGCGGTCGTTGTTCGATTCGCTGGATGGTTTCGACCAACTCGCCGAACAGTTCCACTACCTGACGGCCGACATTCAGCACACCGCCAATGCCACACACGATCTGACGGCGCTGTTTCCAACGCTGATCACCACGTTGAAGACCACCCGGGGCATCACGCTGACGCTGTACCAGACATTCCGGGCAATGATCAACCAGATGGAGGCGATGAGCAATACCGCGATCGTGATGGGGCAGAGCTTCGATCAGTCCAAGAACGACGACTTCTTCTATCTGCCGCCCGAGGCGTTCGACAACCCCGACTTCGAGACCGGTCTGCGCATGTTCCTGTCACCCGACGGGAAGTCGGCACGGTTCTTCATCACCCACCAGGGCGATCCGATGACGCCGGAAGGTATTTCACGGGTCGACGCCGAACGCACGGCCGCGCAGGAGGCGTTGAAGCAGTCCTCGCTGTCCGACGCCAGGGTGTACCTCGGCGGCACAGCCGCGACCTTCCGAGACATGGCCGATGGCGAGAAGTACGACCTGATGATCGCGGTCGTGTCCGCGCTGACGCTGATCTTCATGATCATGCTGCTACTCACCCGCAGCGTGGTGGCCGCGCTGGTCATCGTCGGCACCGCAGCCAGTTCGATCGCCGCGTCGTTCGGGCTGGCCGTGCTCATCTGGCAGGATCTATTTGGCATCAAGATCCACTGGATCGTCGTCGCGCTCTCGGTGATCATCCTGCTGGCCGTCGGTTCTGACTACAACCTGCTGTTGGTCTCCCGGTTCCGGGAGGAGATCCATCACGGACTCAAGACCGGTATCATCCGTTCGATGGCGGGCACCGGTGGGGTGGTGACGGCCGCGGGTCTGGTGTTCGCGTTCACGATGGCGGCGATGCTGGGCAGCGACCTGCGGGTGCTGGGCCAGTTCGGATCCACCGTCTGCATCGGTCTGCTACTGGACACGCTGATCGTGCGCACGCTGCTGATGCCGTCGATCGCCACGCTGCTCGGGCGTTGGTTCTGGTGGCCGCAGGTGGTGCATCCGCGCGGCGACCACGCCCGAAAGCCAATGCCGGCCTAGCCTTCTGGCGGTTTCCAGGCAGACCGCAGCGGCCCCGGGTCCGACGTGCACGCCAAGCACCGGCCCCAACGAGGTGATGATCGGCGGCTCGCACGCGGGTAGCCGTTGGGCCAGCGCGGCGGCGACCTCGTCGGCCCCGTACCGGGTTGGTGACATGGTTAACCTCCAGCGCCACCGAACCGTCGCCGACAATCTCGCACACCTCGTTTAGCAGCGCCGCCTTGCTTATGGTTCGTAACCGTTGGGCCAGAACAAGTTTGCAGGCCAACGTTTGCTTCGCGTACCGAAGTTCCCCTGGTGGCTCGCGTCGCGGCTGCAGTTAGATAACGACATGACCACGATTGAGATTGACACCCCGAACGGACCGATCGATGCGTTGCTGAACATCCCGCCCCGGGCAGGGTCCCTGGCCGGGGGTGGTGGTGGCCCACGACGCGTTCGGCTACGGGCGGGACAAGCAGTCGACCAACGACCGCATCACCCAGGCCGGCTACGTCGCGATCACGCCGAACATGTACACCCGCGGCGGCCGGATCCGATGCATCAACCGGGTGATGTGCGAGCTGATTACGTAGCGCGGGCGCGCCCTCAAAGACATCCTTTCCGCCCGCGATCATCTGCAGTCGTTGCCGGACTGCAGGTCACAGGTCGGGATAGCTGTTTTCTGCATGGGCAGACAGTTCGCACTGTTGTTGTTGCCCAATAGTTTTGGCGATTCTTCCCACTTCTACGGGACGTCGTTGCCGCGCCACCTCAACGATGTGTTGGAGGGTGCGTGCCCGATCGTGGCGAGCTTCGGCTAGCAGTGACTCGCTGGGCAAGGGTGCGCCCGATAAGTTGCGGTAAGTCGTTGCGGCCAAAGGGATCACCAACGACATCAAGGCCTACCCGGGTGTCGGGCACAGCTTCGCGAACACCCTGCCCCCCAGCCGCTGCTTCGGGTGACGGGGTTCGGACACGACCACGCCGCGACCGAGGACGCGTGGATCCGGGTGTTCGCGTTTTTGGCGAGCACCTGAAGTGAGCGCTCAGGTTGCGAGCTTGAAGCAGAGGGCACCGGCAAAGGTGTGCGTATCGCCGGGCCAGCGCGCCGAGAGGTAATTGCCGTCATCGACAACGAATGCCAGCCGTGAATCGGTCGCGGTGTCGCGCGCGAGCCCAGAGGACTTGAGTCGGACATGGCCGTCGGGCTGGCCGGGCTCTTCGGTGTAGGTGCGGTAGTAGTCGGTATCCCAGAATTGGGTGATGCGGGTGAGCCGCCAGGCCAGCCGCTCCATGGCCCAGGTCAGCGGTAGTCTTGCGCCCGTACAGGACCGAGCGACCCGTCTGGGGATCGATGCTGCGGGCGGTCAGCAGGACGCCGTGACAGATCGCGGCGACGGTCATGCCGCGGGCGAACGCCTCCACGACCAGCGTTGCAGTATGTCGATGTAGCTGCGCATGCCGCAGGCACGATGGCCGCCGGGCAGTAGCAGTGCATCGGTGTCGTCCAGGGTGGCCTCACGCAGCTGATCGGGTAACGGAACTGGTCGGAACGCACCAACGCAGCATAGGCGTCGCGAGCAGTCCTGTTGGCGCGTAACGCAAGCACGACCAGCTGGAAAAGGTCAGCACCGGCAACGCGGACCACACATCCAGCCCACGGCCGGTCACCATGATGTCGTCGGCGCCGCCCGCGGTTCCACTCTCGGTCGCGAAGATCACGTCGTGGCCGCCGTTGGTCAAGACCCGCCAACTGACCGCTACCTCGGTGGGGTCGAAGTCGCGATCCGGGAGCGGGACCATTACGCTCGCCATGAGCGACCCTAGCCGCCGGCCAGTCTGAGTTCGAGACCGACGTTGTTCTCCATGCCACCACGCCGCTTGCTGAAGAAGTTAAAAATCGCGCCGATGATGCCGTAGCGCTTGCCGATCGCGTCGTACACCCTGCCCGTTTCCGACTTGTCCAGCACGGCCGCGACGCCTTCGACGGCGTCACTGGTCGGGCGGCCGCGCATCGTGCAGGTCGCCATAGTCACTCGCGGTGTGTGGCGAATCCGCTTGACCTTCCACGAGTTTGCCCCCGTGATGACCAGGAGCCGGTCTCCCCCGTTTGCGTCCGGCGCGGTCCAGATCGGGGTTGGCTTGGGCCGCCCGTCCTTGGTGAAGGTGGTCAGCAGGATGTACTGCGACTTGGCAAGGTCGGTAAAGGTCGGCGTCACGGTGTCAACATACTCGGAAACGTTGACTTTCTCACCAGTGCGCTGCGTAAGTCGGCCCTTACGCGAAAACACTATTTTCAGAGGGTGAACGGCCGGGAGAGGTGGTGCGTAAATAATCAGACCATGTCCATGACCGGCATCCGCAGAACGCGACGGCGCAACAGGCTGGGCCCCGACCCGGTGGTGTGCCGCGCAATTTTGGCCGCGACGTCAACGACGTTGCGCGAGAGCGGTGTCGCGGCTTGAGCATCGCCACGGTGCTGGACCGCACCAAGGTGAGCACCCGCGCTTTCTACCGCCATTTCAACTCCAAGGAAGAACTGGTTGACGCGGCGTTCCTGGCGAGCGCCTGCGCGGAGAGACGACGGCTGCAGCGCCGAATGTCGCTGTCGAACACAGAGGTCGAAGCAGTCGCGGCATGGATCGATGGATGACTCGAGCTGGCATTCGATGACACCGTCAAATCCGACTTGCGACGGTTGTCGGTGGAAGCTCAGTCGCAGGTGTTCGGCTCGCCCGCTCTGGTTCAGCCCGCGTATGCCGAAATGCTCGAGCCGTTGCGCCGAGCGCTGCAGCAGGGGCTACAGCGCGGGGCGTTCCACCACATCGATCCTGCGACCCAACCCACGCCGATTTCATCCAGGGTGTGGTGTGGGCGAGCACCAACAGGCAGTGGCGGGATGGCGATTACGCCCAAACACGCGGCGATACGGTCGGATTCTGCCTGCGCGTATTGGGCGTGTCGCCCGAGACAATCGCTGAGATCTGTTCGAACGATTCTCCGAGGGAGTGAGCATGGACCTGGGGTTCACCGGCTCGACCGCCATGGTCGCCGTGGTCAAACCCTTGCGGCCGAAGGGGCCAGCGTGGCGGTGATGGCTCGCGGGTGTCCAGTCCGACCGCGTTGCCGATGCGGGCATGTTTGGTTGGGTAGGCCGAAAACACCAGCGCCACACGCTTGTCCGCGGGCTCGACCCGCCGCAGGCGCGTATGGCGCACCACCAGGCCGGGCCACCCGGGCGCAGCGTTCCGGGTCGGCGACGTAAGCGATCAAGCCGTCGTCGTCGATCTCCTTGAACGAGAACGGAACGGTGATGATGCGGCTGTCGAACTCGGGCACCGCCACCTGGCTGGCCACGTCCAGTGGGGACAGACCGTTGTCGCTGTCACGCCAGTGGCTGCGGGGGCTGGTCAAGCACAGACCTTACAAAATCGGAATATCAAGGGCCGTAAGGTGTTCAACGTTCCAGCTATCGTCGTCGCAGCCGGCGGAGGCGATCGCGGGTTTGCGTCCCCCGGCAGCCAGCACCGTGACCACCATCGCGTCGGTATCGCCGAGTCGTTGCAGCAGTTCGGGTTCGGCGGTGCGCAGCGACGCGCAGTAGACGGGCAGCGCGTTTCCGCCGGCATCCTCGATCGCCGCACACAGCGCTTCGATGTAGGCGGTGTTGACGGCCAGATGCTGCGCCCGGTAATACAACACCGCGATGGTCGGGCCGTCGTTGCGCGACGGCGCCCGCTCCAGGTCGGGGTCGGGACCGGTTCGGTGAAGCCGGCACCGGTCATCAGCACGGTGTCGGACAGGAACGCGTGCAGCTGACGCAGGTTCTGCCGAACGAAACCAACCGCCACCGTTCTAGACGCTGCCTTACCGTGGACGGGTGGCCAGAACCCGCGATACCGACGCCTACCCGGGTGCACTTCAGGTGCATCAGGCCGCCGACGGCGCGCAGGTCCGGGTGCGGCTGCCGGGTGGAATGATCACCGCGGCGCAGTTGGCGGAGCTGGCCGGCATGTCCACCGCGTTCGGCTCGGGCATGTTGGAGCTGACCGTGCGCGGCAACTTGCAACTGCGGGCTGTCACCGACGTGCCTGCTGTGGCCGAGGCCATCGCCGGCGCCGGCCTGCTGCCCTGCCCGAAACACGAGCGCGTCCGCAATATCGTCGCCTCGCCGCTGACCGGCCGCACCGGCGGACGCACCGATGTGCGGCCCTGGGTGAGCGCCCTGGACGCCGCGATGTTACACCGCGAGGGTGGAACTGGGGGCCGGTTCTGGTTCAGCATCGACGATGGCCGCGGTGACTTATCCGGATTAGGCGCCAACGTCGGGGTGCAGGACGGCGAAGACGGCTGTGCGGTACTGCCGGCGGCGCGCGACACCGGCTTGCGGGTGACGGTCGACGATGTCGTCCCGACGCTGCTCGACTTCGCCCGCCGGTTTCACGAGATCCGCGGAAAAGTTTGGCGCATCAACGAATTGGATGCCATCGACGGTCTGCTGCCCGGCGCCGATGTCAGCGCCTACCCGGCAGTTCCCCGGACCCAGCCGCCGGTGGGCTGGATCGAGCCGGACCGCCCCGGCCAGGAAGATCGGGTCGCGCTGGGCGCGGCGGTGTCGCTGGGTGTGCTGTCGGCGCGGGTCGCGGAGCGATCGGCAATGCACCCACTGCCCTGTTCCGGCTGCTCGAACTCATCGACGAGGGTGCGCCGGCGCCGGTGGCGGTGCTGGGCGGCCCGGTGGGCTTCGTCGGCTCGGCGCAGTCCAAACAGGAACTCATCGACTGACCACGCGGCATGTCGTATCTGGTGGTGCGGGGCCGCCGCGGCGGCAGCGCGATGGCGGCCGCCGCCGTCAATGCGATCGCGAGCGACACCGAATAGCGAGCCGGGGCACACTGTGGGGAGTAAGCCTCGGGCCCGGTGACCCGGAGCTGGTGACCGTCAAGGCCGCCCGGGTAATCGGCGAGGCGGACGTGGTCGCCTATCACAGCGCCCGGCACGGCCGCAGCATCGCGCGCGGCATCGCCGAACCGTATCTGCGGCCCGGCCAGATCGAGGAACACCTGGTCTACCCGGTCACCACCGAAGTGACCGATCATCCCGGCGGCTACGCCGGTGCGATCGAAACTTCATATATCGAAGCCAGCGCACGCATCGCCGCGCACCTCGACGCTGGGGGCAACGTGGCGCTGCTGGCAGAAGGCGATCCGCTGTTCTACAGCTCCTACATGCATTTGCACACCCGGCTGACGGAGCGGTTCCGACGCTGTGATCGCCCCGGGCGTAACGTCGGTGAGCGTCGCCTCCGCGGCCGTCGTAATACCGTTAGTGGCCGGCGACGAAGTGCTGTCGATACTGCCGGGAACGCTGCCGGTGGCCGAGCTGACCCGTCGACTCGCCGACGCACGCGGGGTCTTTGCGCGCGGCGCAAGCATGCGCAACGATGCAGGGATGCGGTGTGACGTTGCGCGTGAGGCACTTTCCGCCCGGTTGGACGGCGAGCGCCCTCAGGTGCTAGCCCAGCAGGTCGATGCCCACCTGGAGTCGTGCCGGGGCTGCCGCACCTGGCTGATCGGCGCCGCCGCGCAGACCCGCCGGTTCGCGTCGATGACGCCCAGCGACGGACCAGATCTGGTGGGCCGCATCATGGCCAGCATCGACGACGCTTCCACCCGGTCGCAGCGCTGGATGCGTGCAGTACGGTCGCGGTACCGCCGATGGGGACTGATCGCGGTGGGCGCGTTTCAGGTCGCGATCGCGACCGCTCAAATCGGTGGCATGAACTTCGGCATGGTCTCGCACCACGTGCACGGTGCGATGTCCGGCGAGCACCTGCTGCACGAGTCCACCGCGTGGTTGTTGGCGCTCGGGGTCGCGATGGTGGCCGCCGGCATCTGGCCGGTGACCGCTATCGGCGTCGCGGCGATCACCGGGGCGTATTCGGTGGCGCTGATGAGCTACGTCGCCGCGGACGCCCTCGACGGGCAGGTCACCGCGACGCGCGTGGCCAGCCACGTGCCGGTGCTGCTGGGCCTGGTCTTCGTTGTGTTGGTGGTTCGGGAACGGACCGGCGGAAGTCGGCCCCGCCATTCCGACTTCGACGCCTTCGACGCGGAGCTGCCCAACCGGCAGTTCACCGCGCGGCGACGCGGCCACCTGAGGCCGATCAACCGGTCGCACCCCGGCGCGAAATCTACGACGACCGGTCGTAGACTGACCGCGTCCGCGCAAGTAAGGTGGTTGGTCATGACCGCGTCCAGCGATGACGAGGCCGTAACCGAATTGGCCTTGGCCGCCGCCCGCGGCAATCAACGCGCACTCGAGGCCTTCATCAAAGCCACTCAGCAAGACGTGTGGCGGTTCGTCACTTACCTGGCCGACGCGGGTAGCGCCGATGACCTGACGCAGGAGACCTACCTGCGGGCAATCGGTGCGATCAAACGGTTCGCGGGGCGGTCGACGGCCCGCACGTGGCTGTTGGCCATTGCCCGGCGCGTGGTCGCCGACCATATTCGCCACATCCAGTCGCGGCCGCGCCCCGCCGCCGGCGCCGATCCCGATCGGGTGCGCAACCCTGACCACCACTCACGCGGGTTCGAAGATCTGGTCGAGGTGACGGCGATGATCGCCAACCTCACCCCTGAACAGCGTGAAGCGTTGCTGCTGACCCAGCTGCTGGGGTTGCCCTATGCCGACGCCGCCGCCGTGTGCGGCTGCCCCGTCGGAACGATTCGATCCCGCGTCGCCCGGGCACGCGACGCGCTGCTCGCCGACGCCGAACGCGACGACCTGACCGGCTGACTCAACGCAAATTAGCCAGCCGCGCAACCCAATCCGCAGCTTCCGCGACGGTGCCGACCGTTGACACACCGTCCGGCAGCGGCGGCCTGGCCACCATCACCACCGGGATGCCCAACGTGGCGGCGGCTTCCAGTTTGCCCCGGGTTATGTCCCCGCCGCTGTTCTTGGTAACCAGCGCGTCGACGCGGTGGTCACGCATCAGGGCGAGTTCATCATCGTAGTCATACGGCCCGCGCGACAACAGCACCTGATGATGCCGCGGCAAGGAAGCGGGATCGGTGACGGCGCGGATCAGGAACCACGCGTCGCTGGCGGCTAAGGCCTTGACGCCCGAGCGGCCGGTGGTCAGGAAAACCCGTCGGTACTTCTGCGTGGCAACCGCTTGTGCCGCTTCGACATCCGAGCGCACGACTTCGGCCGCGCCCGGGTCCCAGGCAGGTCGGACCAGCACCAGGTGCGATAACCGGAGCTGGCGGCACGCCTCGGCGACGTGGGCGGTCATGGTGGCCGCGAACGGGTGCGTCGCGTCGACGACCGCATCGATGTGTTCGGCGTGCAACCAGCCGCGCAGGCCGGGTACGCTGCCAAAGCCGCCGACGCGAACCGCGCCGACCGGCAGGGCGGTATCGCGTACCCGGCCTGCGAGCGCGCTGATCACCTCGACGTTGGGGTGCAACGCTTTCGCGAGCGCCCGGCCCTCGGCGGTACCGCCGAGCAGCAGGACGCGCATCAGTGTTGACCCCTGGCGCGGCGGGCGGTCGAATAGAGGTAGCTGTCGGTGAATCCGCCGGCGGCCAGCACATCGCCGACGATGACGACGGCGGTCTTGGTGATTCCCGCTTCGCGCATCTGGTGGGCGATGTCGACCAGCGTGCCACGCAGCACCTGTTCCTGCGGCCAGGTAGCGAAAGCTACTGTAGCGACCGGGGTTTCGGGTCGATAGCCGTTGTCGAGCAGCTGCGGGACTATGGCGTCGATCTGGGCGGACGCCAGGTGCCGCACCAGGGTGCCGCCGGAACGGGCGAGCGTAGGGAGATCTTCGCCGGGCGGCATGGCCGTCGACAACGTCGACACCCTGGTTAGCGTCACCGTCTGCGCGACTCCCGGCCACGGTGAGCTCACGGTTCAGCGCGGCGGCAGCGGCGGCGAAAGCCAGTACACCGGGCAGGATTTCGTAGCCGATGCCCAGCGCATCGATCCGGTGGCACTGCTCGGCCACCGCACTGTACAGCGATGGATCTCCGGAGTGCAGCCGCGCCACGTCGTGACCCCTGGCGTGCGCGTCGACAAGTTCGACGATGATCTGGTCGAGCGTCAACGGGCCGGTGTCAACAATTTTCGCGTCGGGAGGGCAGAAGTCCAACAGATCCTTGGGCATGATGGAGCCGGCGTACAGACAGGTTTCGCATCGTTGCAGTAGTCGTTGGCCGCGGACGGTGATCAGGTCGGCCGCACCGGGGCCTGCGCCGATGAAATACACCGTCATTTCGTCACCGCCCATTGGGTGACCGGATGCTGCGGACGCCAGCCGGTGAAGGCGCCCAACGGCTCGCCGTGAAAGTGCTGGAACCGTCGCAGCTCTCCCCCGAGCCGTGCATACGCTTGCAGCACACGCGATTCGGATTCGGTGGTGACGGTGTTGGCGACGAGTCGCCCACCCTTGGGCAGCTGATCGAGGCAGGCGTCGAGGAGGTTCGGGTGGGTCAGGCCGCCGCCGATGAAGATGGCGTCGGGCGTCGAGGCACCGTCGAACTGGTCGGGCCCCTGCCCGCGGATTTCGACGGTGACGCCGAAGGCAGTGGCGTTAAATTCGAGGTTGCGGCGGCGCTTTTCGTCCTGTTCGAAGGCGACGGCGGCGCAGCCGGGTCCGCTGCGACACCATTCCACCAGCGATGCTGCCCGAGCCCGCGCCGACGTCCCACAACCGTTCGCCGGGGCGCGGTTGCAGGGTGGCGAGTGTGACCGCCCGAATGCCGAGTTTGGTGATCTGCCCGTCATGGGTTAACACGTCGTCAGGCAACGGTGCGACGCGTTCGTCGGGGAGGTAGCGGACGGCGATCACGTTAAGATCGTCAACGTCATCGAATGGTTGGTGGGCCCACTCGTAGGCGGTGCCGTCGCGGCGGCGTTCGGCCGGGCCGCCGCAGCGCACCGCGGTGTGGGTGGGCGCGGTGACGAGGCTGATCAACTCGATCTCGTGGACCGGCCACCCCATCCGGGCGCAGGTCAGCTGACGGCCGAGACATGCGGTATGACGCGAACGTTTTCGGCGCCGTGCAGGCGGATCAGGGTGCCGCCGATGCCGTGCATGAGCGGGTCGCCGCTGGCGACTACGTGGATTCGGTCCTCGACGAGCAGCGTCTGCAGGGCTGGGAGCATCGGCGACGGCCACTTCCTGCGTTGCGCGGTCACAGTGTCGTCGAGCAGATCGAGTTGCCGATCGACACCGTAAATTATTGTTGCGATGCGTAATTCGGCGTAGGCTTGCTCTGGAAAGTCCGGCCATGCCGTCGGCGCCGATGCCGACGACGGTGATCATCGCGGCATCCTGCGCGAGATGGGCTGCGGCAGCATTCGCATCACAACCGACGCCGGTCCAAGCGCCCAGGGGATCCAGACGGTGCGCCGGCCTCGGGCCAATGCGCGGGCGGTCGCGGCGGCTACCTGCTCGGGTGTGCTGGACAGGGGCGCCGGGGTCATGCCTTCCGTCATACGCCCGATGACGAAGCCGGGGCGCACGATGAGCAGGTGTACTTCGATGCCGTGCAGCGCGTACGCCAGGCCGTTGGCGAAACCGACGAAACCGCCCTTCGCCGAACCGTAGACGTAGTTGGCGCAGCGCACGCGCGCCGGCGATCGACGAGAACACTCCAGGGCCCCTTGTGCCGGCGCTCCGCATGGCGGCGGCCAGGTGGGTGAGCATGCTGACCTGAGCGACGTAGTCGGTGTGTACGATGGCGACCGCGTGGGCCGCGTCGGTTTCGGCGCGGGCTTGGTCACCAAGGATGCCAAACGCCAGCACCGCGGTGGCGATCGGACCGTGTTCGGCGATGACCTCTGCCACCTACCTACCGTGCGAGGCCAGGTCGTCGGCGTCGAATTCGCGGGTGTGCACGGTCTTCGCGCCGGCCGCCGTGAGTTCGGCGACCTGCTCGTCGAGGTGATCGGCCCGACGCGCGGCGAGCACCGCCGTGGCGCCGTCGGCCAGCCACCGGGCGAGCTCGATGCCGATCTGGCTGCGACCTCCCAGAATAAGAACTGGACCTGCGCCCGTGTCGTCCACGGCTGCGATTATTACCTACGCTAACGTGGGCAGTGATGGCGAATACCACTACGCGGCTCACCAATGACGCTTTGGCGTTTCTGTCGGAACGGCATTTGGCGATGCTGACCACGCTGCGGGCGGATAACTCGCCGCACGTGGTGGCCGTCGGGTTCACCTTTGATCCCGTGACCCATATCGCGCGTGTGATCACCAGCGGCGGCACGCAGAAGGCCGTCAATGCCGATCGTGGTGGCGTCGCGGTGCTCAGTCAGGTCGACGGGGCGCGGTGGATTTCGCTCGAGGGGCGGGCCAAGGTCAACAACGATGCCGATGCCGTGCGCGATGCTGAGCTGCGGTATGCGCAGCGCTACCGCCCCGCGCGGCCGAATCCCCGGCGCGTGGTCATCGAGGTTCAGATCGAGCGCGTGCTCGGGTCGTCGGATCTGCTCGACCGCGGCGGCGAGTAGGTCACGCGTCGCTCCAAACCGTAAAGAACGGCTTGCCGTACGCGGCCAAATACGACGCTTTGATCTCATCAACCGATGCATCCAGGTAGTGGGATAACTCCACCAAATCTTCAACTCCCGCAATAGCGACGACTCTGCCGGCGTGATCGATCAACGTGTGCCGTTTGCGTCCGAAGATCGTCTGCTCACCGATGCGTGTATCCCGGCCGCAATTCGTCGCGTCCGTGCTACCAAGTCGTGCAGCCGCCGAGTTTTGGTGCAATGCTGCCGGCGAATCGGGCACACGCGACCTAGAGGGTCCAGGTTCGACGGCCCACGGTCCCGCGATGGGCTTACCCTCCGGCGGTGCTCCCGTTGGCCGCCTGCTTGGCACCGGATCACCTTTTAGGCACTTCCAATTTGAGGCCGTCAAAGTCTGGTCAGGCCACTACTCGCCTTGCCGATATCGCGCAGAGCACCACTCGCGCGCAATATCTCCAAGCCTGCCTGCACGTACCATCACGCCGGCAGCGTCACCGACATCAGCAGCCCGCGCAACTGCACACGCACCGCGCGCCGTCGCGGTTCCCAACCTCCGGATAACATCACGCTTTCGAAGAGCAAGCACCCAAATCCGAGGCCCGGTCGATCTCTTCGCCAATCTTCCAGATGGACAAATGATTTAACTTAATTCAGATTGGCGTCGCCAGCTTCCCGTGGGTTGACGAGGCTGTTAAGCACAGCGGTCTTGGACATGTTTTTCCAAGTGGCCGCCGCGCCTTCGGGATCGATGAGGAACACCCTCGGAACGAGTCCACTGTACTTTGCAGCCCCCCAAAGCGGCCTTAGCAACTCCCTCGTTGACGTTGATCAAGTGTCACACTCGGTCGCGATCGGGTTTCCGACCTGCTAACCCAGAAAATGGGTGATCGCGCGACGCGTATGTTTTTCCATCTCGACGATCCAGCCGTCAGCACGCTCCATCAGCAGATGCGCGCCCTGCTCGAGAGCGCGGGCTTCGCACCCCAGGTTGTGCAGGACCGCGTTGATGGCGTTAGCAATGGCTTTGATTTCGTCGAGTGCATCGCGTCGAAGATTAAGACCACGTCATCCCACAGGTCCGTTAGCGACTCCAGGCGGCGCAACAGATCCCGAATGGTGTTCTGCCCGTTCGACACCTTGTTTGGCGAAATCGTCAACGACAGTGGCTAGGTTTGTGCACCCATTAGCCAAACTTTACCTATCTAAGACAAGACCTGACGTACTTGCGTCGTCAAAGCGAGCTCTGCACGAGACGAGGGCAGCGACCCTACAGCTCAACTCGCATTTGCTCTGAACGGACGACAGGCATTGTTGGCTGGAAGTGAGTATCTTCGGACAGTACTCTCTTCAGAGCCAGCAACACCAAGCGGCCTGGCTAGCAAAATACGAACACTTTTCTGATTCGTTTCAGGAACTGGTAGTCGATTATCTCAATAGCTTGAATGAAACTCAGATGCAAGCACCACTACAGGCCGGGAATGAGGCGGCGTTGGCAATTGAAGCTCTTTGCAAATAATGCTTCCACCCGGAGTATGGTCTGTTTACATCGTTGGGGAGCAGTGGATCGACGACGAAGATTTGGCTGTACTGTCCCACGGCAACACTAATCGAAGTAACATCGACGTTCACAACGTTCGGGGACATACTCCGCAGCGCTCAAACCGTTCCACTCGCAAAGCAACACGGCTTTACCGTCGTCAATCTTCGTGATACCTTCCGCCACGGTGAAGAACAAGCCCGCCAGGTCGCCAAGAAGAACGGTATCAAAGCAAGCCCTTATGACAGTATGGTGAGCCTCCGCCACGATCTGACGGCTCTAGCCGAGGAGGCAACCAGCGGATCAGGGCAATCCAAGATTCGAAACAACCCGCAGGCGGAAAGTTCGAAAAATTGTCGCTGCCATACACCAAACCCACCTATAGGTAACCCTAAGTTTCAATTCTACGCCGGCAACGCATCCGGAAGTCGGTGACAGCACGGACACGCGGTTGCAAACATGCCGATCGGTGTTAAGCTGACTTTCGCAAACTCGGTTCCCGCGACGACCTCACCCCCTCCACCCCCGGTGACCGCCGGGCCTCCCCGAGCTGCAACGGCAATGCCGGCGCCATCCGCACCCATCCGCGGCGGCGGCTCTAGCCGCCAACTATCACCTCGCCTGGTTCCAGGCCTGCAGCGCAACGACTCACAAGATGAATTGACCGGCACAACGGCGGCAGTACCCAGCTCGGAGAGGGTGGCGGTGTCGTCGACACTGAATTACTGCACTCGGGGAAACAAATCTCACCGTGCGGGCAGGCACGCCCACGACACGGCCGATCAGTTCTCACGGGGACCGCTGATGTCAGTAATGTTCGGCGGTTTCGCCGCCGCGGAAGCGTTTCACTACGCGCTCAGCGTGGCTCACCGCAAACACGTGAACGGCCTGCAATCCCACGGGGAAGCACTGGCCTCGATCGGCGGCAGGGCCCACGGGCCGCCACCGGGTTCACCGACATGGAGGAGCACAACACCGCGGAACTGTGGGCCGTGCGATGCAACTCCGCCACATAGGCATTCCCCAACTGATCGCCGAAGCCGGCGGTGATCTGTGGTCGATCAACAGTATACTCCAAAGTTGCTGTACCGCATACATTTCCGACCTGGCGCAGGAGTTCTACACTACCTGCGCGTGTACCACCGAGTCCAGCAAGGCATTCGACGAAGCACGCCGGCGCTTCGAGGCGTCCTGGAACCGCAACAACGGCGGCAATCCGATCAACGACTCCGCCGAGATCCAGCGCACTGCGCAATCACTCGGAGCACATTCCCTGCAACTGGCCAAGATTGGCGTCGACCGGGGGAACATCGCGACTGCACTGGCCGCAGCCCAGCGTACCGGCGCAACGCACGTTGGTTGGTCACTCCTACGGATCCACCACCGTTTCGGACGCGGCAGCCGGCTACGGGATGCAGACCAACAATGTCGTGCTGCTCGGTTCACCGGGCACCGATCTGTCGCATTCCGCGGCCGATTTCCGCCTGCCAAGGTGACGCGCTGGAACGCGACGGCATGACCGCACGACATCGCTGCGAATACGGAATGAGTGACTGGTTTGATCCCGAAGCCGAGCACGGCGACTACCGGGCACACGCACAGCGTGCCGACGGGTTGACCACAGAAAGACCACTGAAAGGAAGTGGCGAGTGTGGACCAGAGTAGCCAACGCCGCCATCGCAATGACAGTCGGCGGCTCGCTCGCTGGATACGTTGGCGCCGTGCATAATCCGATGCCACCGCAACAGGCCAGGGCCCAAGCCGTCGACGCCGACCGCGGCATCGTGAGCACGCTGCACGCCCAGGTGACCGAGGCGACATTCAGCTACGAATCGTGCAACGACCCGGGGACGCCGCCGTTTCGGGGTGTCGCGAAGGTGGCATTCTGGCTGCCCGGCGTGCCGCACAACCAGCTCGCCGACCCGCAGGCGGTGATCAAGACGCTCGTTGCCGGCGGCTGGAGCGCCGACTCCGACTTCAAGTCCCACGTGCCGACCCTGCGCAAGGTCAACGTCAACGTCATCCTGACCGTGGCGCCGACCCCGCGCGCCGGCGTCGAACTCAACAGTCACGCGTGCGTGGACGTCAACGGGGAATGCCGCGACACCAGCGATCACCGCACCGACGGCTCCGTCGTCCCGGTGAACATCAGCACGGAAATCCAGCAGCCCTAACGCGCCTCAGTCCACCGTAACCACGACCAGCTCGTGCGGCCGATTGTTGACAGCCAGCGCCCCGTCCTCAGTCACGACGACGATGTCTTCGATGCGGGCACCCCAGCTGCCCGGGAAATAGATGCCCGGCTCGATCGAGAAGGACATCCCCGCGGTCAACGGCAGATCGTTGCCGCTAACGATGTAGGGCTCCTCATGCACGGACAGGCCGATACCGTGCCCGGTGCGATGCACGAAGAACTCCGCGAGTCCGGTCTCGGCCAGCACCTCACGGGCGGTGGCGTCGACCTGCTCGGCCGTCACACCCGGACGCACCACATCGCATGCCGCCCGCTGCGCCCGCTGCAGCAGCGAATACTGGTGTGCCACATCGGGACTCGGTTCCCCGATGCTATAGGTGCGGGTGCAGTCGGAATGGTATCCGGGCTCGTAGGCTCCTCCGATGTCGACGACGACGATGTCGCCGGCTTGCAACTCCCGGCTGGAATAGCTGTGGTGCGGGTCGGCTCCGTGCGGCCCGGATCCGACGATGATGAAAGACGCATCCGAATGCCCTTCGTCGACAATGGCTTCGGCGATGTCGGCGGCGACTTCGGCCTCGGTGCGTCCGGGCACCAGAAACTCCGGCACCCGGGCGTGAACCCGGTCGATGGCCGAACCGGCCTTGCGCAGCGCGTCGATCTCGCACTCCTCCTTGACCATCCGCAGTTCGCGCAAGATGCCGGTGACCAGCACCGGCGACACGCCCAGCACCCCGGCCAACGGCACCAGATGCAGCGCCGACATGGAATCGGTGACGGCCGTCGCCGCGCGGCCACCGCCGAGCGCCGCACTCACCAGTAGGTAGGGATCTTCGCCGTCGACCCAAGCACGCACGCCCAGGCCCAGTTCCGCGATCGCCGATCCCTTGAGCGAGGCGAGCTCGAGTCGCGGTACCACAATGGTTGGGTCACCGGAGGCCGGAACCACCAGCGCGGTCAGACGCTCCAGGGTCTGGGCTCGCGAGCCGATGAGGTAGCGCAGGTCGTAGCCCGGCGTGATCACCAGGCCGTCGAGTCCCGCCGCCGCGGTCGCCCGGGCCGCCGCCGCCAGCCGGCGAGCATAAACCGCAACATCGAATCGGTGAGAATCCATGGCAGCCAGGCTAACCGCACCGGGCATGAAAGGATGCCCGCATGCCCGCACCTTTGCTGTTGCTCGACGGCGCCAGCATGTGGTTTCGCTCGTATTTCGGGGTGCCGTCGTCGATCACCGCGCCGGACGGCCAGCTCGTCAACGCCGTCCGCGGCTTCATCGACTCGATGGCCGTGGTCATCGGCCAACAACGGCCGAGACGGCTGGCCGTCTGCCTCGACCTGGACTGGCGGCCACAGTTCCGGGTCGACCTGATCCCCTCGTACAAGGCGCATCGGGTGGCCGAACCGGAACCGGAGGGCGTCCCCGACATCGAAGAGGTGCCCGATGACCTCACCCCGCAGGTCGACATGATCATGCAACTGCTGGACGCCTTCGGCATCCCGACGGCGGGAGCCAAGGGCTTCGAGGCCGACGACGTGCTGGGCACGCTGGCGGCGCGGGAACGCCACGACCCGGTCGTCGTGGTTAGCGGCGACCGCGACCTGCTGCAGGTGGTGACCGACGACCCTGTCCCGGTCCGGGTGCTCTATCTGTGCCGCGGGCTGGCGAAAGCCACGCTGTACGGGCCGGCCGAGGTCGCGGAGAACTACGCGGTGCCCGCGGATCGGGCCGGCCCTGCCTACGCCGAGCTCGCGCTGCTGCGCGGCGACCCGTCCGACGGTCTGCCGGGCGTGCCGGGCGTCGGCGAGAAGACGGCGGCGACGCTGCTGGCTCAGCACGGCTCGCTGGAACAGATCCTGGCCGCCGCGCGAGACCCGAAATCCACGATGGCCAAGGGATTGCGCGCGAAACTGCTCGGAGCCACCGACTACATCGAGGCGGCCGACCGGGTCGTGCGCGTCACAACCGACGCACCCATCACTTTCTCAACGGAATCGGACCAGCTGCCGCTGAGCGCCGCCGACCCGCGGCGCACCACCACCCTGGCAACGGAATTCGGCGTCGGCTCGTCGATCGCCCGCCTACAGAAAGCGCTCGACTCGTTACCGTACCACTGAGCCACTACTGCGGACGGCCGACCTCGTAGGTGCCCTTGTCGTCCTGGAAAGTCACCGTCACCCGCTTCTGGGTTCCGTCGATACTGACGCTGCAATCGAACGTCGCACCCTTTTGCACCGTGGGGTCGGCGCCGTTGTTGCACTTGACGTCCTTAACATTCTTGGCGCCGTAGCCGTTGGTCTCGTCGCTGAGCACCTGCTGTACGCCGCTTTGCGCCTTGTTGATGTCCAGCTTGGTGGTGACGAAAAAGCCCGGTTCCCAGAAACCAAGCACCAGCACCACCGCGATCAGCAGAAAGGCGACGGCCCCGGCGATGCCACCGATCAGCGCGACGGAACGCTTCTTCTTCGGCTCATAGCCCGGATACTGCTGCGGGTACTGCCCTGCCTGACCGTATTGACCGGGCTGGGCGTACTGGCCCGGCTGCGCGCCGTACTGCCCGGGCTGGGCGTACTGGCCCGGCTGCGCGCCGTACTGCCCGGGCTGGGCGTACTGGCCCGGCTGCGCGCCGTACTGCCCGGGCTGGGCGTACTGGCCCGGCTGCGGATACCCCGGCTGCTGTGGGTAGGGCTGCTGGTATTGCGGGTATTCGGCGGGCGGAGTGTAGGCGGGGGCCTGCCAGGTGCCGTCCTGGGTGGGAGGTTGCTGTTGCCAGGGTGAGCGCACCTGAGGCGGTTCCTGGGAGCGATCGGCACCCTCGCCGGGCGGTTGCCACTGCTGGCCCGGATCCGATCCGTGCGGTCCGCTCATCGTTTCTCCTCAATCTCCTTGTGTGCTGGCCCTGTTACGGTAGCTCCCGCCCAGCCTACCGGGCGTCAACTGCGACGACGCCGCGCCGAACATCGTTGATGGCCCGCTTTGCCGTCGCCCGCAGCTCGGCTTCGGGTGCGGCATTGCGGACCTGATCCAATAGATCGAGCACCTGTCGGCACCACCGTACGAAATCGCCCGCCAGCAACGGCGAACCGCTCCCCGTCACGTCGGCCGCGGCCAGCGAGCCGGCCAGGTCGCCGGTCCGGGCCCACTGGTAGATGGCGGTCACGAAGCCGTCGTCGGGCTCGCGGCTCGGGGCGATGCGGTGGGTCTGCTCGTCGGCGCGCAGCGCGTAGGACAACTTCGCTGTCTGCAGCAGCGCCTGCCGCAACCGGGGTGTGGGTGCCTCCGCCGCGAAGGGCCCGCTGGGGCCGTCGCCGCCGCGGGTCTCGTAGAGCACCGCCGAAACCACCGCGGCCAGCTCGGCCGGTTTCAGGTCCGCCCACGCACCGCTGCGCAGGCATTCGGCGACCAGCAGGTCGCTCTCGCTGTAGATCCTGGCCAGCAGCCGACCGTCGTCGGTGATCCGCGGATCAGTCGCGGGCCCCTGAATGAACTCCCGCTCGGTCAGCAGTCCGACGATCCGGTCGAAGGTATGGGCCAGCGAATTGGTGGCCGCCGCTACCTTGCTCTCCAGCTGCGCGTTGTCGCGTTCGATGCGCAGATAACGCTCGGCCTCACGGACCTGAGCCTCCACACCGGGGCTGTTGTGTGCAGGGTGACGGCGCAGTTCGTCACGCAACGACGCCAGCTCCGGATCGTGAAAACCACCACCGTCGGCATCGGCGCCGCGCCGCCGGGACGGCACTTCTAGCCCGGCGATGGCCGATCGCAGCGCCGAGGCCAGGTCGCGCCGGACCTTCGGCTGGCGGTGCTCGACCCGTTTCGGCAATGACATCGAGGCGACCGGCGCGGCGGCACCCGAATAGTCGGCCGAGGAAATGCGGCCCGCCCAACGGTGCTCGGTGAGCACCAGCGGCCTAGGGTCGTCGCCGTTGCGGGCCGATTCTAGCACGACCGCCAGCCCGCTGTGCCGGCCATGGGTGATCGTGATGATGTCGCCGCGACGCAGGCCGGCCAGCGCCGCGTTGGCGGCCTGCCGCCGGTGCAGCCGCGACGCCCGGGACTGGGCGCGTTCCATCTCCGTGATCCGGGCGCGCATTTGGGCGTATTCCAGGATAGGCGCGCCGTCTCCACCCAGCGCGGCGGCGATCTCGGCCTGCAACTGTTTGCCCCGGTCGATGCCCTTGACCAGCCCGACGACCGAGCGGTCGGCCTGGTACTGGGCGAATGATTGCTCGAGCAACTGGTGCGCCTGCTCGGGTCCCATGTGTTGGACCAGGTTGATGGTCATGTTGTACGACGGCGCAAACGAGCTGCGCAGCGGGAAGGTGCGGGTGGACGCCAGCCCGGTCACTGCCGACGGTTCGGAGGTCTCCTCGGCCGGATGCCAGAGCACCACCGCGTGCCCCTCGAGGTCGATGCCACGGCGCCCGGCCCGCCCGGTGAGCTGCGTGTACTCCCCCGGCGTCAGCGGCACGTGCGCCTCGCCGTTGTACTTCACCAGCCGCTCGAGCACCACCGTGCGCGCGGGCATGTTGATGCCCAGCGCTAGCGTCTCGGTGGCGAACACCGCCTTGACCAGGCCGGCAGTGAACAGCTCCTCGACCGTGTGCCGAAAGGCCGGCAACATCCCGGCGTGGTGGGCCGCCAACCCGCGCAGCAGCCCCTCCCGCCATTCGTAGTAGCCGAGCACCGCGAGGTCGGCCTCGGCCAGATCCCCACAGCGATGCTCGATCACCTCGGCGATCTGCGCGCGCTCCTCCTCGGAGGTGAGCCGCAACGGTGAACGCAGACACTGCTGTACCGCGGCGTCGCAGCCGGCCCGCGAGAACACGAACGTGATCGCGGGCAGCAACCCCTCGGAGTCCAGCGTCGCGATCACATCCGGCCGCGCGGGCGGCCGGTAGAACCGGGGCCGCGACGGGGGTCCGGTGGCGCGGTGGCGAGGCTGCCAGTCGCCCATCCGGTCGGCCTCGCGGCGATGCGCGATGTGGCGCAGCAGTTCGGGGTTGACGCGCGGCGCGCGCTCCGCGGCCGGTTTCTGATTTTCGTAGTCGAACAGGTCCAGCAGCCGGCGGCCGACCAGCACGTGCTGCCACAGTGGCACCGGGCGATGCTCGTCGACCACGACCGTGGTGTCGCCGCGCACGGTCTGAAGCCAGCCGCCGAACTCCTCGGCGTTGCTCACCGTGGCCGACAGGCTGACCAGCCGCACCTCGTCGGGCAGATGCAGGATCACCTCTTCCCACACTGGTCCCCGCATCCGGTCGGCGAGAAAGTGTACCTCGTCCATCACGACATGGGAAAGTCCTTGCAGCGCAGCCGAATCGGCGTAGAGCATGTTGCGCAGCACTTCGGTGGTCATCACCACCACGGGCGCGTCAGCGTTGTCCGACATGTCGCCGGTCAGCAGGCCAATGCGGTCCCGGCCGTAGCGGGCGGTCAGGTCTGTGTGTTTCTGATTGCTCAGCGCCTTCAGCGGCGTGGTGTAGAAGCACTTGCCCCCACCGGCGAGCGCCAGATGCACGGCGAATTCGCCGACCACCGTTTTCCCGGCCCCGGTCGGCGCACACACCAGCACGCCGTGGCCTCGCTCCAGCGCCGCGCACGCCCGGCGCTGGAAGTCGTCGAGCGCGAACGGCAGCTCCCCGGTGAACCGGGGCAACTCGGTCACGCCGTCGCCAGCTGCCGCCGCCATCTACGTGACGTCGTCATACTGCCCGGCCGCGAACGACGGCTCCGGCGCGGGCTCAGACACGGGTCCCGAAACCGGCCCAGGTATCGGTTCGGCCGGCTCGATGACCGAGGCCTGGTAGTCGGGAATCGCGGTTTGGGCCTCGCGCTTGGCTTTTCGCTTGTCGTGAACGCGGGCAATCTGGATGGCCAGCTCCTGCAGCACCGACAACGCGATCCCCAGCGCCGTCATCGAGAACGGGTCCGAGCCGGGGGTGAACACCGCGGCGAACGCGAATATGGCGAAGATCAGGCCGCGCCGCCACGACTTGAGCTTTTCGTAGGTCAGCACGCCGGCCATGTTGAGCATGACGATCAGCAGCGGGAACTCGAAGCTGACCCCGAACACCACCAGCAGGTTGATCAGAAAGCCGAAGTAGCGGTCGCCGGACAGCGCGGTCACCTGCACGTCGCTGCCGACCGTCAGCAGGAAGTTCAGCGCCTTGGACAACACGAAGTAGGCCAGCACCGCGCCGCCGATGAACAGCACCGCGGCGGGGATGACGAACCCGATCGCGAAGCGCCGTTCCCGTTGATACAGCCCGGGGGTGATGAACGCCCACAGCTCGTAGAACCACACCGGGCAGGCCAGCACGATGCCGGCCGTCATGCCCACCTTGAGCCGCAGCATGAACTGGTCAAACGGCGCGGTGGCCAGCAACCGGCACTGCCCGTCGGCGCTGATGTCCGCGCGCGCCGACTGCGGCAGCGAGCAGTACGGATGGCGCAGCCATTCGCCCAGGCTCTCCAGCCCGAACAGCGGATGCCCATACCAGATGAAGCCCAGGATCGTCGTGAGCAGGATCGCTCCCAACGAGATCAGCAGCCGGGTGCGCAGCTCGGTGAGGTGGTCGACCAGCGACATCGTCGCGTCGGGGTTGGTCCGACTGCGTCGGTTCCGCGGGTTCAGACGCTTCAGCACGGCACCGGTACGCGCTGAAGTCTTGAATGCTTTCAACAACGTTTGGTCAGTGGCGCTCGGGCACCGGCTCAGTCAACGAGGTCAACGAGGCCGAAACCCAGCTAAGTAGGTCGCGCTTCGGTGTGCCCCTGCTCGGTCGGCGCCGCCGGGTCGACCCGCTGCGACTGCACGGGCTGAGGGGCCGACGCGGGGGTTTGAATCGAAGGCGCTTCCGACTTGCTTTCCGTCTGCATTTCCCGCATCTCGGACTTGAAGATCCGCATCGACTTGCCCAACGAGCGGGCTGCATCCGGGAGTTTCTTGGCACCGAACAGCAAGATGACGACGACCGCTAGGATCGCCCAGTGCCACGGACTAAGACTGCCCACTTTGATTACCTCCAGACGTCCACCCGATGCTACCGCAGCGCGGGCAACTGCCGGTGTGCGCGCGCCGACGAAGGCTCGGACGTCGTCAGGACTTCACTGCCTGATACGACTCCAGCGCCGCGGTCGCCGCGTCCCGGACCCGCCGCGCCAGCGACGCCGGTTCGAGCACCCGCACGTCGGATCCGAACCCGAGCACCAGGCGCGTCATCCACGCCTCGGAGGCATAGGTCATGACCGCTTCGCAGGACCCGTCGGGCAACTCGTGCACGTCGCGCATCGGATAGTACTCGAACACCCACGACGCCCTTGGCGCCACGCGCAACTTGGCTGCCGGCAGCGCCGGGTCGCCGTCGAACAGCGACGTATCCGGCGGGGCGTGGCGGGCCGGTTCGGGCGGGACGGCCGATTCACCCAGTTCGGTAGCCTCGACGATGCGGTCAAAACGGAACAGCCGAACGCCTTCGGCCTCGCGCGACCAGGCCTCCAGGTAGCTGTGGCCGCCGATCAGCACCACCCGGATAGGATCGACGATCCGGCTGGTCAGCGTGTCGTGCGAGGCGGAGTAGTAGTCGATGGCCAGCGCGTGCCGGTATTGGACCGCGGTGCGTACCGTGGCCGCCGCCCGGTTCTCCATGGGTTCCGGCTCGTCGATCGCGGTCGCCAAGCCCGTCGAGTCGTGTTCGGCGGCGCCGGCCGCGGTGGTGATCTTGGCGATGGCGCTGCGCGCCGCCGCCGGGTCGACCACGCCGGGAATGTCGGCCAGCGCCCGCAGCGCGACCAGCAGCCCGGTCGCCTCCGGCGAGGTCAGCTTCAACGGGCGGTCGATGCCGGCCGAAAAGGTCACCTCGATCGTGTCGCCGGAGAACTCAAAGTCGATCAGGTCGCCCGGGTAATAGCCGGGCAGCCCGCACATCCACAGCTGGTTGAGATCTTCTTCGAGCTGCTTGGTGGTCACGCCCAGTTCGGTGGCGGCCTCGGCGCGGGTGATCCGGGGATTGGCCTGGAAATACGGCACCATGTTGAGCAGCCGGACCAGGCGGGTCGACACGGGAGTCACGGCTGCCACTCCTTGTGCGCACGCAGCCGGGCCACCACATCGTCGCGCAGCGCCTGCGGCTCGAGGACGACCGCGTCGGCGCCGTACCCGGCGACCTCACGCGCCAGGCCGTCGAGCGAGCCGGTCTCGATCTCGATCACCTCGCCGTCGCGCCCGCCCAGCTGCCGGGCGCCGGTGGATCGTCCGGCGCGGCGCAACGCGGTGGCCCGCCCGTCGGCGACCCACACCAGCGCCTGAGCCCCGGTGGACGTCCCGGAGGCTTCGCTGACCGTCTGGGCGACGATCTTGCGCAGGTCGACGCCGTCGGGCACGGTGACGGCGCCGGGCGGGCCGATCGGCTGCGCGTCGGCGCCGATGCGCGACAGCCGGAAGGTGCGGGTCGCGTCGCGGTCACGGTCGTGGCCGACCAGATACCAGCGCCCCTTCTCGGTCACCACGCCCCACGGTTCGACGGTGCGCAGGGTGTACGGCTCGGTGCGCGACGGCCGGTGCGGGAATTGCACCGCTTGTCGGGAATCGATGGCGGACAACAGGATTCCGAGCACCTCCTCCGAGCCGCGCAGACCCGGGAGCCCCTCCGGCGAGGCGATCGCCACCTGTGCGCCGGTGTCCAACGGGTCGACGTCGACCCCGGCGGCCCGCAGCTTGAGCAACGCGCCCTGGGTCGCGGTGATCATTTCCGTTGATTCCCACAGCTGGGTGGCGACGGCCACAGCGGCGGCCTCGTCGGCAGTCAGCTCGACCGGCGGCAACGAGTAGGCGTCCCGGTTGATCCGGTAGCCCTCGGTGGGGTCCATCGCCGATACCCGGCCCACCTCGAGCGGGATGCCGAGGTCGCGCAGTTCGTTCTTGTCCCGCTCGAACATTCGGAAAAAGGCTTCGAGGCTAGGGCTTTCCGAGTAGCCGGCCACGCTGGACCGGATCTTCTCCGCGGTGATGTAGCCGCGAGTGGACAGCAAGGCGATGACGAGATTGACCAGCCGTTCGACTTTCGAGGTCGCCATTTGCTCCAGATTAGATGGCGATGACGCGTGGCGTGCGCCGACGGGCCGTGCGACACATGAGCCACTCACGTCACACGTGTCCCGTGTGGCAACCACGGCGGTACGCGTGCGGCAAGCACCCGCGGTTTACATGCTGGTGATGAGCCGCTTCACCCGCTCGTCGACGGCCCGGAACGGGTCCTTGCACAGCACGGTCCGCTGCGCCTGGTCGTTGAGCTTGAGGTGCACCCAGTCCACGGTGAAGTCGCGCCCGGCCGCCTGGGCGGCGCTGATGAACTCGCCGCGCAGCCGCGCGCGGGTGGTTTGCGGCGGATTGTCGACGGCCTCGGCGATGTCCTCGTCCGTGGTGACGCGCGCCGCCAGGACCTTGCGCTGCAACAGGTCGAAGACGCCGCGGCCGCGTTTGATGTCGTGGTACGCGAGGTCCAGCTGAGCGATCTTGGGGTCGGACAGCTCCATGTTGTAGCGGTCCTGGTAGCGCTGGAACAGCCTGCGCTTGATCACCCAGTCGATCTCGGTGTCGACCTTGGCGAAGTCCTGGCTCTCGACGGCGTCGAGCTGACGGCCCCACAGGTCGACAACCTGTTCGATCTGCGCGTTGGGTTCGCGGGTCTGCAGGTGCTCGACGGCGCGGCTGTAGTACTCGCGCTGGATGTCCAACGCGCTGGCCTGCCGCCCACCCGCCAACCGGACCGGCCGCCGACCCGTGACGTCGTGGCTGACCTCCCGGATGGCGCGGATCGGGTTGTCCAGCGAGAAGTCGCGAAACGGCACCCCGGCCTCGATCATCTCGAGCACCAGCGCCGCGGTCCCCACCTTGAGCATCGTGGTGGTCTCGCACATGTTAGAATCGCCGACGATGACGTGCAGCCGCCGGTACTTCTCGGCGTCCGCGTGCGGCTCGTCGCGGGTGTTGATGATCGGACGGCTCCGCGTGGTCGCCGAAGAGACGCCTTCCCAGATGTGCTCGGCGCGTTGGGAGAGGCAGAACGTCGCCGCCTTGGGGGTCTGCAGCACCTTGCCGGCCCCGCAGATCAACTGACGGGTGACCAGAAACGGCAGCAGCACGTCGGAGATACGGGAGAACTCGCCGGCACGCACGATCAGGTAGTTCTCGTGGCAGCCGTAGGAGTTGCCCGCCGAGTCCGTGTTGTTCTTGAACAGATAGATGTCGCCGCCGATGCCTTCGTCGGCAAGCCGCTGTTCGGCGTCGACCAGTAGGTCCTCCAGCACCCATTCCCCGGCCCGGTCATGCGTGACCAGCTGCACCAGACTGTCGCACTCGGCGGTGGCATACTCGGGGTGACTGCCGACGTCGAGGTAAAGGCGGGCGCCGTTACGCAAAAAGACGTTGGAGCTGCGACCCCAGGACACCACCCGGCGAAAAAGGTAGCGGGCTACCTCGTCCGGGCTCAGCCTTCGATGGCCGTGGAATGTGCAGGTGACACCGAACTCGGTCTCGATGCCCATGATTCGTCGCTGCACACAATTGAGCGTACTTGCTGTCCCCGCAGGAAAATGAGCAAGCCGCGCCCACGGGACAAAACGGACCGCAAATCAGGCCGCAACCGACCTAGGAATCGTCGCCGGATTTCTTCGGCTTCGGGCGTTTGGAATCCGTCTCCTGGAGGAGGTTTTCCAGGGCGGACCGTCCGATCCGCTGAAACGCGCGCCGCGGCCGGTTGGCGTCCAGGATCGCGACTTCCAGGCTGCCGACGTCCAGGGCCGGCTGGTCACCGTTGGAGGATTCCGCGGCGCCCGCCCGCAGCGCGTTGACCGCAACACCCAGGGCGTCGTGCAGGTCGGCGTTTTCGGCGTACGAGTCCTTGAGCGCGGCCGTGATCGGCTCGGTGGTGCCGCCCATCACCACGAAGTGCGGCTCGTCGGCGATCGACCCGTCGTAGGTGATCCGATACATCTCAGGCGCTTTCGTCTCGCCGTAGTGAGCCACCTCGGCGACGCACAGCTCGACTTCGTACGGCTTGGCCTGCTCGGTGAAAATGGTACCGAGTGTCTGCGCGTACACGTTGGCAAGCTGCCGGCCGGTGACGTCGCGGCGATCGTAAGCGTAGCCGCGGGTGTCGGCGAGCTGGATGCCGCCGCGCCGCAGATTGTCGAATTCATTGAACCTGCCGACCGCGGCGAAACCCACCCGGTCGTAGAGTTCGCTGATCTTCTGCAGCGACCGCGACGGGTTCTCTGCAACGAACAGCACCCCATCCGAGTAGGCCAGCACCACCACGCTGCGGCCCCGAGCGATGCCCTTACGCGCCAGTTCGCTGCGCTCACGCATCGCCTGTTCGGGCGAGATAAAATACGGGAAACTCACTTCTCACCGCCATCCGGGCCGAAAGTGTCGGCGCGCGAGCGGCTTTCGATGACCTGGCGAGCCAATTCGGCGATCCGCCCCCCGGTCACCTCGACCGCGCCTTCGGCGCTGATGGTGACCGCCGTCGGAAAGATGCCACGCACCAAATCCGGTCCGCCCGTGGCGGAATCGTCGTCGGCGGCGTCGTAGAGCGCCTCCACGGCAACCCGCAGCGCGGAATCGAAGTCGGTGACTTGGGCGTACAACTTCTTCATCGAGGACTTGGCGAAGAACGATCCCGACCCCACCGACTGGTAGCCCTCTTCCTCGATGCTCCAGCCGCCCGCCGCGTCGAACGACACGATGCGCCCGGCGGTTTCCGCGTCGGCAGCATGGATGTCGTAGCCCACCAATAGCGGCAGCGCGACCAGTCCCTGCATGGCGGCGGGCAGGTTGCCGCGCACCATGATCGCCAGCCTGTTCACCTTGCCGGCGAACGTCAGTGGCACGCCTTCCAGCTTCTCGTAGTGCTCGAGCTCGACGGCGTAGAGGCGGGCGAATTCGACCGCGATCGCGGCCGTGCCCGCGATGCCTGTCGCGGTGTAGTCGTCGGTGATGTACACCTTCTTGACGTCCCGGCCGGCGATCATGCTGCCCTGGGTCGAGCGCCGGTCACCGGCGATCAGGACACCGCCCGGGTATTTCAGCGCGACGATCGTGGTGCCGTGCGGCAAGTGCGCGGCGTCCCCACCGGGCTGCCCCCCGGATTTGCCGCCGCCGAGAACCGCGGGTAGCAATTCCGGTGCCTCGCGACGCAACAAGTCGGCGAACGACGAGGTATTGACAGCAGAAAATCCGGGAAGGGCCGTGTTGGTGGTTAAAAGATCAGGGAACGACCAGGTCACTGTCCGCCCTTTTGGACGTACGCACGGACGAAGTCCTCCGCGTTTTCCTCCAGGACGTCGTCAATCTCGTCGAGCAGATCGTCGGTTTCCTCGGTCAGTTTCTCGCGACGCTCCTGGCCGGCAGCCGTCGTGCCGACGACATCATCGTCGTCGTCGCCACCACCGCCACGCTTGGTCTGCTCCTGCGCCATCGCCTCCTCCTGCTTCGTGTGGGCCCTGTTTACGGCCGGTAAACACGCCCGCTGGTATCTCTACAGTACCGGGTCGCACCCGCCGGTCTTTGCTTAACAAGCCTCAGCTAGTCAGTTGTTCCACGAGTTGAACTGCGCTGTCCACCGAGTCCAGTAGCGCTCCGACGTGGGCCTTGCTGCCCCGCAGCGGCTCCAGCGTCGGGATGCGCACCAGTGAATCGCCACCGAGATCGAAAATCACCGAGTCCCAACTGGCCGCGGCGATGTCGGCCCCGAACCGGCGCAGGCATTCGCCACGGAAGTACGCGCGGGTGTCGGTCGGCGGATTATCGACCGCGTCGAGCACCTGCTGCTCGGTGACGAGCCGCTTCATCGAGCCGCGCGCGACCAGCCGGTTGTACAGACCCTTGTCCAGCCGGACATCGGAATACTGCAGGTCCACCAGGTGCAATCGCGATGCCGACCAGCTCAGATGCTCCCGCTGCCGGAAGCCCTCCAACAGCCGCAGCTTGGCCGGCCAGTCCAGCAGCTCGGCACATTCCATCGGATCGCACTCCAGCAGGTCGAGCACGTTCGCCCACGTCTCGACGATGTCTGAGGCACGCGGATCGGGGTCGCGGCCGTCGACCAGCTTCGCCACCCGGTCAAGGTAAATCCGTTGCAGCGCAAGGCCGGTCAGTTCCCTACCGTCGGCCAGCGCCACCGCCACCCGCAGCGACGGGTCGCGGCTGATGGCATGGACCGCGTGCACCGGACGGGCCAGCGCGAGATCGCTGAGGTCGATGCCGTGCTGCGGGCCCTCTTCGATCAGATCCAGGACCAGGGCCGTGGTGCCCAGCTTGAGGTAGGTCGACGTCTCGGCGAGGTTGGCGTCACCGATGATGACGTGCAACCGGCGGTACCGGTCGGCGTCCGCGTGCGGTTCGTCGCGGGTGTTGATGATGCCGCGCTTGAGCGTGGTCTCCAGCCCGACCTCGACCTCGATGTAGTCGGAGCGCTGGGACAGCTGAAAACCGGGCTCGTCGCCGGAGGACCCGATGCCGACCCGGCCGGAGCCGGTGACCACCTGGCGGGACACGAAAAACGGGGTGAGCCCGGCGATGATCGCCGAGAACGGCGTCTGCCGCGACATCAGATAGTTCTCGTGCGCTCCGTACGACGCGCCTTTGCCGTCGACGTTGTTCTTGTACAGCTGCAGCTTGGCGGCGCCCGGCACGCTGGCGACGTGCCTGGCGGCGGCCTCCATCACCCGCTCGCCGGCCTTGTCCCAGATCACCGCGTCCAGCGGGTCGGTGCACTCGGGCGCGGAGTATTCGGGGTGGGCGTGATCGACGTAGAGCCGCGCCCCGTTGGTCAGGATCATGTTGGCCGCGCCGACCTCGTCCGCATCGACCACCGGCGGCGGCCCGGCCGAGCGGCTCAGGTCGAAACCGCGGGCATCGCGCAGCGGCGATTCCACCTCGTAGTCCCAGCGGGTGCGCTTGGCGCGCTGAATGCCGGCGGCGGCCGCGTAGGCCAGCACCGCTTGGGTCGATGTCAGGATCGGGTTGGCGGTCGGGTCAGACGGCGACGAAATGCCGTACTCGACCTCCGTCCCGATAATCCGTTGCATGCCACCAGCCTAGGCAAGCGGCGCGGAGTCCCCGCGCTGGGGGACCGCCTTGACGTGCCGCGAAATCTGCCAGCACGTTGCCGACGCGCCCTTTAGGGTCCCCCGGTGTAGATGTAATTCGGCTAATTCGGCGCGCCGCCCGCGCCCGCCGGAAGGCGGCGGAACAGTGGTTTCTGGACCGCGGTCTGCCGTCGGTGCTGACGCCGCGGGGCCGATGGCGGCGGCCTGGGCCGCGGTGCAAGGCTGCCTGCTGGGTGTGTATTTCGTCAGCGACAGCAACGACGTCTTCATCCGGAACACGCCGACCAGCTCGCAGTGGGTGATCCTGGCCCTACTCGCGGCGGCGATCCCGCTGGCCGCCCTGCTCGGCTGGCTGGTGTCCCGGGTTTCCGGCGGGCGCACCCGCGCCGCCGTCTCGACCGCGTCGGTGGCCTTCGCCGTCACGTGCGGCGTCATCGAATCCGGTCCGATTCAGCTGATCCGAGACGCCGTCATACTGGTGCTGACCGGCTGCGGTGTCGGCTACGGTGATCACGTGGTCGGTGCGATGACCCTGTAGCATCTGTCCACGGTCGGCGCGCTGGCGGTGCGGGCCCTGCCCATCGTCCTGCTGACCGCGTTGGTGTTCTTCAACACCTATGTCTGGCTGATGGCTGCGCACATCAGCAGGCAGCGGCTGACATTGGCGATTGTCTTCCTGCTCACCATCGCGGGGACCTTCGTCGTGTCCAAGACCGTGGTACGTGTTCGGCCGCTGCTGAAGTCGGCGACCGCGCCGCCGGAGAGCGGCGAAAGCCTAACCGGCACACCGTTTGCGGCGATGCCCGATCCGTCGCAGCGCCTGCCGCTCACCCGGATCGAAAGCCTCAACGTGGTTGTTCCTGCCGGCCGTGTCGCAACTGATCGAGATCCTGGTGGTGGCCGCCGTCGGGGCCACCATAGTATCTGATCCTGGTCCTGATCTCCTGACGCCGCCGCTGATCAGTGGAGTGGACGCACACCGACATCATGACCTCGACGGTGTTCGGCTTAACGTTCCGGGTACCCGATTCGCTGATCCACACCTGCACTGTTCATCGGCGCGCTGACGTTCATGTACATCAGCACCCGTGCGGTCGACGACGAATGCCGGGCATGTTCCTCGACCCGCTGATCGACGACCTGCACACCACGCTGACCGCACGCAACCGCTACCACGGCAGCCTCGCCCACGAGCACGCCACGACAGAAAGCGTCCGAGCACATGCCCGACTTGTCCGGAAAGCGTTATGGCGAAGTACTACTCGTCGAGGTCAGCGAATCCGTTCCGCAGGCAACGGTCTACAACAGCTTCCCGCTCAACGACTGTCCGGCCGAGCTGTGGTCGAAGCTCGACCCGCAGGACATCGCCGTCGAACACGGTGTGGCCACCGCCCCCGCTCAACGGTCCGAGCTACTGGCCGATGAACGCGATCGAGAAGCAGACCGACGGCTTGCAGGAACGAATGACGTTCGGCGGCATCGAGATGGTCAAGCAGGCCACTGTGGCGCTGTCGTCGATGAACCCCGCGCCGTACACCGTCAACGAAGTCACCCGCAACACCGTCTTCGTCTTCAACGCCGGCGAAGAGATCTACGAGCTGATCGATCCTGACGGCGGGCGCTGGGTGATGCAGACCTGGAGCCAAGTCGCCGACCCCGACCTGTCGAGCGCCGACTTGGCCGGCCGCTCACCCTGCCGCCGGGATGGGGCTACCAGCCGCGCGTGCTCACCGAGACGCTGCGGGTCGACACCACGACGCGACCCGCACGCGTCACGCAGGTCTGACCAACAGCTACTCGTTCGAATTCGACTGAGCCAGACCACGACCGGGTGTGGCCCGCCCCTACAAGTACTGGCCCAGGTTTGATTCGGTGTCGATGGCGCGCGACGCGCTCGACGACTTGCCGGTGACCAAGGTGCGGATGTAGACGATCCGCTCGCCCTTCTTGCCCGAGATCCGCGCCCAGTCATCGGGGTTGGTGGTGTTGGGCAGGTCCTCGTTCTCGGCGAACTCGTCGACGATCGAGTCGAGCAGGTGCTGGATACGCAGACCGGGCTGACCGATCTCCAGCACCGACTTGATCGCGTTCTTCTTCGCCCGGTCGACGACGTTCTGGATCATGGCCCCGGAGTTGAAGTCCTTGAAGTACATGACTTCCTTGTCACCGTTGGCGTAGGTGACCTCCAGGAATCGGTTGTCGTCGATCTCGGCGTACATCCGCTCGACGACCTTCTCGATCATCGCTCGGATGCAGGCGCCGCGGTCGCCGTCGAACTCGGCGAGGTCGTCGGCGTGCACCGGCAGCGACTCGACCAGGTACTTGGAGAAGATGTCCTGTGCCGCTTCGGCATCCGGGCGCTCGATCTTGATCTTTACGTCCAGCCGTCCCGGCCGCAGGATCGCGGGGTCGATCATGTCCTCACGGTTGGAGGCGCCGATCACGATGACGTTCTCGAGTCCCTCGACACCGTCAATCTCGCTCAGCAGCTGCGGCACCACCGTGGTCTCGACGTCGGAGGAGACGCCGGTGCCGCGGGTCCGGAAGATCGAGTCCATCTCGTCGAAGAACACGATCACCGGGGTGCCCCCGGACGCCTTTTCCCGCGCCCGCTGGAAGATCAGCCGGATGTGACGTTCGGTCTCGCCAACGAACTTGTTCAGCAGCTCGGGGCCCTTGATGTTGAGGAAGTAGCTCTTGGCCTCGCGGACGTCGTCGCCGCGCACCTCCGCCATCTTCTTGGCCAACGAGTTGGCGACGGCCTTGGCGATCAGCGTCTTACCGCAGCCGGGCGGGCCGTAGAGCAACACGCCCTTGGGCGGCCGCAGCGCGTACTCGCGGTACAGCTCCTTGTGCAGGAACGGCAACTCGACGGCGTCGCGGATCTGCTCGATCTGCCGGGTCAGGCCACCGATGTCCTCGTAGCTGACGTCGGGCACCTCTTCCAGCACCAGGTCCTCGACCTCGGCCTTGGGGATGCGCTCGAAGGCGTAGCCGGCCTTGGTGTCGACCAGCAGAGAATCGCCAGGCCGCAACCTGCGCGGCCTGGTGTCGTCGTTGAGTGCGTCGGTAACTCCGTCCGGCAGGTCCTCGGCCACCAGTGGTTCGGCGAGCCAGACGATCCTCTCCTCGTCGGAGTGCCCGACCACTAGCGCGCGGTGCCCGTCGTTGAGGACCTCCCGCAACGTCGAGATCTCGCCCACCGACTCGAACTTCCCGGCTTCGACGACGGTCAGGGCCTCGTTGAGGCGGACCGTCTGGCCCTTCCGCAGAGATGACACATCGATGTTCGGCGAGCACGTCAGGCGCATCTTGCGGCCCGAGGTGAACACGTCGACCGTCTCGTCTTCGTGCGCGGAGAGCAGCACGCCGTAGCCGCTCGGCGGCTGACCGAGACGATCGACTTCCTCCCGCAGAGCCAGCAGCTGCTGGCGGGCCTCTTTGAGAGTTTCCATTAATTTCGAATTGCGGGCGGCAAGCGAGTCGATGCGCGCTTCGAGTTGATGCACATCGCGCGCGGACCGGGTGCCGCCGTGCGATTCGGTGGCCTGTTCGAGTTGTTCACGCAGTGCCGCCGCTTCGCGACGCAGCTGTTCCAACTCGGCCGCATCCTCGCTGGACATGCCGGTTTCACGATTGATACCGAATGCTTCAGAACGCTCTGAGTCACCCATCTTGCGCTCCTTTCCCGCCCCGATATTGATGCGGTGGATACTCCAACGCTACCGGCCATTGGCCGTTCTTGCGTGTAGTCAAATGCCGTGAAAAGTTGCGTCGTTGCTCCCGCTGGTACCCTCGACGTCGATTTGGCACCACCGAGAGAACACCCCGTGACCCCAAAAGGCCTCGCCACAGGCATCGCCAGGCTGCTGTCATCACCAACATGTTTCCGACTGTGACTTCCATTGCACCAGTAGGCACGACCGGAACCTCGGCCGCACTCCCGGCATCAGGCCTGGCCGAATAGCCCGGGCGACCCGAGTGGATGCGTCGACATCTATCGTTAACCTTAAGCACCGCCGCCGCGGCGGCCATCGAGCTCGCGGCCTGTTCGCACAGCGAGCCAAAGGTGCTGCCGTCGAGTAGCACCGCGATGCCGTTGCCCACGTCCACTCCGTTGATCGTCACCGCTCCTCCGACTGCTCCCCTGCCCGTTCCCGAGGCATTGGTAGAGGTGTTGAACCGCCTCGTCGACCCCAGTATTCCCACCGTCAACAAGGTGAACCTTATCGAGGGCGCGACCCCGGAGATCCGGACCACGCTGGACAAATTCATTAACGCGCTGCGGGACAACGGGTATCTGCCAATGTCGTTCGTGGCGAACAACATTGCATGGTCGGACAAGAATCCGTCCAACGTCGTCGCCACCGTCACCGTGGACACCGCGCAGGGAAACAACAGCGCGTTCACCTTCCCGATGGAGTTCGCGCCGTTCCAGGGCGGCTGGCAGCTGTCCCGGCACACCGCGGAAATGCTGCTGGCGCTAGGCAACTCGCAGGCGGGCCCGAGTCCCAGCACGAGCCCTGGCCCGACCCCGCCGCCGGAGCCCGTCCAACCGCCGTCCTCCGCACCCC